>JBASFQ010000008.1:0-355556 GCA_049653105.1 Alphaproteobacteria bacterium
GCTTATCCCGGTTGTAGCGCGGGCGGTTTTCTCGTGTCCACATCAGCAGCCCCTCCTATCGGGCTGCCTATATATGAATCACAAATGATTCATTCAATTCAACAAGTTTCGGAACGGACACTAAGTGTTCTGGCTTTGTCGGGCGCAACCTGTAATCAGAATAAGCAGTATAACTGCCGCCCAGGAAAAAGAGGGGCGTTTGAATTGGCTCCGGTGCATCGGCATCTCCCATCCTGCCAAAAGAAAAATGCCGGTCACGGGCATTGCTCTGGGAGAGTTTATGTCATTTTGTAGGCTTAAGCCAACAGAATAATTGTGGGCTTAAAGCCACAATTTGGGTATGGATGTATGCTCTGTTGTCGGCGCAAATATCAGAAAACTGCGAAATGGCCTGTCGCTATCGCAGGAAGACCTTGCTTTCAAGGCGGGTATAGATCGTTCTTACCTGTCTGAAATCGAGAATGGGTATAAAAACCTCAGCCTTATCATTCTGGATCAAATCGCCACGGCGTTGGATGTGAAGATCATAGCGCTATTTGCCGGATACAAGGGGTCTGGCGGGTGACCGTTGCCGTGATGTGTTGGGGCTATGCATATTTCCCGCGCTTTTGAATTGCTTCTTATGCTCCTATCCGCCTAAAAAGCGGACAGGTTCCATACTTAATCCGTGAAGCCATTCAGGAACCGATCCGGGCATCTGTGCTGCAACGTGTCCATGTCGGCGGCAGGCATCCGCACGATGCGAGTCTTTACAAATGCCAATCCTTTCAATGTGTGTTATTGGATTTGCTAATGATTTCGTTTTCTGTGGAGCGCAATGAGGGGCGGGCATAGATACGGTGCTGGGAGGCCAGCACGGCATGGAAAGACTGAAAACCACCGGGAAATTGATATTCGCTGGCTGGCGCGGGAGGGGATGCTTGTTCCCGGCAGATATGAAACCGTTAGCTGGCGCAACGATGGCGCGATAACCGCCTCGATTACCGTCTATGTCCCCAGCCTTGATGTCATTGAGTTTCGCTATCGGTTTAGGCCGTCTAGTGTCGCAGAATGGCAGGATATTTCCCAAAGTATCAGTCTGGAACGCACGGCTTGCCATTATGGCGGGCAGCGCGTGTGGTTTTCATGTTCCCATTGTCATCGTCGCGTCGCCAAACTCTACCTTCATGACGAACGATGGTGTTGCCGCCAGTCATTGCGGCTTGTCTATCCCAGCCAAAGCGAATGCAGGTTGGGCCGCTTGATCCGGCGGGGGCACAAGCTGGAAGCAAGGCTATTTGGCGACGAAAGGAAAAAACGTATGCATAAGGCTACGCGGGAGCGGTTGATTGAAGAAATTTGCTGGATCGATGACCAGTTTTATTCCCGCCTTGCCCGACGCTATGGCGCGATTGAAAAGGATTGGTAGCAGCGTGGCGACAATTTGTGGCGAGTCGCTGTAATATCAGGCCGTTTCAGCACCGCTTATTAGGCAAAAGTTAGGCAAAAACCCAAAAGGCACCACCGCACACCAGCTAAGTCATTGAAATAATTGGCGTCCCCTACGGGATTCGAACCCGTGTTACCGCCGTGAAAGGGCGATGTCCTGGGCCTCTAGACGAAGGGGACATAGGGCCAATTTTTGTTTAGGCACGGACAGTTATCTGGTTGAGGGAGAAGAATCAAGGGCTGAATCAAACTTTTTGCTGTCGGGGGAAAAATATTGCATCATCCTGGGTGATTGCGTTCCCTGTGGGGCGTATTCCGTTTTCCCCCGTTGCTTTATCGTGAGCGGACGTGACAGAGCCCAAGGCCACCCAAGACAATGTTTTACTTGAGATTACGGGCTTAACCATGCGGTTTGGTGGCCTTCTGGCCGTCGATAAAGTCGACATGGTCGCGCGTGAGGGAGAGATTACGGCGGTGATCGGCCCGAATGGCGCGGGCAAGACAACCCTTTTTAACTGCATAACCGGATTTTATCGCCCCAGCGGTGGGGAAATTATCCTGCATGACGGCACCCGGAATTTAAACCTTGAAGTACTGCCGGTGCATGAAATCACGCGCCGTGCGGGTATTGCGCGTACGTTCCAGAATATTCGTTTGTTCGGGGGCATGACGGCGCTGGAAAACCTGCTGGTGGCGCAGCATCTGGCCTTGATGCAGGCTGCGCCTTACAGCGTCGCGGGCTTGTTGCGGCTTGGAAGGTACCGGCGCGCGGCGCAAACGGCTTTGGAACTGGCCAGCGCATGGTTGCAGCGCGTCGATATGCTGGACGATGCGGATCGCGTTGCCGCCGAGTTGCCGTATGGCAAGCAGAGACGGTTGGAGATTGCCCGTGCCATGTGTACGCGACCGCGTCTGCTTTGCCTTGATGAGCCTGCGGCTGGGCTGAATCCACGTGAATCTGCTGAATTGGGGATGCTTCTGACCCGCATCAGGGACGAAAGACACTGCGCAATCCTCTTGATCGAGCATGATATGCGCGTGGTGATGGAAATTTCCGATTATATTCATGTGCTGGATTATGGTCGGAAAATCGCTGGGGGGATGCCTGCTGAGATTCGCGCGAACCCCGATGTTGTGCGTGCCTATCTTGGCGAAGAGGAATCCGCAGCATGATAGAAACACCAACCGAGCCCATGCTGCGTCTGGATCAAGTCACGGCCTGTTATGGAGCTATCACGGCTTTGAGCGGGATCAGTCTGGAAGTTCGTGCGGGCGAGATTGTTACGCTGATCGGTGCCAATGGCGCAGGTAAGTCGACGTTGCTCAATACTATCTGCGGCAATCCGCGTGCGCAGTCGGGCAGCGCAACCTTTATGGGGAAGAATATAACCCATCTGCCAACACATGAGATTGTGCGACTTGGGATTGCCCAGGCTCCGGAAGGGCGGCGTATTTTCGGGCGCATGAGCGTCTATGAAAACCTGCAACTTGGGGCTTTAACCACCGAATCCGCACATTTTGCCACTGACCTGGAAAAGGTTTATGGCCTGTTTCCCCGTTTGAAGGAACGGGCGAGTCAGCGCGGGGGCACGCTCTCGGGGGGCGAACAGCAGATGCTGGCCATCGGTCGTGCCTTGATGTCGCGTCCCAGGCTGCTGCTGCTGGATGAGCCGTCGCTTGGGCTCGCCCCTTTGATCGTCAAACAGATTTTTGCC
Source organism: Alphaproteobacteria bacterium (assembly GCA_049653105.1). Taxonomy (GTDB): domain Bacteria; phylum Pseudomonadota; class Alphaproteobacteria; order UBA9219; family RFNS01; genus JBASFQ01. The sequence goes on from JBASFQ010000008.1 coordinate 3,144, forward strand.
ATTTTGCGGACAATTAATCTGGAATCAGGGACGACTATTTTCCTCGTGGAGCAAAACGCGCATCATGCGCTGCGACTCGCGCACAGAGGGTATGTTATGGTTACAGGGCGTATCACGATGCAGGGAACCGGCGCGGAACTTCTGGCCAATCCGGAAGTGCGTGCGGCGTATCTAGAGGGAGGAAAACATGCGGCATAAGTGGTTACTGGCATTGGTCTGCGCTTTGTTGCCGTTTGCTGGGCATGCCGAGACAACTATTGGCCTGATTGCTCCCTTGACGGGACAATACGCCGTGTTCGGCGAACAGATGCGACGCGGGGCACAGCAAGCGGCAAAAGACCTGGGTGATATCAAACTGAACATTGCCGACGATGCTTGCGACCCTAAACAGGCCGTCGCGGTCGCGAACCAGATGGTGGCGCAGGGCGTTAAATATGTCATCGGGCATTATTGCTCCGGATCCGCAATTCCGGCGTCGAAAGTTTTTATGGAAAATAACGTGCTGCTGATTTCTCCGGGCGCGACCAATCCGAAATTAACGGATGAGGCACAGACTTATATTTTCCGTGTCTGTGGTCGTGACGATCGGCAAGGTGCGGTGATCGGTAATTATCTTCTTGCACATCATAACAAAGACAAGATCGCGCTGCTGAATGATAAATCAGCCTATGGGCGAGGCCTGGCCGATGAGGTCAAACGCATTCTGAACGCGGGGGGCATAACTGAAATCATGTTTGAATCCTTCACGGCGGGAGAGCGCGACTACCGTGCGCTGGTCACTAACCTGAAACAGGCGGGCGCACAGGTTGTGTTTGTTGGGGGCTACCATACCGAAACCGGCCTGATCGCGCGGCAACTGGCGGAGCAGGGGGGGCAGGTGAAGATTTTCGGTGGCGATGCGCTGGTCACTGATGAATTCTGGTCCATAGCCGGAAGCGCCGGCGCGGGAACGATGATGACGTTCGGTCCCGATCCGCGTCACATTCCTGCCGCCCAGACTATTGTAGAGTCATTCCGTAAAGAAAATTATGAACCGGAAGGCTATACACTCTACACCTATGCGGCGTTTCAGGCCTTGACCAAAGCGTTGGCGACCGCTGGAAAGGCGGAAGACACTGCGGCTGTGGCGCAAGCCTTGCGGGCGACGCAGGTTGATACTGTGCTGGGGTCTCTGGCTTTTGATGCGAAGGGCGATGCCAAAGGTTCGGGCTATGTGCTATATCGCTGGCATGACGGCAAATATAGGGAAGTGAAGGAGTAAAAGTGATGCGGAACTATGTTTTATCTGTCTTGAGCGTGCTGTTGCTGGCGGCCGTACCGGTGCGTGCCGACATCATGATCGCCGCTATGGGGCCGATTACCGGACAAGACGCTGAACTTGGCGAACAGATGCGGCGCGGCATTGATGCCGCTGTGGATGCTGTGAATGCTTCTGGCGGCGTGTTGGGGCAGAAGCTGAAAGTTATCTATAAGGACGATTCCTGTGAACCCAAGCAAGGGGTGGCTATCGCCAATCAGCTCGGGGGCGCCCATGTTGATGCTGTCATCGGCCCTATGTGTTCCGGGGTGGCCATTCCCGCTGCGCCAATTCTGCATGAAGAAGGTCTGGTCATGATTTCTCCGTCATCCACCAACCCGGCCTTAACCGATGCGAAGCTGGACAATGTCTTTCGCGTTTGCGCGCGTGATGATCAGCAAGGCGGCGCTGTTGGGAAATATGTTGCCCAGAACTTTACCGGTAAAAAGATTGCCATCTTGCATGACAAGACCGCCTATGGTCATGGGATTGCGGATGAGATGAAAAAAGCATTTAATGCCGCAGGCGGTAAAGAAGTCATGTATGATGCCATCAACCGCGGCGAACGTGATTTTGGTGCCCTGATTGCACGATTCAAGCAGGCCGGCGTCGATGCCGTGTTTTTTGGCGGTTATCACTCTGAAGCCGGGTTGCTGGTACGACAGATTCGCGATCGCGGGTTGAACATTACTTTGATCGGCAGCGATGGAATCGCCATCAGCGAATTCTGGTCTATTGCCGGACAGGCAGGCGAGGGTACCTTGATGATCTTTACGCCCGACCCGCGCAAGAATCTCGAGGCCAAGGACGCCGTGGCAAAGATCCGCGCGAGCGGTTTTGAGCCCGGCGGTTTTACGTTGCAAAGTTATGCTGCGATACAGGTTCTGACGCAGGCAATGGCCAAGGCCGGCGTGCCGAAAGGTGCCGCGCTTGCCAAAGCGATCCGGGACGGAGGGTTTTCAACTGTGCTGGGAAATATAAATTTTGATGCGAAAGGCGATATCAAGAATCCACAGTTTGCTATGTATCGCTGGTCAGGCGGTACCTATCATGAAATTGGTTCGAAGTAGCGCTTGATGGAACCACAGATATGAAGCTTATCCGTTCCGCCTATGACTGGGCGCTGCGCCAGTCAGAAAAGGCTAGGGCACGTTGGATATTGTTTGCTGTTGCCTTTGCCGAAAGTTCGGTGTTTCCGTTGCCGCCCGACGCTCTTCTGCTTCCGATGTGCATCGCGCGGCGGGATCAGGCGCTGCGGCTGGCGGCTATATGTACGCTGGGGTCTGTTCTGGGTGGCTTGCTAGGCTATGCCATTGGCGCGTTGCTGTTTGAAACAGTCGGGCAGTGGGTCGTTGACACATATCGCATGCAGGAAGCGTTTGATAGATTCCACCAAGGATTTAACGAGTGGGGAGTATGGATCATTCTGGCCAAGGGATTGACGCCCATTCCCTATAAACTGGTGACAATCGCATCGGGGGTCGCGCACTTCCCGCTTTTGCCTTTCGTGCTGGCCTCCATCGTAACGCGCGGGCTACGCTTTTTCATTGTGGCGGCGTTGGTCATGAAATTCGGTGCACCAATCCAGGTTTTTATCGAAAAATATTTGACCTGGGTCGCGTTGGGATTTCTGGTGTTGATTATGTTCGGCTTCTGGCTGGTGTTACACTAGATTCTGGTGATAACGCGACGCCACAATTTACTTTAGACTGGATTTATAAAACGGATTTTGACCATAATGGAGAGGGGGTGCACGATCTGTATTTCTGTGCTCTCATCCCGGCATCACCAATATAGTTCTGTAACAATATAAAAATTGCAACATAATGTACATTTTGGAGGAATTGCCATGACATCCCCCACCACTCAGGAAAACAACGCTCCACTAAAGATTATTGCAGACAAATATCGTGGATTTGCCAGGCACTTCGGCGCTGCTGCGGCACTCGTCGCGCTGCAGCGGGATATTGGTTCTGGTGGTGTTGTGCAATTCACCGGACCCTCCAAGCTAGATGCGGGTGGAGATAAGTGGCGTGCCAGATTGCCCGATGTCTGTGAACCGGCGACAACCACGCCGGTGGTAGGAGAAGGGCGAGGCGGAAGAGGGGAAGCCGTAGGGAATCTTCTTGAGCACATTCTGCAGCAGCCAGCACTGGTTGTCAGAAGTTCTGGTCGGAAAGTCATCTACACCGTGGGGTAACCCTCCGATCAATCTCAGAGCGCCGCCGCGCCTGCCCTTAGTCTTTGGAGAGAACTTCGCGCGCCAGAGGCACGGTCACGCGGCTTTGGCGTTCCAGTGCCACCGCGTCAAGCCGGGTCACAATTTGTGCCACGGCTGCGGCGCTACGTTCGATGCGTGGCAACAAAAAATCTATGACATCCTGCCCCACGCGTAGCTGGCGGTCGCTGAACTGCTTGATCAGAAGGGCCGCCAGCAAGGTATCGTCGGGCGGCAGGAGCGCGGCATCGGGATAGGAACAAAGGCGTGACCGTAAATCGGGTAAACGAATGCCTAAATGCGCCGGAGGTGCGGCAGCGGTCAAAAGCATAAAGCCGTTCTGTTGGATGTGATTACACAAATGGAACAATGCCTGTTCGCGGGCGTCGTTTCCGGCAACGGCATCGATATTGTCGATGATCAATGTTTTGGCATGGAGCAATGCCTCAAGATTCTCGGCGATATCCGTGCCGTCGGTGCGGGCGGCGTTACTCATGCCCGCCCATACCTGCGCCAGATGCGTTTTTCCGGCGCCTGAGGCACCATGCACGGTCATGATGCGCGCCGGCCATGTTGGCCAGCCATCGATCATGCCGACCGCCTTACGATTGCTTTCTGTGACGATAAAGTCTTCCGCGCCCATGGCGGTACGGAAGGGCAGGGCGAGCGCCAGCTGCGCTGTCATTCCGACCCCGTTCCGGGAATATCCTGATAATATTTGCTGTTACGATACTGCTGCAATCCAAAGCGTGTTAGGACGCCGATGATGGCCGCGACCGGCACAGCAATCAGCATGCCTGTGAAACCCAGCAGACTGGCTCCGGCGAGTAAAGCGAACAAAATCCAGACCGGGTGCAGCCCCACCCTGTCACCCACCAACTTTGGGGTCAGAAAATAGCTCTCAATAATCTGACCGATTGCAAAAACGATCACAATCATACCTAGATGTTGGAGGTCACCAAACTGCATTGCCGCGAGCAAGAGGCTGGCCGCCCAGCCGAAAGTTGTTCCCGCATAAGGAATGAATGACAGGAGGCCGGTGGTCAGACCTATCGCCACACCGAAATTCAGTCCGGTCAATGACAGGGCGGAGGCATAATAGACGCCGAGCGTGACGCAAACCAGGGCTTGTCCCCGCACGAAACCGGCCAGAGTCGTATCGATCTGCCGCAATTGTGCGCGAATGGTGTCATAATAACGCCGGGGCAATGCCTGATCAATGGTTCGTGTCATATGCTCCCAGTCGCGGAGCAGATAAAACGCCACCAGCGGTGTGATGAAGACCAGCGTGAGAATATCCAGCAAGGCAAAGCCGCCTGACAAAATGTGCTTCAGGAATTTGCCGACCCAGTTGATGGCATCGCCCAGATGCTCACCGGCGGCGAGACGCAATTTTTCACGATCCTCAGGGGAGAGTTTCTCGAGCAACGTGTTGAATTTGGGCAAGATGTCCTGTTGCAACCGGTCGGCATAACCGGGGATGGCATGGATCAATGCTGTGACCTGACTTTCAAACAGAGGCACAATCAAGAACATAATGGCGACGACGAGGATAATGAAGCCAAGCAGAACCATCGCAGCACCAGCCGGGCGGGCAAGGCCTCCGCTACCCAGAAGTTTGACGACCGGGTTAAGAAAATAGGCAATGGCCAGCCCTGCCACAAAGGGCAGCAGCATCGGTCGTAACAACCAGACCAGAAACATGAATATTCCGGTCGCAATCAACCAGAAGCGAAATTGTTGATATGCGGGGATCATGATTAGTGACTCCGTAGGTGCCAGTACCCGGATGGCAACTGCTCAAGCGTGAGACCTTGTCCCGCCAAAGCCTGCTGTAACCCGATGATGTCGCCATTAAACCCCAGACGTAGATTGACCACCCCTTGCATCAGGCTGACAACCTCCGTTGTATGGATTGGGGTGACACGGCTGAGCTTCTTACGCAGCAAGGTCAGTTCATTCAGCCCGGAAATTGCCGCTTCGACGGGCAAAGACGTTTGCGATCCGGTCTGGATTGTGCCGGTATAACTCTGGGGCACGACGGCATCAAGTTCACTGTTTGCCGTGCGATCCAGGCCATTGCTTTCCCGCCAATATTTTCTGATCAATTTCTCGACAGCCTGTGCGGCGGCGGCTAACTGTGCTTCCAGCGTTGCTGCGGGCGGAATGTTCAACAGGTCGGAACCCAAACGTTGCCCGATATCATCGTAACGACTGACGGAGACGGCAAGAGAACGCGCGGGGTTCAATTTTTCAGTTTCGACCGCGATATGTGCGACGACGACTGTACCCGCAGCGTAATTGGCGACAACGGCATTGAGTGCACCGTCATCGCCTGTCAATGCATCGTTAGCTCGTATGACACTGATATCCTTAAGGTCACCCGACGGGACCAGAATGGGCAGAATAGGATCAGGCCGTGCCAGAGCTTCACAAGCCGTGCGCCATGCCGTGCGCTCTTCCCATAGGACGGCGCGGCCGTTGCTGGTGCTGACCGGCAGGATAACCACGGGTTTACTGGGGGTGGTGGTATAATTGACGCCGGAACTGCCTAAAAAATTCTGCACGGCATTTGGTTTGAAACGTACGTTGAGCGTGGCGATGTAACGCACCGTTGAGGCTTTTTCCTGCGTAATCTCAAAGTCCTGCACCATCGCGGCCAGTTTGCTGTTAGACAAGCTGCCAGGATCTACACCTTGATCCGCGCCCAGCCGTGTCAGCAATTGCCCCAGCGCGGCGCGTTGGGCATCAAAAATAGCCTTGTCACGCGCTGCGGCGGCGCTGCTGGCTGTAACATCGACGGCTGTATTTTCAACCATATAGATATCTGTCTCGGCCTCGGATACAGTCGCGATGCGGGGAGGTGCGGCCACCGCCGGTATTGGCGCTCCCGGGGACGTCAGCGGTATATCTTGTTGTGCCCAGGCGGTTGGGCTAAGGAAGAGTAAAGCGACGAGGAGTAGACGAGGAGCCATTGTCAAAATCGGCATAAAGGGTATCTTCGCATGGCAGTTTGAATGAGTGAACTTTATACCCAACCTTCCTGACGAACACTAGACTTACTTATAAAGTTAAGGATCAGGCCTATGTTGTTGCCAAACCAGTTAAAGCCGAACACGACCTATGCTGATGCCGGCGTGAATATCGATGCCGGGAATGCCTTGGTCGAGAAAATAAAACCTTTGGCCAAGGCAACAGCGCGGCGCGGCGCCGATGCTGGCTTGGGTGGTTTTGGCGCTTTGTTTGATTTACGCGCCGCCGGTTTCCGCGACCCGCTGCTGGTGAGCACAACCGATGGCGTTGGCACAAAGCTTAAAGTCGCCGTTACGGCAGGAATGCATGACACGATTGGCATCGACCTGGTTGCCATGTGTGTCAACGATCTGGTTGTGCAAGGGGCAGAGCCGCTGTTCTTTCTGGATTATTTTGCCACCGGAAGGCTGGAAAATGACGTTGCCGCACGCGTGATCACCGGTATTGCGGAGGGCTGCAAACAGGCCGGTTGTGCGCTGGTCGGGGGTGAAACCGCCGAAATGCCGGGCATGTATGATATTGGGCATTACGATCTGGCCGGGTTTGCGGTGGGAGCGGTGGAGCGCGATCAGGTCTTGCCCCGTCCGGATGTTCAGTCGGGCGATGTCGTGCTCGGTATTGCCTCCAATGGCGTACATAGCAACGGCTATTCACTTGTCCGGCATCTGGTCGATGCGGCGGAGCTTGATTATAAAGCTGCGGCGTCCTTTGCCCCGGAACAAAGCCTGGCACAGGCCCTGCTGACGCCGACAAGGATTTATGTTCGACCGGTTCTCACGGCGCTGAAAACGGGGGGGATCAAGGCGCTGGCGCATATTACCGGCGGTGGTTTGACGGAAAATATCCCGCGCACTCTGCCAGAGGGTTTCGGGGTGTGGCTGGATGGGACCAGTTGGGACATCCTGCCGGTTTTCCGGTGGCTTGCCGGATTGGGGAAAATCACGCCGCCGGAAATGGCGCGTACCTTCAATTGCGGCATCGGCATGGTTGCGATTGTTGCGTCGGATCAGGTGGGCGGAATCGTGGCGGCCTTGCAGGGCGCGGGCGAGAAGGTCTTCCGCATTGGAGAAGTCGAGAAGAACCTGTCCGAACATCGGGTAATGATTCAAGGATGGGACAAGGTTTGGCATGCATAAGCCCCTTAAACTGGGTGTGCTGATCTCGGGACGCGGTTCGAATTTGCAGGCCTTGATTGATGCCTGCGCTCTGCCGGAGTTCCCGGCACGGATTGTGACCGTGGCGTCCAACAAGCCGGGGGTGCAAGGGCTGGAGCGGGCAGCGGCGGCACAGATTCCCTCGATCACGATCAATCACCGCGACTATCCTGATCGCGAAGCTTTTGAAGTTGAATTGGATCGACACTTGCTGGCGGCGGGCGTGGAACTGGTTTGTCTGGCTGGGTTTATGCGCGTCCTGACGCCCTGGTTCGTCGCACGCTGGCGCGACCGGATGGTGAATATTCATCCTTCACTGCTGCCATCATTTCCTGGTGTTGATACCCATGCGCGCGCCTTAGCGGCGGGCGTCCGTTTTACGGGGTGCACGGTGCATTATGTCTGCCCCGATGTTGATGCCGGGCCGGTTATTTTACAGGCAGCGGTGCCTGTTTTGCCGGGCGATGATGCCGATAGACTGGCCGCCCGGGTTTTGTTGGCGGAACATCGCGCCTATCCCTATGCCGTGCGTTTGATCGCTGAAGGCCGGGTGCGGATCGTGGGTGACCGCGTTGAAATAACCGGCCATACGACGCAGGCTGGCGTCATTCTCAATCCTGACGACGGCCTTGCACAAGCCGTGCGTTCCGCTTAGTTTCCAACAGCTTCTGAGGAGATCACGCCGTGTCAAACAATAGCGAAAAATCTACCGATCTGAGTTCGACCATCCGGGAATTGGGAGCGCACCATGTCACAGCATGGCATCAATTTACCCGTGCCATCACCTATGTCGGCATCGCGACGGCCGCGGTGCTGATCGGCATGTGGCTGTTCTTATATTACATTTAAGGATTTATAAGCGTTAGCCGACGACTTCACTGCCGCTGAAGAAATAGGCAATTTCGATGGCGGCGTTCTCGGCGCTGTCCGATCCGTGAACGGAATTGGCCTCGATGTTCTCGGCAAATTCCTTGCGGATTGTGCCGGGAGCCGCGTTGGCCGGGTTGGTCGCGCCCATGATTTCACGGTTCCTGCTGACGGCGTTATCACCTTCCAGAACCTGCACGACCACAGGGCCGGAAGTCATAAAGGTGCACAAATCGTTGAAAAAGGGACGCGCTTTATGGACACCGTAGAATGCTTCGGCCTGGACGCGCGTCATCTGGATGCGTTTCTGTGCCACAATCCGTAACCCGGCATCTTCGAGCTTGGCATTAATTTTACCCGTAAGGTTGCGGCGGGTGGCATCGGGCTTCAGAATAGAGAAAGTGCGTTCAACGGCCATAATTTTTATACTCCAGATGGATCAAGAATTGGCCGGTTTATAAACGGGATGCTTGCCGGGCGCAAGAGGTGCCGTCATCTGTTCCGATACTGTTACGGCGCAGGGCGCTGCGGCGCCGCTCGGGTGATGATAACCATCAGGGCAATGACCAGGTTAAGCGCTCCGGTCACCAACATGCTCGAAACTGCCTGCAATTCATCATATTTCCCTACATAGCCATAGAGTGCCAGATTGGCGACACCGAACAGAAACCAGCTCACGGCGCTGACGCCGCCAACATCTTTGTCACGCAGGATTTTGAGCAGTTGGAGGAGGGTCGCCAGTGGGAAAATGATGGCCGGAATGTATCCCAATATATCTTGCGTCATGCCTGGTTCCTAGTTTTTGGGGGCAGGAGGGTTACAGCGACGTTCTTTTGCAAATAGGGCACTATGTCTTTTTCAAACCACGGATTTTTGCGTAGCCAGATGCCGTTGCGCGGCGACGGATGCACCAGCGGCAAATAGCCGTCGCCGGTATATTCGCGCCATGCCTTGACGGTTTCGGTCAGTGTAGCCTTGCGACGGTCAGCAAGATAACGCGCTTGGGCATACTGACCGATCAGCAAAGTCAATTTGATGTTCGGCAGGTAGTGCAGGATTTTCTCATGCCACAGTGGGGCGCATTCCGGACGGGGCGGCAGATCGCCGGATGTGCCTTTACCCGGATAGCAGAAACCCATCGGCATAATGGCCACATTGCTTTCATCATAGAATTGTTCGGGTGTCAGATTAAGCCAGAGACGCAAACGATCACCTGAAGGATCGTTCCAGGGAATTCCGGTCTGATGCACCTTTAATCCCGGAGCCTGACCGATAATCAGCAGCCGCGCTTTTGTACTACCGGCGCGCAAGAACGGACGTGGGGCGTAGGGCAGCTTTGCGGCACATTCCCGGCATTGGCTTATGGTCTTGAGGAGCGCTTGAAGTGTCATGGATTGTGGTGAGCCGGCAGCATCTTTTCTATTTCTTTGGTAACCGTGCCACGATCCAATCGGTCAGACAAGGCGGCAGGGCCGCCAGCAGCCAGACCGCAAGGTATGTTGGGAAAGGAAAGGCGATGCGGGATTTGTTGCGCGTCAACCCGTCGCGGATAATTTTTGCGGCTTTCTCGGCCGACATCAGGAAGGGCATGGTGAACTGATTGATCGCCGTCATCGGTGTGGTCACGTATCCGGGACATATTACGTTAACTTCAATCCCATGTGGAGCTATGTCACCGCGCAAAGCCTCGCCATAAATACGGACAGTGGCCTTGCTGGCGGAATAGGCTGGCGCGCCCGGCAGTCCACGAAACCCGGCCAGAGAGGCCATCAATGCAATCTGCCCGCGCCGTCGTGCCGTCATGGCGGGGAGCAGGGCGTGGATGGTGTTAAAGACCCCATCGACATTGGTCGCGAAAATCCGCCGTGTCTGCTCGGGACTTTCGCCGCCGGAGGCGGTTCCCCCCGAGATCCCGGCATTGGCGATCAACAGATCCACAGGCAGCGCCATATCGCGCGCCAGGAGCCATTCTTCAAGCGCAGCGCGATCCGTGACGTCAACAAGGCCGGTCGCGACAACAGCACCTTTGGCTTGCGCTGCTGCGGCGATGGCTGCCAAGCGGGCAGCATTGCGACCCTGCAAGGACAGGGTAATTCCGGGAGCGGCATAAAGCTCGGCAAGGGCAGCCCCGATGCCGCTGGAGGCTCCGGTGATGGCAATGTGTCGTGGGTTGTGCATGAGGCCGAAACAGCGTTATAACAGGGCACGATTCATATGCAGATTATAGCCCAGATGTCAGACCAATATGCAATGAATGAAATCCGGCGTCGCGGCCTGATGCTTGTGCTGTCCTCGCCGTCCGGCGCCGGGAAGACGACTATATCGCGCCGTTTGCTGGAGCGTGACCGCAATTTGGCACTATCGATTTCTGTCACGACGCGGCAGCGACGCCCCGGAGAAATGCATGGCACGCATTATTTCTTCTCCGATCCGACGGCTTTCAACCTCATGGTCAATCGTGGCGAGTTGTTGGAGTATGCAAAGGTTTTCGGCAATTATTACGGCACGCCCCGTGCGGCGGTAGAGCAGAACCTGGCCGCCGGGCACGATGTGATGTTTGATATTGATTGGCAGGGGACGCAGCAACTGGCGGAAAAAGCCCGTGACGATCTTGTGAGCATCTTCATTCTGCCGCCGTCATGGCGCGAGCTGGAACGGCGTATCCATATGCGTGCGCAGGATACGGCGGATGAAATTTCACTCCGTATGGCCAAGGCCGCCGATGAAATGAGTCACTGGGCTGAATATGACTATGTCCTCGTCAACCGCGATCTCGACGATAGCGTTGCCAAAGTGCATGCAATTCTGAACAGTGAGCGTTTGCGTCGCCGTCGCCAGATTGGATTGGCCGACTTCGTCAAGCTGCTCCAGGACGGATTCTGAACATTTACCTAGGGGAGTCCAATGCAAATCGATGTTTATGACACTTATGCACCGTCGCGGCAGGGACGGGTGATGCATTTCGATGTGCTGGTTTCGCAGGGTGTTGCGGCGGAAGATGCGTTGCGTTACGCGCAGGAATGGCTGGCTTCCGTGGGAGAGGACGGCAATGCTCTGAAACAAAATCGCTGCCGGTTTTGTCATACGGAATCTGCGGAACCAAAGGTGCAACAGGCCATTGCCGCCACAGGCTATTATATTCTCCAGATGGAGGGCTGCCCTCGACCGGAAGCCGGCTAGCGGAGTCATGTGAGCGTGGCCAAGACAACTCCGGCATTATGGCAGGCGACAGACTGGAATTTTTTACCGGATTTTTTGCGTGCCGCACAGCGTCCGAAAACGCGCCGTGACGAAACCGGATTACGCACGGTCGGAACCCTGCAGAACGTACCTTATAAAATTGTCCGTAACCCGCGCCGCAAGCGTACGCTGTCATTGTCCATCGAAGGCAAGACGATCCGCGTTGCGGCGCCGCCGCGCGTCAGCCGCCGTGTGGTTGAATCTTTCATCGACAACCATGCGCTGTGGATTGCGCGTCATCTGGATAAGGCAAGCCCCACTGTCGGCGCGCAATTTGTGGATGGTGCGCGCATTTCCTATCTCGGATATTCCTGCCTGTTGTGCGTCACTCAGGATGCTAATGCCGCCGCGTCTTGCCGTCTTGCGCCGCGGTTATTCCGTGTGCATGTGCATGGGGAAGGGCTGGCGGCGGAGAGTCTGGCGCAAGAAGTACGGCTGGAAATAATGTTGTGGCTCAAGAAACGCGCGCTGGTAAAGTTACAGAGACGGCTCGATCTGTGGGCAACCCGGTTGAATGTACGTTACCGACGCATGGCCATCAGCAATCCGCAACGGCGTTGGGGCAGTTGCAGCGCGCGCGATATTATCCGGCTGAACTGGCGACTCATTATGACTCCATTACCGCTTCTGGATTACGTTGTGGCGCATGAATTGTGCCATATAGTTCATAAAAATCATGGCGGGGAATTCTGGTGCCTGTTGGCATCGGTGATGCCCGACTATCGTGATCGCCGTCGCCAATTGCGAAAAATTGAAGGCAGCATGGCGCTTTAGACTGCATGTTTGATCTATTTTCTGTCACAGCGCATTGCCGATTCGCATGTTTTTATGCGCAGAAAACTGTGGAGAAGATGGCGCATAGCATGAAAACCGTGCATTTTATTGTGATTCAGCACTTGAGCCTTGCCATTAAGGCGGCTAACAATAGCTCCATTGAGAATCACCTGCTGTTTTTCAATGTTCGTTCAACCCAAGGAGACTACCATGGCATCGAAGAAATCCGCGAAGGCTGAAGCCACTGTTCGTCCGGTCAAAGAAAAGCTGACAAAGTCTGCGTTGGTCGGTTTGATCGCCGAACGCAATGAAATTTCGCGCAAGGCCGCGCAAGGCGTTCTGGCCACGCTCGAAGACGTTCTGCAAGGTTCTGTCCATCCGCGCGGCATCGGTGAATTTACGCTGCCCGGCCTGTTGAAGGTCACGCTCCGCAAGGTTCCAGCCCGCAAGGCCGGAACCATGATCCGCAACCCCGCCACAGGCGAGATGATGCCCGCCGCGGCGAAGCCAGCCAGCGTGCGTGTCAAGATTCGCGCTTTGTCAAAGCTCAAGGCAGCCGCGACCAATTAAGTTGTGCACTGCTGTTGAATTGGAAAAAGCCCGGATCATCTCCGGGCTTTTTCTTTGACCGTACGGTAAACGCGCTGCGTTTACCGTGTCTTCCACGCGCCTGACGCATCCTGATACTTCGCGCCGGGTTCAAGGCCACTGATAATCTGCTCTGCCGCGACCTTGGCAACGACGTCGGCGGCCTGGCCTTTTTCTTTGGCAATACGTGTATATTCCGCACGCCGTTTAACGTTGACGTCAGCGACCAGCGCGTTGACTGCCGCATTGTCCTGCAACGCGGTTGTGTAGCCGTCACGTTGTTCTCCGACCTGACCGGAACGCCGCGCCTCATGTAAATCAAGCGCCCAAGCAGGGAAGACGGTACCAAGTGTCAGAACCGTCAACGCTATCGTCAGAAATTTTTTCATCCGCGCCTCTTAAAAGATGCTCTTGTTTTTGGCCATCGCTTGCCGCACGTCCTTGGCGATCTCAACCTTGATGCGTTGCTCGATATTGACGTTCAGGTTGATCTCGATCGGTTTTTCCGGCGCTTGCAGCTGCACAGTGGGGGTGCAGGCGGCGCTCAACAGTACTGCGAGAGAGAATGCGCTCCAATGTTGTGCGGCTCTATTTTTTGTCATGGGCCATCCTGTCGCAACAATTGCCTGGGGTCGGTGAGGGACGTCAAACCCTGCTGCACGAATTCTAACACATCTCCACCCAGATGCACCCGTAATTTTACCGGGCGTCCCTGATAAGCGTCGGGATTTTTTCCCTCCACCGTCAAACTGACCGCCAGTTTGTTGTCCGTGCCGCTGTCGATGCCAATCGACAACAAAGTGTAATGCAAATTTTTCAACACATCGCGCACCAGCGCGATTTGGTCATTATCGCCGGGGATGGCGTCGGGATCGATGGCGATGACCCCTGGTTTTTCTGCCGTCAAATTCCCCCCGTCGACCTGAATCGTGCCGTTGGCTTTGATAATGACGGGTATTGTTCCGGAGACGGCTCCCTGCGCCGTGGCACGTTTGCCCGTCAATTGCTGCATCAAGGCATCGATGGATACTCCCTTGATCGTCAGGGGGGCGACAATATCCGCTTTACCTGTCAAAGGTATGACAATATCCCGCAGGCTGATCGTGCCGCCGTTCCAAGGCAGGCTGCACCGCGTGAGGGTCAGGCGCGACATATCGGGCTTCGCAAAATTAATGTTCATCTTAAAAGTTATGTCCCAAATCTTTCCGGGATCAATGAAATGCCCATCGAGTTTGAGGCTGTCGGCATTAATGCCGATGGTTCCGGATCCGGTCAGATCCGGAACATCCATGGGCGTGCCTTGCAGGGTGAACCTTTCGATCTGCCAACCTCCCCGCCATTGTGCTTGGTTCGAGTCAAAGTTAAGTGCTGCACGCATTGATGCGGACGTTCCCGTCAGCGCGCCAATTTTCAGGACTGTGTTCTCTCCCTGAGCCTTCAGTTGTGGCGCTGGCTGCTTTTGCCATGTGAGGCCGAGCGGCAATGTCAAAGACCAGGCTGGAGCTGTCAATTTTAACGTGCCGTGGGTCAAGGCAACATCGGCGAGGGGAACTGCGGCGATCTGTTCCGCCGTGACCGGGAAGGCAAATCCGGCGGATTTCGTGCTGCTATTTCCGGGGGTAACCCCGTCAAACCGCCAGTTCCCTTCCTGCCGGGTGGCGGCCAATTCCAACCCGTCAAGGCGCAGGCTTTGCACCTGCCCCTGCCACAGATCACTCAGCGAATAGCCAATTGTGGCTTCGGGCAGAATAATCGATCCATCCGAGCCAAGGGCGAGGTTCCGTATTCTGATGCTGTCGAAGCCAAGACTGTCAACCGTTAAACGGGCTTGCCCCAATCCCTGCGCTTCCAGGCCGGCACGCAGCATATTTTCGGCCAAACGTTGCCATGGCGTCACCAGCGTCAAGATGACCAGCAGGCCAAGCGCGATGCCGATAATGAGCCACAGGCGTTTGTGGCAGGAATGAGAAAGCATTGGGGCGACAGCTCCAGACATAACGAGGGCATTGTAACGTACATCAAAGGTAAAGCTAGCGCAGAGAAACGAAACATGGGCTTGCCCAGAGCTTGCCTTGTTGATGCCGCAGAATCGGTGATAAATTCCGGTTCGGGAAATCCGGCTCTTCCGGAATAAAAATACAGGCGACTTTAAGGATACGGCGATGCGGTACGGGTTGGCTCTTGCGGCAGTGGTGATGGTGATGATGGCCAATCCGGCTGCTGCTGATCCAGTTCCCGCCACCGCCAATCAGGTTTCCGGCCCGGTCACGGGAACTCTACCTGATAAAATCTCCCTGTCGCTTGATCCCTATCAAAGCGTGACTCCGGGACTAAGCCATCGCGGGCCAATGTCGATTTCTTTCTGCGTCCAGACCACCAGCCATGAAACTATCGTTGTGAACGGCAAGAGTGTCCGGCAGTCGCGGGTGAATTGTACGCGTCCGGATCGTAAGCTGCATCTGGCGGGGAAGCGGCAATTGGCGGGCGTCACCCTGACGCCGGATATGGCGGGAACCTGGCGCTGGCAAGACGATTACACGCTTACATTCCGTCCGCAGAAACCCTGGCCAGCCGGGCAGGAATTTCAGGCACAATTCGGCGCGGAATTATTTCCGGGACATGTGCAGTTGTTAAGCAATACCTATAATTTTACGACCGACGCGTTGACGCCGCAAATACCGTCGATGACGTTTTTTCAGGATCCGAACGATGTCACCAAACGCGGCGTTGCGACCACGTTGCGCTTCAACACGCCAGTTGCTGCCGAGGCTTTGCGGCAGCATGTGACCTTTACGCTTGAGGAGTTGACGGAGGGTGCCGCGCCAAACCAGCGCAAAATCATTGCCGCCGCCGAAAATCTGCCGTTTGAATTTAAACTCGATGCCGAGAGATTAGAAGCGCAAGTCACAACCCCCATGCATGTTCTGCCTGATCGTGATCGTTTCGTAAGAGTTAGAATATTGCCGGGTCTTGAGGCCGTTGCGGGTGGTAAGAAGCTGGAAAAGTCCAAAGGCGTGCAGATGGAGGAATCGGTGCGGATTCCCAGCCGTTCCAGCTTTGCCAAAATCTCCACCGTTGAAATGAAGATTGTGAAGAATGATCGTTACGAACCGGAACAGGTGATCGTGATCACCACCAACGTTCCGGTGACACGTGATGCGCTCGCGAAGTCATTGCAAATACGTGCCTTGCCGAAGGATAAGCCCATGGCGTCGGAGGCTTATTCGCCGAAGAAAGACTATGCCTGGTCAAGTGCAATCGAAGTCACTGACGCCGTTCTGGCGGCTGCGCCCGACGTCAAATTCGCGCTCAATCCCACCGCGGATGACTATGCGACTTTGCACAGCGTTAAACTGACGGCGGAGCCTGGGCGTTGGCTGCATGTGCGCGTCGGCAAGGGAATGGAGGCGCAGGGCGGATATATTATGGGTTCGGATCAGGACAATACCGTTCTGGTTCCTGATTTTGCCAAGGAGGTCAGGTTGCTCAGCGACGGCGCGTTGCTGGCACTGGGGGGCGAGAAAAAGGTCTCGGTATATGCGCTTGGCGCCGGGAAGCTGCGTTTTAAACTGCACCGGGTGTTGACGCGCGATATTGGCCATTTGGTCAGCCAGACCGAGGGCGCTTTTTCAGATCCGAATTTTTCCTACGGGAATTTCAGTCAGGATAACCTGAGCGAAGTTTTTACGCAGGAAGTTACGCTTCCGAATGACAATCCACGCCAACCGCAATTCACGGCGTTTGACTTCGCGCCTTTCCTGACAGCGGTGACTGACGGTAAAAGCGGATTTTTCAAGGGCAAACCGAATGGGAAGGGACTGTTCTTCATCACGATTGAGGCTGTCGGCAAAGATAAAAAGGGTCAGGAGGTTGTGGTCGCCACAGACCGACGCTTTGTGTTGTTGTCTGATCTGGGGTTGGTGGTGAAAACCAATCGCGACCGGTCGCATACGGCTTTTGTGCAATCGGTATTGACAGGATTGCCGGTGTCCGGAGCGGTTCTTGAGGTTATCGGCGCAAATGGATTGTCGATTCTCAAGGTTAAAACAGACTCGCAAGGTCATGCCGATATCCCCAGTCTTGACGGCTACGCCAATGAAAAACGGCCTGTTGCTTATGTCATCCAAGACGATGGCGATCTTGCTTTCATGCCTTATGAACGCGGCGACCGGACGCTCGATTATTCCAGATTTGAAACCGACGGCGTCCATGCAAGTGAAGACGGGTTAAAGGCGTACCTGTTCTCGGATCGTGGTATCTATCGTCCCGGTGAAACGGCGCATATCGGCATCATCGTCAAGCAAGGCGACTGGGCGCCGGATTTGTCCGGCCTGCCGCTGCGGCTTGAAGTCACCAATCCGCGTGGTCGGGTGATCGACAGGAATGTTGTCAAGCTGAACGCTGCCGGTCTGGTTGAGTACCAGATGGCGACCAAAGATACTTCGCCCACGGGCGTATATAATATACGGCTTTTTATCGCAGCGGGTGACACGCTTGGCACGCAATTAGGCAGCACAGCGCTGCGTGTTGAAGAATTTCTGCCGGATACGATGAAAATTGCTTCGGCTTTCAGTAAGCCTTTGCCGCGCGGCTGGGTGTCGCCGGAGGGACTTAAGGCAATGGTGACGCTTGAGCATTTATACGGCGCACCGGCGGTTGATCATCGCGTCGTGGCACGGGTCGGCATGGCGCCCGGCAGTTTTACGTTCAAGGATTTTTCCGATTACAATTTTTTTGACGCGCGCCGCAGCGATACAACATTCGAACAGCCGGTTGGTACGGCGCAAACAGATGCCGAAGGTAAGGTCAGTTTCGATCTTAATCTCGGCCAGTATGGCGCATCTACCTATCGTCTGACCTTTTACGGAGAAGGTTTTGCGCAGGACTCGGGGCGCAGTGTCCATACCGCCAAGAGCGTTCTGGTTTCACCCTTGCCTTACGTGATCGGCACCAAGGCTGACAGCAGCCTGGGTTATATCAACAAGGACACGAAACGGCAGGTGCAAATGCTTGCGCTTGACCCGGAATTGCGGGGCATCGAGGTCAAGGGGTTGACGGCACAAATATTCCGCATCGATTACGTTTCTACCCTGATCAAGGATGAACGCGGTGCTTATGTCTATCGCGCGATACCAAAGGAAACGCCGGTGGCCAAAAGCGGGCTGGATATTCCTGTCGGTGGTATGGCCTATCCGCTCGACAGCGCGGTGCCGGGCAGTTATGCGCTGGTGATCAGCGACAGCAGCGGGCTGGTTCTGAACCGCGTGCCGTACAGCATCATCGGTGAAGGCAATATGTTGGGACATGCGCGCAAGGATGCGGTCATCGGCCTTAAACTCAGCAAACCGGAATACGCGCCGGGAGAAAAAATAGAAATGAACATCACCGCCCCCTATATTGGGGCGGGGTTGATAACGCTGGAAACCGACAAGGTTCTGGCTTTTAAGTGGTTCAAAACCACGACCTTAAGTTCGGTGCAGAGTATTGCGATACCCAAGGAGTTCAGCGGCAAAGGGTTCGTAAATGTCACTTTCGTGCGGGCGCTTGCGTCAAAGGAAGTTTATACAAAACCCTTGGCTTTTGCCATCGCGCCGTTCTTTGTCGGAACAGCGCAAGTTGATAGCCAGGTTCTCTTGTCTGTGCCGGAGAAAGCGAAGCCCGGGGATGATCTGGAAATCACCTATCAGACCAAGAACCAAAGCAAGATCATTATCTACGTTGTCGATGAAGGGATCTTGCAATACGGGAAATATCTCACGCCGGATCCGCTGGGATATTTTGTGCGCCAGCGCGCGTTGCAAGTCGGAACCGCACAGATTCTCGACCTGTTGATGCCGGAATACAGTATCATGCAGCAGCGTGCAGCTTCGGGGGGGGATGGCGCTCTGGCAGATGGGAAAAACCTCAATCCATTTAAGCGTAAAACCTTGCCGCCCGTTGCTTTCTGGTCGGGTGTCATCGACGCTGATGCGACGCCGCGCACGGTGCGCTATCGTGTGCCTGAGCATTTTAACGGCAGTCTGCGCGTCATGGCGATGGCTGTTGGCGATTATCATATGGGGTCGGCAGAAGAGAAAACCTTTGTCAAAGGCGATGTCATCATCAGTCCTAATGTCCCGGTTTTTGCGGCTCCGGGTGATCGATTTACGGTCGGTGTTGCTATCGCGAATAACATCCCCGGGTCGGGCAAGGATGCCAAACTGAAACTTACGGCAACGGCATCAGAACATCTTGAAATCACTTCCGGTAAGGAAATTATGCTCACGATTCCTGAGGGCGGAGAGGCGAAGGCGCAAATCGGCGTCACAATAAAATCCGTATTGGGCGGAGCCAGTCTGAATCTGGCTGCGGGGACAGGCGATAAAATTGTGCGCTATGAGGCTACGTTGAGCGTGCGCCCGCCCTTGCCAAGTATGACGACGCTTGTTAGCGGCTATGCCGAAAAAGACCCGCATACGGTCAAACAATCGCGCGGTCTGTACAAGGAATTCGCAGCGGCGGAAGGCAGTGTATCATCACTGCCGATCAGCCTTATTCCTGGGCTTGCGGCTTATCTCAACCACTACCCTTACGGGTGTACCGAACAAATCCTCAGCAAAGCCATGCCTGCCGTCGCTTTGGCAGGACATAAGGATTTAGGAGGCGATGCTAAGGCCGTGGAGCAAGGCGTCTTGCATACAATGAGCCGGTTGCGCGAGTTGCAGAACGCAGAGGGCGGTTTTGGCTATTGGTGGAGCCATGGAGGACAACCCAGCGAGTTTGTCAGTGTCTATGCCTTGCATTACATGACATTAGCCAAGGAAAAGCATTTCCCGGTTCCGGATGACACCTTTCGCAATACGCAGGATTATGTAAAGCGTCTGGTAAACCGTACACCGGTTTCCTTGAATCAAGCACGAGTTCAGGCTTACGGAATTTATCTTTTGACCCGCAACGGCGAAGTGACCGCAAACGATCTGCCTAACTTATTACGCTATCTGGACCGTGAGGAAAAAACCGTCTGGCATGATGATTTGACCGCCGTTTATATCGCAGCGTCATACAGGCTGATGCAATTGTTGCCGGAGGCCAATGCTTTACTGGATCAATTTGCTCTAGGTGACCCCGCCTATTGGAGCGCCCATGCGCGTTACTGGCATGACGATACAGCATTTTATAACAGCCTGAACCGCTATGCCCAATATGTGAGCGTTCTTGCCAAGCATTTTCCAGAACGTCTGGAAAAACTTGATCGCGCCATTTTATTCCGTCTTGCCAATTTTATCGGTGAGGGGAGTTACAATACTTTGTCATCCGCCTATGCGGTGATGGCCTTCAGCGATTATGGCGCCGCTGCAACGCACCAGGTGCAGGCGCAAATGACAATCAGCCAGCGTAACGGGCAAGGAACATTTTCGCCGTTACCACTTACCGGAGATATGATCCGGCGCGCACAATTGAATCCTACGCCGGGCGAGGTGCAATTCTCTGGCAGCGACAAAATTGGGCTGTTTTATCAGATCGTGACCGGCGGTTATGACACCGAACTTCCGGCACAGCCTGTCGAAGATGGCCTGGAGATATCCCGGCGTTACCAGAATGTTGATCGCGCGCCGCTCAAGGATGTCAAAGTTGGTGCGACGGTTGAGGTTGTGGTCACCATGCGCGCGCATGACCAGAAGAGCCTGAACAATCTGGCGCTTGTTGATCTGCTGCCCGGTGGTTTTGAAATCGTACCCGACAGCATCAACCGCCCTGTCGCGGCAAGCACCTATGACGCCGACAACGCTGAGGAAGGGGGCGATGCTGCCTCGGAGATGGATCGCGATGAAGCTGCGCCTGATTTATGGCGCCCGGAGATGGTGGATGCGCGCGAAGACCGTCTGATCGCTTTCGGAGCAATTCCGTCAACACCCGTGACTTACAGTTATAAAATCAAGGCCGTGAATGCCGGAACTTTTGTTGTTCCGCCGCCCTATGTGGAATCCATGTATGACCGGTCAATCAAAGCACGTGGCGTTGCCGGCACACTGACGGTGCAATAAGGCCATGTTTTTTCAGCACACTATTCTCCGGCGCAGTGTTGTAAGCGCGGGGGTCATCGTGATGCTGAGCCTTACGGCGTTTCTGGCTGTTAAACCGCGTCTGCTGGACGATGTCCATTTTTCCCGTGCCGTTTATGATCGTAACGGAAAATTGTTGCGTCTGACAACGGCGCGTGATCAGCAATACAGGCTTTATACACCATTACTGGCTATCTCCCCAGCATTGCGCGATGCCGTGTTGCTGCATGAAGATCAATATTTTTATCGTCATCCCGGCGTCAACCCGGTTGCGCTTGTCCGTGCTGCGATCCACAGCCTTGGCAGTGGGAGGAGGATCGGTGCTTCGACGATCACGATGCAGCTGGCGCGAATAAAAAGCGGCCTTAATTCACGCCACATCCCTGGAAAAATCTTGCAAATCCTGTGTGCACTACGTCTGGAGTTACATTACAGCAAGAACGAATTATTGACTGCCTATCTCAATCTCGCATCCTATGGCGGTAACATCGAAGGGATCGGCGCAGCCAGCCTGATTTATTTCCATGCAGAACCGGCTAAGCTGACATTGCCGCAAGCCTTGACTCTTGCCGTGATACCGCAGAGTCCGGCGCGGCGGCGTCCTGACGCACACAATCCCGCCAAGCCGGCTTTGATCGCGGCGCGCAATCGCCTGTTCACACGCTGGCTTGCCCTGAACCCGGATGCTGCGGATCAAAAACTTTTCTTCAACCTGCCTCTGGCCAGTTATGCACGGGACGATCTGCCTTTTCATGCCCCGCATCTAGCCAATAGTCTTTTGGCGCAAAATCGGGCACAGACGCAAATCCACACCACGATTGATCTGTCGGCGCAACGCATGCTGGATGAGATGCTGCGGCGCTATGTCGCCGACCGTCGCGAAATTGGTATCAATAACGCGAGTGCGCTCTTGGTCGATACACGTAATATGGAGGTTCTGGTCAGTATCGGGTCAGCGCGTTTCAGCAGCACCGTTATCAGCGGCCAAGTTGATGGCACGCGCGCCAAACGCTCGCCGGGATCAACACTGAAACCTTTCGTTTATGCGCTGGCTTTGGATCAGGGATTGGTGCATCCGCAAAGCGTATTGGGGGATGCGCCAACCAGCTTCGGCAGCGCCAATCCGGAAAATTTTGACCGGAATTTCCGCGGCCCGGTCAGTGCTCATGACGCTTTGCGTTTCAGCCGCAATATCCCGGCCATGAAACTCGCGGCGCAATTGCACGATCCGGATTTTTACGAATTTTTACACACCACGGGCATTGGCGGGTTGCGCGCCAAGAAGGATTATGGCCTGGCGCTTGTTCTGGGGGGTGTCGAGGTCACCATGCGGGAACTGGCGGCTTTATATGCCGCGCTGGCCAATGATGGCATGTTACGCCCGCTGGTTTTTCAGCGTGGTGAGACAGACGGCATGGCTTCATCATCGCGGCAATTGTTCAGTCCCGAAGCAAGTTTTATGGTTCTGGATATGTTGCGCGATACACCGCGTCCCTATCAGGCTGTGGATAGCACCCCGGTCTATTGGAAAACAGGCACGTCGAACGGCTTTCATGATGCCTGGACTGCCGGGATTTTCGGGCCCTACGCGCTGGTCGTCTGGGTCGGCAATTTTAACGGCAAGAATAATCCGGCTTTGATCGGCATTCGCACGGCTGCGCCTTTGTTCTTCGCGATGGTTGATGCGTTGCGCGGATATAGCCCCATGACGGACAAAGTTGGTTTGAAAGCAGCACAATTGCGTCTGCGGCGTGTCCAGGTTTGTGCGACGACGGGTGACCTTGATCTCACGGGGTGCCCTGCTGTGACGCGAGCATGGTTCATTCCTGGGGTATCGCCGATTCAAGGCCATAATGTTTATCGCCGTATTCTAATTGATGCGAAAACCGGACACCGCGCCTGTCGGTCGGCTCCGGGCGTGACCGTCACACGCACATTTGAAGTATGGCCCAGTGATTTGCAACAGACGTTGCGCCGCGCCGGGATGACCCCAAATTCCATGCCGCCATGGCAGGAAGGTTGCGAAGATAAAGAAGTCAATGGCCAGAAACCCGTTATCACCTCGCCGGTCGCGCAGGTCGCCTATCACGTGCGTCGTGAAGCTGATCAAGGTGAGGCCATTGGCCTGGAGGCAACGGCAGACGGAAGTGTGCGCGAATTACACTGGTTTGCCGGGCAACGTTATCTGGGGAAAAGCAGCCCCAACGCGTCACTGGACTGGCGACCGTTGCCGGGGCGTTATGATGTGCGTGTGGTGGACGATTATGGCCGTTCAGGCCGTGTGAAGGTTCAGGTGGTTCTGGCTCCATAGTGAAGCCAGAACGACCGATTCATCGATGATGGTAGGGCTGATAGATTACGACGGGCGGATGCCGGTATATGGGGCGCTGCACGATAATGCGTGTGTAACGGGGATAGTGATGCCCATGATGATGCCTGTAATAATGTTGGTGGTGGTTGGAATGACGCCAATCGCGTTCGCACCATCCGTGATGTGAATGGGACATCTGGCGTGGCTGGGGATGGTTACGACCGCGCCAATATTCTTCGGCATGAGCGGAGGATGGGTGGATACTATGAAGAAGCCCGATAAATGCGCCGATGACCATGACGCGGCGTAATAAAGCGGAAAGAATGGCACGATTATTCAGCATGGCAACCTCCGGTCGATAGGTGATCGTATGAGAAGGTAACGACAATATGCAGAATATGACGACACTTCATGACCGATTTGTGTCGAAAAAGCAGTATTTTGATGAAGCCGAACCCCGGCAATGTCTTTGCTCCCGCCGCTGTTTGTCGTGTGGTGCTGTAGACCCCAAGCTGTATATTCCATGCGAGGGTACAGCTATAAACATAACATATTTTACTGGAGCCACTGTGACATACCCATGTTAACTGAACTGGTGCAACACTGCCGCATTGTTTTTGCTGATAACCAGGCCTTGCTCTGGACATTGTTTTCCGGGGGGCTGATCGGCAGCATGACGCATTGTACCGGGATGTGTGGTCCCTTTGTTATGAGTCAGACGGCGGCGCGCCTGAGTAGCCAGAAGATAGCGCAGCTCACGGAATGGAGCAGAATGTGTGGCGCGGCGCTGCTCCCCTATCACCTTGGGCGCATGACAACATATTGTTTTCTTGGCGTCCTGGCGGCGGCGATGACGGCATATTTCCGCCGCGCACCTTGGTTCCATTATGTCGCTGCGGCTTTACTGGTCGTTGCGGGTTTGATTTTTCTGGCGCAGGCGGTGCATTTTCTCCGTATAGCATTGCCGCGCTTTCTGCCTGTGATCAGTGTGCCTGTGCCGGGGGCCGTCAAGACACTGCTGCAAAAATTGTTGATAGCTCCTCAGGGTTGGCGTGGCTATGCGCTCGGCGTTATGTTGGGATTCTTGCCGTGCGGACTGGTTTATGCCGCACTCGCCGCTGTAGCGGCACACGCGGATCCGCTGTTGGCAATTCCGGCGATGATCGGCTTCTCATTGGGAACCATTCCGGTTCTAATTCTTGCAGGTTTTGGCGGACAATTCTTGATGGGGCGCTGGCGGTGGATCACGGTCTATGCTACGCCCATTTTGATGTTCATCAATAGCTGGGCATTGTTCGCGATGGCGGGAGGTATCATCCGATGACAGATCAAACACAATCGGATCGTTATAACGATCATATCGTTCGACTCTTCACGCTGGCCTCGATGTTTTGGGGCATCGTTGGAATGACGGTCGGCGTGGTGCTGGCACTGCAGATGGTATTTCCCGCCCTGAATATCGGCGAATATCTGACTTTCGGGCGTTTGCGCCCTTTGCATACGTCGGCGGTCGTTTTCGCTTTCGGCGGTAATGTATTGTTCGCTACCAGCTATTATGTCGTGCAGCGCACCTGTCGGGTCCGACTGTGGAACGACAGGTTGGCGTTGTTCACTTTTTACGGTTATCAGGCGTTTATTCTGATTGCAGGGGTGGGATATCTCTGTGGCGTAACGCAAGGCAAAGAATATGCGGAACCGGAATGGCACGCCGATCTGTGGCTGACCATCGTCTGGGTCGCATATCTGGTTGTCTTTTTGATGACGCTGAAGGGTCGGCGCGAACCGCATATTTATGTCGCCAACTGGTTCTTTTTAGCGTTTATCGCCACCACGGCGGTGCTGCATCTGGTCAATAACATCAACGTCCCGGTTTCGTTTTTCGGCGCTAAAAGCTACCCGGTATGGGGGGGAGTGCAGAGCGCGATGATCCAGTGGTGGTACGGGCACAATGCGGTCGGTTTCTTCCTGACGGCGGGTTTTCTCGGCATCATGTATTATTTTGTGCCAAAACGCGCCGGGCGGCCGGTATATTCCTACCGCCTGTCGATCCTGCATTTCTGGTCGCTGATCTTTATCTATATCTGGGCCGGGCCGCATCATCTGCATTATACCGCCTTGCCTGATTGGGCGCAGACTCTGGGCATGACATTCTCCATCATGCTGTGGATGCCATCTTGGGGGGGGATGATCAACGGTCTCATGACCTTGTCGGGAGCATGGCATAAATTGCGCGAAGACCCGGTTCTACAATTCATGATCGTCGCATTGGCTTTCTACGGCATGAGCACGTTCGAAGGGCCGTTGATGGCTATTAAAAGCGTTAATGCGCTCAGCCACTATACCGAATGGACAATTGGTCATGTCCATTCCGGGGCGCTTGGCTGGGTGGCTTTCATCAGTTTTGGGGCGATCTATCATCTTGTGCCGGTGCTCTGGAACCGGCCGGCGATGTATTCCGACCGTTTGATTCGCGTTCATCTTTGGGTCGCGACGATCGGCATCGTTCTGTATATCACTGCGATGTGGATCGCTGGGATTATGCAGGGATTGATGTGGCGTTCTTATGACGCGATGGGGTTCTTGCAATATTCCTTCAGCGAGGTGGTGCAGGCGATGCAGCCTTATTACCTGGTGCGCGCCTTGGGCGGGGTGCTCTATCTCGGAGGCGTTCTGGTTATGGCTTACAACATCATGAAAACGATATGCCATGGCGATGCGTCGGCACGGGTGACGGCGGCGACGGCCGCACCCATTGCGCAAATTGGCCGCTGACCGGGATGGAGAGACACCATGCTGCAACACCATAAGAAACTTGAACGCAATTCAATCTTGCTGCTGGCCGCGACCATCGTTGTCATAGCCATTGGCGGGCTGGTTGAAATCGTTCCGTTGTTTCGCCTTGAAACGACAATCGAGAAAGTGGATGGCATGCGGCCTTACACCCCTCTCGAGCTGGCGGGACAAAATATCTACATCCGTGAGGGCTGTTATTTATGCCATAGCCAGCACATTCGCCCCTTGCGTGACGAAGTTGAACGTTATGGCCATTATTCGTTGGCCGCTGAAAGTATGTATGATCATCCGTTTCAATGGGGATCAAAACGCACGGGGCCAGATTTGGCGCGTGTTGGCGGCAAATATTCCGATGCCTGGCATGTTGCACATTTGATTGACCCGCGACAGGTCGTTCCAGAATCTATTATGCCTGCCTATCCGTTCTTGATGGAACGAACCGTAAATTTGCGTAACATCAAGGGGGATTTGCGTGCCCTGCGCGCTGCGGGAGTTCCTTACACCGACGATATGATTGCGCATGCGCTCGACGATGCTCGGGCTCAGGCACAAGATAATGGTGACACCAAGGGTCTGGAACAACGTTACGGCAAGAAGGTGACCGCACGCGACTATGATGCCCAACCAAATATGATTTCGGAAATGGATGCCTTGGTCGCTTACCTGCAACGACTGGGCAACCTTGTGGATTTCTCGACTTATAACCCCGATATTTCCATAACGACTCCAGGGGAGAAGAAATAATGATGGATTGGTTGGCGCAACATGGCCCTGTGTTGACAACGGTATGTTTCTTTGCCGGGTTTGTTGGTATTGCGCTGTGGGCATATTTCCCTGCGAATAAAAAGCGTCTGGAAGATCAGGGTAAAATTCCGCTGCGGGAGTCGTCCGATGACCCAAGATAACGAGGAACAAAATCGTGATCCGATCACCGGCATTGAAACTACCGGCCATGAATGGGATGGATTGCGCGAACTCAACATACCTGCGCCACGCTGGTGGTTGTGGGTTTTTTTTGTAAGCATCATCTTTTCTATCGGCTATTGGGTTGTCTATCCGTCCTGGCCGACCTTGTCCGGTGCAACGAAAGGACTATGGTCGTGGACACAATTCTCCTATCTGAAGGAGCAACAGGCTGAGGTGGCTGAGCAACAGGCGCACTATGTGGCGCGTTTTGACCAGGCAAATCTGATTCAGATCAACAATGACAAAGAGTTATATGAATTCGCGCGCGCCGGAGGTGGAGTCGCTTTCCAAGACAATTGTGCGGCGTGTCATGGGACAGGGGCGGCGGGTGGTTATGGTTACCCCAATCTGAACGACGATGACTGGTTGTGGGGCGGCTCGCTTGATGAAATCTATGCAACAATTCGCTATGGTATCCGTTCCGGACATGACAAGAGTCATGAAGGTGATATGACGCCGTGGAAAGATGTCCTGAAGGCCGAAGAAATTGAGAATGTGGCCGACTATGTCCGGCATCTTCATGAAGGCGAAGCGGCTCCCAAGGGGGCTGCTTATGAGGCCGGAAAGAAAATCTTTTCTGCGAACTGCGCTGCCTGCCATGGGGATAACGGCGAGGGTAAAACCAATGTCGGTGCGCCCCGCCTGAATGATGCGATCTGGCTTTATGGGAGCAGCAAAGCGGCCATTATGTCTAGTATTATGGGTGGGAGAGCCGGGGTGATGCCCTTCTGGGAAGGACGGCTCGATGATCGCACCATCAAAGAACTGGCAATCTATGTTCACTCTCTCGGGGGCGGCAAATAACCATAGGAACGGTCATCAATTGATATGGACGATAAAAAAATAACCAATGACTGACACCACGCAACTATTTGCAGGCCGTCGTGCCATACATCCGCGCGATGTATGGGGATTCTATCGCCGTCTGAAGTGGTTGGTGATGGGGGTCTTGCTGGCGCTCTATTATTTTCTGCCATGGCTGCGTTGGGACCGTGGGGCGCACGTGCCGGATCAGGCCTTGCTGATCGACATGCCGTCACGGCGCGCTTATTTCCTGTGGATCGAAATCTGGCCTCAGGAAGTTTATTATCTTGCAGGAATTCTTATCCTCGCTGCCATTGGACTTTTTTTTGTGACAAGTCTGTTCGGGCGCGTCTGGTGTGGCTACGCCTGTCCCCAGACTGTGTGGACGGATTTGTTTATTAAAGTCGAGAATTTCTTTCAGGGGGATCGTAACGCGCGCATCAGACTGGATGCTGCGCCGTGGTCATTCAATAAATTATGGCGCAAGGCGGCAACGCATGGCGTGTGGTTGCTTATTGCGCTTTGCACCGGGGGCGCATGGGTGTTCTACTTTAATGACGCGCCGACCTTGGCTGATCAGATCCGGCATTTACAAGTTCCCTGGAGTGTCTTGAGCTGGATTCTCGGTCTCACAGCTTCCACCTATCTTATGGCCGGTTTTGCGCGTGAACAGGTCTGCACTTATATGTGTCCCTATGCGCGGTTCCAGTCGGCGATGTTCGATAAGGACACGTTAATCGTCAGCTATGATGCGGCGCGCGGCGATCCGCGTGGTACACATAAGGCCGGAACGGGGTGGGAAGGGCGCGGTGATTGTATCGATTGCGGTCTTTGTGTTGCCGTTTGCCCTACGGGGATTGATATTCGCAACGGGCTGCAAATGGAATGTGTTGCTTGTGGCCTTTGTATTGATGCCTGCAACGGTGTGATGGATAAAATTGAACGACCGCGCGGCCTGATCCGTTATGACACCGCCTATAATCAGGCGCTGCGAAAAGAGGGTGGCAAACCCCACGCGTGGTTGCATTTGTTGCGTCCGCGCACATTTTATTATCTGGGTATCCTTGGCGCCGTTGCGAGCCTGATGGTTGTGGGGTTGATGACCCGAACCCCGCAGGAACTGCATGTGATTCATGACCGCAATCCGCTTTTTGTGCAGCTATCTGCTGGCGGTGTACGCAATAATTATACCGTCAAAATTCTTAACAAGACTCATGCCGATGTTGATTATTCTCTGACGGTTCTCGGCGTGCCGCAGGCAGAGGTAAAGCTTGAAGGGGCAGGAACGCAGAATCTTGAACAGATCACAGTTCTGGCGGACAGCGTGGGGCAATTCCGGGTGTTGGTAACATTGCCGGATACACGAGGCCAGCCTCAACGCCTTGATGTGACATTCAAGATTACCGATCCTCGTTCAGGCAACAGTGAAACCACGCAATCCATGTTTATTGTCAGGGAGTGAAAGATGGCGTTGTTGCATGGGCCGCGCCCGTCGGATCGGTTCATACCTTGGTATTTTGTAGCTTTCTTTGTGGTGCTAACCATCATACTCGGGGTGTTTACTGCCGTTGCCGTGCGCCATTACTCGGGTGTTGTGGTCGAGCATGCTTACGAAGACGGGGTTGCCTACAATAAAATCCTGCAGGTGACGGCCGCGCAACGGGCGCTCGGCTGGAAAGAGGAACTGGAGGTCACGCCGCTGCAGAAGACGACTGTGCGCGCGGTTTTTACTTTGCATGATGCCGCCGGGCGACGTATCGACAAGGCGCAGGCACAGATTGTTTTCAGGCGTCCGACGTCAAATGGCCTTGATCGCACAGCTGAGCTGACGCAGGAAGCCGACGGGCGTTATCAGGCAGTGCTTGAGTTGCCCGTTCATGGTGTGTGGGATGCTTACGTTGCCGCCCTGGCCGACGGCCATCACTATCAAACCATGCGCCGGGTTGTTATTCCATGACGGATGCTGCTGCCGCTGCTTCAGGCGCTGCCCGGACCTGCCGCCGGTGCGGTATGCCGAGCGGTGCGGCAGAATTCTGCTGTGCGGGATGCGCCGCTGGCCACGGTTTGATGCCTCCGGATCAAACTGCAGAAAGCCCCGTCACAGCGTATGATTGCGTACGCTTCGTGACCAGCACCGCCGCAGGTCAACATAGGCTCTACTTTATGGTTGAAGGTATGCGCTGCGCTTCTTGCGCTTTCCTGATCGAGCGCACATTGAATGCCTTGCCGGATGTCGTGGCGCGTATGAATCTGACCACACGGCGTCTTATGGTGCAATGGGTTGGGACGCCGGAGCGCGGCAACGATCTGGTGCAGCGGATTGCTGCGCTGGGTTACCATCTGCGTCCTTTTAATGTCGCCGCACTGGACAATGCAGAGCAGAGGGAAACAAATTTCCTGTTGCGTTGCCTCGCGGTTGCAGGTTTTGCCGCAGGGAATGTCATGTTGCTTTCGGTGGCGCTGTGGTCTTCAACGCAAGATTCGATGGGGATCGCAACCCGGGATTTATTGCATGTGGTCTCCGGGGGCATTGCGATCCCGACGGTGCTATATGCTGGGCGGCCATTTTTTCAATCCGCGTGGGAAGCCTTGCGGCATCGGCGTACCAATATGGACGTTCCCATTGCTGTTGCCCTGATCCTGACAACGGCCATGAGCATTTTCGAGGTCGTTCGACATGGCGAACATGTCTATTTCGATTCGACGATTATGCTGGTGTTTCTGTTGTTGGTAGGACGTTACCTCGACCGCCGTGCCCGGGGGCGGGCTCGGGCAGCAGCACAGAACCTTTTAGCGTTGATAAGTGGTACGGCCACAGTCTTGGAGGAGGGGCACACAATCCTGCGCCCTATCCCGGAGCTGCGGGTCGGCATGATTCTGGTCGTCGCTGCGGGAGAACGCATTACCGCCGATGGCACAATCGAAACAGGAAGTTCGGAGATCGACCCAAGCCTGATGACCGGGGAAACCATCACGATGTCTGTACAGCCCGGAGACCGGGTTCTGGCTGGCATGGTGAATTTGTTGCAGCCCCTGACGATCCGTATTACCGCTGCATCAGAGCAAAGCCAGCTGGGCGAAATTATTCGCCTGATGGAGCAGGCCGAGCAGGGACAAGCTGCTTATGTCCGCATTGCGGATCGTGTGGCGCGTTATTATACGCCGGTGGTGCATGTATTGGCGCTCGGAACGTTTCTGGTCTGGTGGGGCGTTGCGGGTGTGTCTTGGCAGACGGCGTTGCTCACGGCCATGACGGTGCTGATCATTACTTGCCCCTGCGCCCTTGGCCTTGCCGTGCCTGTGGTACAGGTTCTGGCCAGCAGCCGCCTCTTTCGCCATGGCATATTGCTTAAAGCCGCTGATGCGCTGGAAAGGCTGGCCGTCGTCGATACGATCATCTTCGACAAGACCGGGACTTTGACACAGGGGAATCCGGTTTTAATCAACGCGGAGGCAATAGAGCCAGAAGATTTGCAACTCGCGGCCAAACTTGCGGTACATAGCCACCACCCTTTGGCGCAAGCCATGGTCGCACATGCCACGGGGGTGCCGGGGGCAACCAATGTAACCGAGTTGCCGGGATGTGGTTTGCTGGGAACCATCGATGGCTGTGAAGTTCGTCTGGGAAAACGTAGTTGGTGTGGGTTACCTGACGCTCCTGCCGATGATCAACCTGAATTATGGTTGCGTAACGGCGCCAAGGTTCCCGTCCGCTTTGTCTTTATTGATGCAATCCGCGAGGACGCCGTCGGTGTTATCACCAAATTAAAACAACAGGGGTATGCCGTGGCACTGTTGTCCGGGGATCGTGCGGCAGTCGCGGGCGATGTCGCGGCACGTTTGGGAGTTCTGGACTGGCATGCGGGTATGTCTCCAGCAGAGAAGGGTCAGGAAATTCGCACCAGGCGTGCACAAGGGCACAATATCTTGATGGTGGGGGACGGGTTGAATGATGCGCTGGCGCTGACTGCGGCTCATGTCTCAATGGCGCCATCTACGGCGCTGGATATTTCACAAAATGCCGCCGACATGGTCTTTCAAGGTGCGCGGCTTGAGCCGATTCTAGTGGCGATGCGTGTAGCGCGGCGGACGCAGCACCTGGTTCGGCAGAATTTTCTGTTAGCCTTTGCCTATAATTTTTGTGCCGTGCCTTTGGCGATGATGGGGCATGTCACGCCGCTTATTGCCGCACTGGCAATGGCTGTTTCTTCTATTCTGGTGGTCGCGAATGCACAAAGAGTGCAACAGTAAGGGGCTTGTCAGATGGATGTTCTGCTCTACCTTATTCCCATAGCCTTGACGCTGGGGGGGCTGGGACTGGCCGGATTTTTCTGGGCCCTGCGTCACCAGCAGTTCGACGATCCCGAAGGAGATTCGCAACGGGCGTTGTTTGCCGAGGAAGACCACCCCTTGCCCCCGCCACCAGACCCCGCCGGAAGAAATGACGCCTGAGACGCATACTTTCAGCTATGGGTTGCGGTCATGCTGGAAGCGCTCTAGATTGGAGGCGGCCTAACTCAACTTTCCTGTGAAAGGAATCCCCAATGTCCTTTACCCTTCCGGCTTTGCCCTATGCCCCGAATGCGCTTGAGCCTTTTATGTCGGCGCGAACCTTGGAATTCCATCACGGCAAGCATCATCAGACCTATGTCACCAACCTTAACAATCTGGTGCAGGGCACGCCTATGGCTGAAGCGACGCTGGAAGCCATTATGTTGGAGACGGTCAAGGATACGACCAAGGCCGGAGTTTTCAACAACGCCGCGCAAGTCTGGAACCACACTTTTTTCTGGAATGGCATGAAGCCCAAAGGCGGCGGTACGCCCCAGGGTGAGTTGGCGGAACGGATTGCAAAAGATTTCGGTGATTTCAACAGCTTTAAGGACGAGTTTAAGAAAGCGGCTTTGGCGCAGTTCGGATCGGGGTGGGCTTGGCTGGTGCTGGACGGCGGAAAATTGAAAATCGCCAAGACCGGGAATGCCGGTAACCCGCTCACCGATAAACAAATCCCTCTGTTGACCTGCGATGTCTGGGAGCATGCCTATTATCTGGATTACCAAAACCGCCGCGCCGACATGGTTCAGGCCTTTTTGGACAGTCTGGTGAACTGGGAATTTGTGGCCAAGAATCTGGCGACCTCATCGCGCGCCAACGCCGCTTGATGCTAACTAGGGCTGCGTTTTACCTGTTGCTGCGATGACAACCTTCGAGCTGATAGCCCTATTATTCACCATCACGGCGCTGGCGGGTTACATCAATCACCGCCTGGTCAAGCTGCCCAATGCTATCGGTCTGATGGCGATGGCCTTGGGGCTGTCGCTTGGGATCGTGGCGTTGGGAAAAATTGGCATCTTTGAGACCGAGAAAGTTCGGGAGTTGGTACTTCATATCGACTTCTCGAACATTTTGATGCACGGCATGCTGTCATTTCTGCTGTTTGCTGGCGCATTGCACGTCAATGTGTCGGAGCTACGCAAAGTTCGGACAATGGTGACGCTTCTGGCAACGGGCGGCGTTGTCTTGACGGTCTTGATCACCGGCAGCATAGTCTGGGTTACGGCGGGGTGGCTTGGCATCAACCTGTCGTATCATTACGCACTGCTCTTTGGTGCTCTGATTGCCCCGACGGATCCGATTGCGGTGCTTGGCATTCTGAAGAACGCCAATGTCAGTCGAAAACTCTATAGTAAAATCGGTGGCGAAAGCCTCTTCAACGACGGGACGGGGATTATTGTCTTTCTGACGCTGCTTGGCGTCGCCACGACAACACAAGAGCCCAATTTCCTTGATATCAGCTTTCTGTTGGGGCGCGAAGTGGTGGGGGGGCTGGTGCTTGGTTTCCTGACCGGATGGCTGACAAACAGGCTGATCAACAGCATTGACGAATATAAGGTTGAAGTGTTGCTGACTTTGGCTCTGGTGACGGGGGGCTATGCGCTGGCCGAGGCTCTGCATGTTTCGGCCCCTATTGCGTTGTCCGTCGCCGGTCTGGTGGTTGGCAATCACGGCCGTATGGAAGGTATGTCGGAAATGACGCGCGAACGCCTGGATGTGTTCTGGGAGTTATTGGACGAGATCCTGAGCGCGATCCTGTTCATGCTGATGGGATTGCAGATGATCCTGATTGATATGTCGTGGGCGGCCATTGCGCTCGGCACGATGGCAATCTTTGCCACGCTTCTGGGGCGGTTTCTCAGCGTGGCGACGTTTATCAACTACATGCGGTTATGGCGGCATCATTTTGATCGTGGGACGATCACTTTGATGACCTGGGGTGGTCTGCGGGGCGGCATTTCCATCGCTCTGGCCTTGTCTTTGCCACCAGGGCAGGAAAAAGATTTGCTGCTGGCCATTACTTATATCGTCGTCGTGTTCTCGATTATTGTGCAGGGAACGACCTTCGGTTGGGCGATCCGGTGGGCGACGGCTCCTAAGAGGAATTGAGACGGAATTATTGTGGCGGCAACATTACTCTTAAGCGTGCAAGATGCAGCGATCAGTTTCGGCAACAAACATTTGTTTGAAAATTTGTCCTTCAATATTCATGAGGGCAACCGCATCTGTCTGGTCGGAAAGAATGGCGCTGGTAAGACGACGCTGATGAATATTATCACCGGCGTGCGTGATCTTGATGCCGGCTTGCGCTGGCAATTGCAGGGCACGACCATCGGTTATCTGCAGCAGGAAGTCACGCCGCAGCTAGGGCAAACCGTCTATGACTTCGTTTTTTCCGGCATGGCTCAGGATGTGGATCGCGAAATCAATGCCTATAAGATCGAGCAAATTTTGGAGCCGCTGCACCTCGATATCAAGCAGCCAATGACGGAACTTTCCGGCGGTCAATTGCGTCGCGCAGCTTTGGCGCACGCGTTGGTTTTATCACCGGATATCTTGCTCCTGGACGAACCGACCAACCATCTTGATCTCGATATTATCGCGTGGCTGGAAACTTATCTGCGCGGTTACCGTGGCGCTTTGGTTTGTATCAGCCATGACCGTACTTTTCTGGCCAATATCTCCGACAAGGTCTTCTGGCTGGATCGGGGCAGGCTCAAGGTCTGTCCACATGGGTTCAGCTATTTTGATGAGTGGGCCGCGATGATTCTGGAACAGGAAGCGCGCGAACTGCATAACCGTCAGAAAGTTCTGGATCAGGAAGTCACCTGGGCCAGTCGTGGTGTTCAGGGGCGCCGCAAACGCAATATCCGCCGTCTGGATCTGATGAAACAAGAACGCACGAAATTGCGTGCCGATAAGAATGCCTTGGCGCGGATGTTGGCGCGCGTCGAGTTCAAACCGACGGGCGATGCACCTCTGGCGGCGCGCAGCGTGGTGGAATTTCATAATGTGCGTAAATTTTATTCTGGCGTAGAGGAGGGAAGAAACAAGGTTATTCTGGACGGCTTTAACTTGCGTATTTTGCGCGGCGACAGGATCGGCATCGTGGGGCAGAATGGTTCGGGTAAAACCAGTTTTCTGCGGCTTCTCGTTGGCGAAATAGCGCCGGATGCCGGGACGGTTAAACGCGCGCCCAGCGTTACCTTTTCTTATTTCGACCAGAAGCGGAAAGATCTGCACCCGGATTACTCACTGCACCGCGTCCTTTGTCCTAATGGCAGTGATTATCTGGATGTCATGGGCAAAACCCGACATGTTTGTGGTTACCTCAAGGATTTTCTGTTCGACCCTCAGCAGGCCGCGCAGCCCATTGCCACTCTGTCCGGCGGGCAGAAGAATCGCCTGCTTTTGGCTAAAGTCATGGCCAATCCCGGCAGTTTATTGATCCTTGATGAACCGACCAACGATCTGGATATGGACACGCTGGATATGCTGGAAGATATGCTGGCGCACTATACGGGAACCTTGCTGGTGGTCAGTCATGATCGCGATTTCCTGGATCAGAGTGTCAGCAAGGTTCTGGCTTTCGAGGGCGATGGCCATGTCGAAGGGGTGATCGGCGGCTATCAGGACTATCTGGCCGATCGTACCAGAAGACGGGCTAAAATAGTCGTGCCGGAGATCGCTAAACCGGCGGTAAAGCCAGAAGTTGCCTCTGCGCCAAAGCGCGCTACCAAACGTCTGACCTTCACGCAGCAGCATGAACTCGACAAATTGCCGGAACGGATGCAGCGACTGGAAGACGAAATTATTGCGATTCAGTCCAAACTTGGCGATCCAAACCTTTATATCCATGATCCGGAAACTTTTGACCGGCTGTCGCTGCGTTTTACCAAGATAACACAGGATCTTGCCGCTGCAGAAACCCGCTGGCTGGAGCTGGAAGATTTGCAGGCCAGAACAGATTAGTGTCCCCATATTGCATGCGGCCATAGATTCAATTCTAATGGATGTGGACACGAATCGCCCCCGATGGGCACGACAAAGGATGTGTGATGGATCCGACTGCTCTGGTCGCCGCGTATCTGCGTTTGCTGCAAATGCTGGAGCGCCCGGCCGCGCCGGCGGCGGTCGTGCCGGGGGGAACCTGCGCGATCTTTGCGCCGCATCCCGACGATGAATGCATCATTGGGGCGCTGCCGTTACGATTGCAGCGCGAGGCCGGCATGAATATCGTCAATGTGCCCGTGACGCTTGGCAGCAAGCCGGAACGTAGAGCCACGCGGCGGGAGGAACTTGCCGCCGCCTGCGCGGTACTGGACTTTTCTATCCACGAACCAGCAGCGCAGTGTTTTGATCAGGTCAAGCCGGATACGCGCCGCAGTCAGCCGATTTACTGGGATGGCATGGTCGGCAAGACCGTTGCCTTGCTTGAAAAAATACGCCCCAGCATCATGATCGTGCCGCATCGTCTTGATAAGCATCAAACCCATGTCGGAACCCATCATCTGGTTATGGATGCTTTGGGAAGAATGCCGGAAGATTTTGCGGTTAAACTGGTTTTTGCCGAATACTGGCATCCGCAGCAAGACCCGAACCTTTTGGTGGAATGTCCGGCGGCTGACTTGGCGCGCTTGATGCACGCTTTGGCCTGCCATGCTGGCGAAGTGGCGCGTAATCCCTATCACCTGCGGCTCCCCGCCTGGATGATCGATAATGCGCGGCGCGGCGAGGAGTGTGTTGGTGGTCATGGCAGCGAAGCAGGAAAGATCGCGTTTGCAACACTCTATCAGATTGGTGACTGGAAGAATGGGAGCTATAGCCTGATTCCTGCCGACCGCATCCTCACCGCAGAACATTCAGCGGCGGCTTTGTTGCTGATGGATTGATCCCTCTGTGGACGGCATATACCGCGCTGCGAATTATTCTTCATACCATATTGTTTTTACGATCATATCGCTGCACATTCGGCTCTGTTCAACGGTAGTGATTCATGAACGTCCTGCGTCCCAATCTTGCAAAACACCTGATCCCTGATTTACCCGACGCCGATGCCTTGCTGCCTTGGCTGCGACAAATCGATGCCAATCGCTGGTACACGAATTATGGCCCCTTGGTACTGGAATTCGAGCGACAGATGTCGCGCATGCTGGCCACGGCCAATGCCGGGCGTCATCTGGCGCTGACGACTTTGGTCACGGGGTATCATGCGCTTGAATTTGCCCTGCGCGCATTTGAAATTCCGGCAGGCGGCAACGTCCTGATGCCGGCGGTGACATTTCCGGCCTGTCCGTTGGCGGCAATTCATGCCGGACTGACGCCGTTCTTTACCGATATTGATTCATCGCGCTGGACGCTC
Source organism: Alphaproteobacteria bacterium (assembly GCA_049653105.1). GTDB lineage: Bacteria > Pseudomonadota > Alphaproteobacteria > UBA9219 > RFNS01 > JBASFQ01. Next base: position 40,928 of record JBASFQ010000008.1, read on the forward strand.
ACGCCTGCCATCGCCCGGCGCGTGGCGGAACGCCATCCGGTTAAGGCCGTAATGCCGGTGGCCGTTTACGGTGTGCCGCTTTCCGTGACGGAATGGGATGAATTTACCCTGGAAACCAAGATCCCCGTTATCATTGACGCGGCCGCCGCCGTAGAGGTGCAGAAAATTCCCCAGCATTGCCTGGTGGCACACAGTTTGCACGCAACCAAACCTTTCGGGATCGGTGAGGGAGGGGTGCTGGTCGGTGCTAACGGCACGGCGCGGTGGGTTGCGCGCGCTTTTGAACTGAGTAACTTCGGCAGCCGCGAACGTATTGCCTATAGTCCCGGCAGCAACGGTAAGATGTCGGAATATCACGCCGCTGTCGGGCTGGCGCAAATGCAACGCTGGATTGGTATCAAAGAACGGCGTTTGGCTCTGTTGCAATGCTACCGCACCGCCCTGAAAGGGATGCCGTTATCCATGCAGGTCGAGATCGAACATGCGGTTCCCAGCCTACTGATGGTGGCATGTCGGGGACGCACGGCGGCGGAAGTCATCGCCGGTCTTAAAGACCGTGGCATCGCGGCGCATCAGACATACCTGCCTCCGCTCTACCGGCATCCGGCCTTTGCTGCTTATCCCGCGGTCATGGCGGATGGGCGCCTTATTGCCGCAGGCGAAGATAGCGAAGCCAAGGCATGCATCTGCCCTGGCGCTGAATATATGCACCGCCAGGTCTGCGGGTTACCGTTCCACACCTTGATGGATGACGACGACGTGGCGGCTGTTGTGCATACCTTGCAGGAGATCTTTTAAATGCCGTCCTGCAGCCATTGCGCCGCTTCTACGGCGAAATAGGTCAGAATTCCGTCGGCTCCGGCGCGTTTGAAGGCAAGAAGGCTCTCCACCACCACGCGCTTGCGGTCGATCCAGCCATTCTGTGCCGCGCCCGCGATCATGGCGTATTCGCCGCTGACCTGATAAGCGAAGGTCGGCATGCCGAAGGTGTCTTTGACACGCGCCAGAACGTCCAGATAGGGCATGCCCGGCTTGACCATGACCATATCTGCGCCTTCGGCAATATCCATTGCGACTTCGCGCAGGGCTTCATTGCTGTTGGCGGGATCCATTTGATAAGTCTTTTTCCCCCATTTTCCCAAGGCGCTGCCCGAGCCAATGGCATCGCGGAAGGGGCCATAGAAGGCCGAGGCGTATTTGGCGGCATAGGACATGAGTAAAGTATGGTGGTGTCCCTGTGCCTCCAGCATACGGCGGATCGCGCCGATGCGCCCATCCATCATGTCGGACGGAGCGAGGATATCGCACCCGGCCTCGACCTGAACCTGCGCCTGTTTTAACAAAGCCGCCACGGTCAGGTCATTATCCACGACATCGTCGCGGACAATGCCGTCATGACCGTGAGTCGTGTAGGGGTCGAGTGCGACATCACACAAAATGCCGATCTTGGGCACGGATTTTTTTATCGCGCGCACGCAGCGGCAGACAAGATTATCGGCATTAAAAGCTTCTTCGCCGTCAGGCGTTTTGTGTTCAACCGGCGTTTGCGGGAACAAGGCGATAACTGGAATGCCCAGTTTTTCTGCCTGCTGTGCTGCCGCGACGGCCAGATCAATACTCAAACGGTCAACGCCCGGCATAGTGGCAATGGGGGTGCGCTGGTTTTCGCCTTCCCGGATAAAAATCGGCCAGATCAGGTCGGAAGCCTGTAAATGGTTCTCGGTCACGAGCGCACGCGACCAGGGATGTGCCCGCAAGCGGCGCAGACGCGTGTCCGGAAAGTGTTGCGCGGGGAAGGTAAAAGGCATGATATCCTATGCCGCCTTGACTCCGGTTGATCCGAATCCACCTGCACCGCGCTCCGTCGTATCCAACGTTGCGGCACGCTGCCACGACACGCGGCTATAAGGTGCCACGATCATTTGCGCGATCCGCATGCCGCGGCTGATGACCACTGGTTCCGTACCCAGGTTGGCGAGGATGATTTGTACCTCGCCGCGATAATCCGCATCAATTGTGCCCGGGCTGTTCAGAACGGCCAGACCCTGTTTCAAGGCCAACCCTGAGCGCGGGCGGATTTGCGCTTCAAACCCGTCCGGCAAGGCAATGGCCAGACCGGTAGGGATCAAGGCGCGTTGCCCCGGAGCCAGCGTAACATCGGCGGCCACTGCAGCCTGTAAGTCCATGCCCGCGCTCTGTGCCGTCGCATATTTGGGCAGGCCGAGATTCTCGGCATGGGGCAGAACCTGAATAGCGACATCGACGTTGCTCATGTTCTTTGGCTCCTGAAAAATTCAACGATGCGATTAACCAACTGTGCTGCCAGTGCTTCCTTGCTTTGCCGGGGCCAGTCTTCAATGACGGGAATCACCCCCTGATTCTTCCGCAACAACGTAACCTGATTATCGTCTGCGCCAAAGGTTTTCCCGCCATCGACATTGTTGGCCAGCAACCAGTCACAACCTTTGCGCGCCAGTTTTGCCGTAGCATTGGCCAAAATATCCTGTGTCTCGGCGGCGAAGCCGATCACCAGGCCAGGGCGCATCCGATGGCCGGCAAGAGTGGCAAGGATATCTTGATTCGGTGTTAGGTGCAGAGTCGGGGCGTTATGATCCTTCTTGATCTTCTGTTCTGCCGGGGTCGTGACGCGCCAATCCGCCACCGCCGCTGCCCCGATAAAAATATCCGCAGGTAGTGCCTGTTCACAAGCGGCCAGCATCTCCGCCGCGGTCGTGACGGGCACGGTTTTGACCAAAGGAGGCGCGGCGGTGGCAACGGGACCGCTGACCAAAGTTACGGCAGCACCCGCCTTGGCCAGCATTGTCGCAATGGCATGGCCTTGTTTTCCTGATGAACGATTGCCAATAAAGCGCACGGGATCAATTGGTTCATAGGTAGGACCGCTGGTGACGATGGCATGTTTTCCGGCCAGGGGGCCGGACAGAGTCAACATTTGCGCCAATGCTGCCAGAATGTCCGGAACCTCGGCCATACGTCCTGTGCCGGTCTCGCCGCAGGCAAGATCACCACTGTCCGGGCCGACAATGTGCAAGCCACGCTGCCGTAATGTAGCGATATTCGCTTGCGTTGCGGCATGGCGCCACATTTCCACATTCATGGCCGGAGCCAGCAGGATAGAGCGGTTGCACGCCAGCAAGGTCGTGCTGGCCAGATCGTCGGCTATACCGTGTGCCATCTTGGCAATAAGATTGGCGCTGGCGGGCGCGACCAGAACGGCATCCGCCATACGGGTCAGGCGGATATGCCCCATCTCCGTTTCGTCGGTCAGTGACCATAAATCAGTATAGACTTTCTCTTCTGCCAGGGCCGCAACGGCCAGAGGCGTGATGAATTGTTGCCCGCCTTTGGTCAAAATACAGCGCACCGTCGCGCCGCGTTCGCGGAGTCTTCGGATCAGGTCGAGCGCTTTATAGGCCGCAATCCCACCGCTGATAATCAGCAGGATATTTTTGCCGTCGATGTACCGTTGCTGATCCATGGACAGGTCAATTAAACTTTTCTTGAGGATAGGCTCCGTAAAAATCACTTTTACGGAGATAGCCTTCATATTCCGCGCCGCGCACTTCGCACCAGGAGACGTCGCAGGATTGCAGTTCAAAAATTACGCCGGGCTCGACATGCGCGGCGATCGCAGATTTTTCATCCGGCCCGGTGCGAACCGCGTGCAATTGGTTCATGACGATACCCCGGCGCGCCATCCGCACTTTGGTTTTATGCACCCAGCCCTCGGCATGTTCATGGTCGCGGATGCGATACCATGCCTCATGGCTTTGAATGATTTCGACCGGCAGTTCGGCGCGGCGGTAAACCCACTCGATGGGGTAGCGTGTCCCTGGTCCGGTGCGGGTGTTGACCTCGGAAAAGCGTAGCGACGCAAAACGGGGCAGGGGAATAACATCCTTGCCGCTGCTCCCGCCGTTTTCTTCATCGTCGGCATGCGCCGCTGCAGCCAATAAGCAGGGCAACAACAAAAATATCTGCAACCATTTCATAATCAGAATTTACTCCCTTTGCCCTGTTCCGTCACGCGGGGAATATGGCGGATTCAGCTTCGTTAACGCTGGGCAGTCTGGACTTGAAATCCCTGGCAAATGCCACAAAAGTACCATTTTGTACGGCGGCACGGACATCGCGCATGAGGTCTTGATAATAATACAAATTATGCCAGGTCAGCAGCATCGGCCCCAGCATTTCCTCGGCACGAAATAAATGATGCAAATAGGCGCGGCTATGGTGGTGGCAGGCAGGGCAGCCGCATGCCGTGTCAAGCGGCGCAGGATCGCGCTGGTGCTTGGCGTTGCGGATGTTGAGCGTTCCGGTGCGTGTAAAAGCTTTGCCGGTACGGCCGGAGCGCGTCGGCATGACGCAATCGAACATGTCGATGCCACGCGCAACCGCGCCGACAATGTCGGTGGGCGTGCCCACGCCCATCAAATAACGAGGCCGGTCGGTGGGCAGCAATGGCGCGGTACTGTCCAGCATTCTGAACATGATATCCTGACCTTCTCCCACCGCGAGCCCGCCGATTGCGTAGCCGTCAAAGCCAATGCTTTGAAGGGCAGTTGCGGATTCAGCGCGCAGTTCAGGGTAAATGCCGCCTTGATTGATGCCGAAAATGCCATAACCGGGGCGAGGCTGAAACGCGGTTTTGCTGCGTGCTGCCCAGCGCATCGACATACGCATGGACTCTGCTGTGACTTCAAACGTTGCGGGATAAGGCGTGCATTCGTCGAAGGCCATTGTGATGTTGCTGTCGAGCAGATGTTGAATCTGCATTGAGCGTTCTGGCGTTAGTTCATGACTGCTGCCATCAATATGGGAGCGGAAGGTAACGCCATTTTCGGTTATTTTGCGAAGCTTGCTGAGCGACATGACCTGAAAGCCACCGCTATCGGTCAAAATCGGATGTGGCCAGTGCATAAATTTGTGCAGTCCGCCTTGTTCGGCCACCAGCTCTGCCCCTGGCCGCAGCATAAGGTGATAGGTGTTGCCCAGAACAATTTCGGTGCCTGTTGTGGCCACATCACCCGGATGCATGGCTTTGACTGTTCCTGCCGTGCCGACAGCCATAAAAGCGGGGGTTTCGACCGTTCCATGGGCGGTAGTCAGCCGCCCGCGCCGTGCGCCGCCGTCAGTGGCCAGAATTTCAAAACCGATGCCGTTGCTCATGGTATGCGTTCTAGCAAACAAGCGTCGCCATAGGAATAGAAGCGATAAGTATTGGCAATAGCGTGTTTATAGGCATTTTTCATCTGCTCCATCCCGGCAAAGGCACAAGTCAACATAAACAGGGTCGATTTCGGCAGATGAAAGTTGGTCAAGAGCAGGTCGGCGCTGCGTATGGTTTTCCCCGGATAAAGGAAAATATCCGTTCTTCCGGCATAAGGCTGCAACGTTCCGTCGGAGGCCAGCGCGGATTCCAGCAGGCGCAATGATGTCGTGCCGATGGCGATGATCCGTCCCCCCGCTGCCCGTGTGGCATTGATGGTTGCCGAAGTTGTTGCGGTGATTTCTCCCCACTCACTGTGCATGTGATGATCAGCAATACGTTCGGTTTTGATCGGCAAGAAGGTTCCGGCACCGACATGCAAGGTTACGGTAACATGGCGGCAGCCGCGTTGTGTCAAAGCAGCCAGAAGTGCGGGAGTGAAATGCAACCCTGCTGTCGGTGCGGCAACGGCGCCGTCATGAGCGGCAAAGATCGTCTGGTAATTTTCCCGGTCGGCGTTGTCTCCACCCGCGTCACGCTTGATGTAAGGTGGCAACGGCATAATGCCGTTTTTTTGCAGTTGCGCGAATATATCGGCATCCGTCCCGTTGAAGGCAACGATCACCAATCCGTTATCCTGTTTGGTCTCAACCGCTGCCGTAAAATCTTCGGCAAACACGATGACATCGCCGGGGCGAAGCCTTTTTCCAGGGCGCGCAAAAGCTTCCCACTTTCCCCCGCCAAGCATTCTGTGTAGGAGAATCTCGACGCGTACCGCGCCGCGCTGTCCGTACAGCCGTGCCGGAATGACGCGCGTGTCGTTGCTCACCAGTAAATCTCCGGGACGCAGTATCTTGGGAAGATCACGGATCGTGCGATCGTCAAGACCGGCGCCGGTAACGTACAGCATGCGGGCGCTGTCACGCGGGCGCGCCGGTTCCTGCGCGATCAATTGCGGCGGCAGGAAGAAATCAAAGTCCTTGAGTGTTAAATCGGTCATGCCGCTCTATAGCTGAAACGGCACGAAAATAAAAAGAGCATAAAAAACTCCGGAGCGTATATATCCGACGCTCCGGAGCTTCTCCTTCACGTTAAGGAGAGGGGGGTTACTTGACGACTTGCCAGCTGCCATCAGGTTGGTGGCATGCCGTGCCATAGCTTTCCCGCACATACCCGCCGATATTCACGCGCTGGGTATATTCCCGGCAATAACCGCCAGTTTCCGGGTAATCGTTCTGTACCACCGCCTGCCGTTCGACAACCGGCTGTACATACACGACATCGTTGTACTGACGATGATGCCGGTGATGCCGATGGTGGCGGCGATGTCCGTAGCCATAGCCGTTTTCATAAGTCTGCGAATACACAATGTGCGACGGGGGCGGAGCCGAAGGCGCAACGTAATTCGGCATATAGGTCACGGTCTGGCGTGGTTCGTAATAGGTTGGGCTTGACCCGCCGTAATAGGCGCGCGAGGGGCGGTCACTCCAGGTGTTGTCAACGTGATGGCCGATGACGCCTCCGGTGAAGACACCCACTGCCGTCGCGGCGATTTTGCCGGTACCTTGCCCGATCTGATTACCAACCAGACCGCCGAGGCCAGCCCCAATCAATGTGCCTAGATCCAGGCCTTCGGCCTTAACCGACGCCAAGGGTGCAAGGGTCAAAACGCTGGCAAGACCCAAAACGGCAAGACGGCGCATTAAAATCCTCCCATCAAACGGGCGCTTGCTATCAAGCCCCCACACTACGGAATCTGGAGCCAGCTTGTGGCAATATCAAGGCGGTTTTACGTTTTAATGAGGAATTTCCTGCGTTTAGCAGCTTGATGGTGATGCGAGATAGTTCGCGTAGGGGCTTGATTCGGCACGAAGATATTCCCCGCGACGCTAATTCGGTTCTTGTTCAGAGACCGGCACGGCAGAGATAGTCGTGATCGGACCACCTTCGGCAGTAACTAACCGGTTGGTTGCCGTCTCAATTGCCTCCTGGAGCTGCTGCATCATGGCATCACGCGGGGTATCGGGAGGAATCGGTGGCAGGAATTCTACGGTGATAATGCCGGTACGCAACAACTTGCCTGTGCGGCTCCAGAACATGCCGGAATTAAGCGCGACAGGAACAACCGGAACCTTCAATGCCCTATAGAGCGCCGCCGTGCCGACTTTATATGGTTTCCATTCGCCGGGATTTAAGCGTGTTCCTTGCGGGAAAATAAGGATATCCCGTTTATCGGCGACAACGGTACGGGCTGCGTCGATCATTTTCAGCATGGCACGAGATCCGGCACTGCGATCCACCGGTACGTTGCCATATTTCCATGCGTACCAGCCCCACAGCGGAATGCGCATCAGCTCTTGTTTAAGAACAATGGCGGGCGACCGACCGAGCAGAGGTAATATCATTGTCTCCCACGGAGACATATGCTTAGCCGCAATCACACATGGGCCGGAGGGTATGTGTTCGCGCCCCATAACCCTGAAATCCGTTCCTGCGACGACGCGCATCAGAATCGCGATGCCGCCAAGATAAAACCGCACGAACTGCAACATGCAGGCGCGCGGTAATAGCAAAATCCAGAAGCACGTGAGTCCCAGCCCGAGATTCCAGGCCAGAAATAAAATCTGGTAAGAGATAAAACGCAGTGAAATCATGCAATATCACGCAGACAGTAACGCAAAGCCGTAAACAGTAATTTATTATATTCGATCATCAGCAGTCGTGCCGTTCCGGGACGGTTCCACCATGTGTTGACCATGACGTGTGTCGGGGCGACGGGGTAGGGAAGGATGGTCAGGGTCGGGTCGAGAATACGGAATTCCAGCAGACTGCGAAGCATGTGGTAATTCGCCGTGACCAGCCGCAAGGAACTGTATTTTTGCTGGTTCAGCCAGATCACGGTTTCGGCGGCATTGCCCGTAGTATTGCCGGCAAGATAGCCCAGCACGACGCAACAGGACTGTCGTTCTGCCGCCAGGGTCTGTCCCGCCAGAATTTTGGCGCGGTCAACGCCATGTCCGACACCTGAAATAAACAGCTTTTTGCCCAGGCCTTGTTGTAAAAGGTTAATTCCAGTGGAGATGCGCTCACTGCCTCCTGTTAGAACGACGATGGCATCCATCGGTTCCAGCATGCGGTCATGCCCGGCCTCACCGGACTGATCGACGTAGTACACAAAACCGGCAAAACCCGCCAACCAGAAGAGCCCAATGAACCCCAAGACGATAACAATATTGCCGAGAAATCGGAGCATAGGATCACAACATGGTTGCCAGGACACGTTGTGTGGCCCAGCGGGCGCTGAAGGCGGCCAAAACCAACGTCAGCAAAGGAAGCCCCAGCGCGAGCACTCCGGCTCCGGACCAAAACAATCCAGGGATTGAGGCCAGTTTCTCTGGCGTCAAATGTTGCGCCATATTTGCGACGAGTGCTGCCGCCAGTGCTGCGCCGAACAGTCCGATCAAGCACCCGGGCCAAACCAGACGCCATGCATAACGACGCATTTCGCCGATAATACGGGCGCTTGGAGCACCAATAATGTGCAGCAGTTCAATCATGGGGCGATGGACGGCCAGTCCGGCACGACAGGCGAAAATCACGGTGCTGAACAAGGCGGCAAACAAGGCGGTGACGATGATGATGGCCACCATCGCCATTTGCCGCAGCGTATCAGCCAGTTGATTGAGCCAGGTTTGATGGTCAGAGACGATGGCGGTCGGATATTTCTGGCGCAGCATAAGGGTTGCGCGCGCCGCGGCAGCTTCGTTGACGGTCTGCACGTCAAGCAATTGCGGCAGAGGCAATGCAGCAAGTTCCGCCTCCGCATAATCCTTGCTCAGCCAGGGTTGGAGGAGGCGGCCGATCTGGTCGATCGCGAGGGGAGTAGCGGTCACGCCGATGATCGCCTGCAAATCCTTGGTCACAGCGGCGACGTGCGCGGGGTCGACCCGGCCTTGTTCGTTAGTTGGCAGCTCCACAGTCATCTGGCCGCGCAAGCCATGGTCGAGTTGCGCCGCGCCGACACCAAGGCCAAGTCCGGCCAAGAGCGCCAGTCCGGCAACTGCGACGATGGCCGCAATCATGATTCGCAAAGGCCAGGTCAAGGGGGTACGAATCATGGCCTGATCGAGTTGGACGCTCATGCCGCTTGTTCCTTGATCATTTTGGGATGCTGAAGTTGGCCGCCGCGTAAATGCAGGCAAGGATAATCATAGATTTCCAGAAGATTCTGATCATGCGTTGCCAGAATGATGGTCGTGCCCATTTTATGCAGCTCGGCGAACAAATGCATAACGCGTTCAGCTCCCGCATCGTCAATATTTCCGGTAGGCTCGTCGGCCAGCAACAATTTCGGCCGGTTGATTACGGCACGTGCAATGGCGACGCGTTGCTGCTGTCCCCCCGAGAGTTCAGTGGGATAAACGGTGGTTTTATCGCCCACCCCTGACCAGGACAGCAATTCCCGGACATGCTCCAACGCCTCTTTTGGTTTGACGCCTGCAACGATCAGAGGCAGGGCGACGTTTTCTGCAACGGTCAAATGCTGCAGCAGTCGGAAATCCTGAAAGACAACGCCGACCCGACGGCGCAATTTCGGCAAATCGTCGCGTGATAGCGTGGCGGGGTCTTGTCCATCGATCAGAAGTTTGCCCGCTGTCGGCCGTTCCATTAAATAACAAATGCGTAGCAAAGACGATTTGCCCGCGCCGCTGGGGCCGGTCAGAAAGTGGAAGCTGCCCTGCGGACAAGAAAAACTGACATCGCGCAGGATGTCCTTGCCATCGGGGTAGCGCAGGCTGATATGGCTGAGTTCCAAAGCATTCATGAATCGATCATAGCCGATCATACCCGGCAGCAAAAGCGTCGTGACGCGATCTGTGCAAGTCGATTGCCGTGTGTTGCGAAAGCGGATAGACTACTTTACAGTCCACGTTTAACTAGCTGAATTCCAGTTGTTTTGGCGATGATCCTCGACTGCCCTTCCTGTACCACACGCTTTTCAATTCCTGATGATGTTTTCGCCGCCGGTGCCCGAAAGGTGCGATGCGCGAAATGTCAGCATCTTTGGGTCGTGGGCAAAATGGACACACCACCACCGGCCACGACAGGGTTGGTGGCCGCAACAGGTCGCTTTGCCGATGTTTTGGCTGCGACTGATGCCACGGTTTCATTTGTTGAGCATCCGTCCGATTCTACCCGGACAATGTGGCAGGAAAGGCTGCGGAGACTGATCGGTCGGCTGATGTTGACGCGGAGGCAGGCAAAATATGTTTCCTTGGTGCTTCTTGCCGGCATACTCGTGCTTTGCGGCGTGACACGCCATCGTCTGGCTGCGCGTTCGCCCACCATGGCGACAATATATTCTTTCTTCAGTGTGCGTCATGAAACCGCGCAGAATCACCTGGATATTCAACTGACACGTGCGGAAAAATGCCTTGTGGCTGGACGCGATATGCTATGCATTGAGGGCGATGTTACCCATAAGGGGAATGAGGCTCTTGCCGTGCCGTCGATCTATGTCACGGCTCTGAACGTGGATGGTAAAGTGTTTACTGACGCTGACGGCAAGCCTATTCTGAGCTGGACGGTGACACCGGGAAGGAACAAATTGCTTCCGGGAGAAACGCGCCATTTCGGTCTGACGGAACCTTATCCGGATCAGGCAATAACGGATTTTGATTACGGTTTTGTCGATGACGCCCACCAATCCAGCCATTAAATCCAACGGCATCAGCGTTCTGGTCGCGGAAGACAATCCCGCCGTGCGCGAATTTGTGGTTCGGGCACTTGGCAGTGCCGGGTATCAGGTGACGCAAGTCGCCGATGGCCAACAGGCGCTGGACGTCATGGCCCAGGAAAAATTTGCGGTTTTGGTCACCGATATTGTCATGCCGAACGTGGATGGGATTGCGCTGGCGCTGAAAGCGGTACGCCTGTTTCCGGAACTGCGGATCGTGATGATCTCCGGTTATGCTCAGGAAAGAATGCGTGCCCACAATCTTGATGCCCTGGTGCACCGCGTGATTGCCAAGCCATTTTCGATTGAAGATATCTGTGCTGCCGTTAAGGATGCCCTGGCACTGCCTCCGGGGACAATTTAACGGCAACTTCCCCTCGAATATGCGTAACGCATTGGCAAAAGTCATAATTTTGCTTCAATCGTTTTGGATTTTGCCTTAGAAGCTCTTTTCTCTCACAGTCATAGGAATTTTGATGTTTAAGCCTGTTCGTAAAGCCGTCTTCCCCGTTGCAGGTCTGGGAACGCGATTTCTCCCGGCGACCAAAGCAATGCCCAAGGAAATGCTGACGCTGGTGGACAGGCCGTTAATTCAGCATTCGGTCGATGAAGCCCGCGCCGCCGGTATCGAGCAGTTTATTTTTGTCACCAGCCGGGGCAAGGGGGCGCTGGAAGATCATTTTGATTCCAATAACGATCTGAAGCGTAATCTTGAAGCCAAGAATAAAAAGGCGGAACTGGAATTGTTGAATACGACGGAGATTGCCTCCGGCCAATTGCTGTTTACGCGGCAACGGGAACCGCTCGGGCTTGGTCATGCTGTATGGTGTGCGCGGCATCTTGTTGGCGATGAACCCTTTGCTGTTTTGCTGGCGGATGATGTCGTGCTGGCGGAGCGTCCGTGTCTGAGCCAGATGCTTGATGCTTATAACGAAAAAGGGGGGAATATCGTTGGCGTCGTCGATGTGCCGCGCGAACATACGAGTCGTTACGGCATTCTGGACGTTGAAAAAGATGATGGCCGTCTGGCAACGGTACGCGGATTGGTGGAAAAACCTGCGCCAGATAAAGCGCCTTCTACCCTGTCTGTAATCGGGCGCTATATATTACAGCCGGAAGTTTTCACCTACCTTGAAGAAAGACGCGCCGGTACGGGAGGGGAAATCCAGTTGACCGACAGCATGGCGCGTTTGATAGGGAAGCAACCCTTTCATGGGTTGCGCTTTCATGGCACACGCTATGACTGTGGTGACAAGGTAGGCTTTATTGAAGCAAACGCGGCCTTTGCCCTGTCGCATCCGGTGATGGGCGCGCAGGTGCGCGCTGCTTTAAAGAAACTTGTCGGGTAATACGGGCGGGAATTCATTCCGGAGTTGTGATGCGGGTTATTATCTTAGGAGCTGGTTACGTCGGTTTGGTCAGCGCTGCCTGCTTTGCCGCATTCGGGCATGAGGTCGTGTGCATCGATTCCGATGTGGCGCGGATTAAACAATTGTCGCGTGCCGCCATGCCTGTCTATGAACCCGGGTTGGACGACCTGGTTGCGCGTGGCGTCGCGGCACGGCGTTTGTCGTTCGCGACTGAATTATCCTCCTACATGAACGATGCCGATGTGGTGATGATCGCGGTTGGTACGCCCAGCCGACGCGGTGACGGTTATGCCGACCTCGGTTATGTGACGCAGGCGGCAACTGAAATTGCGCCATTGCTGCGCGCGGATCGTTTTATGGTTGTGGTCACCAAGTCCACCGTTCCGGTCGGAACCTGCCGCGATGTTGCGCGGACGATCCACCGCTTAAACCCCGCCGCCGATTTTGCTGTCTGCGCTAATCCAGAATTTTTGCGCGAAGGTTCAGCAATCGATGATTTCATGCATCCTGATCGTGTGGTCGTCGGTTTCGAAGATAATCGTGCTTTGGATGCCATGCGGACACTTTATCGCCCGCTTTTCCTGACCGAGACGCCGATGGTTGCCACCGGACTGGAAACAGCGGAACTGATCAAATATGCCAGCAATGCATTTCTGGCGACGAAAATTACCTTCATCAACGAGATCGCCGATTTGTGTGAAAAGGTCGGCGCGCATATTGATGATGTGACACGCGGTATCGGTCTTGATGGCCGGATTGGCCGCGAGTTTCTGCATGTGGGGCCGGGGTTTGGCGGTTCCTGCTTTCCAAAAGATACACGAGCTTTGATCAAGACAGCACGTGACCATGGCAGCCCGCTCCGGATCGTGGAGAGCGTGGTTGATATTAATGAAGCGCGCAAGGTAGGCATGGCGCAACGCGTTATCGCCGCGTGCGGCGGCGATTTGCGTGACAAGAAAATCGCCATTCTTGGGGTGACGTTCAAACCCAACACAGACGATATGCGCGCCAGCGTTGCGCTTGATGTCATTCCGGATTTGCAGGATGCGGGGGCAGCTATATATGCCTATGATCCGGCCGGGATGGCTGAGGCGGCAAAATTGTTGCCGGGAGTCATCTGGGCCACGGATGCCTATGATACCATGCAAGACGCGCATGCGCTGGTTATTTTGACGGAATGGAATGAGTTCCGGGCGCTGGATCTGATACGGGTACGGCATTTGCTGGCCGAACCAGTTTTGATCGATTTACGCAATATCTATCAGCCCGCACAGATCTATGCTGCCGGGCTGCAATATTTCTCGGTTGGGCGCGGATCAATATCTGATTACATCGCCGAAGAAGCGCCGCAGATGACAATGGAAGCCGCACGGTCACGTCGCGGCTAACGACCCCACGACACCGGTCCGGATCAAACCGCGCGCACCCTGACATAACTTCCCGGCGCATCCTCAATGATTGGCGCTTCGGGGTGGCGGGCAGGGACGTCCTCACCCTGATATTGTTTGATCCACTCAGCCCATGCCGTCCACCATGACCCGGTATGTTGCGTCGCTTTCTCAAGCCAGGCATCGGCGCGGGGTGGCAGGGCGTCGTTGCTCCAATATCCGTATTTGTTGGCTGTCGGCGGGTTGATAACCCCCGCAATATGGCCGGAGCCTGATAGTACGAATTTGACCGGACCGTCATAAATCTGGGTCGCGGCATAGGTGGACTTCCACGGCGCAATATGGTCTTCGCGGGTGGAAAGGACGAAGCACGGCGTTTTGACTTTGGCCAGATTGATTGGTTCGCCTGCCAGTTCAAGGCCATTTGGTTCGATCAATTTGTTTTTGCGATACATGTTCTGCAAATAATAATTGTGCATTGCTGCAGGCATGTTGGTCGCGTCGGCGTTCCAGTATAACAGGTCGAACGGAAACGGCTCGCGACCCAGTAGATAGTTATTGACCACAAACGACCAGATCAAATCATTGGCGCGTAGCATGTTGAAGGTACCGGCCATCGTCGCGGCGTCGAGGTAACCTTTTCCCTGCATCTGCGTTTCGATATGCCGCAGATATTCGTCATCAATGAACAGACCCAATTCCCCCGGTTCACGAAAATCGATCATGGTGACAAGGTAAGTCGCGCTGGCAATTTGTGGAATTTCCACAGGCTTGTCCTGCCGCGCCTTCAGCCAGGCAAGCAGGCAGGCGAGGAGCGTGCCGCCCAGACAATAGCCGACCACATTGGCGCTCTCGGTGCCGGTGCGCCGCTTGATTTCTTCCAGCGCGGCCAACGGCCCTTCCATCATATAAGAACCGAAATTTTTGTCGGCGTGGCGCTTGTCCGGATTGACCCAGGAAATCATAAATACCGTGTGCCCCTGTTCCAGGCAGTGACGCACAAAGGAATTTTTCTCGCGCAGATCAAGAATGTAATATTTATTGATCCACGGCGGAATGATCAGCAACGGTGCGGCATGAACCGTTTCCGTCAATGGTTCATATTGAATAAGCTGCATCATGTCATTCTGGAACACGACCTTACCGGGTGTGGAGGCGATGTTTTTTCCCAGCTCGAACGCCTTGTAATCCGTCATACTAATTTTCAGCTGGCCTTGCCCGCGTTCCAAATCCTGCAACAGGTTTTGCAGCCCTTTGACAAGATTTTCGCCTCCAGTCTCGGCCGTCAGGCGCAGGACTTCGGGGTTTGTAAACAGAAAATTGCTTGGCGCCAGCGCATCGATGAATTGACGGGTGTAAAACTCGATTTTCCGCATCGTGCTGGTATCGATGCCCTCAATATCGCGCACTTCGCGTTGAAGCCATTGTGCGGTCAGCAGGTAGGATTGCTTGATGAAATCGAACAACGTGTTCTGCGACCATGATTCGTCGTTGAAACGGCGGTCGCTGCTCTGGGGGGCGATGACGGTTTCATAGGACTGGCCGAGGAAACGCCGGGTCGTGTTCTGCCAGAGCTTTAAATAATCCTGCCACAGTCCCAGTTGAGCATCGACCATGCGTTGCGGATTGGCCAGCATCTGGGTTGTCAATTGCACCAGGCTGCCTCCCATATTAAACGGTGGTGTGCCGGGCAATGGTTCGATGGGTTTCAGCTTCACGCGCTCCATGAACTCGCGCATCAAAGGCTGGCTTTTTTCCATCAGGTTGAACATGGCCTGACTTAAAGCTATCGGGTTTGGCAGTTTGACGGGGTCGGCGCTCTCGCTAGTTCTTGCGGTCTTGGCTTTTGGTGTATTCCGCGTAGCCTGAGTCTCTCCCGGTTCTTGTGGCGGCGCCTTTGCAGTCTTTGTGGCTCGTGGCTTGGCTGCTTTTTTGGGGGCAACTGCCTCGACTTCAGGACTGACCAGGATTTCTGTCTGGGGAATTTCGGCCTCAGCCAGAGGCGCTTCTGGCTGAGGTTCGGGGGCGCTAAGCGCCGCAATCTCGGACGCCGCCGATTCTTCCAGCATGGGCGCAGGTATATCGATCGCGGGTAATTCGTCCACAATCTGCTGCGTTTTTGTGATGGTGTCGGGTTCTGGAACGACGTCGGAAGCCGCATGATCCGACATATGATCTGGCTTTGGTTCTGCCACATCGGCAGGTTCCGGCGGCGGCGAAAAGGTCGACGCTGCGGCTGGTTCCTCGACAGCCAGAGGGACTTCCGGAAGGGTTGAGACAGGTTGTGTGTCTTCTATTGCCTGTATGTAGTCTGGTTGGGAACTGGTGACACCTGGAGCGTTATCCGCCTCCGGTGCGGCAGGGGTCGGAGCAACAGGTGGTTCCGCAACCTGTTGCAGCCAGGGCGCCGTGAAGGGGGTTTCCGGCGGAGCCGGGCTTGAGCCTGCGGCTGCGCTCTGCTGTTTGGCCATAAAATCGCGGATCATCTGTAACCGCGTGGTCAGCATATCGGACTCGGTCATGGGGGCTTTCTTCCTACCGAAATTCGCGTTACTGTCATCGGGCGTCATAGGCGCAACCTTTGTCACTGGATCAGCAATGCCATACGTTAAATTACGCGCAATGACCAATCTTTTTCAATACACTATGCTGCTGGTTGCATGCGTCGCATTATCGGGATGTGCCGAAACAAAGTGGCTCAACAGTTTGACCGGAGAACCCGATGAAAGCATTGGGCAAAACCGGATGGGTATTCCCCGGATTGATAGCCGTGGCGCGCAGTGGCCGAATCTGTCCACCGTTCCACCACGACCGGATAATGTACCACCCTTGTCGGCACGACAGCAGCAAGCCGGGCAGCTTGGACAAGATCGTACGGATGGATTGACATTGTTGCAGACGCGGAATGTTCCTGGTGAGCCGGGGCAATCTACGGTCGATTTCGCCCCGCCGGCAAGCGTACCCCCGATTGGGGCTCCCACGCCGCTGATTGGTCTGGAACGAGCGGTCAGGTCGTCTGCCCCTTAGGGGCTGAAACCGCAATTTCCCCCTTTTTTCCTTACTTTGTCACAATCCTGATGTGAATTGCCTTTCGCGACAGCGAAGAGGTCGTTAGAACTGATAAATCTCAAGGTGCTTACAATGGCCAGCGAAGAATTTTACCGCATCAAACGTCTGCCCCCCTATGTCTTTGCCCAGGTCACGGGCATGAAACAGGCTGCCCGGGCCGCAGGTGCCGATATTATTGATCTTGGCATGGGAAATCCCGATCAGCCGACGCCGCAACATATCGTGGATAAGTTGATAGAGACCGTGCGTGACCCAAAAACGCACCGTTATTCGATGTCCAAGGGCATTCCCGGCCTGCGTCGTGCAAACGCTGCGTATTACAAGCGCCGTTTCGGCGTCGATGTCGATCCAGAAACGGAAACAATCGCGACCCTTGGTTCAAAAGAAGGTTTGGCCAACCTGGCGCAGGCGATTACTTCGCCGGGAGACACGATTGTTGTGCCCAACCCGTCCTATCCAATCCACCCGTTCGGATTCATCCTGGCGGGCGCGGCCTTGCGGCACATTCCGGTTGGGCCGGGTTACGATTTTCTGGAATTGCTCAAACGCGCTGTCAGGCACAGCATTCCAAAGCCGCTTTGCGTCATCCTGTCTTACCCGTCCAATCCCACTGCACAGGTTGTCGATCTGGAATTTTATCGGCAGGTCGTGGAGTATTGTCAGGAACAGCAGGTTTATATTATTTCGGACGTTGCGTATTCCGAGTTGTATTTTGACGATAACCCACCGCCGTCGATCCTTCAGGTTCCGGGCGCCAAGGATATTGCGATTGAATTCACCTCGATGAGCAAAACCTTCAATATGCCCGGCTGGCGTATCGGGTTTGCGACCGGATCGAAAAAACTAATCTCGGCGCTGACGCGCTTCAAATCCTATGTCGATTATGGGGCTTTTACGCCGATTCAGGTCGCTGCTATCGCCGCCTTGAATGGCCCGCAGGATTGTGTGGCCGAAATACGCGCGATGTATCAAGCACGGCGGGATGCCCTTATCGAAGGGCTGCAGCAGGCAGGCTGGGATGTGCCGTCGCCGCCGGCGACGATGTTCTGCTGGGCGCCGATTCCGGAGCCATTCAGGAAGCTCGGCTCTCTGGAATTCGCTAAATTATTGCTTACCGAGGCACAGGTTGCGGTCTCGCCGGGCGTCGGCTTTGGTGAGTATGGCGATGGTCACGTCCGTATGGCGCTGATCGAAAATCCCCACCGGTTGCGACAGGCTTGCCGCAGCATCAAACAATTCCTGCAAGGGAAAGTTTGACAGACATGGCGGAATTGCGGTTGGGGATAGCGGGATTGGGGGCGGTCGGCCTCGCGACCTTGCGTGCGTTGCAGGAACGGCAAGATTTTCTGGCGCGACGTGCGGGGAAAGTTTTGCGGCTGGTTGCGGTTTCCGCGCGTGACCGTGGCCGGGATCGCGGCGTGGATCTTGGTGCATATCGCTGGCACGACGATCCTGTCAGTCTGGCTGGAGCCGACGACATCGATGTCGTTATTGAATTGATGGGTGGCACGCATGGTGCCGCACATGCTCTGGTCACCGGGGCATTACGGCAGGGAAAGGATGTTGTAACCGCCAATAAGGCCCTGTTGGCCACGCATGGCCGCGACGTGGCCATGCTTGCTGAAAGTACGGGGCGGCAACTAGCCTTTGAGGCAGCCATCGCCGGTGGCGTACCAATCGTCAAGGTTCTGCGTGAAGCTATGACGGGTAACCGGGTGACCAGAATTCGCGCCATTCTCAACGGAACCTGTAACGACATACTATCGCGCATGGCGCGGGAAACCGTGACATTCGATCACGCGCTGCGCGCTGCTCAGGAAGCTGGCTATGCCGAAGCCGATCCAAGTCAGGATATTGATGGCATCGATCCGGCGCAGAAAATTGCGCTGCTGGCGCTGTTGGCTTTTGGCAAGTCTGTCGATTTCGCGACCATACCCTGCACCGGCATTCGCGGCATCACGCAACATGACGTGGCACAGGCGCGGAATGACGGCATGGTGCTCAAGTTGATTGCCACGGCGACGATGGCCGAGGGCGACATTCGTCTTGGTGTAAAGCCGGAAAAACTGCCGGCGCATGATCTTTTTGCGCAGTTGGACGGCCCAGCGAATGCAATCGAGCTGCATGGCGATCTGGTTGGGCCGGTGATACTTGTCGGCCCCGGAGCAGGAGGTAATGCGACCGCCTCTGCTGTCATCGCGGATGTAGTGGATATTGCCCGCGGCGGCAGGATTTTACCTTTTGGCGTACCAGGCGTACAACTTGGGTCGTAACGTTTATTGATAGGATGAATGAGAATGGATATGGATCGCAATCTTGCCCTTGAAGTCGTTCGCGTCACCGAAGCCGCCGCTTTGGCCTGTTCTGCGCTGGTCGGGCGCGGCGACGAAAAGCAGGCAGATCAGTTGGCGGTCAATGCCATGCGGAAAACCCTGAACAGTCTGGATATCGACGGTTGTGTGGTCATCGGCGAAGGTGAACGCGACGAAGCGCCGATGCTTTATATTGGTGAGAAGGTTGGTACGGGCAAGGGGCCAAAGGTCGATATTGCTCTCGATCCCCTGGAAGGCACGACCATCGCCGCCACGGGTGGCCCGAACGCCATGGCGGTCGTGGCGATGGCGCAGGCGGGGGGGTTCCTGAATGCTCCCGACGTCTATATGGAAAAAATCGCCGTGGGGCCAGGGCTGCCGGAGGGCATCATCGATTTGACGGCGCCAGTCATCAATAACCTGCGGAACGTGGCGAAGGCCAAACAGGCGGAAATGTCTGATCTGCAAATTTGCATTCTTGACCGTCCGCGCCATGCCGAATTGATCGCCAAAGTACGCGAAGCCGGAGCACGAATCATGCTGATCGGCGACGGCGACGTGGCGGGGATTATCGCAACGGCGCAAACGGAAACCGGTATCGATATGTATATCGGCACGGGTGGTGCGCCCGAGGGGGTTCTGGCCGCTGCCGCATTGCAATGTATCGGCGGACAGATGCAGGGGCGCCTGGTATTCCGTAATGACGATGAAAAGACGCGCGCCAAGCGTGTCGGTATCACTGACCTGTCGCGTGTTTACCAACGGGACGACCTGGCCAAGGGCGATGTCATGTTCGCCGCCACCGGTGTCACGACCGGCCCGATGCTGCATGGCGTGCGGCGTTTCCCGGGCGGCGCCGTGACGCATTCGATTGTCATGCGCGCCATGACCGGAACCGTGCGGACGGTCGAAGCCCGCCACAATTTCCGTCGTAAGCCCTTTGTGGTATGATGGTGGTGTGAGTACCGCGCCACCCTTTCTGAATGTCACACGATCCGTCACTGGGCGTCGCTGGGAGACGCGTGCTTATGATGAACGCGTGGCCGAGGCCTTACGCCAACGTTTCGATGTGCCAGATGTTCTGGCGCGCGGCATGGCGGCGCGCGGTGTGACCCTGGATGCTGCCGCCGATTATCTCGACCCGAGTCTGCGCGCCCAACTGCCGAATCCGTCGCTGTTTAAGGACATGGACAAGGCGACGGCGCGTGTGGCGACCGCGATTCAATCCGGGGCAGCCATCACTGTTTTCGGCGATTATGACGTGGATGGCGGGACATCGTCGGCCTTGCTGTTGCGTTTTCTGCGCGCGTGCGGCTCCGCGCCAAGGCTCTATATTCCCGACCGGATACAGGAAGGCTATGGCCCAAATGCTGTGGCGATGGAGCGTATTGCGGCAACGGGAACGAAACTGCTGATCTGCGTTGATTGCGGTACGACCGCGCATGAGCCATTGCGTCGTGCGCACGCGCTGGACATGGACGTCATTGTCCTCGACCACCATGCGGCGGAACCGGAACTGCCACCGGTCTATGCGCTGATCAACGCCAATCGTCTGGATGAAAATATTCCGTATCGGCAGCTTTGCGCCGCAGGTGTCACATTTTTATTCATTGTCGCGGTCAATCGCGCGTTACGCGCTGCGGGGTTCTTTACGGCGGCAAGGCCGGAACCGGATTTGCGGCAATGGCTTGATCTGGTTGCTCTGGGGACAGTCGCCGACGTCGTGCCGCTGACGGGGCTGAACCGCGCTTTTGTGACGCAGGGGTTGCGGGTGATGGCGCACATGGGGAATGCGGGTCTTGCCGCACTCATGCGCGTGGGACGTGCCGGCATGCCGCCGGATACCTTCACGGCCGGGTTTGTGCTTGGGCCGCGTGTCAATGCCGGGGGACGGGTCGGCCAGTCGGATCTTGGGGCGCGTCTGCTTTCCTGCGACGACCCGCAAGAAGCCGAGGCGCTTGCCATCCAGCTTGACGCCCTGAATGCCAGCCGAAAGGATATTGAAGCCGAAGTTCTGGCTGCCGCCGAATATCAGGCGTTACAGCAGGATGGGTCGGCTCTCTTGCTTGTCGCGGGCGAGGGATGGCATCCTGGGGTGATCGGTATCGTTGCGGCGCGGTTGAAGGAACGTTATCACCGACCAACAATCGTCGTGGCGCTTGACGGTGATGTTGGCAAGGGGTCGGGTCGCTCGGTGCGTGGGCTTGATCTTGGAGCCATGGTCATCGCCGCGCGGCAGGCCGGCTTGCTTATTAATGGCGGCGGCCATGCGATGGCGGCTGGGCTGACTGTGGCACGAGAGCAGGTGGAACACCTGCGCGATTTTCTGAACCAAAGGACGGCGCGATTTCTTGAAGAAACGCCGCTGACGCCGACATTGGTGCTGGACGGAATGTTAGCCGGCATCGGCATGACGCCGGAATTTGTGGCCGGTCTTAATCGGCTAAAACCGTTCGGAACCGGAAATCCAGAACCACGCTTTGTGGTGCCTTCGTGTCGTATCGTCCGGGCTGATGTCGTTGGGGAAAAACATGTGCGCGTGATAATCGACAGCGCCGGAACGCGTGTCATCGGCATAGCTTTTCGCGCGATGGATAACCCTCTGGGCAAGGAGCTTCTTAAGCCGGAAGGGCGGAATTTTCATCTGGCCGGCTATATCCGTCCCGACAACTGGAACGGACGCAACGGTGTGCAATTGCAGATTGAAGATGCGGCCGCAGCCTGAATAAATCACAGACGGCTTTGAACTATTCAGATGGTCTCAGAGCAAGCTACTTAATTTTGCCTTCCTTGAACTTCACATGCTTGCGAAGCTTGGGGTCATACTTGCTCAGCTCAAGTTTCTTGGTGTTGTTCCGGGGGTTTTTCTTTGTGACGTAAAACGTGCCCGTACCGGCTTCGCTCAACATCTTGATTGCGGTTTTTGCCTTTGCCATTTTCTGCCATCCTAAAAATATCGATCTGAAGGCCGCAACATCTTGAAAAAGCACCTTAATGTCAAGCGTTTGTTCGGGGATATTCCCTGATCTGACCTGATAAAGGGGCGTTTGCCATCGGAAGTTAAAACCGCTAAGTATTGGGGGAAATTCACTTTCTTACCTCACAGGACGTCATGAAAACGCTATTACGCATCTTTGTCGGCGTGTTTGCTGTCGTTGGTTTGTTGACGATTTCCGGCATTGGACTTGGTATCTGGGCGGTTAAAAGCCAGGTCACAGCCGCCCAACCAAAGACGCCGGAAAAGATCGTTCTGGTGATTGATTTTAGCCAGCCTTTGACGGAGCGAACCGAGTTTGTGCCCACATCGCTGCATGCGCTGATTGATACCATGACCAGCGAAGGCCAGCTCTCTCTGCATGACGTTGTTTACGCTCTGGAACATGGCAGCAGCGACCCGCATGTTCTGGGCGTCGTGGGGCTGTTTGGCGAGAATATGCCCCAACTGGCACACAGCGAAGAAATACGTACCGCGTTAAAAAAATTCCGGGCAGCTGGGAAGTTCTCTTATGCGTTTTCAACCGGTTATGGCGGCTATGGGCCGGGAAATCGCGCTTATTATCTGGCTTCGGCCTTTGAAAAAGTCTGGTTGCAACCAATTGGACAACTTGGTCTGGCAGGATTGCGTCTCGAGCAGCCTTTTGCGCGCGCTGCATTAGAAAAGGTTGGTGTCAAGGCACAGTTTATGCAGCGCGAAGAATATAAAAGCGCCATGAGTCTCGTCACCGACGATATGATGAGCGTTCCGATGCGTGAAATGATGCAGAGCATCCTTGACGCCACGAATGCGCAACTGGCCGAAGGTATAGCCGCCGGGCGCAATTTGCCGGTTGATGGTGTCCGCGAACTTATCGCGAAAGGGCCTTATACGGCGCAGGAGGCTCTCGATAAGAAACTCATCGATAAGATCGGCTATATTGATGAAATCGAAAAGATATTGAACGACAGTTTCGGCAAGGAAACTGCCAAAATGCGCCCCGATATCTATGCCGCGCTGCCACCATCAAAAGCGCCGCAAGAGATGAAGGCGACAGTTGCCATGGTTTTTGCGACCGGGGAAATCAAGGAAACGACGTCACAAGGTGGGGCGATCCCCGGCAGCGATGCCATGGATTCACGCGAAGTCGCCACCGCGCTCTTTAAGGCTTCCGAAGACAAGGAAGTTCAGATGATTATCCTGCGCGTCGATAGTCCCGGCGGGTCGCCGACGGCTTCGGAAACAATACGCCGCGCTGTCGTGAACGCGCAGGCCAAGGGCAAGAAAGTCATTGTCTCGATGGGAACTATGGCTGGATCTGGCGGCTATTGGATCGCGATGAACGGCGACCGCATTTTTGCTGATGCCGCGACACTGACGGGATCAATCGGCGTTCTGGGGGGTAAGCTCGTGCTGGCGGGATTGTTCGAAAAGCTCGGCGTGAATTGGGAAGTTCTGGGGGACGGTGTTTATCCCGGTATGTGGTCGTTCCTGCGTGACAATACGCCGGAGGAACAGGCGCGCGCCGATGCCCTGATCGACGATACCTATAATGCGTTCCGTACCAATGTCTCCGCCGCACGCAAAATTCCCATGGATAAAATCGGCACGGTCAGTAAAGGGCGTATTTTCACCGGCAGTCAGGCTTTGAAGATCGGTCTGGTCGATGAGATCGGAGGGATGCGCGCTGCATTGGATTATGCCGCCAGGAATCTTGGCGCTGCTTCAACCGAGCAGCTCCGCATTAAACCGTTCCCCGAACCGGAAACTATGGAGGATATGGTGCGTTCTATGATGAAGCAGCTCATGCGCCCGGGCATGGATATTCCCGACATAAGCATTGTCATGACCCAGATCGGACGTTGGCTTGCCGCGACGCAGGCTGCACCGCAGGTCAGGATGCCCGGCTTGCAGATTCAATAAGTTGGGGGCGATGGCGGGTTATCTTCTTCGGCCAGATGATCAAGATTGGCGCGGAGGTAGTCCCAGCCGGTGATAATGGTCAGCGCCCCGGCAACCCACAGGCAGATCGTGCCGATCAGCAGGGATTGAATGGCCTCGGGTCCGTAATTACCAATAATCAGGAATGATAAGGCAAGAAACTGTGATGCGGTTTTCCATTTTGCCAGCTTGCTGACCGGGACGCTGATTTTCACTTCGGCCAGAAATTCGCGCAATCCTGACACCGCGACCTCGCGCAACAAGATGACGATGGCGGGCAGGATCGTCAAACCGGCAATGGCGCGCGTATTGACCAGAACGAGAATGACGGCGGCAACCAGAAGCTTGTCGGCAATCACATCCATGACACGCCCGAAACTCGAGACCTGAGCGCGTTTGCGTGCCAGATAACCGTCGAGCCAGTCGGTCACTGCGGCGGCGACGAACAAAACCAGCGCGACCCATGCCGCCCAATGCGTTGATATGAGAATAAGTGCCAGGATGACCGGAATAACGGCCATACGCGCGAGGGTGAGCTGATTGGGCAGATTATCACGGATCATGGACTCACTATAACCCAGAACACCCCATCCGGGGAAATGGCAATTCACTTCCGGATGTAAGGGGGAAAACCCCAACGATCACAAGTTGTTGCTGTACGGTTTCGCTGCGAAATATCACGGTTGTCATGATTCCTGTCTATCGTGGGAGGTAGTATTCTGACGATGTTTTACGTTCCAGCGACAGATAACAGGCTGGCATTTCCACCCGCAGCGGTTGTGTTGATGGTAAGCGTCCGTTCCACTGCAAAACGTGGCAGATAATGCGGCCCCCCCGCTTTAGGCCCTGTGCCGGACAGACCTTCCCCGCCGAACGGTTGTGTGCCGACCACCGCGCCGATCATGCTGCGGTTGATGTAAAGATTACCGACCTGCAATTCGTTTGCCACCCGGTCGGTCATTGTGTTTATGCGGCTATGTACGCCGCCTGTCAGACCAAACCCAGTCGCGTTGATAGCGGTAATGAGCTGCGACAGCTCCTCCGGCGCATAACGCGCGACATGGAGAATTGGCCCAAAGACTTCTCCTGTCAGGAAGTTCAGATGTGGGATTTCCCAAATTTGCGGGCTGAAGAATGTGCCTTCGGCGCAGTGTGCGGGCAGGGGTAACGTATAAACCTCTCTGGCTCCGGCACGCAGCCGCACGACATGATCTTGCAATCGGGCTAAAGCAGCCGCGTCGATCACCGGGCCGATATCGGTACGAAGCTGGCCAGGATCACCGGGCATCATTTCGCGCAGTGCTGCCGCAAGAGACTTCAAGGTCTGATCCGCGGTTGCGTGCGGCAGGCACAAGACGCGTAACGCCGAGCATCTTTGTCCCGCAGAACGGAAAGCGCTGGTCAGAACGTCATCGATAATTTGTTCAGGCAAAGCGGAACTGTCGGCAATCATGGCGTTCTGGCCACCGGTTTCAGCGATCAGCGGCACAATCGATCCGTCTTTGGCCGCCAGCATCCTGTTGATCCGCCGCGCTGTGGCGATTGATCCGGTAAAGACAACCCCGGCAACGCGCGGGTGTTCTACAAGCGCGCTGCCGACATCCGTACCCCCGGGAAGGAACTGTAGCGCATGAACCGGAATCCCTGCTTCGTGCGCCAGAGTGACGGCATAGGCCGCGACAAGAGGGGTTTGCGGAGCGGGCTTGGCGATGACGCTGTTTCCCATAGCCAGCGCGGCCACAATCTGCCCCAGAAAGATTGCCAGCGGAAAATTCCAGGGGCTGATACAGACAAAGATTCCGCGTCCGTGGAGCGTAAGTGTGTTTAATTCTCCCGTCGGCCCGGGCAGTGTCACCGGCGCACAATCGTGCCGGGCGCGGGCGGCGTAATAGCGGCAGAAATCCACGGCTTCGCGCACTTCGGATAAGGAGTCAGGAATGGTCTTGCCGCCTTCGCGCACCAACAGTGCCATAAGTCTGGCACTGTTCTTTTCTAACAGATCAGCAAATTTTTCCAGAATAACAGCGCGCGCTTCGACCGATTGACGGCTCCAATCCACATAGCCCTTTTCTGCCCCGATGAACGCCTTGGCAATCTGCGCGGATGTGGCGGCATAACATTTACCTGCGTGCCGCGCCGTGTGTCCGGGATCGTCAACGGCTGCACCGATGCCTTGCGGGGAGACAACGCCATCAATAACCGGGGCTGCCACCCATTCTTTTGCCCATGCACTTTGCATGTCGGCGAGGAGCGGCCCGGTCACATCAGGGTCAGTCAGATCAAGACCGGAAGAATTGAGGCGCTCCGGCCGATAAATGTTGTGAGGCAAAGTAACGGATGGATGCCGTTTTTCTGTCAAACTCTTGAGCTTGGCCACCGGATCAGCGATCAAATCTTGTACTGGAACACGCGGATCGCTTAATTGATTGACGAACGAGCTGTTGGCTCCGTTCTCCAGCAGGCGCCGCACCAGATAACTTAAGAGAACTTCATGATTGCCAACAGGCGCATAGACACAGGTGCGAAGCCCTTCGGCGTTCAGGCGGGCAAAAAGTTCCTCGCCCATACCCTGCAACCGCTGGAATTCCAGTGCTCCCGGATCGGGCGCGATGGCCAGAATGCTTGCGATGGTCAGCGCATTATGTGAACCGAAAACCGGTGTCAACCACCGCTGCTGCGCCAGCAAGCGGCGCGCGCAGGCCAGATAAGAAACGTCAGTGGTGATTTTGCGGGTGAAAACCGGAAAATCGTTCCAGCCGCGCTCTTGCGCGCGTTTGATTTCCGTATCCCAATAAGCGCCTTTGATGAGGCGGACAGTTAGCGGACGACCATGTTTTTCCGCCAGCCATGCCACGCTGTCGATGACGGCCGGCGCGCGCTTGGAATAAGCTTGTACGGCAAGACCCAGCCCGCGCCAGTCCCCCAATTTTCCGTTCAGAAGAACTTTTTCTATAACTCCAAGCGACAGCAGAAGACGGTCGGCTTCCTCTGCATCGATGACCAGAAAGATGTTCTCTGCCGCAGCTGCTTCGACCAGAGCGATCAGGCGCGGCACCATTTCAACATAAACACGTCGCGCTTGTGTGGCTTCGTAACGTGGATGCAGGGCAGATAATTTGATCGAAACGCCGGAGGGAGCATTGGCAGGGGTGGCACGATTGGCCGCGCCGGTATTCTTGATCGCACGCAAATATTCTTGGGTATAGTGTTCGGCATCTTCGGCCGTGCGCGCGGCTTCGCCCAGCATGTCATAGGAAAATCGCGCCTGGGCGTTGCCAAGCTTTGCGGCGCGCGCCAGCGCTGCATCGATGCTGGTTCCCAGAACAAACTGGTCGCCAAGCCAGCGCATCCCCTGCCGGATGGCTTCGCGGATCGGGGCTTGGCTCAATTTGGTGCTCAGCAGGCCAAGCATGGCGCGTGCGCTGCCCAATTGCGGATCATCCGCTCCGGCCAATTGTCCGGTCAGGTTCAGAGTCCAGCCGGCGGCACGCAGGAACCACGGTGTATCTGCCCCGAGCCTGGCCTCGAAATCCACACCGTTAAGTTTATCGCGGATCAGAGCATCGGCCGTGGTCGTATCCGGGATGCGCAAGAGCGCTTCGGCCAGACACATCAGGGCGACACCCTCACGGCTGTTTAACCCGAAGTGGGACAGCATTTCCGCAATGCCCGGAAGCGGCTTTTTCTGGCCGCGAATATGGGTAATCCAGTTCTGGGCGCGTTTTTGCGCCAGACTCATTTGCTCGGGCGACAGGGCGGCGGCATGCAGCAGACCGGCGACGAGGTCTTGCTCGTCAGCGCGGTAGAGTAGCGATAAATTGCGGCGCAGTTCGACAGGTAAAGCAGGAGCGTAATCCATGGCCTAAGTCTAAAGCCTGAAAGCGATTCTGGCCAAGCCCATTATAAGATTGGCAGCGAAGGAACATGAGATTGAAATACACATCCTGTGCTTATTCCTCGATAGGATGTCAAAGCGCCAAGATTTTTGCGATTGAATTATTTAACACTTCTTGTTTGCAGACCGAATAATCATCATTGACGTTCTTTATGGCTAGCCTCGCGTAAGCCGTCTAGATATCATACTGATGCACCGAAAACGGTGGTGTATCTAGCGTAATATAATCGGCAACATTGAGTTGTTTTATCACGATATGGGCTGCTCTGATTGTGCCTCCGTGGCAAAACACAACAATGTTACGTTTGCTTTTTCTTTCCGCAGATTCTCTAACCTCTTGTATGGATTTGGAAACCCTGGATATTAGGCTTATTATTCCTTCACCGTTAGGTGGTTGGGGTGAAAAGACCTTGCCCTGCACAAATTGCACATGTGCCAGAACATCTTCGTGCGCTTTACCGGTGAGGTCACCAAAATCTTGCTCCCTAAATCCTCCGTGTGTGCATATAGAGAAGGGTATTGCCCGTGATGTACTTAAGTGTTGCAAAACAGCCTCGCCTGTTTTTCTGGCTCTATCAACGCCAGACGAGTACCAATCTGCAATATCTGGGGCGGGCAAGGCGGCAGAAAGCGAAAGGATAGTCACCTCTTGTCCAGTTAAATTGACCTCAGCTTCGTCACCATAGATAAACCCAGTCTTGCCTAAAACGGGAGCATGCCTGATAAGATAAAGTTTCATTGTAAAGTTCTCATGGTGGAATGCTATTTTACTATGGACAACATAACAGCGACAGCCACCTTCTCCAATGGGATGTAGGGGGAGATGGATACGCGGTTGTTTGCGACTAAGGGGTGGTTATGGTGCATGTTGGTATAATCGAAACCGGGCAGCCGCATGAACATCTTGCGGCACAGTACGGGTATTTTCCTGATATGTTCAGGAACTATTTTTCAAAATTTCCGGGGATGACCTTTTCAACATATCAGGTTTTTAACGGCGTCCCTGTGCCCGATCCCGATAGTTGCGATGCCTGGATTATTACCGGTTCACCGCATGCAGTCTATGAATCGCACGCATGGTTGCCGCCGATGATGAGCATGATCCGCACGGCTCTTGATCGTGACAGCCGCATGCTAGGCATTTGCTTCGGGCATCAACTGATGGCGCATGCCTGTGGTGGTCTGGTCAAAAAATCGGAACGGGGATGGGGTATTGGTGTTCATGAGTATGCCGTAACACAAGCCGGACAGAACGTCATCGCTCTAGGAGAAAAATTGAATCTTCTCGCGTCGCATCAGGATCAGGTGGAGGTTATGCCCGAACGCGGAACGCTGTTGGCGCAATCGGCTTTCTGTCCCCATGCGGCCATTGCCTATGGCAAGTCGGGACTGTCGTTCCAGGGACACCCGGAATTTACGGACATATTCGCGCGCGAATCCATAAGTTTTCGCCGTCGCGAAGGCATGATTCCCGAACAGATTGCGGATGCGGGGTTGATGACCTTGGACGGCAGAATGGTTGATGCGGATCAGTTAGCCCCGGTTCTGGCGCGTTTTCTTATGCGCCAAGAGGCGCGTTGAGTATTAGCGGGACAGACGCAGATAGGTGATGACATCACGCCAGATATGCACGCACTCGGTATCGCCCATTTTTTCGGCAGCGCGTGCCTGTCCGGCGGCGTGAGTCAAGGCCAGGTTGCCGTAGCGCCCGACCAGTAATCCGGCCAAAGCCCAGTGCGAAGGCAGCATTTGTGCCATATCATTATAATTCGTCATTATCGCCTCGTTTATACTTTCTCAACAATGCACGCGGTTTACGGCGTCAATATGATGATGCCATGGCAAGATTTAGAATTCAGTTAAAGGCGACCGATCTTTTAACGTCCCGGCATGACAAAAAAGCAGTTTTCCGCCCCGGTGTGGCAGGCGGGGCCGATCTGGTCGACCTGGATCAGGATGGCATCGCCGTCGCAATCCAGAGTAATGGTGTGAAGGCTCTGCGTGTGGCCTGAGGTCGCCCCTTTGCGCCACAATTCCTGGCGCGAACGCGACCAATAGGTCACATCGCCACTTTGCATGGTTTGGCGTAACGCTTCGATGGTCATCCAGGCGAGCATGAGAACCTTGCCGGTATCATGCTGTTGGGCGATGACGGGAACCAGTCCGGAAGCGTCAAATTTGACCTTGCTGACGAACTGATCAATCTCCTCCCGCGCAAAAACCATCTGGTTCATGCCAGAATGAGCTGTTTGTCGCCCTGATACCCCTGCGGCAAGTCCCCGGCCCAGGCGGGGATAATGCGGCGCATCGCCTCAATAATACGGCCTACCCAAGCTTCGCTGATTGGCAGGTCGCCTTCAAACAGCGCTGTGGTAAAATGCTGCGCCGGGGTAAAGCGGTTAACATCTTGCCGCGCTTCGGCCATCAGGTTAGCTTTTTTAACGAAGTCATAAAGATCCAAGCGATGCGCCGCGGCCAGTTCGGCAGCCAAAATCCCGATCTGGTCGGGCGTAAGGCGCAGTAAATGCCCCTCATGCTCCGCAGGGAAGGCCAGACGGGTGCGCGCCTCGATATTCGCGGCATCAATGATCTGCGCAGTATCAAACGCAGAGGCGACCGCATAGACGTGACCCTGGCAGGAAATTGACTTTGTGCCATGGCAAAAGCCGCCTATGGCCAGCAAATCGGCCATGGTCGCGGCGACACGGGTCGAGCCGCTCGCCTGCGCCAGAAACAGCGTTGCTTCGGCATCAACCCGAGCCTGGCTCGTATAGACGCTGTAAAGGACGGCAAGGCTCTCAGGTAAGGCGCTGCCCACGGTTTCAAACTGGCCACCTAATGACACGTCACAATCGCGGTGGTTGCGGCAGAAATGGTGGATCGTTGCGGCGGTGAGGGGCAGCGGAGCTCCGGCAGCGGTGAAATCCTGCGCCCCATAGCCGCAAATGGCCTGCACCGCTTGCCAGTCATCGTCGGCATTAAGATTCAACCTGGCGGCGACCTCCTGCCGCACAGTGGCCAAGGGCTCGGCATACTGACGTAGATCCAGCTGGCTTTTGGTCAGCTTGTGTAAGATGCCCAGCATGAGACCTGGTGTGACAGAAGCGTCCGGAAGGGCAGAATCAGTTTTTGCGTCGGTCTGTAACACGGCTATCCTTCGCGAAGCGGGGATTGTTTATCAACGAAACGTTAACACCCCGATTCGCGTCGGGTTAAGGAAAATTTACCAAGTTTTTAACAATGTGGCAGAAGTGTGATTCTTAAAGCACAAAAGATTCCGGATATGAAATAAGCAAAAAAAGCCCCGGTTTTACCCGGGGCTTTTTGTTCGAGTAGGATGCGTCGGTTTAGGCTTCTTCGGATGCAGCAGCCTTTTTCTTGCTGGCGCGCTTCTTGACCGGCTTGGCCTCGGCTTCTCCCTCTGCAGCTTCGGCAGCGGGGGGGGCATCGAACATTCCCGCATCAACCGCCGGCAATTCTGCAGCGGCAGATTTGGCCTTGGCGTTTGCGGCAGCCACACCGCGCTCTTGTTGCAGGCGGCCTTCCTCCTCAGTCCGCGCGACGTTCACTGTGATGGATACGCTGACTTCCGGGTGCAACTTGGCCTTAACCGGGAACAGGCCGATCGTCTTGATCGGGGTGGTGATTTCGATCAGACGACGCTCGATCTTGTGTCCGGCGTCAGTGGCGGCTTCGGCAACATCACGCGCGGTGACTGAACCAAAGAGCTGACCACTTTCGCTGGCTTGGCGGATGAGCATGACCGTCACGCCTTGCAGTTTTTTGGCCTGATCTTCGGCGTCGGCGCGCAGCTTGGCATTATGGGCCTCAAACTGGGCGCGCTGTTTCTCAAACACTTCCATGTTGGCTTTGGTCGCGCGCAGAGCCTTCTTCTGAGGCAGAAGGAAGTTGCGAGCATAGCCGGGGCGCACTTTGACGACCTGACCCAATTGACCCAGGCGTTCAACACGTTCCATCAGAATAACTTCAATCATCGTATCCTCTTTTCTTTCAGGTTAGATCCATTATTGCATTGATTAAGACTTGACCGCGACTTTCTGCCCGACAATGCGCGCGCGCAGATGCAGCCATGGTTCCAGAACGCCGGCGGCAGCGACCAGGACGCCCGGCCACTGAAAAAACAGCAAGATATAAAAGGCAACAAGCCAGGCCGCTTTATGCTTGCGGCGGCGCGCCCAAAGATGCATCAGGCCGATGCCGACCACCAGATAGGGAAGTGAGAGCGGCAAGAGAACGCTGCGTGCGAAATAAGCCACATGGCCGGAATAGAACATGGCCAGAAGACCCATAATCGCGAGCAGAACCAGCAAGGACATCGGCAGGTCTATGTCCGTGATGCCGGGCATTGGACGCAAAGCCGTCTTGTTGCTGGTGAGCGCAATCTGTGACCACAGGCCCGTGATGGCAATGACGAATACCCAGCCTGTAATAAGAGCCGCTGGCAATAACGCCGTGAAGTTATTGATCATAAGCTGCTTCATTTCAGGGGGATATGCCGCTGCCGTGCTGCTATCCTTAAAGGTCACATCGAACATGGAGGAGATGCCATTCCGAATCACACCTTCGATGCCTTCTGCCCCGACCAGCAGACTGATCAACGCGTAAACACTCACGGGGTATAAGACCAGAAACGTCAGCAAACGTC
Source organism: Alphaproteobacteria bacterium (assembly GCA_049653105.1). GTDB lineage: Bacteria > Pseudomonadota > Alphaproteobacteria > UBA9219 > RFNS01 > JBASFQ01. The sequence continues at coordinate 73,510 of JBASFQ010000008.1, forward strand.
CGGTTGGATACCAAAACAAATTCCCTTTGCTGTCATAACGGTGGCGCGTCGCCAGCAGGCAAAGCAGCAGCACCGGGCACAAGAATATGATCAGCAACAAGTATGTATTCTCGACGCCGATGTAGAAAATCGTTGCGGCGATGGCGACAAGAGTCGCAACAATCGCATCGCTGCGCCCGATGCCAAGGCCGGCCACAAAAAGTGGCACGGGAACAAGCAGAATGAAGCCCATGACCAGAATGCTATTGACGCCATAGTTATACGCCACCCACGCGAAACCGCCGGCAGTCATGCCGGCGAGAATCGCGCCCAAGAAGCCCAACAGACCGCGGCGCGGCAGAGGCGATGGCATAGGGGGGGCAATGACGGTCATGTTATCGGCTCATGCCGGGTGCCGGCTTCAGCCGCCCGCCTTCTTGTCGCAGTAGGGCAGCAAAGCCAGTTCACGTGCCCGCTTGATGGCCAGCGCCAACTCGCGCTGCTTTTTCATCGAGACAGCGGAAATCCGGCTGGGCATAATTTTGCCGCGCTCAGAGATAAACCGACCCAGCAGCTTCGGGTTTTTATAATCGATCTTCGGCGCTTGGGGGCTGGTGAAGGGGCAGCTCTTGCGGCGGCGGAAAAACGCGCGGCGCTGACCACCGGGGGCTGATTGATTGGCGTCCATGCTCATGCGCGGCTCTCCTCTGCGGTATTGGTTTCATTTTGATGACGGGGGGGACGGCCTGAACCGTCGCGACGCGGGCCGCTACGGTCAAAACGTTCGCCGCCGCGTTCGCTGCGTTCGCCGTCACGATCATCACGACGCAACATCGCCGAAGGGCCGGCTTCAAGTTCGTCAACCTTGACGGTCAGATACCGCAGCACATCTTCATGCAGACGCATATTGCGCTCCAGTTCGGGAACGACTTTTGCGGGGCCATCGATGTTGAACATCACATAATGACCTTTGCGATTTTTTTTGATGCGGTAGGCGAGGGTGCGTAACCCCCACTGTTCGGTCTTGGTGACTTGCCCACCATTTTTGCGGACGATGTCGGCAAATTCGGCGGCCAAGGCCTCAACCTGCGCGGACGTAATGTCCTGACGCGCAATAAAGACGGATTCGTAGAAAGACATAAAGTGCGCTCCCCTATGGATATTTGCGATCCGCCGCTGGATCGGGACCATCCCGCTCAATCAGCCGCACGGATCTAGCCGACGTTACATAACGAACGCCAGCAAAGGGCTATATCGCGCAACGGCACTCAAACCTCCGTTGCGTGTTGACCAATTCAGGTCAGGCCGCAATATACGCGCCTCGTCGTCCAAAGCAAGCGCGGAGTTTTCATGAAGGCATTAACCATATCAATGGCTTAATGCGGTGGTTCTTTGAGTGCATCACAACGAATGATGAAAATATTTCAGTCTTGCCCGATGAAACTATATTTGCTGCACCAGCTCTGTCATTTCGGGAACGAATGGTCTATAAGGCGCGCCAAGTTGTTTGTGACTCTGGAAGGGCAAGTCTGTTTCAATGTCAGGTAATCCACGGCATCGTTCCCGGCGTACATCGCTGTCAGGCTCGCTTTTGGTTGGGGCGCTTGGCGTCGTTTATGGCGACATCGGCACAAGTCCGCTTTATGCGTTTAAGCTCGTTTTGATGGGGCAGGGTGGGTTTGCACCGGATCTGGAACACATTCTCGGCACATTGTCGTTGATTTTCTGGGCACTCATTTTTGCCGTCACGATTAAATATGTTTTCTTGATTTCCCGTGCCGACAATCACGGCGAAGGCGGTGTCCTGGCTCTGGGGACGCTGGCGGTGCGTGGGTCAACCCGCACGTCGCGGCGACGCGTCATTTTCACGACATTGGCAGTTCTTGGTTTCGCGCTTTTCTGCGGCGATAGCCTTATTACCCCGGCGATTTCAGTCTTGAGCGCGGTGGAAGGTTTGAAAACCGCGACGAATGTATTCGATCCTTACATCTTGCCTATAACGTTGGTCATTCTGGTGGGGCTATTTGTGATTCAGTCACGGGGCACGCACCTGGTGGGAAGTTTTTTCGGCCCGGTTATGGTTCTGTGGTTTGCCACCCTCTCACTACTTGGGATCATCCACATTGTTGAAGAGCCGTCTGTTCTGGCGGCGCTAAATCCCTATTACGCGGCGGTCATGATAATCCATGAACCGTTCAAGGTTTTCGTCATCCTGGGATCTATCGTTCTGGTGGTCACAGGTGGCGAAGCGCTTTATGCGGATATGGGGCATTTTGGCGCGCGCGCAATTCGTATCGCGTGGCTTGGACTGGTTCTGCCGGCATTGGTGCTGAATTATTTTGGTCAGGGAGCCATGCTTCTGGCGCATCCGGAGCGGTTGGAGAATCTCTTTTTTGCCATGGCGCCGGAATGGGCGCTCTATCCGTTGGTGGCGTTGGCGGCTTTGGCGACAGTGATCGCATCGCAGGCAGTGATCTCAGGTCTGTTTTCCCTGACACAACAAGCGGTTTCTCTTGGTTTCTTGCCGCGCATGAGGATTCTCCACACTTCCGCCACGGCAATCGGACAGATCTATGTGCCGCGCATGAACTGGCTGGCGATGTGTGGTGTCGTGCTTTTAGTGCTGATGTTCCGCACCTCCGACAGCCTGGCGAATGCCTATGGTGTTGCTGTGTCCGGCGTCGTGATGGTTGATACCGTGCTGGCATTCTTTGTCGCAGTAACTTTGTGGCGCTGGCACGCGGGGTGGAGCGCGTTGGTTTTCTGCACATTGTTTGTCATTGACCTGGCGTTCTTTTCTTCAACCTTGTTGAAAGTTGCGGATGGGGGCTGGTTTCCGCTGATGATCGCCGGCTGTATTTTTGGTGTGATTACTACATGGCGGCGTGGGCGTAATATTTTATATGACAAGCTCTACAAGAACGCCTTGTCGACGAAAGATTTTTTGACCAGCTTAAACCCCAATTGTCCGCGAGTTCCGGGGACAGCCGTTTTTATGACGGCGGACAATCGGCGTGTGCCAAAGGCCCTTTTGCATAATTTGCGTTATAACCGCGTCATCCATGAGCGTGTGATCGTGATGCGCGTTAAGATCCTGGACGTGCCGTGGGTCAATGTCGGTGATCGGTTGGAAGTCGAAGATTTGGGACGGAATTTTTATTCCGTGGTTGCCAAATATGGCTTTATGGATCAGCCCGATGTACCTCAATCACTTGCTTTGCTGGCGCTTGATGGCTGGGATATCGACCTTAAGGCGCTGTCCTATTTTCTCAGCCGAGAAACGCTGGTGTCATCCCATTTTCCCGATATGGGGCCGGTCGAAAGCTACGTGTTTATTGCCCTGTCAACGGCGGCGCAGAACGCAACCCACTATTTCCGCATTCCACCTGACCGTGTTCTGGAGTTGGGAACGCAGATTGAAATTTAAGTGGTTTCGGTCAAGCGCACTTCGGCAAGGGCGTAAGCCATATTCCAATATCGTTTCACTTCATCTGTGCTGAAACCAGAATTCAAAAGGTCGTCCGGGCGGCAGCCGCCACGCTGTCTAAGGTACTCTGCAACAGTTCGTGCCATGCTGTGCGTGATGCTAAGTTTATGATCGGGGGAAGCTCCCGATCCTTCAGTGTTATCGCAGCAATATTCTTTGATGGGACCTGCGGTTTGTGCCGTTTGTGTGGCATCGGCAGGATGCTGCGGTCTTTTTTTATTGGGCACCGTAAGAAATCCAGGGGCACGACAAAGTTCACGTCGTATCGTTGGTTTTTTATACATTCTCAGTCCTTTTCGTGCGCTGTGGAGACATTATGTGCAGGAATATATTATAAGAAATACTTATATGCAATAGAAAATAATAATTACCCTCCGTTTGTGAAGTGGCATAAAATTCGCCATGGCCAAAAAATCAAAAAGCGTTTTTTCGAATAACCTTGCCAGACTGCGCGAACGGGTGGGGTTAAGCCAATCTGTGGTGGCAGAAAAACTAGGTTTGACCCAGCCCAGTTACAGTAATCTGGAGTCCGGGAAGAGTCGGCTCACGGTGGATCGTGCTAAGAAGCTGACGCAGATCATGGGGTGTCAGATGTGGGAATTGTCGGATGATTTTCTAGCCGAACCTTTGGTGTCGGGCAGGGGACGCGGTGAGAATAATGCTGGCGCACGACAGTTCCAGGAACCTATGCGCAGTGAAGGCAATCCGGATGTCGGCGGTGTGCAGACCGGAAAGATGATAGCTACGGCTGCTGCGTTCGATCCCGTGTTGCGGATCATGATGGAGCAGACGGGTAAATCCAGAAACCAATACACGTCGGATCTTCAGCTGCTTGTCTATGCTGCTGCCAGCAAGCATATCAATGATTTTGAGCATCAGCAGAACAAAGTAGCATCTGATGATTATATTCGTGGTGTTGTGGCGGCAAAACTGGATCAGTTCAGGAGGCGACCGAAAGCATGAACAAGGTTGGCAAGGAAGGGAAAAAAGGCAACAAGGCGTCGCGCTATCTTTTAATCGGCGTGCTTTTCCTGTTCGGCGCCACCGTGATCAATACCCTGTCGCACCGTGAAGAAAAAATACTGCTGGCGACCGGGCGGATGTTTGATCGCATCTTCATGAAGACAGTGCTCATTGTTGGCGGCAACTGGGTTACAGGATGGAGCGGCGTGATTATCAACAAACCTTTGAATGAAGCCGAGAAAGTTGAGTTACCCGAGTCTATCCGCAACTTGAACCGTGAAATTGGATTTGGCGGCCCGGTTGGTTTTCCCGACACATACTATGTGCTTGAGCGTCATGAGAATAAAACCACCGGCACGGTAAGGCACGTGTTGCGGGAATGGAACGCTGCGGTACGTGATCGTCCTGATCTCCCCGATTTGATCCGTCAGGACACCACAACGCCATACAGGTATCGTATTTTCGCCGGCTTCTCCAGCTGGGCACCATTGCAACTCGAAAATGAATTCACGATGTTAAACGGGTGGGAGGATATGGCGGTTGATCTTGACCTGATTTGGAATCCGGGCACTGACGCAAGCTGGGAAGCTATCCAGAGCAGGAATCTGGAGAAGCGCCTCAAGCTGTCACGGCAGGCATTGTAAATCACTTTTCTGATTGTTTCCCTGCGAGACTTGCCTTGGGCTGTATATAAATTTTTGAGTATTGAGGACGGAAGGATGCCTGTTGCAAAGAAAATTTTTGAATTATCTGAAACACCGGAAATCAAACAATCTCCAACAGTGGGTTTCTTAAGATTCAGGGGGATCGAAGCTTTTGCACTCGCATCTTTTTGTGTCAACAAAGGGGGAGATCAACCTCATTTAATTATTGTTTGCAGGGGGAAGAGGGGCAAGGGAGCCACACACATATACGATGGATTCCGTATCACCGAGCTTGAGGGGGATGGAAAATCAGCTCAAGAAATTTCAGTCAAATGTCATAACCCTCTCAGTCGTTGGCCGACGCCAAGCATGATTCCCTTGCGTCTTTTGTTCAGACAGAATGCGGTGACCGCCTGTAAAGATGCAATCAGCTATATAGATACGTTGGAGCGTCGCTTCCCGATGCAGGAATATGAGGCTTACAGGGGACGGTTGCGACAAGCACGCGTGGAGTTGCGTCGGCAAGTCGAAGCATCACCGTATGCACAGGCTCTCAAAGTCTGAGTTGATGGAAATATACGCCGACAGTTCGGGGGGGCTTCGAAAATGAGTGAATCCACATCATGGAGCAACAAAAAACGCCGTCCCAAGAAAGGGCGGCGTTTTTTCATTCCATGTTGACGATCAGAATTTCCAACTCCGGCCTGAAGACCTGGCAGCGACCTACTCTCCCAGGACTTAAGTCATAGTACCATTGGCGCTGGGGGTTTTCACGGCCGAGTTCGGGATGGGATCGGGTGCAGGCCCCCCGCTATGGCCACCAGGTCGTCGGGCCGGAGCGATGGAAACGCGGTTCGTCTGGTAACCAATGACCGGACGAACCGAATTCAGTAACAAGCAATGTGTTGAAGGTCAGAATACGGAAGACGCTGCCACTGCGGCGTCATGTCCGACTTCGAATAAGGATCAAGCCAATTGAACAATTAGTACTGGTTAGCTTCACGTGTTGCCACGCTTCCACACCCAGCCTATCAACGTTGTGGTCTACAACGGTTCTATGGGGAATACTTGTTTTGAGGTGGGTTTCACGCTTAGATGCTTTCAGCGTTTATCCCTTCCATACATAGCTACCCAGCGATGCCACTGGCGTGACAACTGGTGCACCAGAGGTATGTCCATCCCGGTCCTCTCGTACTAAGGACAGATCCTCTCAATATTCCTACACCCACGGTAGATAGGGACCGAACTGTCTCACGACGTTCTGAACCCAGCTCACGTACCACTTTAAATGGCGAACAGCCATACCCTTGGGACCTGCTCCAGCCCCAGGATGTGATGAGCCGACATCGAGGTGCCAAACGACCCCGTCGCTATGGACGCTTGGGGGTCATCAGCCTGTTATCCCTAGAGTACCTTTTATTCGTTGAGCGATGGCCCGTCCACGTGGAACCACCGGATCACTAAGGCCGACTTTCGTCTCTGCTTGACTTGTTGGTCTCGCAGTCAGGCGGGCTTATGCCTTTGCACTCAACAGCTGATTTCCGACCAGCTTGAGCCCACCATCGCGCGCCTCCGTTACTCTTTGGGAGGCGACCGCCCCAGTCAAACTCCCCGCCATGCAGGGTCCCAGTCCGCGATTCCTCGGACGTGGTTAGATATAAAAGATCACAAGGGTGGTATTTCACTGACCGCTCCACCCTGGCTAGCGCCAAAGCTTCAAAGCGTCCCACCTATTCTACACATGCGATCCCTCATACCACTGCAAAGCTGGAGTAAAGGTTCATAGGGTCTTTCCGTCTAGCCGCGGGAACCCCGCATCTTCACGGGGAGTTCAATTTCACTGAGTCGATACTGGAGACAGTGGGGAAGTCGTTACGCCATTCGTGCAGGTCGGAACTTACCCGACAAGGAATTTCGCTACCTTAGGACCGTTATAGTTACGGCCGCCGTTTACTGGGGCTTCGGTTCAAAGCTTGCACCTCTCTCCTTAACCTTCCAGCACCGGGCAGGCGTCAGACCATATACGTCGTCATGTGAGACTTCGCATAGCCCTGTGTTTTTGATAAACAGTCGCCACCCCCATTTTTGTGCCCCCCGTCTAAGCTTGCGCCAAGCGGGGCTCTTTTATCCCGAAGTTACAAGAGTAATTTGCAGAGTTCCTTCAGTATCGTTCTCTCAAGCGCCTGAGCATACTCAGCTCGTCCACCTGTGTCGGTTTAGGGTACGGTCTATAAGCTGGGGCTATTTCCTGGAAGCTGCTTTGATGCTCTCGAAATCCGATAATCTCGAACATCCCGGCAACTCCGTCACCACCAGCAGGCCACGTAATATTAAACGTGTTCCCATCGACTACGTCTTTCGACCTCATCTTAGGGGCCGGCTTACCCTGCGTGGATTAACCTTGCGCAGGAACCCTTGGACTTACGGCGAGAGTGTTTCTCACACTCTTTGTCGTTACTCATGTCAGCATTCTCACTTCCGATACCTCCATCTGCCCTCCCGGGTCAAACTTCACAGGCTTACGGAACGCTCCGCTACCACGTATCTTACGATACATCCGCAGCTTCGGTCGATGGCTTAATCCCCGTTACATTTTCGGCGCAGGCCGGCTTAACTAGACTAGTGAGCTATTACGCTTTCTTTAAAGGATGGCTGCTTCTAAGCCAACCTCCTAGCTGTCTTGGCCTTCCCACATCCTTTCCAACTTAGCCATCAGTTGGGGACCTTAGCTGGCGGTCTGGGTTTTCATCCCTCTCGACTATGAAAGTTAGCTCCCACAGTCTGCCTCCCGTGCTGTACTCTTGGGTATTCGGAGTTTGGTTAGGTTTGGTAAGGCTCGCGCCCCCCTAGCCCATCCAGTGCTCTACCCCCCAAGGTAATCGCACGAGGCTCTACCTAAATAGATTTCGCGGAGAACCAGCTATTTCCTAGTTTGATTGGCCTTTCACCCCTAACCACAGTTCATCCCCGACTTTTTCAACAGGCGTGGGTTCGGCCCTCCAGTAGGTGTTACCCTACCTTCAGCCTGACCATGGTTAGATCACCAGGTTTCGGGTCTAGAACATGCAACTATGGCGCCCTATTAAGACTCGCTTTCGCTTCGCCTACGTCTATCGACTTAAGCTTGCTGCATACTCTAACTCGCTGACCCATTATACAAAAGGTACGCTCTCACCCTTGCGGGCTCGAACTGTTTGTAAGCATTCGGTTTCAGGGACTCTTTCACTCCCCTTGTCGGGGTGCTTTTCACCTTTCCCTCACGGTACTAGTTCACTATCGGTCACTGAGGAGTACTTAGGCTTGGAGGGTGGTCCCCCCATGTTCAGACAGGATTTCACGTGTCCCGCCTTACTCGAGGCCTGACGTTTATATCTACCTGTACGGGGCTATCACCCGCTATGGCCCAACTTTCCAGAAGGTTCCAGTTTATAAACATCAGGCACTGGCCTGATCCGCGTTCGCTCGCCACTACTAACGGAGTCTCTGTTGATGTCCTTTCCTCCGGGTACTGAGATGTTTCAGTTCCCCGGGTTCGCTTCTGTTACCTATGTATTCAGTAACAAATACACCTTACGGTGTGGGTTTCCCCATTCGGAAATTTTCGGATCAAAGCCCACTCGCGGCTCCCCGAAACTTATCGCAGCGTGTCACGTCCTTCATCGCCTCTCAGTGCCAAGGCATTCACCAAATGCTCTTGTCATGCTTGATCCTTATCAGAAGCCGGATGTTCTCAATTATCCACATGCGCGCTGACGTGATAGCTGATTTAGGTCAACTATCGACGCATACTTCTGACCCGTCATCATCGTGTTTTCCCGCGTCGTATCCCAAAACTCTGCAAGCCGGGACACAAACACACACGATTCAGACTACACATTACTTGTTCAGTTACTCTCTTGTCATCACACAAGAAAGCAACTGGTGATCGTCAACTATTCACAATTTCAAAGACACACCGGAAACAAGCGGGCAGGGGAGATTGAAACCCTGTCACCGGCAAGTACCGGAATCTACTTTTCGAGAGAAATCATATCCAAGAGAAATGCATGGTGGAGCTGATCGGGATCGAACCGACGACCTCATGCTTGCAAAGCACGCGCTCTCCCAGCTGAGCTACAGCCCCTATTTGGGAACACACAGAATGATTGGTGGGCCTGGTAAGATTTGAACTTACGACCTCACGCTTATCAAGCGCGCGCTCTAACCAGCTGAGCTACAAGCCCGAAACTCGTTGAGTCTCGCATTAGTCTCTTGGAGAAAGGATGCGCCGACGGCGGCTATGATACGAAAATCGTACCACGCTTATGCCAAGTTCCTTAGAAAGGAGGTGATCCAGCCGCACCTTCCGATACGGCTACCTTGTTACGACTTCGCCCCAGTTACTGATCTTACCGTGGACGGCTAGCTCCTTGCGGTTACCACACCGGCTTCAGGTAAAACCAACTCCCATGGCGTGACGGGCAGTGTGTACAAGGCCCGGGAACGTATTCACCGCGGCGTGCTGATCCGCGATTACTAGCGATTCCAACTTCATGCACCCGAGTTGCAGAGTGCAATCCGAACTGAGATGGCTTTTGGGGATTGGCTCCGTCTCGCGACTTCGCAGCCCACTGTCACCACCATTGTAGTACGTGTGTAGCCCAGGCCGTAAGGGCCATGAGGACTTGACGTCATCCCCGCCTTCCTCCGGCTTGTCACCGGCGGTTTCTTCAGAGTGCCCAGCTTAACCTGATGGCAACTGAAGATGAGGGTTGCGCTCGTTGCGGGACTTAACCCAACATCTCACGACACGAGCTGACGACAGCCATGCAGCACCTGTGTGGAAGCCAGCCGAACTGAAGAATCCAATTTCTTGGACTCATACTTCCCATGTCAAGGCCTGGTAAGGTTCTTCGCGTAGCGTCGAATTAAACCACATACTCCACCGCTTGTGCGGGCCCCCGTCAATTCCTTTGAGTTTCAACCTTGCGGCCGTACTCCCCAGGCGGTATGCTTAATGCGTTAGCGGCGACACAAAAGGGCTAAGCCCCCTCACGTCTAGCATACATCGTTTACAGCGTGGACTACCAGGGTATCTAATCCTGTTTGCTCCCCACGCTTTCGCGCCTCAGCGTCAGTATCGGACCAGTAAGCCGCCTTCGCCACTGGTGTTCTTCCCAATATCTACGCATTTCACTGCTACATTGGGAATTCCACTTACCTCTTCCGAACTCTTAGAAAAACAGTCTCAAACGCTATTCCCGGGTTGAGCCCGGGGCTTTCACGCCTGACTTGTTAAACCGCCTACGCGCCCTTTACGCCCAGTAATTCCGAACAACGCTTGCTCCCTTCGTATTACCGCGGCTGCTGGCACGAAGTTAGCCGGAGCTTATTCTGCGGGTACAGTCATCATCGTCCCCGCCAAAAGAACTTTACAACCCGAAGGCCTTCATCATTCACGCGGCATGGCTGGATCAGGGTTGCCCCCATTGTCCAATATTCCCCACTGCTGCCTCCCGTAGGAGTCTGGGCCGTGTCTCAGTCCCAGTGAGGCTGATCATCCTCTCAGACCAGCTATAGATCGTCGCCTTGGTGAGCTGTTACCTCACCAACTAGCTAATCTAACGCGGGCCCATCTATCGGCGATAAATCTTTCCCCTCTCGGGCTTATCCGGTATTAGCACCAGTTTCCCGGTGTTGTCCCGAACCAATAGGTAGGTTCCCACGCGTTACTCTCCCGTGCGCCACTCCCCTTGCGGAGCGTTCGACTTGCATGTGTTAGGCCTGCCGCCAGCGTTCGTTCTGAGCCAGGATCAAACTCTCAAGTTGAATTTGGCGACAATAGCTTTGGGAAGCCTGTCGCCGATGCAGTCAGCCCCTGTACACAAGGGCTATCTGCCGAGGGTTGATACGAGCTCCTTACCGTCCTTACCTAGATAAAGCCGGTAAGGCGTATCGAACTTATATTCCAATCTTGCGATTGGCATTTCGGCAGGATGCCCATTAGGCAGCTGACGCATTAAGCAAACCGAAGTTTGCATTAAGGCTCGACATAATGTCACCCGATACAAGTACCCGAAGGTCCAGGCATCAGGCAGCCGCCGTCTGCGCATCCTTTCTCTCGAAAATTCACGATGTCAAAGATCCAAACACCCGGCAACAGAAGAACCGCTTGCGCGCTTGCGCGCAGTGCAAAATCCGTCTTGCTTCCTGATGGCTCCGATGCACGAGGACTCGTTCACCGGAGGTCGGGAACATACTTATTCACCCCACCCATGTCCAGAGAAAAATAAACGTTTTTTAAATAAAAATTACTTAGGAGAATCAGTGCCTAAAGTGGGCGCCGGGGTTCATCGGTGGAGTTATCCACAGGTTTGTCGGGCGGCTGTCTGTCTGTCCCGAATTTTTCAGCAGAAATTAGACGTTTTCTGGCTCCCATATATCGAAATAGGGAACTTCTTGGGCTGTGCCCTATGTGGGGTGCAGCATCCAACAGCCCCCATTCTGCGCGAAAGAAGGGAGGTGTGATTCTGTGGGTTTTTTAGATGAGGAAATTTCTACAGCTTATTGGTATTAATGTGCAATATTGTGGATTAGACCATGTCCTCAGGCTTGATCAGCCGATCAAAATCGGCCGCCGACAGGACCCCGAGTTCCAGCGCCGCCTGTTTCAAGGTTTTGTTTTCAGCGTGCGCCTTTTTGGCGACTTTTGCGGCATTATCATAGCCTATGTGCGGATTTAATGCCGTCACAAGCATCAACGATTCCCCGACCAATTTGCTGATGCGCTCTTTGTTGGGGGTAATGCCGACAACACAATTATCGGTGAAACTGCGTGCCGCATCGGCCAGCAAACGCATGGATTGCAGCAGATTATAGATTAATACCGGCTTGAACACGTTGAGTTCGAAATGGCCGTTTGACCCGGCGACGGTGATTGTCGTGTGATTCCCCATCACTTGCGTTGCCACCATCGTCATGGCCTCGGATTGTGTCGGATTTACCTTGCCCGGCATGATCGACGAGCCGGGTTCATTTTCCGGCAGATCCAATTCGCCGATGCCGCAACGCGGGCCTGAGCCAAGGAGTCTGATATCGTTGGCGATTTTCATGAAGCTGACGGCAATAGTGTTCATCGCGCCCGAAGCTTCGACAATCGCATCGTTGCAGGCCAGCGCCTCGAATTTATTCGCCGCGCTGATAAAGGGTTTGCCGGTGATTTTGGCAACTTGTGCCGCGAATTCCTTGGCGAAACCTTTCTTGGCATTTAATCCTGTGCCGACGGCCGTGCCGCCTTGCGCGAGAGGGTAAAGCCGCGGCAGCACGTCTTTGGCGCGGGCAACAGCCTGTTTGATCTGCATGGCATAGCCGGAAAATTCCTGTCCCAACGTCACCGGCACGGCATCTTGCAAATGTGTACGCCCGATCTTGACGATATTTTTAAACGCGCGCGCTTTCTTGTCCAGCGCCGCCTCGAAATGACTCAACGCGGGGAGGAGATCGTTATTGATAACCATCGCGGCGGCGATATGCATCGCGGTCGGGAACGAATCATTCGAGCTTTGCCCCATATTCACATGATCGTTGGGGTGTACGGGTTTTTTGCTGCCCATTGTGCCACGCAGTGTTTCGATGGCGCGGTTGGAAATGACTTCGTTGACGTTCATGTTGGTTTGCGTGCCCGACCCAGTTTGCCACACGACCAGAGGAAATTCCTCATCCATCTGGCCGGCGATGATTTCATCCGCCGCTTTCACGATGGCATCGCCGAGCTTCTTGTCCAAAGCTCCCAGCTTCATATTGGTCAGTGCCGCCGCTTTTTTCTGGATGCCGAAGGCACGAATCAGGGGCAGGGGCATGCGTTCGCCGCCGATCTTGAAATTCTGCAAGCTGCGCTGAGTCTGCGCCCCCCAGTAATGCGCGGCAGGAACCTCAATCGGCCCGAAACTGTCGGTTTCAACACGAATAGCGGCGGTGGTTTTCTTGGTTGTGGTGGGCATCGGGTGACTCGCGAAAGTTGGTGAATCCTTCGTCACCGTAGCACCACTGCGCGTCATACGAAAGTAGAACGCAGCACCCTACAGGCTTAATACTCTGGATATTGGTTGACGCTGCCTTGAAGCGCGAACAGCGGAAGTAATGTCATCAAAACCAGCGCCACCAAAGCTGTTGGAAGGGCCACCTGAAAAATCATCGCTGGCGCCACCGCCGCCAAACGTGCCGCCGCCACCGCCGCCCCACGTTTCCCCGGCCGGGGTTGTGGGGTGTGTCTCTGGCGGGCATGTCAGCGCGTGCAAAAGCACTGCATTGTCCAAGGTCAGGCCACTGTCTGGTGTTGCAGCGGCTGGCGTATGTGTGACAAAGCTAGATGCGGGCGCGCTGGCGGTTTCATGCGACACTTTTGACCGGGGGGCTTTTCCCCTGCTTCTTGTCGTGAGTTGCTCCTGTGTTCTTCTGACAAATTCAGCAATATCGTTACTCATAGGACAATCCCTCACAATGATATCAAGCGTTAGTCCAAATGTTAATCCAAGTGGCGTGTACCAAGAAAGAGCTGCTGTAGAAAGTGAGCCTGCACATTCACCGCAACAGCATCTTCTTTTAAAACGCGAGTCCAACTCCTTAAAAAGCAGATATCTGAAGCGGCGCGCTGTCGACCATACGATTTTGTCCTCTTACTGTGGTTGAGGTTTTGCATTGGCTAGAATGCGGCGCTCGACGTCTAGATTCAGCGCGCGTGTTCGAAGCGACTGCTGGTCTTGTGTGCCCAAAGTCTGCCGGAATCCTTCGGCGAGACTGTAGCGTGCTTTCCAATTGAGTTCCGTCTTGACCAAACCAGTCTCCACGCAACACGGGTAGTCCCGGAAAGGAAAATATTGTCGCGGCTTATAAGTCTTTGCGTGGTCGCCCGCCAGAATGCCGGGATCAGGAAATCCTGCGACCTCGGCCACCGTCCTGACCCATTCACTTAATGTCGGTCGTTCATCGGCGGCGACATTGTATATTGCGACTCCCAGCGGTCTTTTGCGCAGGGCAGCTTTGACGATGTCTGAAAGATCGTCGATATGCAGAAACTGGATCGGCGTCCGACCGTTACCCGGCACAATCACGGGTTGGTCTTGCATGGCGCGCGCCCAAACAAAAGTTTCTCGGTCGTTATTGTTATTCGGACCATAGAGATAAGGTGGGCGCAGGATCGTGACCGGAATACGGCCAGCATTATCCATCAGATATTGGTCGACATCAGATTTCTCAACGCCATACTCTGCCCAAATCGCGGCTCCGCCGATGGGGTCTTTCTCAGTGGGATGCCGCCCGAGTGTTTCCTTATAGACGGCGGCGCTGCCGAGATGGATCCAGTGGTTGGTTTTGTGAGAAAACGCAGTCCAGGCTGTTGCGGCATGATGGCGGTTGTATGCCGATGTATCAATGACGGCGTCAAAATTGCCCACAGCCTGAGCTGCGGCCTGAAGTTGTGTCGCGCTTTCGCGATCCGCGACTAGTTGCCGCGTGCCCTGCATCGGAGTGTTGCCGCGATTTAAAACCGCGATGTCATACCCTTCGGCGACAAGCGCAGGAATGAGGCCGGATCCGACAAATCCCGATCCACCAATCACCAGAATGCTTTTGCCTTTTTGTGTCATGTTCCTGCCCTCCATTGTAAGTCATACGGTTACATAAACCACCGCGGACAGTCATCCCGCCACAGAAGATCAAAGTGGTTGCCTGGATCCTTGCCTTAAGGCGTTCAGAGGCGATCCTCTTTGGAAAGTCGCGGCGCGGGTGAGTGACCAGCCTAGGCAGCGGTAACACCGCGCATGGCTATCTTGATGGGGGAAACTTGGTGCTGAGACTCGGGGAAGATTGGTGGAGCTGATGAGGATCGAACTCACGACCTCGTCATTGCGAACGACGCGCTCTCCCAGCTGAGCTACAGCCCCACACAGCCTAAGTCCGGAGGCCGTCTTTATGAGCGGGTGCGACCCATCTGTCAAGCGGCAAAGCCGGGAACCAGCCATTAAACTGCGTCCAATCAATGGCTTGCCAGCCGTGAAGCCGGGGTATAGTTTGCCCTGAGAATCCTGACGCGTCTTTTAATGATACTTTCCGTCTGTGGGGAAATGATCGGCGAGGCGCCTACGGACTATCAGCAGCGCATGGAGTGAATCTATGGTCTCCCTTCTGATGATCATCCATATGATCCTTGGCTTCTATATGATGTTGGTTTTGGTCGCCGTCATCTTGGATTGGCTGCGGATTTTTAACGTGGTCAACACCAGCAACCGTTTTGTCGCAACGATCGGCGATTTTCTTTTCCGGATTACTGAACCCGCCTTGCGTCCAATCCGTCGGGTCATTCCGGTGATCAACGGCATTGATCTTGCGCCGCTCGCGCTTTACTTCCTGATCATGTTTGTACGCATGCTGATCGTCAATAACATCGGCTTTTTCATGTAATGTTGCGGATTGCGCCATGACAGCCTCTATCATCGACGGCAAAGCATATGCGGCGGAGTTGCGTGCCGAAATCAGACGCATGGTTGCCGGGCTGCGAGCGTCGCACGGCGTGACGCCAGGGCTTGCCGTCGTTTTGGTCGGCGCAGATCCCGCCAGTCAGGTTTATGTCCGCAATAAAGATAAAGCGGTGACCGAGGTTGGGATGACGTCCTTCCCGCATCATCTGCCGGCCACGGTGACGCAAGCTGCCTTGCTTGATCTGGTGCGGACTCTGAACACCGATCCGCGCGTTCACGGCATTTTGGTTCAGTTGCCCTTGCCGCGTGGGTTGGATGCGCAGGAAGTTTTGAATGCCATTGATCCGGCCAAAGATGTCGATGGGTTTCACCCGGTCAATGCCGGACGGCTGGCGTCCGGATTATCCGGGCTGGTTCCTTGCACGCCGCTGGGCTGCATGATGCTGTTACGATCGGTGCAACCGCAACTCGCCGGACTGCACGCGGTCGTGGTGGGGCGGTCGAATATCGTGGGTAAGCCCGTTGCGCAATTACTGCTGCAGGCCGACTGCACTGTGACCATCGCGCATTCCAAAACCCGTGATTTGCCGAATATCTGTAGCCAGGCCGATATCCTGGTCGCGGCTGTCGGTCGTCCTGAAATGGTGCGCGGCGACTGGGTCAAACCAGGTGCGCTGGTCATAGATGTGGGCATCAACCGGCTTGATACGGGGGAAGGCACGACCAAACTGGTCGGCGATGTTGCTTTTGCCGAAGCCGTAACGCGTGCGGCGGCCATCACCCCTGTTCCGGGTGGCGTGGGGCCGATGACAATCGCTTGTCTGTTACGCAATACGTTGCAGGCCGCTTGTATGCAGCACCGCATCACGCTCCCGCAGGGAGCAGCCGCATGATTACCGCTTATTTCCGCGCTGAAAATCAAATTCTGGAATTGCAGGTCGAGGCTGCGGATGCGTTGCCGGGAGGCTTGTGCTGGCTTGATCTGGATGAGCCAACAGATCTTGAGCGCGCCTACGTGTCGGAAAAACTGGGGATCGATGTTCCGTCGCATGCCGAGATGCGCGAGATTGAGGTTTCAAGCCGTTTGTATGTCGAAGGTGATGTGATCCACCTGACCACATCCCTGCTGGTAGGGGCGGATTCACCAGATCCGGAATTGGCGGAATTGACGATCATCATTACACCGAAATATCTGGTTGTTGTGCGTTTTGCTGCACCGAAATCCGTGGCGATTTTTACTGCGCGCGCCAAACGTAACCCGGCTCTGGTCGCCGATGTCAACCATGCGATACTGACATTGCTTGACGCTATTGCTGATCGTACTGCCGATACTCTTGAAATGACGGGACGACAAGTGAATGTGCTGTCGCGGCAGGTTTTTCCGTCGCCAACGATGATCAGCCAGCAATCTGTGCGGCGGCGGCGCTGGTGGAACTTTCGTTCCCGCGCAGCGCATGAATCGGCGCCACAAGCTCCGCTGAAGGATTTATTGTACGGCGTGGGGCGCACGGGCGACATGCTGCACCGGAGCTATCATTCAATCAACGGCATGATCCGGATGACAGCCTTTCTGGCGCATGTGATGACAGGGCGCTTGACGCCGGAACAAACCATTTTGATGCAAACGCTGCAAAGCGATTTGAAATCATTGCACGACCACGCCGATTTCATGATTCAGGAAACGACATTTCTGCTTGATGCCGTGCTGGGACAGATCAATGGAGAGCAAAACGATATTTTCCGCTTCTTGATGATGTCGTCCACCTTATTCCTGCCATCCAGTCTGTTGGCCGGAATTTATGGCATGAACATGCCGGGCGTTCCGGGGATGCAGACGCCGTGGATCGTGTGGGTGGTCTTCGGGGTTATGGTGCTGTCGGCGATTGGGTCGCTGATTTATTTCAAGCGGCGCGGTTGGTGGTAAGCTAGTCCCGTTCTTCCGTGTCGAGCAGCATCAGCATCGCTTCATAGGCCGGGATGCCGCAAAAAGAACCGAGCCCCAACAGAAAATGCTTAAACGCGACTTGGCCAAACCCGAGCTGGAAATAATAACCCGCGCTCGCCACCCCCAATAATCCGCCAAAAAACAATATTAGGCGCACGCCAGGCCGTGCGGCGCGAAGTGACAGATAAATGAAATTTACGGGCAAACGCATGGTGATTTCGCCCTGCAAAAGCAACCATACTATGGCTCAGCGTAGGGCAAAACTGGTCAACAAAATGTGAAGATGTGGGGCTGGGGCCAAGCGGACAGGGCAGGGGAATGAAATGCATCTATGCCGAATCCACGGCTTCGGGGGCAGTAATTTAACCCATGATTAAGGCGAGATAAGCATAATGCTCATGATTTTGAAGGGGTTAGGTGCGTCTGAAACTATTTGCAGATGTTGCGCGTTCCCCGATTTCATGAGACAGTTTGTTGCAGGGCAATAAGGGGTTTTTTTAAGGAGGCTCTATGGCGGATATCACAAAAACTGGGGCAAGTCTCTTCGCGCGCGGCTGGAAATGGATAAAGGATCACAAAAAAACCACCGCGCTTATCGGGGGAGCCGCCGTCACAAGTACGGCGTTGAATAGCTCGGTTGCTGAAGATATCAAGGCCAGGGCAATCAATGCGGCGAAAAATGAGGGCGGTGATGCTCTTCAGGATGAGGTAGCCGGTCCATTAGATAAATTGTGGGATCTTCTGAGCAGTGTCTGGGATCGCGCATTGGACTATCTGACGGAAAAATTTGGCCCGATGTTCGGTTTCACTGCCGACACGAAAAAGGATAAGAACGAAGAAAAAGAAGATGTCGCGCTTAAGGAAGAGAAGCGCGAAGCCAAGGTGACCACTGTCGCCGAAGAAATCGTCGCAGAAGAAAAAATCAAGGCAGACGAAGTGAAATTCCAGGCATCAAATCCTGGTCCGGTTCGCAAAACAGTGCATGATATCTATAAATCGTTGCGTGATACATTGAAGTTCGTAAGTGCCAAGGCCAAGGAATGGTACAATACGGCGCTCGGCAATCCGATTGAAGGCGGTCGCGATACGGCCAAAGTTGATCACATGATGGATTTCTTTAAAAGCAAGGGGTGGACCACGGAACAAGCCGCCGGTATCGTTGCCAATCTAGCAATTGAGAGCAACTTCGATCATCGCGCGGTGGGGGACTATTCCAAAACGACCAAGGCACATCTTGCCTATGGCCTTGGGCAATGGCATCCGTCGCGGCAGGCCGATTTCAAAGAGAAATTCGGGCACGATATGAAGCAATCTACGATGGACGAACAACTTGAATTTATTCATTTTGAATTGACGGCTGGGAAAGAGAAAAAGGCAGGGGAGAGACTCAAGCAGGCAGTAACGGCCAAGCAGTCCGGTGCCATTGTGTCAAAATATTACGAACGCCCATCTGACAAGCAGGGGGAAGCGAGCAAACGCAGTGAGGTTGCGGCGCTGGTAAGCGCCCACCAAGACGTACGCGAGCAAGAAGTCCGTCTGGCGCGTAACTATAACGGTCTGCGTACCGGACCAGACATGGTTCCCGCAGCTGCAAGTCCTGCTCCCGGGGTCTCTGGCGGTTCAAAGCCCGATGTGAAGAAAGACCGCCGTCTTCCCGGGGTGGATCCCACGCTGACTCCGGACGGTGTCGGCTGACCAACACTACCGTTTGAGCGGTTTGTACCTGATCCGGTGCGGTTGCTCTGCCTCGGTGCCCAGACGACGTTTACGGTCGGCTTCGTAGTCTTGATAATTGCCCTCAAAATACACGACCTGACTGTTGCCCTCAAAGGCCATGATGTGGGTGGCAATGCGGTCAAGGAACCAGCGGTCGTGGCTGATAACCACCACACAGCCCGGAAACTCGACCAAGGCGTCTTCCAGCGCGCGCAGCGTATCGATATCCAGATCGTTGCTCGGCTCGTCGAGCAGCAGGACGTTCGCGCCCGACTTCATCATCTTGGCCATATGGACGCGGTTGCGTTCGCCCCCGGAAAGTTGGCCAACCTTTTTCTGCTGATCCGGGCCTTTAAAGCCAAATGAGGCAACGTAGGCGCGGCTCTGCACCTTGCTCTTGCCCAGGTCAATGACATCCAACCCGTCGGAAATTTCTTCCCATACATTCTTGTCGTTGTTCAGCGTATCACGGCTTTGATCGACATAGCCGAGTTTGACGGTCTCTCCAATTTTGAACGTGCCCAGATCGGCTTTGTCCTGTCCCGTCATCATGCGGAAAAGGGTCGTTTTACCGGCTCCGTTAGGGCCGATGATGCCTACGATGCCGCCGGGCGGCAGCTGGAAACTCAGATCTTCAATCAATAGGCGGTCGCCGAAGGATTTACTGATGTGTTCGGCTTCAATGACATTCTGTCCCAACCTTGGCGGCGTAGGAATGATGATCTGCAGCGTATCCGGGCCCTTGCTGCCGCTCTGCGCCAACAGGTTTTCATAGGCGGTGATGCGCGCCTTGCTCTTGGCCTGACGTGCCTTTGGTGAGGCGTTGATCCACTCCAACTCCCGCGCCAGAGTCTTTTGTCGACCAGTTTCCTCACGGGATTCCTGTTCGAGGCGTTTTTGTTTTTGCACCAGCCATGAAGAATAATTGCCTTCATAAGGAATCCCAGATCCCCGGTCGAGTTCCAGAATCCATCCGGTAACTTTGTCGAGAAAATAACGATCATGCGTGACCAGAATGACCGCACCGGGATAGTTCACCAGATGCTGCTGCAGCCACGCCACAGATTCGGCGTCCAGATGGTTGGTCGGTTCGTCGAGCAGCAGGAGGTCTGGTTTCTGCAGCAACAGTCGACATAGGGCGACACGACGACGTTCGCCACCAGACAGCTTTGTGACGTCGGCGTCACCCGGTGGGCAGCGCAATGCGTCAAGGGCGATTTCTATCTGACGTGACAAGTCCCAGGCATCGGCGGCGTCAATTTTTTCCTGCAATGCCGCCTGTTCGTCGATGAGTTTCTGCATCTCATCGGCATCGGTGACTTCACCCAATTTGTTGCTGACTTCTTCAAAACGGTCAACCAGCGCCTTGGTTGCTCCCAATCCCGCCAGCACATTCTGTTCGACGGTCAGTTTGGGGTCGAGCTGCGGTTCCTGCTGCAAATAACCGATGGTTGCACCTTCGGCGATCCATGCTTCGCCCGCAAAATCCTTATCCATTCCGGCCATGATTTTCATCAAAGTGGATTTGCCCGCGCCGTTGGCCCCCAACACGCCAATTTTGGCTCCCGGGTAAAATGACAACCAGACATTGTCGAGCACTTTTTTGCCGTTCGGGAAGGCTTTGGTAAGCCCTTTCATTACGTAAATATATTGGTATGATGCCATGATCCTGCCTAAGGGAAGCTTTGCCGATTTGATAATGATATTATTCTTTTAGCAAAGTTTTCCGCGTCGTCCAAATTTTGCCAAACAATAAGATTACCCTGTTCCCGGTGAGGCTTATGGTGCGCGCATTTATAGTGTTCTTTTGTGTTCTTGCCGCTGGACCCGGTACGGCGGCAACGGGCGATTCTGTCCGCATCGGCGTTTTGACCGCCTCGTTGGGCGTTGCGGGCGATTTGAGTGGTGAAGGCTCCGTGCTTGCCGCACAAATGGCGGTTGAGGATTTCGGCAGCATGGTTCTGGGCAAGCCCGTGGAAATAGTCGCCGCTGGTCATCAAAACCGGCCTTCGGTCGGGGGCACGATCGCGCAACGTTGGTTTGAGCATCGTGGCGCGGATGTTATTGTTGATGTGCCCAATGCCAGCGTCGCCGAAGTCGTACGACAGATCGCGCGTGACCAGCGTGGGTTAATGATTCAGGGATACGCCGGAATTCTGACGCGCCCCGAATGTCAAAGCAACATCGTGACCTGGGCGTTTGATGGAGAGATCGTCACGCGCAGCATAGTGGCGGCCTTGAAAGAGCGCGGGCGTCATTCCTGGCATTTGCTCAGCCCCGATACGCGGCACAGTGCCGAAACCGCGACGTCGATTCATGATATTATGAAAGAAGCCGGAGCTAATCTGGTTGGATCACACCGGTTTCCGCTTTCGTCAACAGGGGATAAACAAGATACCACGGCGCTGCTGGCCGATAAACTTATGGCGCCAAACGGGACAGCGGTTTTTTTGAATGCTGGGCCTGCGGCAACAAAATCAGTGGCGCTCCGCTTGCACCGCGAGCTGGGCGGCCGTCGTCTGTCGCAAATCTATAGCCAGTCTTATCCTGCTTTGCGGGACAATAAGAATCTTAATGAAATTGCGGATGAGATTATCTATGCGTTGCCTTATCGGCGCGATAATGCCGCGATGCTGGCTTTTTCAGAACGTTTTTCCGCCCGTGCCGATGGTCGGACACCGTCCATTTTGCAGATCGGCATCTATTCCGCTGTCACGCATTATCTTCGTGCCGTACGCGCTCTTGGGACGCAGCATCCGGGCGAAGCTGTCGGCGCAAAAATGCAGGAACTTCCTGTCTCTGACCCTATTTTCGGCAAGGGCAAGATTTTACCGGATGGTCGGAGGCTGGGGGATATCTATGTTACGGCTTTCCGCGCTGCGGATGGGCAGGATCATGTCCTGAGCCGGAGATCATATGATGATAATATGGCTCGAATATCGCCATGTGCGCGGCTTGCGAAGCCAATTCCGTCCGTGACAGCCCCCGATTGATCTCGGAACAGCTTTCCCTTAATATGCCTATGTGTTTAAGCAGTTTTCATGCGCGTGAAAGGAAAGACAATGTTGAAGAAAATCCCCGTACTGGCAGGTGTTCTGGCTTTGATGGCATGCGCCGAGACTTATCAGCCCGTCGTTGATCTGAAAGGGATGGATGGCGGGCGTTATCAGCAGGATCTGGCCGAATGTCGGCGGCTGGGTATGCAGGTCGATGCCGCTGGTGATACGGCGGTGAATACTTTGGTCGGAGCCGGGGTTGGCGCCGCCATGGGAGCCGCACTTGGTGCGATCGCCGGGAGTCCTGCTTCGGGCGCGGCCATGGGAGCGGCTGTTGGCGGTATTGGAACCGGTGCTGGCAGCGGTGTGAGCAAAGTAGAACGTCAGAAGCGCATCATTGACCAGTGCCTCAGCCGGCGCGGCTATAACGTTCTTGGCTAAAGGCTGACGCTTTTACAGGGCGCCGCATCCAACAGGGTGCGGCGCTTTTTTTATGCCTGCTGGCTATGACGCGGGCTGAAAAGCCATGTCAGCAGAGAAATTGTTGCAAGCGTGAGGATATAAACGGTCAGTTGTAAGGCCGTAGGTTGATCCGTGTAGCCGATCAAGGCGTGCAGAGACGTGCCCAGCAGGGTGTCTTGTGCCAGAATAGAGGAGCTGTCCCACACAACATCGCTGCCAACGGACGTGATATCGGCCTGTTGCAAATAATGAATGGCGCTGGAGGCCATACCTGCGGCCAGGAAGGCGATCAGCAGGCTGGTAACACTGAACAAGTATCGGGTGGGTATTTTCAACAGACCCATATAAGTCACCAGCGCCAGAAGCGCGCCTAAGGCTAGTCCGGCCAGCCCCCCCAGGAGCGTTGTGGTGATATCGGACGCGGTCGACATGGTAATACCATAAAGGAAGAGAACGATCTCCATACCTTCGCGTAACACGGCGATACCCACGACGATGGCGAGTGCAAGCAGCGTACGATTGCCATTCTTTACCGCAATGCCAAGATCCTTGAACCGCGTGGCCAGGGCGCGGCCGTGACGTGCCATCCAGATATTATGCCACGCCAGCATAAGCACGGCGAAAGCGAGAATGGAGGCATTAAATATTTCCTGCCCTGTACCCGAAAATGAGGTCGCGAGTCGCTGCGCTAACATAGCGACGACGCAGGCTCCGGCGATGCCGGCGAGTGTGCCGCCCGCGATCCATCGCCCGCGCCCGGCAATGGATTGTGTCGCCGCCAAAACGATGCCAATGATCAGCCCAGCCTCGATAACTTCACGAAAGACGATGATTAATGCCGCAAACACAAGGCTTCCCTCACAGAGCTGCGCCTACATACACCAGTTGCGAATTATTCGCAACTGCATTTGCCGGATGGTATTTTCATTGTGAAATCAGGGTGTTAATATTCTTCTGCTGTGGCATATCTTACAAGATAACCGACAGGGGGTAGCAATGAAGATTCTGGTTCTCTTTGTTCTGGCCGTGGCTGTTCTGATCATCGTCGCGCAGGTGATGGGCTGGAAGAATCTTGGGAATCTTCCGCCTGCAGTCGCAACCAAGATCGCCCAGATTAAGGGTGAGCCGAGCCCACCCTTGCTGCGGCGTATACCCGCTACAGCAGAGACGACTTATGGTGTGGGACAGAAATCCTGCCGGAATTTTTTGGAAGCCATGCAAGGGCAGCAGCCAGTTGATGCATACCTGGATTGGGTCGAGGGATTCCTGACCGCCCGGGCTGCGGAATATCCGCTGTCAGACAGTTTGATCGCGCGTCCAAGGATACAAGCTGCCCTGCAAGAACTATGTGTAGAGAATCCTGATGGGTCGATTGCGACGGCCGCCGCAGCGCTGGCTGAGCGCCTGACAAGCCAGACATTGCGTTAATTGTCTTTCTATGCTTTTTCACGGGTAACTTCCTGCGGCGTCGTTCGACGCTTTGTTTGTTAAGGGCTCTGAGATGTCAGAAAAAATCGTCGTTATTGGGTTGGGGTATGTTGGGCTTCCCCTGTTGATTGGACTGGCAAAAAAATTCCCCGATGTCGTCGGTTTCGATGTTGATGACCGACGTGTGCAAGCGCTGCAGGGCGGACACGACTGGACCGAAGAGGTTTCACCAAAAGAATTGAAAGCGACAAAGGCGCGGATCACCAAGGACCCGGCGCAACTCGTTGATCGCAATTTCTTTATCGTGACGGTGCCGACCCCCATCGATGCTGCCAAGCGCCCCGATCTGACCCCGGTTTTAAGTGCCTGCGACACGATTGGCAAAGCGTTGCAGCACCATGACGGCAAGGGACCGCAACCATTGATCGTGTTTGAATCGACGGTTTATCCCGGATTGACCGAGGAAACTTGTGGCCCACGTATTGCCCGTGTTTCCGGCAAGAAGCATGGCCAGGATTTTCGCCTCGGCTATTCACCAGAACGCATTAACCCCGGAGATCAATTACATCGTCTTGAGACGATCACGAAAATCATTGCCGCCGAGGATGCTGAGAGCCTGGCACGGCTGGAGCATGTCTATGGCAGCATCATCGAGGCTGGACTGCATAAGGCGCAGAGTATCGCAGTCGCCGAAGCCGCCAAGGTGCTGGAGAATACCCAACGCGACCTCAATGTCGCATTGATGAACGAACTCGCCCTGATCTGTGACCGGCTGAGTATTCGCACTGCCGATGTTCTTGCGGCTGCGGGAACAAAGTGGAATTTTCTGAAATTCAGTCCGGGGCTGGTCGGTGGACATTGCATCGGCGTTGACCCCTATTACCTGACGACGCGCGCGGAATCTTTGGGGTATCATCCGCAGGTTATTCTTGCCGGACGGCGTATTAACGATCATGTGCCGATTTTTATCGCCGAAAAACTGATGAAGCTCATCGGCTTGGCTAAACCCAACGGGGTGCCGCGCATCGGAATGCTGGGGCTGGCCTTTAAAGAAAATGTGCATGACCTGCGAAACAGCCGAGTTCCTGATATCGTGCGTGAACTGCGGCAATATGGCTGTGAGGTGATGATCCATGATCCTCTGGCCGATCCGGAGCATGCGAAACATGAATATAACCTTGCTTTGTCAGCTGCTGCCGATTTGACGGATTTGGATGCGCTGGTTCTGGCTGTGCCACATCGGCAGGTCATGACGGATATCCAGGGATGGCTTAAATGTGTCAAGCCTCAGGGCGTTGTCGCCGACATTAAATCGGCGCTCGATCCGGCAACTGTTCCCGAGCAGTTGCGCTATTGGAGCTTGTAATCCATGGCGATCATTGTCACGGGCGTGGCGGGCTTTATTGGCTTTCATGTCGCAGCACGGCTGTTGCGTGGCGGCACACCCGTTATCGGCATTGACAGTGTGAATGATTATTATGACACGCGTCTGAAAGAAGCGCGTTTGGCGGAGCTGCAGAAATTACCGGGGTTTCGTTTCTGTCGCATCAATCTTGCCGACCGTAAGTCCATGGAAGAACTCGTCCTGGCGCATGGTGCGGAGATTACAGAAGTGGTTCACTTGGCGGCGCAGGCCGGAGTGCGTTATTCGCTGATCAATCCCTACGCCTATGTTGAATCCAACATCACGGCGCAGATCGTGTTGTTGGAAGCGGCGCGGCGGATGCCAAATCTGCGGCACTTTGTGTATGCTAGTTCCTCTTCAGTTTACGGCGGCAATACCAAGATTCCCTTTGCACCCGACGACCCGGTTGACCACCCAATCTCACTTTATGCCGCGACGAAGCGTGCCGACGAGCTTTTTGGTTACACTTATTCTCACTTACATAAAATGCCGATGACGGGATTGCGCTTTTTCAGCGTCTATGGCCCATGGGGGCGCCCCGATATGGCGGCGTATCTGTTTACGGATGCGATCCTTCGCAACACGCCGATCCGGGTGTTCAATCACGGCAAGATGCGTCGTGATTTCACTTTTATTGATGACATCGTCAATGGAGTGATTGCCGCTATTGCCCGTGTGCCCGAGGCAGAGCCGAATGCCCCCGCACATAAAATATACAATCTTGGCAATGCGCGCTCTGAGGCGCTCATGGACTTCATTGAAATCATTGAGAAAATTCTTGGCAAAAAGGCCGTTTACCAGTTCGAGCCCCTGCAACCCGGGGATGTGCCCGAGTCATTCGCCGATATTTCCGCCAGTACGCGCGACCTGGGCTATCAGCCACAGGTTACAATTTCCGAAGGTCTTAAGAGTTTTGTCGACTGGTATCGCAACTACCATAAAATTTCAGTAGTCTAACGCCGAAAATTTTCGTACTAACTAACATATTCTTAAGAATTCGTTTTTCTGCCGTCAGGCGCAATTTGTATTTCATGGGGTTTCCCAATGTTTATTTTGGGCTATTTTCAGCACCATTTCTCTTTCTGCCGTCGTCTTCGGATAACTATTCTGGCCAGTGCATTGGCCATTCTGTCTCCGTCAGTGACGGCTGCAGATGCCGATCCGTTTGTGACGCAGCTCCAGAATTTTCTGGCGACTGATCCTAGCCATTTCAACGAACATATGTGGGCGTTGATTCAGAAAAATCCGCACGCCAAAGACCATATTTTCAGCACGGCCGTGCGTTTGAGCCTGCAAAAACAAGTCGCGGCGGATCCTTCGCGCCGTGCGGAGCTTTTGGCACAATTCAAACGACTCTATCCGCAACTGGCATCGGAACTTGATGCGGCGCTTATGCCGCAGGTTGAACCGGCAACGCAAGTGGCGCGGCAAGAACAGTTGGTTCAGGTGCAGTCATATAAAATGACGCGGCCAAAGATAAAATTAGCGGACGATCCGGATTATTCACCGAGGCGCTACGGTTCTTCATGGTGGGGGCGCAATTGGGTTTGGGTGGCTTTGGCTGGTGGCGCAGCGACAGCTGGCGGTGTGGTGGCAGCGATAGCCTTGACTTCTGATGATGGCGACTCGAAGGATAAAGTGTCTGATCCTTTTGCGACGCCGCCGGTCACCGGCAGTGAGCCGGAATACCAGTTGCAATCCGGTTTAGCGCAAATCAATGCCGCCGCCGCCAACTACCGTGGGTTTACGGGGCAGGGGGTTACCGTGGCCGTAATTGACACCGGGGTGAACGTTAAGCACCCGGATTTAAAGGACAATATTGCACCGGGCGGGTATGATTTCATTCACGATACGGCCAACGTCACGGATGAAGGCAGTTATCATGGCACACATGTTGCGGGCATTATTGCGGCCGGAAAGAATGACTTCGGTATGCGTGGCGTCGCTTATGATGCCAAGATTTTACCTTTAGCCGCAATTGGTTCTGGCGAACCTGGAAGCAATCCTCCCGCGACGGCGGTCACGGATGCCATTAATCGTGCAACGGCGCAGGGGGCGCAGATTTTGAATGCCAGCTTTGGTCCCAGCGAAGCCCTCAATCAAGTCTTTGTGCAACAAGGCGCACAGCTCCTGACTGAAAATTCTATTGCTCAAGCCAATGCGTATGTGAACGCGGTCAACAATGGCATGATTTTGGTTTTTGCAGCCGGTAACGAATACGACGCCACAAAATCGGCGCAGGATCCCGACAATGTCATGAATTCCAACCCGACCGGAGGCGGTTTTCTGCCTTATATCAGGCCAGCTCATCAAGCAATTCCGGTAAATCCTGAGGGAACCGGGTTCAATCCGGCGGCAGCACCGGCATATCGCAAAGCCGACTTCACAACCGGAGAGGTCACGGAGTTGCTTAATGATTTTAGCGTGCTCGAAGATCAACTCATTGCCGTTGTCGCTCTTACGCCCAGCAACACGATTGCTGGCTTCAGCAACCGTTGCGGTGTGGCCAAAAATTGGTGTGTCGGCGCGCCCGGAACCGGAGTGACGGGCACGAACATCGTCTCAACGGTTTTTAACAACGAGTACAAAGGCTATAGTGGCACATCGATGGCGGCGCCGATGGTTTCAGGGGCGCTTGCCGTGCTGTTATCGCAGCATCCGGAATTGACCCCGGCGCAGATCGTCCAACTTTTGCTGGATACCTCGACCGACCTTGGGACGCCAGGAATTGACGAGATTTATGGCCACGGCATCATCAATCTGGATGCTGCGACGGCCTCCGTTGGTCCGTTCACGCTGGCGCTGGGCAATACAATGAATGGCCCGGCTGCTCTGTTGTCAAACTCATCTCTGACATCCAGCACGGCGTTTGGCAATTCTGCGTTCCGCGCCCTGTCGGCGATGCAGGTCGGTGTTTTAGACTCCTATACGCGCAATTTCGTTGTGCCATTGGGCACTCAGATCAGGGTAATTCCGGTTCGTCTGGACAGCCTGGCTGCGTTGCGTCGCTTCGGTCAGAGTGAAAACCGGTCACAGATGACGTTGGGGCACCAGACAGTGCTGGGCTTCACCATGAAGGCCAAGGATGTCAAAGGCCGCGCCGACGGCAAGGAAAGCACCTTTGACAGCTTCAACCTGACGCGTCAGGTCAGCGACGATGTTGCGGTGAATGTCAGTTACCGTGATTCGCGCGCGTCGGGTTTGTTTTACAGGGCCGATGATCGTGATCTGCTCAGTTCACAGGTCGCCGCCAACGGCAACAGCAATCCGTTCACCGATTTTGTGAAGGATGGCTATGCCAATCATGTAACTCTGAATGCGCCACTGGGAGCGAAGTTCCGCGCCATAACAGCGATGGGAGCTCCTGATAATGATCTCGGCCAGCGCAATATGCTGGCGATGGGCGAAGTCGGATTTGGCAATCTCCGCGACGGCATCAGCTTTACTGGGGGTGCTTTGATCGAGCAGGAGCGGGTTTTGGGCTTGCGCGGTGATGGCGCCTTTGCGCTGGGCGAGGGTGCGAACACGATGTTTGTCGGCGTGAATGGCGTGGCGCAGTTCGGCAAGACCGAACTTCAGGCGTCGCTTTATGGTGGATTCACGCGCGCATCTGCACGCGCTGACTCTCTTATTCAAGGCGTTGACACAATTCGTACGAGCGCCTGGCGTATTGGCCTGACTCAGAGCGAGATTTTCCGCGAGGATGACAGCTTGCGTTTCAATATCGCGCAACCGTTGCGGGCGGAATCTGGTGCGCTGCGGGTTAATCTGCCGCAATACCGTCTGCGCGACGGCAGCATCATTGGCCAGACTGCTTCCATTAACTTGACGCCAACCGGTCGTGAGATCGATGTGGAAGCTGGGTACCGGCTGCCTTTAAGCCCTGTGACCAAACTTGATTTTGCGGCCATGTATCGCCGTGACGCTGGCCATGTCGCCAATAGCGATGAAGTTGTCGGCATGACGCGGGTGAATCACAAGTTCTAGATCGGTGCACTGTGTGCGGCGCATGCTCCACACCAGGCCTGACATCAAGCGGCGTCCGCAATATCAACCGTGACCGGCACATGGTCGCTGGGTTTAGGTTCCCAGCCGCGCGCTTCACGCCAGACCCGCATGGCGTGTAGGGCAGGCTTGAGATCCGGCGTAATCCATATGTGATCCAGACGTCGCCCGCGATTAGATTTTTCCCAGTCACCGGCGCGATAGCTCCACCAGGTATAGAGCTTTTCTTCCGGGGGAACGAAGTGCCGCAGGGCGTCGACCCAACCATGCGCGTGCTGCATGCGTGCCAGACGCGTGATTTCCGGCTCGGTATGGGAAACGACATCGCGCATTTGTCTGTGCGACCAGACGTCGTGCTCTTGGGGCGCGATATTCAAATCGCCAAGCAGGATACGCGGTTTTTTTTCGGGTTGTCTTCCCCACCAGGTGGTCTGTTCATCAACAAAGCCCAATTTATGGGCGAATTTTGGGTTGGCCTCGGGATCGGGAATATCACCTCCGGCTGGGACATAGACATTATGGATTTCCCAACCGTTCGCCAGACGGGCATGGATGTGGCGGCAATCTTCGCGCTGCTGCCAGTTGATGATCCCTGCCTCTGTGAGCGGCTTGCGCGCGAGAATAGCGACTCCGTTATAACTCTTCATGCCATTGATATGTTGATGCGGATATCCAGCTTGCGCGAGCGCATCGCGCGGGAAGGCGTCATTAACGCACTTGGTTTCCTGCAAACAGATGACATCCGGATTCGCCGCAGCGATAAAGCGCTCCAGCAAGGGCAGCCGCAGACGAACGGAGTTGATGTTCCAAGTGGCGATACGCATGGGCGACAGGATATGTTCCGCTTCGGTCTTGTCCAGTGTTAACGATTGATCGGTTTGTCGGTGCGCGTGGATTTCCCGAGCTTCGGCGGCACGAAGCTAAAACTGCGGTCGGGAAGTTCAACATTTTCCTTCATGTTCTGAAACGCGACAGTCGTGACACGATTCTGCGCGTCCTGTACGCGCCAGCCATGCAGGATGAAGGGATTGTCCTCGAACAAAAGAGTCATGGTTCCGTTATCCGGAGAGCTGACTTGCCGCAAGGTAATTTCGAGTTTGCTGCGGCTGCGTTCAATCCCGGCGACTGCCACATCACCGGAAAGTTTCAAATTTGCGCGCAGAATTAAATCGGCAAGACTGTCGCCCATCGGGATCGTCGTGCTGATTTCCAACTCACCGTCCCACATATAAAGAAAGCTGCCATCCGCGATGATGAAATCTTTCATCGGCGGGTCATAGGAAATGTTCATTTTTCCCGGACGCTTGATCAAAATTGTTCCGGTTACAGTTTCACCGCTGTTGGCGGTCTGAATGAAGTTGGCGCTGATATTGCGACGTGCATTGAGGTATTCTTCGGCGCGTGCGATATCGCGCCTGTCATCGGCGCTCGGTTTAAAAGCCATCGCCGGAAACGCCCACAGCAGGCAAAGCGCAAAAGTTAAAATGCCACTCTTCATGCCGCTAAATTCACCCGACAATGCGGCAAAATCAAGTTATATATTGTTGGAGAAGCGCTTGGGAATTCTGTGACCGAACTGGCAATCGATATCGGGTATGTTTATGCCGTTCTGGGCGTGTTGCCCGGAGAAGATCCGGCGCATTTGCGCGTGCGCCTGGAAGACGCCGCAGCCTATCCCTACATCACGGCCACGCGCCGGCACTTGGTACAGCGCATTGCGACGTTCCTTGAGCACCGGGCATTGTTCGGAAGTCCGGAAGATTCATGCGCTCAGATCCGTCGGGTCTATTATCGCCGGGCAATGGCGCTGCATCCGGATCGGAATGACGGTGACAGGGTCGCGGAAGACGCCCTGAAACTCATTAACGCCGCTTATGGAACCGTCGAAGCCATGCGCCGCGAAGCCGAAGAATATTTCGGTAAGAGCAGAGACGAACGCCAGGTGATTGAAATCGCGGCGCAGCAAGACGCGGCCAGGGAAGCCCGAGAGCCATACGCCACGCCATCGCCGCCGCCGGAGAATTTCTCCGATGATTTTTCCTATGAGGATGCACCCGCGCCAAAGCCGCGCGCCAAACCACGGCACCATAACAAGCCACACGGCGTGCGTTATTGTGCGGCATCCGTGCCGCGCTATATCCGTAATGCTCGATTGTTCTATTTAGGCATTCATGCCGTGATTGGCAGCAGATTGGTGCAGAATAACAGTGGGGGTCTGGTCTATGACATCATCATGCTGCCCGAGCAGGAATTTATGCGCGCCAAATTGCTGTTAAGTTTGCCGGTCGGTGAAACCAGCAGCGTCGATCTAAGCCCGACGAAAATAACTCCCGCATACAACCCCATGGACGCCAAATGTGTAACAATTCCGCCCGGCACGCATGATCCGTACCATTATGCCCGCAACTGGTTTATGGAAAAATTCGGTCTGAATCGCCCGGAACCTAGGCGCGACGATTAAAGACTTCGCGTTTGCCGACATGGTTGGCGGCGCTGACGACGCCTTCGCGCTCCATCTGCTCAATCAGCGTGGCGGCGCGATTATACCCAAGTTTAAGATGCCGTTGGAGGAAGCTGGTCGAGGCCTTGCCTTCGCGCTGCACCAAATCGACAGCCATGTCATAAAGGTCATTACCGCCTGTGCTGTCGCCGTTGCTGCTACTTTCGCTCAACCCATCACCGCCTTCGACTTCTTCAGTAACCTCGTCAAGATAATCCGGTTCACCTTGCGCTTTGAGGAAATTGACGATGCTCTCAACCTCGCTGTCGCGGACGAAGGGGCCGTGCACGCGGGTAATGCGACCGCCACCAGCCATATAAAGCATGTCGCCTTGCCCCAGTAACTGTTCGGCGCCTTGTTCACCCAGGATCGTGCGGCTGTCAATCTTGGACGTAACTTGGAAACTGATACGGGTGGGGAAATTGGCTTTGATCGTCCCGGTGATCACATCGACCGAGGGACGCTGTGTTGCCATGATGATATGGATGCCCGCCGCGCGCGCCATTTGCGCCAGCCTTTGGATGGTCACTTCGATGTCCTTGCCCGCGACCAGCATCAAATCCGCCATTTCGTCAACGATAACGACGATATAGGGCAGGTCGGTCAGATCCATTGCCTGTTCTTCAAAAATTGGCTTCCCTGTTGACTGATCAAATCCCGTCTGTACCTGCCGGGTCAGTTTTTCGTCGCGCTCCCGTGCCTGTTGCAGGCGCATGTTATAGCCGCCGATATTCCGCACACCGAGCTTCGACATGGCGCGGTAACGCTCCTCCATCTCACGCACCGTCCATTTCAATGCGATGATGGCCTTTTTCGGTTCGGTGACCACGGGGGCGAGCAAATGTGGGATGCCTTCATAAACTGAAAGCTCCAGCATCTTGGGGTCGACCATAATAAAGCGGCAGCGTTGCGGCGGTAATCGATAAAGCAATGACAGGATCATGGTATTGATGGACACGGATTTCCCCGACCCTGTCGTGCCGGCAACCAAAAGATGCGGCATGCGGGCGAGATCGGCGATGATGGGCATTCCGGCGATATCCTTGCCCAAAGCCAGAGGCAAGGCTGCATTGGGGTCTTGATAGGCATCGCTTTCCAGAAGCTCGCGCATATAAACGGTTTCGCGTTTCTGGTTGGGAAGTTCGATGCCAATAACATTGCGGCCTGCCACGACCGCGACGCGTACCGACCGCGCGCTCATTGACCGCGCAATATCATCGGCCAGCGCGATAACGCGCGCCGCGCGAATGCCGGGGGCGGGCTCCAGTTCATAAAGCGTGACAACAGGGCCGGGAGACACCCGAGTGACCTGGCCGCTGATGCCAAAATCGGCAAGAACGCGCTCTAAAGTGTCGGCGTTGCGCTGTAATATTTCCGGGGCAATCTCTTGCCCGGCTTTGGTTGTATCATGAGCCGCCAGGAGATCATAGGGGGGCAGCATGCTTTCCCGGTTGCTATCAAGCGCCAGCTTGGCTTGCCGTGTCGAAGCTGCGGTTTTCTGTACCAGCGCAGGCTTTCTTGCTGTCTTTGTTGCGACGGGCTTGACGTACTCTTTCTCGTCCGCATCATCAGCGTCTTCCAGATCGGATTCGTCGCGCGCAACGAGGTCTTCCTCCATCGTGTCAGGCGCATCCTCACCCCGCGACCGCAACTTACGCCATAGCTTCTGCAAGGTGGCAAGACATGCCCGCAGTGCCCGCGCACAACGGCGATGGCAAAATGCCACGACGGCCGACCATTCTGCCAGTGTCAGGGCGCAGGCCATGTATAACGCGCCCAGGGCGATCATCGTTGCCACTGCGGCCACGATATACTGTCCCCAATGCGGCACGAGCGCCCCGCCGAGCTTGCCGGCGATAAGAATGCCGAATGCGCCGCCAGATTGGGTTGCATTCTCCTGGCCATCCAAGGCATGCAATGCGGTGCTGGCGGCAAGCATGGCCAGAAGCGCCATCGCCGCGCGCCCGCCCGTATGATCCAGATCGCGTTGACTCATGATTCTCCAGCCCCAAGCGCCGAGTACGACACAAAGCAGGTAGCTTGTGCTGCCGAAAAGCTGGCGCAAAAGATCGGCGGTGACACTGCCAAAACTGCCTAGCCAGTTCGTAGTTACATGGTCCGTGCCGCTCTGTGCGCTGTTCCATGACGGATCTTGAGGGTTATAGCTCAGTAACAGCAAGAGACATACAGCCGCAATCAGTACGACGGCGACGCCCGAAAGAAATTTGAAATGATCGACAATGTGGTCGCGCAGAACTTTGGGCAACCAAGGAAGCGGCCGACGCTCACGCTGCGCGCGCGCATTTTGACCTGAACGGAGGAGAGGACGTGGTGACATTCCGGCAGTTTGCTATACCAGCGGCGCAGAAGCAACCGCAGTTGTCGCGGTGGATGCCTCAGAGGCTTCCGTCCCTTGACCTTCTTGGTCTGACGTGCCGTTCTGCACCTCAATCACATCGACGATCCGCCCGTCTGGAAGGATTTCAGCACACAAAATCGGGCCGTCGCCTTCCATAGGGTCAAGAGTCAGGGTGGCGTTATCGACGCGCAGCCCCAACCCGGCCGCATCACGCCCACGGATAACACGCACATAACCCTGCACCGGGCCGATAATACGTCCAAAGCCGCTGACGCCCGACCACAGGGCGTTTTCCTGCTCGGTCAATGGCCTTGATGGGTCAAAGCCGCAAGGAACAAACAGCAGTTTTTGCTCTCCGCGCGTGAAAGCTGCCCGGCGCATGGCAAACATCAATTGTTCATGGCCGGGACGGTCACGTTGCTCCAGCCGGAGATTGTGAATCCAGCGCGTCAATGCCGGAATGCCAGCACGCACGGCATACTCGCCGCTACGATAATCAATGCCATAGGCGCGCAGATAATGATCGGCTCCTTCGTCCAGCAGCCGTTCCATGGTTTTTTCCGGCTCGCGCGCGAAAGGCAAGCGCATCAGACGTTGCCAGGCTTCTTCATAAATACCGCGCAAATACACGAAATCAGACGCTTCCATGCCCGGCTTCATCATCATCATACGTCGAAAAAGCAGGATTTCTTCGATGGTCGCCAGACTGTCGCCCGTGCCGACATAATCACCCAGGTAAACCAGACGGTCACCCGGCTGCATGACCTCAAGCAGATGGTCATGTAACCGGCGTACACGGGTCACATCGCCTTCCAAGGCACCGACAGTGAAGACTCGTTTGGGGGAACCAAGGTCGCGAAATTTATCGTCGAGATTATGCACGGCAGCCTCGGATAACGAATCGGAAAGTTGGCGCCAGTCTGGCACCGACGTTATGACGGCGCAATGATTCGGATAATGTTCGTGTGGCGGGCATAGTCTTCCTAAAAATTTAGGTGAGAGGAAAAGTCTAGAGTGATTGTGTGGGAGCGGTGCGCCCCTTTCTTGTTGACGGGGGGGCTTGTGGTGGTTGAGCAGGCTTAAGCGAGATATAGCGATATGTGGCCTGTGCCGTGATTGTCTCAATTGCTGCGGTCAGGGAGTTAAGGCCGGGGTTTTGATCAAGCACGATTTCATGACACTTCTTGCCGGACTGAATGGACCGAGCGACTTCATCATAGAGACGTCCAGGGGCGGTGTCATAAACCGTACCACGTAATGAGTCTTGGCTGATGCCCCCAACACCTAAAAACTTCTCTCCGGCATGTTCTACAACAGGCAGGTGGTATGTATCCCGCAGAGTCGTCCGCTCACTATCATAGTAGTGCAGCGCTGAAGCCCGGTTCAGGTGCAGTGTGATCAATGTGTGCGCTTCGGCGTCTTGATCAAGCGCGCGGAAAACTATCGCATGGATATAGTCGGATTCGTTTTCCTTCATAAAACAGCCGCCGTAAAAAATATCCGTTTATTCCCAAATATACGCCATATTCCAACGCAGTCTTATCTTGTAACAAAAAGGGCGGAACCGCAAGGTTCCGCCCGATCTAATTGAATGATTTTCTTATGTTCAGGCGGCTTTTTTCAAACGTTCCTTGGTCATCACAGCCTCGATCTTCTCGGCTGCCTTGATCTGGTCTATCTTTTCCACGGCCGCAAGTTCACGGGCGAGGCGTTCCAGAGCCGCCTGATAGATTTGGCGTTCGCTATAGCTTTGCTCCGGTTGATCCGATCCGCGATGCAGATCACGCACGACTTCGGCAATCGAGACCGGGTCGCCGGAATTAATCTTGGTTTCATATTCCTGGGCGCGGCGGCTCCACATCACGCGGCGGATTTTGGCGCGACCTTGCAACGTCGTGATCGCGTCCTTGATCCGGTCCTTGGAGCTGAGACGGCGCAAGCCGGCCGTTTTTGCCTTGGTCACGGGAACCTTAAGGCGCATGCGATCTTGTTCGAAAATAATCGAATAGAGCGTCACGCTCGTGCCGGAAACGGCGAAGCTCTCGACACCCTCAACACGACCCACGCCGTGCACGGGATAAACGACGAAATCGCCCTTCTTAAACTCAAGTTTCTCAATTTTATCAACCATCAACAACTCCTTTTGCCACAGCGGGCGCGCCTCTGGTTATTGTCCCGGCAGGAATGTGAATAAGTGCAAAAGCTTAGATGGATGCGAAAAACGACTTTCCGCATACTAAGCATTCGCGCGAGTCACGAAACTGGCCGGATTTGGTTAACGCTACGCCTATTGGTTAACATTTCCCCCAAAGCGCCTTACGCCCCAAACCTTCCGATTCTATACCACAAAAAGCTGATTTTCGCAAAACTTTCCGCAGCTTAAAATGATTTCGTGAAGTTGGTTTGTGCAGAATTGACACATATTCAGGTCGGGGAATGGTTAATATTATCCGCTCTTCTCACTGAAATATTTGGCAAATTTATCCTGAACACCCTTCCATTGGTCGGCATCGGCCGGAGCAGGTTTCTTTTTGGTGATGTTGGCCCACTTTCCGGAATAATCACGATTCATCTCCAGCCATTTCGCCGCTTCATCATTGGTATCGGAGATAATGGCCTCTGCGGGGCATTCAGGTTCACAAACGCCGCAGTCAATGCATTCGTCCGGACTGATGACCAGCATATTTTCGCCTTCGTAGAAGCAGTCCACGGGGCAAACCTCGACGCAATCCATATATTTGCATCGAATGCATAATTCGGTCACAACATAAGGCATGAACAACACCGTTTTGTCATTTAAGCCTCACGGGTTTAATAGCTAAACTTTCCAAAGGCAAGTGTCCGGATGGATTCTTGCGCGCATCTGATGTAAAATGCCTAGACTTTCTTCGTTTGACGAGGTCACCCATGATTTCTCGGTTGGAAAAGATCTGTGTTGAAAAAGGGCTTAAAATGACGGAACAGCGCCGGGTCATCAGCCGTGTGCTGTCGGAGGCGCATGACCACCCAGACGTTGAAGAAGTTTATCGGCGTTCGGCGTCGTTGGATCCTAAAATCAGCATCGCCACTGTTTACCGCACCATGCGGTTGTTTGAAGAGGCCAGCGTCATTGAGCGGCTGGATTTTGGTGACGGGCGCGCACGTTATGAAGAAGCGCGCGATGACCACCACCACCACATGATTGACGTGCATACGGGGGAAGTTATTGAGTTCAAGGATGATGAACTTGAGCGGATCAAGGTGCGGATCGCCTCGGAACTGGGATATGATCTGATCGGCCACAAGCTAGAACTTTACGGCGTGAAGAAGGGCGCCAAGAAACCGGTAAAGTAGCAATGACGCGTAACCAAAATCTAAAAACTATGGAAATAGCCAATAATATCTGTGTTGGTGATTGCTGTATCAGCGCGGTGCGTCGTGCCTACACCGGCATGATAGATTGTGGACAGCCGGAACCTGCGGCCTATGACGCCGCGCTGACCGTCTTCTCCTGGCATCATCCAGAAATCGCGCCTTATGAGGCGGAAACGCTCGTGCGCGGTTGGGTTTCGGAACAATTTGTGCATTGAATGATGTGCATTTCACCGGAATGATTGAGCCGCGCCCATGTTGACGATAAAGCACCTGGCTTTTGACGATCTGCCCAAGATTGCAGCATTGCATGTTCGTGTCTGGCAGCAAGCCTATCCTGGTCAAGTGCCACAGGACTATCTTGATAATCTTGATGTCGCCGCACGACTGGAGCGTTGGCAACGTGAATACGCCAAAAACAAGAGTGACCGGCGCTATGGTGTCCTGGTCGCGCGTTGGGAAAAGGAGATCATCGGATTCCTGAGCTATGGACCAATGCGGGACGCGGAACATGACGCGATGACGGAAATCTACACCCTTTATATTCTGAAAGAGCACTGGGCAAAGGGGGTTGGGTATCAACTGTTTCGCTCTGCTTGCTCCTATATGAAAATTGCCGGAATCAACCAGGCCTACCTTTGGGTGTTCGATACAAACCAGCATGCGTTTGAGGTCTATCAGCGCTGGGGGGGGGCTATCCAGAACGATCAGACTAAAAGCATCACCGTCGGCGGTTGGGAATTAAGGAAAACCCGCGTTTGTTTCGATGTGGTGTAACAGCGAACCCGATGCCGCTGTGCAGGCGCTAGATTCAGGCGTTTTTTGCGAAAATCATGATGACGTGACAGGATGCGACGGTTGATTCGCTATTCTGAAGGGTTGCCGATGTCTAACCTTTCATAAAGATT
This sequence comes from Alphaproteobacteria bacterium, assembly GCA_049653105.1. Taxonomy (GTDB): domain Bacteria; phylum Pseudomonadota; class Alphaproteobacteria; order UBA9219; family RFNS01; genus JBASFQ01. The sequence continues at coordinate 112,112 of JBASFQ010000008.1, forward strand.
TACCTGCAACACTGCCCTGCTTTTGCTAAACCGATTCTTCGTCGCGTTCCTTTGGGGGTTTTTGTCATGAAATCCGTGGTCATTGCCGGTTATGTGCGGTCACCTTTTTGTTTTTCCGGAAAGGGAGAACTGGTCAAGGTCCGCCCGGATGATATGGCTGCTGATGTCGTGCGCGCCCTGGTCGCACGCAGTAAGATTGATCCGTCTTTGATCGAAGATTTGATCGTCGGCTGCGCCTTTCCCGAAGGTGAGCAAGGATTGAATGTTGCGCGGTTGATTGGGTTGCGTGCCGGACTGCCAATCAGTGTCGCTGGTCTGACGGTTAATCGTTTTTGCGGCTCGTCGATGCAATCTATCCATATCGCCGCTGGAAATATCCAGTTGGACGCGGGTGATGCCTTCATCTGCGCCGGGGTCGAATCAATGACGCGGATTCCGATGTCTGGATTCAACCCGATGCCTAATCCGGAACTCGCGGAGCAAATGCCCGGCGCTTATATGGGGATGGGGCAAACTGCAGAAAATGTCGCGCGGCAATACAAGATCACGCGCAAGGAACAGGAGGAGTTCGCGGTGACATCGCATCAACGCGCCGCCGCCGCGCGCGCGGCCGGGAAATTCGCCGAAGAAATTATAGCTGTCAGCGGCGTGACGCAGGACGGCTGCATTCGTCCGGAAACTACGGCGGAAAAATTGGCCGAGCTTAAACTCGCTTTTGATGAAAAAGGCAGCGTGACTGCGGGAACATCCTCGCCTCTGACGGATGGTGCGTCGGCGACTCTGGTGACGTCGGAAGATTTCGCGCGCCTGCACAAACTTCCTGTTTTGGCGCGCATCAAGTCCATCGCTGTCGCGGGATGTGCGCCGGAGATTATGGGTATCGGCCCGGTCGCGGCGACGAAGAAAGCCCTGGCGCGTGCTGGCCTGGCAGTAAAGGATCTGGACATCATTGAACTCAATGAGGCTTTCGCGGCGCAATCTCTGGCCTGCATCCGCGATCTGGGGTTGGATAATACCAAAATCAATATTGACGGTGGCGCTATCGCGCTTGGTCACCCGCTCGGCGCGACCGGCGCACGCATTACCGGCAAGGCCGCAGCTTTGCTGCAACGCGAAGGCAAACGTTATGCGCTCGCGACGCAGTGTATCGGCGGCGGGCAGGGGATCGCTACTATACTGGAATCTGTATAAACGACGGGATGTCTCGATGACCGCTTCGATCCAAAAAGTTGCCGTACTTGGCTCCGGTGTAATGGGCAGCCAAATTGCAGCTCAGGCCGCCAATGCCGGCGTTCCGGTCTTGTTGCTGGACATTGTCCTGAAGGACAAACCGGATCGGAATTTTCTGGCGAAGGCGGCTCTGGAGAAAATGCAGAAGGCTGATCCCGCGCCCTTTATGAGCGCCCGAGCGATGAAGCTGGTCACGCCCGGAAATCTGGAAGACGATCTCGCGAAACTCGCCGATGTTGATTGGATTGTCGAAGCGGTGCTGGAAAATCCGCAGGTTAAAAGTGATCTCTATAAGAAAATCGATGCGGTGCGTAAACCGGGATCAATCGTTTCCTCCAATACTTCAACCATCCCGCTGCATATCTTGACCGGCGGCCAGTCAGCGCAGTTCGCGCGTGATTTTCTGGTGACGCACTTTTTTAACCCGCCACGTTATATGCGCCTTATGGAACTGGTGACCGGGGCGGAAACCCGCGCCGACGCCGTCCAGGTGGTTGGTGACTTTATCGACCGGCGCATGGGCAAGGGCATCGTGGTTTGTAAAGACAGTCCGGGATTCATTGCCAACCGTATCGGCACTTTCTTTATGCAGTCGGCGATCAATGCCACGCTCGATCTTGGCTTGACGGTCGAAGAAGCCGATGCCGTGTGCAGCAAGCCGATGGGCATGCCGAAAACCGGTGTTTTTGGTCTGATTGATCTGGTCGGGCTTGACCTGATGCCCCTGATTGCCAAAAGTTTTCTGGCGACTTTGCCGCCCGATGATTTTTATCGCAAAATTCACCGCGCGCCGGAACTGTTCGCGAAAATGATTGCCGATGGCTATACGGGGCGTAAGGGTAAGGGCGGATATTATCGCCTGAACACCGAAGGTGGGGGTAAGGTCAAAGAAGCCATCGACCTGAAGTCCGGAACCTATCGTCCCGCCAGCAAGGATAAAATCCCGACACTCGACGCGACGGGCAAAGATTTGCGCGCACTCTGTCTTGTCGATGACAAAATCGGCAAGATGGCATGGTCGGTTTTGAGCCAGACTTTGAGTTATGCTGCCGCGCTTGTGCCACAAATCGCGGACGATATTGTCGCGGTCGATAATGCGATGAAGTGGGGATATAACTGGGAATATGGTCCCTTTGAACTGATCGATCAGTTGGGAACCGGGTGGTTCGCGGAACGGTTGACTGCCGCGCAAATGCCGGTTCCCGAATTCTTGCACATCGCTGCAGGCAAGCCGTTTTATCGTACACAGGGTGGCCGTCGCGAATATCTGACCCGCGATGGGGCTTATAAGCTGGTGCAACGGCCTGCTGGGGTGCTGCTTCTGGAAGATGTGCAACGCGCGACCCAACCTTTGTTGAAGAACGGTTCGGCGCGGCTGTGGGACATCGGCGACGGAGTTGCCTGTTTTGAGTTTCGCACCAAGATGAACACGGTCGATCCGGATCTCCTGGGACTCCTGCAACAGACCACGAAATTCCTGGCGGAGAGTCCGCAACGCTGGCGTGGGCTGGTGATTTATAACGAAGGTAAGGTTTTTTCCGCCGGCGCCAATCTCGGTCTGGCAATGTTCGCGCTCAACCTGGCGCTTTATCCCGCGCTCGAGCAGTTGATCGATCAAGGGCAGCAGGCTTATCGCGGCGTTCGCTTCGCACCGTTTCCAACCGTGGGAGCTCCGTCGAATTTGGCGCTTGGTGGCGGGTGCGAAATTCTGCTGCATTGCGCGGCAGTGCAGGCGCATGCTGAGACTTATACCGGTCTGGTCGAAGTTGGGATCGGTGTTGTCCCCGGCTGGGGCGGGTGTGTGCAGATGCTGGCGCGCGCCTTCAGCAATAAAAAGCGTTTCGGCGGTCCAATTCCGCCTGTCGCGCAGGTCTTTGAGACGATTGCCACCGCGAAAGTCTCCAAATCTGCGGCCGAGGCCGTTGAGATTGGCTATCTGCGCCCGACCGACGGCATCACGATGAATCGTGACCGGCTCTTGTACGACGCCAAACAGCGCGTCCTCGAACTGGCCAAAGATTATAAACCACCGGAAGAAGTGAAAATGAACCTGCCGGGCAGAACCGGTCGTGCCGCGCTGAACCTTGTCATTGACGGGTTCCGTATGATCGGTAAGGCACTGCCGCATGATGTGGTGGTTTCAAAGGCCTTGGGGAATGTCCTGACCGGTGGTGATGTTGACCATACCGGCCCTGTCTCAGAAGCCGATATACTCGCTATTGAACGCAAGGAATTTGCGCGCCTGGTGCGTTTTCCCGCGACGCAGGCGCGGATCGAATATATGTTGAATAATGGCAAACCACTGCGAAATTAAGGGGGCTGATCATGCGGGTGTCACGTTGTTTGGGGGGGATTTGCGCGACTTTGCTGGTGACGCTGCTCTGTGGTTCTGTCTATGCCGAAGTTACGCAACAGAACCTGACCTGCGGGAAGGAGGCTTGCGTTAAATGGTGGCCCAAAGTGGCACCGCCGCACCAATGGCAAGCCAATGCCGATGAAAGCAAAGAGCATGGCGTCAATATGTTCTCTCCAGATAAACAGGACAGCGCCGCCAGGCTCTATACCTACGCCATACGCAAATCTGATGCGCCCAAATTTCGCAATCTTGATGATGTTATTGCGCGCGATAAAGAGAGCCACGGTTCTGCTGTCGTGCGTGAAGGTAAAAAGGTGCCTACACAAGGGGGCTTGGAATTACGGGCATTTCTTTATGAAGCCTCAGGCACAAGCGATTGGGATCGTGCCGCCTATGGCGATGACGGTGAGTTCTTCGTCATTTTTTACCTTACGGCGAGCACGTTGGAAGATTTGAATAAGCACACCTATGATTTTGACAGTTTCGTCGGGTCGTACCAAGGCAAAGCGAAGTCTCAAGAACAGAAACAGTCTAAGCCATAAGAGGTCGGTATGCCTATCTATCAAGCGCCGCGCGACGATATCAACTTTCTGATGCATGACGTGCTGGACGGCGCGCAACTGGCACAATTGCCGGGCTATGGAGATGCCAGCCCGGAGACCATTGATACCGTGATCGACGCGGCGGGGCAGTTATGTGAACAGGTGTTGTTCCCGCTCAATCAGTCCGGTGACGAGGAAGGTTGTCATTTCAATAATGGGGTCGTAACGACGCCGAAGGGATTCAAGGAGGCCTACCAAACTTTTCGCGAAGGCGGCTGGTGCGGGCTCTCCTGCGACCCGGCTTATGGCGGGCAGGGGCTGCCGTTGCTGGTGAATTTTGTGGTCGACGAATTGGTGTCGGCGGCCAACATGGCGTTGGGGATGTATCCCGGCCTTTCGCACGGCGCGTACAATGCTATCAAAACGCACGCGAGCGATGCTTTGAAGCAGCAGTATCTGCCCAAACTCGTCGATGGCAGTTGGTCGGGCACGATGTGCCTGACGGAACCGCATTGCGGTACTGATCTGGGGCTGATCCGTACCAAGGCCGTCCCGGACGGCAAGGACGGTTATACGATCACCGGCACGAAGATTTTTATCTCGGCTGGCGAGCACGATCTGACCGATAACATTATTCATCTGGTTCTGGCAAAGCTGCCGGATGCGCCGCCCGGGACAAAGGGTATCAGCCTTTTTCTGGTGCCGAAAATCATGCCCGATGGCACGCGGAACAAACTCAACTGCGGGCGCATCGAACATAAAATGGGTATCAAGGCCAGCGCCACCTGCGTCATGAATTTCGAAGGCGCGACCGGCTGGTTGGTCGGCAAGCCGAACAGCGGCATGAAAGCCATGTTCACGATGATGAACGAAGCCCGCCTTGCGGTTGGCATGCAGGGGCTTGGCCTCGCCTCGGTCAGTTATCAGAATGCCGTGAATTACGCGCGCGAAAGACTGCAAGGCCGGGCTTTGACCGGCGCGAAATTTCCCGACAAGCCCGCTGATCCCCTGATTGTCCACCCCGATATTCGCCGCACCTTATTGACAATGCGCGCGTTGGTCGAAGGCAGCCGGGCGCTGGCTTACTGGATCGGTCTGCAACTTGATATCGAAGCCAAGCATCCAGACAAGGAAAAGGCTGCCGCTGCCGGTGATATAGTTGCGCTGATGACGCCGATTATTAAGTCGTTTCTGACCGATGTTGGCTTTGATGTCACCAATATGGGGATGCAGATATATGGCGGCCACGGCTATGTCATGGATCATGGCATGGAACAGTATGTCCGCGACGCGCGCATCACACAGATATATGAAGGCGCAAACGGTATTCAGGGGCTTGATCTTGTCGGGCGTAAAATGCCCGACCAGTACGGAAAATTGCTGCGGCAGTTTTTCCATCCCGTCGCGGCTTTTATCGAGGCTGAAAAATCCAACTCCGCGCTGGCCGAAATCCTGCCGAGCTTCATGAGCGCTTTCGGAAAATTGCAGATGGCCTCGTTAACCGTGGGCACACGAGGGTTTGCTAACCCCGATGAAGCCGGGGCGGCGGCCAGCGATTACCTGAAACTCTTCGCCTATGTCGCGGTGGGCTACATGTGGCTCAAAATGGCCAAAGTCGCGGCGGAAAAACTCCCAACGGCAGGCGACCGCGCCGGTTTCTACGACGCAAAATTGAAAACCGCGCGCTTCTATTTCATGAAAATCATGCCGCAAGCCAACGCCCTCAACCTCGCCATCCTCTCCGGTTCAAAACCGGTCATGGATTTCCCTGCAGAGGCGTATTGAATTAAGATATGCGTTCTGCAGCTTCATACCTTTGGCGCAGCTGAACGCAGGTTTACTCTGCCGCAGCTAAATCAAGATCATCCGGAATTTCTCCGTCCCGGATCGCTTCGGCCTGCGCCAGATCGACGGAGACGAGTTGCGAGACGCCCTTTTCGCTCATGGTCACGCCGAACAGCCGATCCATGCGCGCCATTGTCAAGCGTTGGTGGGTGATGACGAGGAAGCGCGTGCCGGTTTCGCGGGCGATATCTTCGACCAGCGAGCAGAACCGGTCGACATTGCTTTCGTCCAGCGCTGCCTCGGCTTCGTCGAGGACGCAGATCGGCGAGGGGTTGGTCTGGAACACCGCAAACAGCAGAGCCAACGCGGTCAATGACCGTTCGCCGCCCGACAGCAGGGACAGGATCTGCATCTTCTTTCCCGGTGGCGAGGCGAAGATTTCCAGTCCCGCATTCATCGGGTCTTCGGCGTCCAGCAGTTGCAAATGTGCCTTGCCGCCGCCGAACAGGCGTTTGAACAAAATCTGGAACCGCTCATCGACCTTAACGAAGGCTTCCTGCAACCGGTCGCGCGCTTCCTTGTTCAGCTGACTGATACCCTGGCGCAGCTTGGCAATAGCAGAAACCAGATCGTCTTTTTCGGCGGTAAGTTTATTAATGTCGCCATCGACGGTTTCAGCTTCGACTTCGGCGCGCAGATTGACCGGCCCCATATTGTCGCGTTCGCGGACATATTTGGCCAGTTGCTCCTCAAGCGGACGTATCTCCGGCATGGGCTCATTTTCGGCAAACTCCGCGATGGCCATCACTGCATCCGGCGCACAATCGAGTTTCTCAGAAATTGACTCCCTGAGGACGCGCAGATGCTCGTCTGCGGCTTCAATGGCGGCTTCGGCGCGTACGCGATTCTCCCGTGCTTCGGCCAAGGCGCTTTCGTCACGTTTCAGCTGTTGTTCAATGACGGTAAGAGCATTCTCGGCCGCAATCAGTGTATCCGCCGCCACCATGCGCTTGGCCTCGGCGTCGCTGGCCTGCGTCAGCAAGTCGCCGCGCTGCGTCTCCAGTTGTGCAGGAAGTTCCTGGAGCGCGGCTAAAGAAACGTCCAATTCCGCGATTCGCGCTGTAAGTTTTTCGATGTGCCCGAAGGCGCCGGCGGCGCGGTTTTGCCAGTTCGCTGTTTCGGTCGCAATCTGCTGTTGACGTGCCGACAGGCTGGCCTGCTCGCGCGCGGCGCGGTCAAGTTTACTCTGCCGCTCAATCTGAACTTGCCGTTGCTCGGCGAGTTGCAGACGTAGGCCGTCCTGGTCGCGCCGCATCGTTGCTGTGTCGGGCAGGGTTGCAAGCTCTTCATGCCCTTGCGTGCTCTGCTGTTCCAGCGCGGCGTGATCCTGCGTGATATGCTGCAAAGCGTCGTCCAGAGCCGCCAGCTTCGATTGCGCGGCGGCGGCGGCTTGTGCATGGCGGGCGTGATGCTGGCGGGCGTCGTTGAGCGCGGCATAGCTTTGCTGCAATGCTTGTCGCGTGGCAACGACTTGCTGTTGGCACGTTGTCAACTGGTCGGCGCGTGTCAGGAGGGTACGATGCGTTGCTGCGGCGACCATCTCTGCCGTGGCTATTTCGTCTTGTAACACGGCCAAACGGTTTTTTTGTTGCAGCCGCACCGCCATGGTTGTGGGGGCGGCGGGGGTAACCGTAAATCCGTCCCAACGCCATGCCCAGCCATCGCGGCTGACCAAAACCTGTCCGGGACGGAGTGCTAATGCCAATTCCTGGCCGGTGGCGGCATCCGTGACCAGGGCAATCTGGCTCAAAGCGCGGTGCAATGCGTCCGGCGCCTTGATGTGGGCAGAAAGATTTTCTGTACCAGGCGGCAATTCCTGTGCGGTGGCCAATGGCGGCAAAGCGCGCCAATGTGCGGCGGCCTGCGGATCGAGCGGCGCAGTCAAAGCCTCCCCCAGCGCGGCGGCCAAGGCCGTTTCCAAACCGGGGGCAACAGTGATCAGATCGATCAATTGCTCGCCATCATGCGTCGTCGGACGCAACAAATTGGCGATGGCGTCGGATTCAGCCCGTAATTTTGTTAGCGCCACCTCGGCCAGTCGCACGGACTCACGGCCTTCTTGATGCGCTGCATCGGTGCTACTCTGCGCGGCTTCCGCCGTGGTTACCTGGTCTTGTCTTTTGGCAACATCCTGTTCGCAAGCGTCGATCATGGCTTGCGCCAACGCAAGATCGGGACGTGCTGCGTTTTCGGCCACCAGCGCTTGACGCTGCCGCACAAATTCGTCGCGACGTGTCAGCAACTTTTTCTTGCGATCCTCAAGTTCGGCGAGTGTGCGTGTTTGGGCGGCGTGCTTGGCTTCGACCCCGGCGATATCGCGAGTCAGCGCGTTCAGGCTTTGATCGAGCTGTGTTACGATGACGGAAACGGATTCCACATCTGCGCGTGCCTGCGGCACTTCTGTGGCGAGGGTTACAAGCTGTTCCTCAATGGCCACATTTTCTCCGGCCAGTGCTGCAATGGCGGTTGCGGCATCCTGACGCTGATGCTCCTCGCGGGTCAGGTCATGCTGCGATTGTTCGCGGCGCTGGTTCTGCGCGACGGTTTCCTGTGCCACGCGCCGCAATTCGCCATCCAGCTTTTCACGGGCGATAGCCAGACGTTGCACCACGGCTGCGGCGGCGGCCTCTGCCTGGCGCAGGGCAGGAAGTTCCGCGGCGGCATTGGTGCGGTCGGTGGTGCTGCGCGTCACGACAGCTAATAAGTCGTTGACGGTGGTTTCCACTGTGGCCATCGCTGCCCGACTTGCGGCGGCTTGTTCCTGGCCTGCTGTCCAGCGCAAATGTGCGAGCGCGGCCTCCGTGCGGCGGATATGTTCGGCAAGGTTGCGGTAACGCGATGCTTGCCGCACTTGTGTCTTCAATCCGCGTAGCTGCGTGTCCAGGGCGTTCAGAACATCGTCAACACGCGTTAAATTTTGTTCGGCGGCACGCAGCTTTAATTCAGCCTCATGGCGGCGCGCTTGCAATCCAGCCGTTCCCGAGGCTTCTTCCAATATTTGCCGCCGATCCTGCGGCTTGGCGCGGATCAGAGCGTCGATCTGACCCTGGCCAACCAGACTGGTGGAATGCGCGCCGGTTGCCATGTCGGCGAACAGCAACTGAACATCGCGTTGCCGTACCGGACGACCGTTAACACGGTATTCCGAGCCTTCGTCACGCTCGATCTGGCGATTAATTTCGATCAGTTCGGCATCATTGAATTCGGCGGTTGCCGCCTTATTACGATTATCGAGCTCCAACGTGACTTCAGCAACATTGCGCGCTGGGCGCATCGCTGTGCCGCCGAAAATAACGTCATTCATCTCGCTGCCGCGCATGCGTTTTGGAGACGTTTCCCCCATCACCCAGCGTAAGGCCTCAACGAGATTGGACTTGCCGCAGCCGTTCGGGCCGATAATCCCGGTCATGCCCGGACCGATTACAAGCTCGGTGCGCTCCACAAAAGATTTGAATCCCTGGAGTCTTAGTCTGTTAAAATGAAGCATTCTGTTCCTTATTTTTTCTTGGCTTCCGCGAGCAGTCTGTCAAGAATTTTGACGAAATCTTCGTAAGGACGTGCACCGGAAAGAACCTCAGCACCATCATTGAAAACAAATGTTGGTGTAGACTCAATCTTGTATTTTTCTGTCGCATGTGTTTTGGCCGCGACGATTGCGTCCAACAGTTTCTCGTTCGCAGCACAAGCTTTGGCGTCCGCATCGTTCAGGCCACCAAGCTTGGCATATTGTGTTGCCGCTTTCACTTTATCTTCAACTTCGGGTTTAATCCATGCGGCCTGGTTTTTGTACAAAATACTGATAAAGGGGTGATAACTGGCTTCGGGCATGCACCGCGCTACGGCGGCAACGCGCAAGGCAATGCCGTCTATGGGGAAGTCGCGGAAAATAAGGCGCGCTTTGCCGGTATCGATGTAATTGGCTTTGAGCTTTTCAAGAGTATCATTCTGGAATTGTGCACAATGGTTGCAGGTCAGCGAGGCATATTCGATAATGGTTACCGGTGCATCGGCTTTCCCTATGGAACGGTCAGGCAGAGCGGCTGCGTCCGTCGCCAGATCCGCGTAAGCCGCGCTAGTGACATATTGTGACGCCCCCAAGGTCAGACCGATAAGCGCCATAATAATCCAGTGCCGTAACACCATACTTTACACTCCCTTTCTTGTAATCATGGCACGTTTCTATCTGAGTCGGGGGGCTTAACTCAACATCTGACTCAACAAGTCCATGGACTTTCCCGGAAATATTCCCATGATCTTGTGGCGCAATGACGGCGCGTCAATCGTTAACGTGCCGCTGGGGTGCTATAGACGTATGTGCCAAGGCTTTCCAGCGCGTCACGCAGAGCCGGGTCGTCAATGGGGGCAACAGCAGCACGAATTTCTTCCCTGGTCTGGAGGGGGAGGTTGGGGGTGCGCGCCGTTTGGGAGCCGTGGGAAAGGTTGGAATGGATGAAATTCAGACGTGAAATCGCCTGTGGGCCAATGAAATCATTAATGCGCGCAATGATTTGCGGTTGCTGGTACTGCACCTCCATGGCCAGGCCGCGCGGCAGGCGTAGCGTTAAAACACCGTTGTGCAAAACCTGTCCTTGTCCGGGGCGGTTCAGACCCGGAAAGGTCAATTTCATCGGGTGAATCTGGGTGGCCCAGGCGTCGCCGACAATTGTTTCCCAGTGATCGAGAAGAAGACCATAAAGCTGCCACTCTTTCCCCAAGGCCTGTTTGGCGATATGACGGATTGGTGCGACCAACGATGTGGGTAACTGAGCCATAACCGAGTGTGAGCATGCCAAGCGCAAAAGTCAAAGCCTGTAGCCCACCGCCCCCCGATCCGAAGGTGCTTTTGCGTTGGTACGACCGGCATCGGCGCATTCTGCCCTGGCGCGCTTTGCCGCATGAAACAGCCAATCCTTATCGTGTCTGGATTTCCGAAATTATGCTGCAGCAGACGACGGTCACTGTCGTCATACGTTATTATCAGGAATTCTTGCGTCGCTGGCCGAATTTGGAGGCGTTGGCGCAGGCAAAACTAGAAGACGTTCTGGAGGTTTGGGCCGGACTCGGTTATTACCGCCGCGCGCGCATGCTGTATGATTGCGCCCGGCAGGTCAAAACGCAGTTGGGTGGAGAGTTTCCCGCAGATGAAGCCGGGTTGAGGGAGTTACCGGGTATTGGTCCCTATACAGCTGCTGCCATAGTGGCGATTGCATTTGGGAAATCATCTAATGTTGTTGACGGCAATGTTGAGCGGGTTATGGCGCGGCTCTACGCCGTGAAGCAGCCCATGCCATACGCCAAAACGAGGCTACGGGAGCTAGCCGCCCATTTAGTTCCTGCGTCCCGCGGAGGCGATTATGCGCAGGCTCTGATGGATCTGGGGGCTATGATCTGCACGCCGCGGCAACCGCATTGTGCCGTTTGCCCGTGGCAGAAATCGTGCATGGCTTTTGCACATGGAACGTCCCAGCGCTATCCCATTATGGTTAAGAAGGGGACAAAACCCGTCCGTTATACAGTCGTCTTCTGGCTGACAAACAGACGGGGGCAGGTTTGGGTCCGGCGTCGTCCCGAGGGAGGGCTTTTGCCTGGAATGCTGGAGTTTCCTTCAACTCCTTGGCTTGAAGATGAGATTTCTACACCGCGCATTGCTTTTCCAGGTTTAATAAGACAGCCTAAATGGAATGTTTGCCCAGAAATAATTCGTCATAACTTTACCCATTTTAGTTTATATATTAAGATTGCCAAAGCGCAGTTGAACTCCGTTTCCGGGGCGGGGAGCTGGACGCATAAAGAAAAACTGCCCGAGATTGCTTTACCTGGAGTGATGCGTAAAGTTGCCGCTTATGTTCAAGAAACGAGGTAGCCGGTGAAGATTGTTTGCAATATTGCTCTGGGTATCTTGTTGCTGGCGGGGTCTCCGTCGTTGAGCGCCGAGGAATATATCGAGCCGACACCACTTGCGCTCACGCAGTCAATGTTTCGCTTTGGCGCATTGGATATCAACAATGATCTCATTATTGACGATTATGCGAAGATTGCCGAGTGTGATTTGTTTACGGCATTCCATAACGATGATTTCCGCTGGCAAAAGATTCGTGCCGGATTGCGGACGAAGATTCGTAACGAGGTTGTGACCTATCCCACAAGCTACTATGTGGTCGGGAAATTATATCTGGATCGCTATGATTTTAAAAATAAAACATTCAAGATTAATAACGACCAGATAACGACCAATCCGCACGTGTCGTCATTTAATTCTTTCACATTGCACAATGCCGTTTCATCGGCATGTAATAATAATGCACTTAAAGTTCTTCCCATGATCTATCATGCCGTCCTGGAAACACAAATGCGCGTTCCCGGGTTTGTGATGGGGGAGAGCGATGCAAACGCTCTCCTGTCGCGTATGAATGCGTCCGGCAATACGGCGCGAAAGATCTATGTCAAGTTTAACCTGAGTATAGTTTATGCCGACAAGGTTCAGATTGATTATAGTAAGATGGATCTATGGAACAATACTATGTCTTGGGTCGGCAAAACTGGCAGCGTCCGGATGTACTCGCGCCTGGAATCCATAGAATATTTTGAAGACTCTGAGCGGACCAAGAAAATATACGTCTATAACCCCAACTGAATGTGATTTTTCCTCATTTTGGCAGGGAAATGATCGGCGAAACTGGTCATTCGGCATCGGGAGATCCCTCGGTTCGGGTGACCCAAAGCCCCGCCTTTAAGCTTGCCCCATCTCCGCCCTGATCCTCTGGCGCAGTATGTCGATAGGGGCGAGCTGTCCCTTATGTTCATAGTACCAGAAAGTCCAACCGTTACAGGCAGGGAGACCCTGCATCTCCGCAGCAACTTTATGGATTGATCCGTGGTAATCACCGGCACGGTTGTTGGCGATCAGGGTGGCATCAGCCTTGACATGCGCCAGATGCCGCCGGCGATGGTCGAACAGGCAATCGCCAGGTTTGAGCAACCCGCGCTCCAGCACCGTGCCAAACGGCACGCGTGGTTCGTCGCGTTTGCTGGGTGTAACCAGCAATTCGGGTTTTTCAACGGGGTCGATGGCTCTGATGCGCTTTTCGGCCAGTTTGGCATAGACGGGGTCGCGATCCATGCCGATGAAATTGCGACCCAGACGACGCGCGACCGCGCCGGTTGTGCCGGTGCCGAAGAACGGGTCAACAATCACATCGCCCGGTTTGGTCGAAGCCATGATGACACGGAATAGCAGAGATTCAGGTTTTTGAGTGGGATGTGCCTTTGCGCCATCCTCGCCTTTCAGGCGTTCGCCACCACTGCAAATCGGCAGCAGCCAGTCACTCCGCATCTGCGTATCATCGTTCAGGTGCTTCATGGTCTCATAATTAAATGTCGGACGACCGTCGGCTGACTTCGCGCACCAGATCAAGGTTTCGTGGGCGTTGGTAAAACGTTTGCCACGGAAATTCGGCATCGGGTTATTCTTGCGCCAGACGATGTCGTTGAGAATCCAGAAGCCCAGGTCTTGGAGCGATGCGCCGACGCGGAAAATATTATGATAACTGCCGATGACCCACAGGCTACCGTCCGGTTTCAAGATCCGTCGCGCCGCCTTCAGCCATTCCTGAGTAAAACGATCATAGGCGGCGAAGTTACTAAACTTGTCCCAGTCATTGTCGACGCCATCTACACGGCTGTTATCGGGACGGAGCAAGTCGCCCCCAAGTTGCAGGTTATAGGGAGGATCGGCAAAAACGGCATCCACTGATTCCGGCGGCAAACTGTTCATCAAAGCAATGCTGTCACCTACCAAAACGCGGTTCAGCGGCATTTGCTCGACTGGGGAAACGGTTCTTGATTTTGCGATTTTAGCCATGATGACAACAATTGCTGCTGGGGGTTATAAAAAACGGGAGCCCCGCTCACGCGGGGCTTAGTGGCTTGGACAAACGTGCGTTCATCCGAGCCACTAACTTATCCACAGCTGTTGATAATGCAAGGGTCTATATTAAAAAGAGTCATGTGAATCAGAGTTTTGACTTTAATATTTCAGACACTGGTGCAAAAGAATCACGATGCCAAGGGGTAGCGCCATGGGTACGCAAAGCCGCTAGATGTTGTGCTGTTCCATATCCGGCATTGCGTTCCCAGCCATAAAACGGAAACTGTGTAGCCAGCGCGGCCATCATCCGGTCGCGCGTTACCTTGGCGATGATCGAGGCTACAGCGATGGACAGACTTTTGTCATCACCTTTGACGATGGCTTGCGCCGGGCAAGGGAGTTGTGGGCAGCGATTGCCGTCGATCAGGGCAAAATCCGGCGGTCGTGCTAATGCTGCGACCGCACGCTGCATGGCCAGCATGCTTGCCCACAAAATATTCATCTGGTTGATTTCGGCGACGCTGGCCTCGGCCACGGCATAGCAACATAGGGTGGTGAGGGGGGCATATAACTGCTCACGTTGTGCGGCGCTCAATTTCTTACTGTCGCGGATGCGCTCGGAAATATTGCTGGGCAATCCGCCAGGCGGCAAAATCGCCGCCGTTGCCACGACCGACCCAGCCAGAGGGCCGCGTCCGGCCTCGTCAACGCCGCATATCACCTTGCCTTTATGCAAACCGACGGCGATCTCATGCATAAGGTCTGGCATACGTCAACCTTTGAGCATGAAGGACATGCCTAAATCATGACGGAGCCATTCATTTGTTCCAGGTCTTTTAATGTTTTTGATATGCCTCGCGCGCGCTGCCATACGGCGACTAACGGCTTCGATGTCAGAAGCAGCTTTGGCTATGATAACGAGTTGCATGGCTCAATCCTTTGACGACAGGAGCCGTGCAACTTCATCTTGAATAATCCGCAACCCTTCGGTGGTCAGGATGGATTCTGGATGGAACTGCACGCCACCGAAACGTTGGTGGCGTAGGGCGTGAATGTCCCCACTGGCGGGGTCGTGACAGACATCAAGGCCGGAAATGGGCTTGCCGTAATGGCCAACAAAGGTGTTGTAAAATCCTACGCGCTGTTTGCGCCCATAATAATCGATAACTTCTTGCCGCCCTTGGAAAGTCGTGGGTTGCTTTTTGGCGACCTTGTATCCCAACGCGGTACACAATATCTGATGCCCCAGACATATGCACAGGAACTTGCGCTTTGATGCCAGCAGCCCATCAACTTGCGCGCGGATCAGGCGCATTCTTTCATCTTGCATATTGGTTGGATCGCCGGGGCCAGGGCCAATGATGACAATGTCAGAATTGTCATCCGCGAGCGTAGCTTCTTGAAAACTTTCCACGCGTGCGACCATTCCCAGCCGTCGCAGTATATGCGCGAACATATGGGTGAAATTGTCCTCGTTATCAATAATCAAGGCGGTCATGCCAGCCAGGGACGTATCCAGTGTGAAATCTTCGTCCTGATAATCCAGCCAGAAACGCGATAGATCTTTGTTGCGCAGATTGAGCGCGAACTGGACCTCTTCTGAAGCGATCAGTTCGCGCAGGTCAAGGCGTGGACGAGGGGGCTGCCCCACCGCTTGTAACCCAAAGGCGCGCATGATTCCGGCTGCTTTGGCGTGTGTTTCTTTGACCTCGTCGTCGGGGTCGGAATGGAAGACGATGGTCGTGCCCACGCCTATGGCGATTTTTCCTTGTGCGTCGATATGTGCGGTGCGGATCAAAATCGGAGCGTCGAGCGTAGGTTTTTCCTGTGCGTCGCTGCCGATTAGCGCTAGGACGCTGCCATAATAATGCCGCGACCCAGGCTCGCGTTTTTTAATCACGCGCATGGCGCTTTCAATCGGGCTTCCGGTTACTGTTGCGGCAAACATGCTGCCGCGTAACAATTCAATGACGCCGCGTTCGGTTGGTCCGGCCAGAAGATATTCGCTGTGAACCAGATGCGCCATTTCTTTCAGCAGCGGCCCGATGACTTGCCCGCCTGAAGGGCAGAAATCGGCAATCATCTTCAATTCTTCATCCACGACCATCAACAATTCAAAAGTTTCTTTCTTGTCGTTGATGAAAGCCAGAAGCTGTTCCTTCGCCAGCGCTGGGTCCATTGCGGCCTTGCGGAGCGTGCCGCTGATCGGGTTCATCTTGACCAACCCGTTCCGCAGCGAGATATGCCGTTCCGGTGTGGCGCCAACCAGAAATTCCGCGCCGTCGAAAAAGATAAATGTCCAGTAGGTTCCTTGTTCCTCGCGCAGAAGATGCGCGAAGGCAGCAAGTGCCTTGCGTGGTGTGTAGTCGGCAATCTGTGCCCGATACCAACGTGGAATGACGAAATTTGCGCCTTCGCCATTGCAGATATCTTCCTCGATCACACTTCGTACCAGATCGGCATAGGCGGCATCGCTTTCGCCAAAGCTGCCTTGATCCTGCAAGGCCACCGACTCACCCGTCAGTTGTGCAAGAAGATCAATAACAGGAATATGACGAGTGCGCGTGACTTCAAGGCTGGCAATGCGCTCGCCGTCGCCATGAGCCACAAACCCGCGCTCGCGCACCTGGGAAAAGGGGAGGAAGTTCACTGAGGCGTAGTTTTCTTGCCCTGCGACGAACTTCCGGGGACGCGTGGTGATCTGGTCGAGCCGGTTATGTCGGACAATTGCGCCTTCAAGCAGTAAAACCTCATCCGTGCCTTCATGCCGAATCATGCAGAACGGGTTGTGGAGCAAGGCGGCGAGATCAAGCGAAGCGGGCATAGTGACCTTAAAGACAAGAACCGGTGCAAACGGGCTTTTTTACACGAAAACCAGCCTATTTAATAGAGCGCCGGGTTAAAGAAGGCCAGCTTCCATTTCACCCAGGGCGCATGTTTGATAAAAGGCTTCAAAAGTCCGCGTAAAACCATTAGCCTCACGCCCTTCAACCTAGGGAAGTTATCAATGTCCGAAGACATCACCAGTGAAACCTTGCTTGCCAAATACCATAACTACCGGGAATTGCAGAAAGCCGGTGTTGCGTTATATCCGCATGTGTTTCGGCCAGAGCATAAAGCCGGAGCCTTACAGGCGCAGTATAAAGAACTTCCCACGGGGGAAAAAACCAGCGATCAGGTTAAAGTGGCGGGGCGTGTGCTGTCGATCCGCAATAGCGGCATGTTCATCGATCTACGCGACCCCAGCGGCAAGGTTCAGATTTACACGAATATCAAGGAGATTGCGCCAGAGATGGCGCAGTTTCTCAAACTGGTTGATATCGGCGATATTGTCGGTGTCACCGGCGTTGTGCGTCGCACGCCGCGTGGCGAATTGACGATCGACAGCAGCACCATCACCATGTTGTGCAAATCTCTGCGGCCTTTGCCGGAAAAGCGGCATGGTCTGGTTGATCCGGATGAGCGCTATCGTGGCCGCGAGGCCGATTTGATTGCCAATGAGACCAGCCGCGATATCTTCCGGCAGCGCAGCCGGATTATCCGCTTTATCCGCGACTTCCTGCATGATCGTGGCTTTATCGAAGCCGAAACCCCGATCCTGCAAACACTGCCGGGCGGCGCGGTGGCGCGACCCTTTGTGACGCATCATAATGCGCTCGACCTCAAACTTTACCTGCGTATCGCGACGGAGTTGCATTTAAAGCGTCTGCTCATCGGCGAGGTTGCCGATGGCGTTTTTGAAATTGGGCGTATATTTCGCAACGAAGGCATTTCGGTGAAGCATAACCCGGAATTCACGTCGATCGAGCTTTATCAGGCCTATGCCGATTATCACGATATGATGCAGTTGACGGAAGACATCATTGCCGGCGCGGTGCATGCGTTGCACGGTAAGATGAAGCTTTCTTATGGCGACAAGGACATCGATTTTACCGCACCGTGGCCGAGGAAAAGTATGGCCGCGTTGGTCAAGGAACATGCCGGTGTGGATTTTATGGGCATCACCGATGCCGGGGCGGCGGTGCAGGCGGCGCGTGATCTGGGCGCGGATATCAAGGCGGGAGCGACTTGGGGACAGGCGCTTGAGGCTGCATTTGGCGCAAAAGTCGAAGACAAATTGATTCAGCCAATCCATGTCATCGATTTGCCGAAGGACATCTCGCCTCTGGCGAAAACTCATCGCAATGATCCGCGTCTTTCCGAGCGGTTCGAGACGTATATAAATGGTTGGGAAATCGCCAATGCCTTTTCTGAATTGAACGATCCGTTTGATCAATATGCCCGCTTCTTGGAACAGGTTGCGGCGCGTGAAGGTGGCAATGACGAAGCGCACCATATGGATCGCGATTTTATCATTGCGCTTGAATATGGCATGCCCCCGACAGGGGGGCTTGGCATCGGCATCGATCGCATGGTTATGCTTTTAACCAACGCGCCGAGCATCCGCGAAGTTATCGCTTTTCCGACCATGCGGCCGGTCAGCGCCGAAAATCGGCCGACTATTGTCGAGAACATCAAAACCGGCTGATCGCCGTCCGGTTTGGTGAAATAAAGATCCGCGAACTGTTTTGAAATTCAAGATAATCCTAGAATTTTATCGGATAACCCTTTCGTGCGCCTAGAGTTTTTCCTTGATTTGATGTGGGGAATGGCCGGTAAGTGTCAGATAATATTAGAAAATCTTAGCAATTCTTATCATTTCTTAAAACCTAACCATCCATAATCCAGAAATGTAAAAAATAGTGTCACGCGCGTTCATCATGCGTGCTGGCATGTGAAGTTATCGTGCAGGGGATATATTGGTGCGGGAAAATATTAAACATTCTGGACGAGGCGGAATAATTTCCGTTTTGCGTCCCCGGAGAGACCGCAAATCTCGTGGTGCTGTGGCCATCGAATTTGCCATGCTTGCTCCGGCGTACTTTCTGCTCATCATCGGCATCATGGAATGCTCGCTCATGATGTTTGCCCAGCATGTGCTGGAGAGCGCCAGTGCGAATGCATCGCGCATTGGAAAAACCGGCTATGTCGGAACGAATGAAACCCGGCAGCAGACAATCATGGATACCATCACACACCTGGCCGGGTTCATCATGGATCCGTCCAAGATTGTCGTCACCTCGACGACATACCAATCTTTCGGCTCCATCGGGGCGGGCGAGTCATTCATTGATGCCAATGGCAATGGTCAATGGGAAACGGGCGAGAACTACACCGATTCAAACGGTAACGGCCAATATGATACGGATGTCGGGACGTCGGGTATGGGTAATGCCGGTGATATCGTGGTCTATACCATCTCCTATCCGTGGCCGGTGATGACGCCCGTTATGTCGGACATTGTTGGAACTAATGGCGTGCTGAATCTGGCATCACGCGTGGTGGTGAAAAATGAACCTTATGATCAATAGACGTTTTCGCCATTCATCCTGGTCGCGTCAAAGCGAACGGGGCGTTGCGGCTGTCGAATTTTCCTTGATGCTGCCGATTCTGCTTGTTCTTCTGCTCGGGGGCATGGATCTCACGCGCTATATGCTCTATCAGCAAAAAGTGGATCGGATTTCCTTTTCCGTGACTGACCTCGTGGCACAATCGCAATCCGTATCAGTCGCCAAGATGAACGATATTGCGCTTGCCGCCGCCCAGATCATGCAGCCATTTCCGTTTGGTACGCAGGGTGTCATCATTGTTTCTTCAATCTATAAAGACCCTACACAGTCATTTCCCGTGATCCGCTGGCAGTATATCGGCGGCGGCACATTGGGGCGCGGCAGCAAGATCGGCAATGTCAACGGCACGCCGACATTGCCGAACGGTTTGACGCTCAATGATAAGGACAACGTGATTATCACGGAAGCCTATTACGTTTTTGATCCGGTTTTTCATTCCGGGTACATACCTGTATCGGACATTTATAAGATAGCGATCTACAAGCCGCGTTTAGGGGCATTACTGTCCCTGCCGGCGACCTGAAGGAGGACACTATGTTCTGCCTGCATGATTTTATGAGCTTGCTGCGCCAGTTCCACCGCTCGGAATCCGGTATGTCGCTGCCCGTGATCGCGATCTCATTCATGGGGCTGGTCGGCTCCGTTGGTCTGGCGGTTGACGCGGCTCGGCTACAGCTGGTGCAGTCGAAATTGTCGAGTGCATTGGATGCTGCCGGTTTGGCCGCAGGATCGACGGTCAGTACGACAAACCTGAATACGGAAGTGAATAAATACATGGGGGCGAACTTCGTCGACGGTTATCTTGGCGCGGTAAGGAAGACCACCACGGCCGTAATGAATGCAAATAATTCCGAAATCACGCTTTCGGCCACGGCCGATGTGCCGACGACTTTTATGAATGTATTCGGTTACCAGAAGTCGACGGTTCGTGCCGACGCGAAAATCAAGCGCGAGACCAAGGGGCTGGAACTGGTCATGGTGCTCGATAACACAGGGTCGATGTCCGGATCAAAACTCACCAACCTGAAATCCGCAGCGAACAACATGGTCAGCATTCTGTTCAGCAATAACATCGCCAATGCGCCGCTCTGGATCGGTTTGGTTCCATTCGCTCAGGCGGTCAATATCGGGACAAGTCGCGCGGCCTGGACAGACACGGCATATACCGCATCAAAAAACTGGGGTACGACCAGTTGGATGGGATGCGTTGACTCGCGCTTTGATGCCGGCCGCGATGTGACAGACGATCCCCCGTCGGTAGAATTGTTTAATGCGTACTATTGGCCTGGTGACGGTAACAACAGCTGGACGTCTACGACAACGGGTCTGGGCACCAATCGTGGCCCGAACAAATACTGTTCAGAACAAGTTACGCCGATGACAAATGTCCAGGCTACGATTACGGCTGGGATAAATGCTATGCAGGCAGTGGGTAATACCCAGATTAATACCGGTGCGGCCTGGGGGTGGCGCATGATATCGCCGCGCTGGCGTGGGTTGTGGGGAGGGGTGATGGACGCCAATAGCCTGCCGCTCAATTACAACACGAAGAATATGAACAAAGCGGTTGTGATTATGACGGACGGCGAAAATACGATAAGTAACGGCGCGCGTGGGTCATATTGGTATCTCAGCAATGGCAAACTGGGTACCACAAGTTCCGGTGCGGCTGTCACGCAACTCAATAACCGCTTGTCTCAGGTTTGCACAGCCATGAAAAACAATAACATAATTATCTATACGATCATGTTTGGTACGACAACTATCGCCAACCAAAATCTGTTGCGTAATTGCGCGACACAGCCGGATTATTTCTTCCCATCCCCAACGGCGAGCGATCTGTCGGCGGCCTTTAGCGCCATTGGGGACTCACTGGCAAACTTGCGGATCAGCCAGTAATCAGGCTGTTATTGCTATCTGTTTGTGTCCGGACTACCCTGCGGCTCCTCCCTAGCTGAACAGGCTTATATGTTCCGACCAGACTGGCATCGTCATTTGCGCCCTGGACTCAAGCGTTCTGGAGCCGTGCACTTCATTCTTATTGGGGTGATCCTGAGTGTCGGCGTTTTGATTGGCCTGAACTGGAAGTCAGTCCAACAAACAGATATGTCAGATTTTGCCGCTGTGCGCGTGCAGGCTGCACGTACGCTGCAGAATTTTTATGCAGCGACCAGTAATTTTCTTGCACAACTTAACTTCTGGTCTAAACCCAATGAAGGTGGTATTTCCGTGCCGGTGGTTTCTCCAGATAATTATATTCCTGGGCGTGTCCCCGTTGATGCGTTGACTTCGCCCGAGCGGCAAGAAGCGCCTCACACCGCAGAACCAGCGGCCCAGCCGCTAGACCATGCCCACTGAAAATTATATCCGCCAAGCCATCCCGTCACATCCATAGCTTCGCCAACGATAAAGAGACCCGGTACAGCGTTGGCCATCATGGTCTTTGATGATAAAGCGCGTGTATCGATACCACCGACGGTCACTTCTGCCTTAATATAACCTTCGGTTCCCGATGGGTGGAGTGTCCATGTTTGCAACTCTTGGGCGATGTCGTGCAGTTTTTTGTCGGTACAAGTACCAATGATTGGATTATCGGTGTGATGCGTGACCCAGGCCAGAGCCAGACGCTGCGGTAACAATGTGGCCAGTGTCGTTTTGAGTGTGGATTTTGGACGTATATTCTTATTGTCGCGCAAGTAAGCGGTAATGTCAGTGTCCGGCGCGAGGTCAAGGGTGATGGGCATGGATTCATGCCAATATGACGATGCTTGAAGGATCGCCGGCCCTGACAAGCCATGATGCGTGAAAACCATCGCTTCTCTGAAACGCATTCTTGCACAGGACGCAACGACTTCCAGTGATGTGCCGGTCAATGCTTGCATCATCGCGAGAGTCTCATCGGCAAAAGTGAAGGGAACAAGCCCTGGGCGTGGTGCAATGATCTCTAGCCCGAATTTCTGAGCCAGGCGGTAGCTCAGATCGGTGGCACCAAGTTTTGGGATTGATAAGCCCCCGGTCGCAAGTATGAGGGCAGGGGCATGATAGGTCGCATCCTGTGTGCAAACCGAAAAGACACCGCTTTTGTTGATGGTGTCGATATTTTGCCCGGTGCGAATATCGACAGATCCGGCGCGACATTCCTCAAGCAGCATTGTGGTAATCGCCTGCGCCGAATTATCACAAAATAATTGTCCAAGTGTTTTCTCATGATAAGGAATTTTGTGGCGCGTCACTAGAGCGATAAAATCTTGCTGGCTATAGTTTTTCAGTGCCGACTTACAGAAATGTGGATTGGAAGAAATGAACCTCTCTGGGGCAGTATGAAGGTTGGTGAAGTTGCACCTGCCGCCGCCCGAAATAAGAATTTTTGCGCCAATTTTTTGACCGCGCTCCAGCAGGAGAACCCGCCGCCCACGCTGTCCCGCGCGCCCGGCGGCCATAAGACCCGCCGCGCCGCCGCCCAGAATAATAACGTCATAGATGCCAACAATTTGAGTCATGATCCCGGCTATTCATTTCTGTGATAAGGCGTATAATAAAGCATCTGAGCGGGTTGTTCATATGCAGCATAGGCAGTTGTGCGGAGTTAGGCTGTTCCGGGGCGCGCAGTATGAAAAAGCATTATAAAATATTTTGGCTTAGCGTGTTGTTCGCCTATCTATTCTTCAGCTACGGCGCGATTAAGAATACGGTCAATCAGGACGATTTTCAAATTAAGAAAAATGTCTGCCAACAAACAATGCCTCCTTATTTGGTAACCGGGGGTGGTGAAAACCCTGCGCCAAACGGGTTCATCAGCTCCTGCGATCCCTTCATATTGGCGGACTGGCGTGATGCGGGCGGGCTGTTACTCCCGTATCAGAAGGACATTCTGTTCACAGTTGATACCTATTTACAGCGTTATTACTGGTATAGGGTTGCTCTGTTAATTTTTGTTCTGGGGGCTTTGCCCATGCTGGTTGTTGAAAGCAATGCCCTCTGGCAGAGATTACAAGAACGTATGCAGAAAAAGGGACGCCGGGGTTAATTCGCGGGTTAAATTAACCAGAGATGCGACAGGAATTCGTTCTTAACCTTGTTGTGGCGCAAACAAATCCCCGCACAAAAACATTCCGATTCTACGCAATAATGTGGCAGATTGCGCTGGCGCGATAATTTGATGCGTCATGATATTTGTGTGAGCCAATATGACCAAAGAAATGAACTGGTCTGCGCTTGCCGCTGACCCGCGTTTTTTGACGCTACAGCGCAAGAAGTCCGTATTTCTGTGGCGCCTGTTCGGGTTTGGCGTTACCTATTATTTTATGTTGCCCATAGGCGCAGCATGGTGGACCGATATTTTCCGGGTGCAAGTCTGGGGAGTCGTTAACATCGGCCTGCTCTTTGCCCTGTCGCAATTTGTTGTAGCTTGGGGCATTGCATTTATTTACACGCGCAAAGCTGCTGAATTTGACGCTATGGCCGATGAGTTGGTCTGCGCCGCTCATAAAGGTGAGGGATAAATGGCCAAAGGGATATTCATCTTGCTGGCCATCCTGGTGCTTGGGGTTACGCCGGCCTACGCACAATCCGCCGTTAATCCGGATTACGCCTACCTGACCTTCGGAGTTTTTGCGGCGATCATCTGTCTGACGATGTTTGTGACTTATATTGCTGCGAAGAAGACCAAAACCGTCGCCGATTTTTATACCGCCGGTGGTGGTATCAGTGGGCTGCAGAATGGCTGGGCTATCGCCGGGGATTATTTGTCTGCGGCATCATTTCTTGGCATCGCGGGTCTGATTTCGATCTATGGCTATGACGGATTTATGTATTCGGTGGGCTGGCTGGTTGCCTATATCACTGTCCTGCTGATCGTGGCCGAACCGTGCCGGAATATAGGGAAATATACGATGGCGGATATTCTCGCCTTTCGTCATCATCCCAAACTTTGCCGTACGGTTATGGCGCTCTCGACCATCACGGTGTCTACCTTTTATCTCACGGCGCAAATGGTCGGGGGCGGTGTCTTGGTCAAAAGCCTCATCGGTATCGATTATGAGATTTCCGTTGCCGCCGTCGGTGTGCTGATGCTGGCCTATGTAATCTTCGGCGGTATGACCGCAACGACTTATGTGCAGATTATCAAAGCCGTTCTGTTGGTCGTCGCCTCGCTGGTTTTAGTAATTCTGGTCTGGGGGCAGTACGGATTTTCGTTCCTCGATTATTTCGCAGCCGTGGCCGCGGATGCGAAGGTGCAGGCGCGCGTGGCTTTGTTGCTGGGCGATGCTGCCGCGAATATGACACCGGAACAATTGGGGCAAAGATTTTTTGAACCTGGTTTGTACTTCAAGACTCCTATTGACCAGATCTCGCTCGGGATGGCGTTGGTCTTTGGTACCGCAGGCTTGCCGCATATTCTCATGCGTTTCTTTACCGTGCCAACGGCGCAGGAGGCACGGAAATCGGTGATCTGGGCAATGGCGATCATCGGTGGGTTTTATGTTCTGACTCTTTTCCTCGGTACAGGCGCGGCGATCTATGTCGGCCCGGCGCAGATTGCAGCCATGGATCGCGGCGGCAACATGGCGGCGCCGTTGCTGGCCCAATATTTGGGGGGCGGGGCAGATTCCATGCTCGGCAACCTCTTGCTCTCCTTCGTGGCGGCCGTAGCTTTTGCAACAATTGTCGCGGTTGTCGCCGGCCTTGTGCTCGCAGCGGCCTCGGCCATGTCGCATGACATCTGGGTCGGTGTGATCAAGGGCGAGCATGCGACTTCGGCGCAGGAAGTGCGCGCTGCCCGCATTTGTGCGGTTATCGTTGGCGCTCTGGCAATAACCATCGGCATTCTGGCCAAGGGGCAGAATGTTGCGCATCTTGTGGCTCTGGCTTTCGCCGTTGCAGCATCGGCAAATCTACCGGCCATTTTATTGACGCTGTATTGGCGGCGTTGCAGCACGACCGGCGTTATCGCTGGGCTTCTGGTCGGTACGATAACGGCCATTGGTTTGGTGCTGGTTTCACCGAATATGACTTATCCTATGGCAGTGAAATCTGCCGCGCAGAAAATTGTGTCAGAAGCGCCTGCGTTGATCTCAAGGGGCGAAACCGAAGTTACGGCGGCGACAGAAGAACCTTTCCGTCAGGGGGCACAGAAAAAACTGTATAGTTTGAAAGCTGATCTGGCCAAGGCCGAAAAGGATCTTCAAACTTATGCCAGCCAGGACACCAGCCTGGTCGGGCTGAAAGAACCTTTGATCCAGTTGCGTAACCCGGGAATTATTTCCATTCCGCTTGGTTTTCTGGCCGTTATTCTGGGTTCCTTGCTGAGACGGGATCGCCGTGCTTTGGCGAAGTGGGAAGAGTTGCATGTGCGCGCCAATACCGGCATTGGCCGTACCCTGGCAAAGAAACATTAAGCAAGGCCAGAGCACACTTTGACCACCCGATGGATCGGGTGTATGAGTTGTTCCGGTTGGTTTTTAAGAAGACCGATTATCAACGGGTCCCCTTCGTCTAGAGGCCCAGGACATCGCCCTCTCACGGCGGTAACACGGGTTCGAATCCCGTAGGGGACGCCATTCAGGTATGAATCTACGAACTTTTTCCGTGGGGTCGATCTGGCCATTGGCCGCGACAAGATTAGCCATCGTTCGATAATCCCCGCATTGGACGCGACAGGCATCATCACGGCGAAGAATGCCATGGCAACTGCTAAACTAATTCATCTTCTCAAGATTTCCATATTCAAAAGATAGCTGCGCGCTTCCAGAAAAATAAATAGTGCATTTTCATCGGGCGTGAGGACGTTCTCATGCAACGCTAACGGCAAAAGTTTGTCGATCCTTCTTAGGGTGCACTGCCAAGAAAAAGTGACTGATTAAGAAATAAGTGAGTCAGAATACTGGCTGCATATCCCAATAGGATGGCCCATGACCATTTCAGATGGGATAGAAACGTGTATTGGCCTTTTCCAATTCCCATAAGAGCCACACCGGCCGCAGAGCCGATTGATAAGAGCGATCCTCCCGTGCCTGCCGTAAGGGTTAAGAGCAGCCATTGGCCGGTATCCATTTGCGGATACATTGTGAGAACGGCAAAGGTCAGAGGGATGTTATCGACCACAGCAGAGAGAAGCCCGAGCGACGTATTGGCGATAGTCGATCCCAAATCCCCATAGAGGAAATTAGAGAGCGATCCCAGATAACCCATCGCCCCAATTCCTCCTACGCATAAAATGATGCCATAAAAGAAAAGCAGAGTATCCCACTCGACTTCACGCAAGCTACGAAACGTATTAAATGGTTTGACTGGGGTTACGGGGACATCCTCGTTCTCCGAAGACATGAAATTAACTTCCTGTTCCAACTCCGCAAGGCTTCGCGCCTCTTTCCGGAAAAGGAAATATCCATAAAGCTTTAAGAACCCAAGACCAAGCATCATGCCCATGAAAGGGGGCAGTTCCAGCGTATGATGGAGCAATACGGTCGTGGCAATCGTGGCAAGGAAAAGAAAGACAATGACGATGCCGCCTTGCTTCAAGAATGCCGGTTGATTTTCGATCTCGGATTTTCCTGTAGGTAATGTGAACGCAATTAAAGCTGCGGGAATCAACCAATTGACTAAGGAAGGGATAAACAAGGAGAAGAACTGCCCGAATGAAACGACGCCTTTTTGCCAGACCATCAAAGTTGTAATATCGCCAAAAGGCGAGAAAGCACCGCCCGCATTGGCGGCAACGACAACATTGACACAAGCGCCTGTGACAAATGCTTTGTTGCGTCCTCCAAGAGACAAAACGACTGTTCCCATGACCAAAGCGGTCGTAAGGTTGTCGGCAATCGGTGAAATGGCGAAAGATAAAGCGCCGGTTACCCAGAAAAGTGTCCGAAGAGAAAAATTGGCTGACACAAGCCGAGAACGGAGGACATCGAAAACGCCGCGCTCAACCATGGAGTTGATGTAGCTCATGGCGGCGAGCAGGAAAAACAGGAGTTCGGCATATTCAAGCGCATTATGGCGCAGCAGTGCTGTGGCCTTATGGCCTTCTCCTGCCTGGCTGTAGGCTATTCCCACCAATACCCAGATCAGGCCAGCGGCCACTAGGACCGGCATGGATTTGCGCATTTGCAAGCGTTCTTCTGCAAAAACAAGAAGGTAAGCCGCTGCGAAAACTGCCAAAACCATAGAGCCGAAAATGGAAGAGGTCGTTTCCGCCACGATGCCTGCTTCGGCGGCAAATGCTGGCAACGACATACTTAAGAAGACACAAAAACTTAAGCATGCAGTGGCGCAAATTGAGCGGAAAAACCGTCCAGTCATAACAACTCCTGTGACCCATTGATTTTAAGGGAAGTTACAATCAATTCGGATAGGATGCTCATAACACCAATCCTGTAATATGGCCGTTGTTTCCGAGGAAGAACGCCGTACGTGAGGAAGCTGAATCCGGTGCAGATGGCAAACCCTTAAGATTTGACACGCAAGATAGGTTTTGCAGGCGAAATAAGCAAGGATAACACCCGGTTCGTCGTTTCGTCGTGACTGGCACGCCATAAAGCTGCAATAGCTTTAACGATCAATGATATGAGTAATGCATCGCATTTCCCCCCGCGTGCCAGGGCATAGTGACATTCGCTTGAAAAGCCATTACGCCTACTTTGAGCTTATCTTGCCGGAACTTATGCTCTAGGCTGGATATTAAAGGGGAGGAGGTATGAATAATAAGTCCATGGTTCGTTTTATAGGGGCTCTACTCCTTCTTATCGCCGTCATAGTGGCATGGAAACTGCGTATCACAGACTATTTGAACCTGGAATTTATTCGTTCGCAGCAGGTCGCTCTTAAAAATTATTATAGTGAATACCCATTCGTAACCGTGGGGCTGTTTTTTATTATCTATGTCGTGGTGGCCGCCTTGTCATTGCCGGGAGCCGCCGTCATGACGCTTTTGGGTGGGGCGTTGCTCGGGTTTTGGAAGGGATTGATCGCCGTATCCTTCGCCAGCACCATCGGTGCGACGTTGGCCTTCCTGCTATCGCGTTTTCTGCTGCAAGACTGGATACAGGGGCGCTACCAGAAGCAACTGACAATCCTCAACGATGGCTTCAAAAAAGAAGGCACATTCTATCTTTTCGCCTTGCGTCTGATCCCCGCATTTCCCTTTTTCCTCGTCAATATCATGACCAGTGTCATGCCAATTAAGACTCGCGATTTCTATAGAGTCAGTCAGCTGGGCATGCTGCCGGGTACGGCGGTTTATGTTTATGCAGGAACGGAACTTGGAAAAATTCAGTCTCTCTCTGACATAACATCGCCGTCTCTCCTGGCAGCTTTTGCTGTTTTGGGGTTGTTTCCCCTGATTGCAAAGAAGATCGTTGCGATTTGGCGCAACCGGAGGAAGGCATGAGCAAATACGACTATAATGTGATCGTGATTGGCGGTGGTTCAGCGGGGTTGGTTTCGTCTTATATCGCCGCCGCATTAAAGGCAAGAGTTGCCCTGATCGAAAAGCATAAAATGGGCGGGGACTGCCTGAATACGGGGTGTGTGCCCAGCAAGGCGTTGCTCCGGTCGGCCAAGATGTTGTCCTATGCCCGGCGTGCCGAAGAGTTTGGGTTCAATAAGACGACGGTCGATTTCGACTTCGCCAAAGTGATGGAACGCGTGCAAAATATTATCAAGGCCATTGCACCGCATGATTCTGTCGAACGCTATACACGGCTTGGTGTCGATTGTATCGAAGGTGCGGCCAAGATCGTGGCCTCCAACCGTGTCGAGGTGAACGGCAAGACGCTGACAGCACGCAGCATCATCGTAGCGACGGGCGCGCGGCCAATGGTTCCACCAATTCCAGGTCTCGATCAAACCAACTATCTGACAAGCGATACGGTCTGGAATCTGCGCGAACGTCCGAAGCGGCTGCTAGTTTTAGGCGGCGGGCCGATTGGTGCCGAAATGGCACAGGCTTTCGCGCGGCTGGGGTCCGAAGTTACCATCGTGGAAATGGCTCCCCAATTGCTGGTGCGCGAAGACGCCGAGGTCATAGGCTTCATTACAAAAAAGCTTCAGGCGGAAGGTATTCGGATTCTAACAAACCATAAAGCAAAGTCTTTCAGAGCGGAAAGCAGCCAGAAAATATTGACGTGTGAACATAATGGCCGTGACGTCGATGTCGCCTTCGATCAGGTCATCATCGCGTTGGGGAGGCAAGCAAACGTGACGGGGGTCGGGCTTGAAGAGCTTGGCGTAAAACTCTCCCCTCGAAAAACCGTAGACGCCGATGCTTTCCTTGAGACAAATATCCCGGGGATTTATGTCTGCGGCGATGTCACGGGGCCATTCCAATTTACTCATACTGCGGCGCATCAGGCATGGTACGCCAGCGTGAACGCGCTTTTTGCCCCTTTCAAACGGTTCAAGGCCGATTATCGTGTCATTCCATGGACCACGTTTACTGATCCGGAAGTGGCGCGTGTCGGCATCAACGAAAAAGACGCCAAAGAAAAAAACATCCCTTATGAGGTCACGATCTACGGTATTGATGATCTAGATCGCGCCATCGCCGACAGCGAAGCGCACGGGTTTGTCAAAGTCCTAACAGTGCCAGGAAAAGATAAAATTCTCGGCGTGACAATCGTCGGTACGCATGCGGGGGATATTATCCCTGAATTTATTATCGCCATGAAGCATGGCCTTGGTCTGAATAAAATACTCGGCACGATCCACATCTATCCGACGCTCGGCGAGGCCAACAAATATGCGGCCGGCGTATGGCGCAAAGCGCATGTTCCGGAACTCGGATTAAAGATTGTCGAAAAATTCCATGCATGGAGAAGAACGTAAAATGGACGGAAATCCTGGCAGGACAAGTCGATTTGGCGCGACACTTTCAAATCGTGGTCTGAAGATCAAACGCAACGTTGTGACGACGTTGCAGGTCAATATCGGCAAAAGGTGCAATCAATCCTGTCATCACTGTCATGTTGATGCAGGACCTAAACGTACAGAAAATATGGAGCGCGCCACCGTCGAACGGATACTAGAGCTTTTGCAGGCTGAACCAGGCATCACGCTTGTCGATATTACGGGGGGAGCGCCAGAGCTTAACCCGCATTTTCGTTATTTTGTCACACAGATCCGCGCCATAGGTAAGGAAGTTATCGACCGCTGCAATCTCACGGTTCTTTTTGAAAAGGGACAGGAAGATACGGCTGAATTTCTGGCCAAACAACGGGTGCAGATCGTTGCTTCTTTGCCTTGCTATCTGGAGGATAACGTCAACGCGCAGCGCGGTAAGGGCGTGTTCGGTAAAAGTATCTCCGCCCTCGAAAAGCTCAACGCATTGGGGTACGGTAAGATCGATAGTGGGTTAAGCTTAAACCTTGTCTATAACCCGATTGGCACACATCTGCCTCCGGAGCAGAAAGAGTTGGAGGCCGACTATAAGAAACATTTGCAGCAGAATTTTGGCCTTGTATTCAACAATCTTTTCACGATCACGAATATGCCGATCAAGCGTTTCGCGCACATGTTGGAACGCGATGGCCTGGCCGAGCAGTATATGCAGCTCCTGATCGAGAGTTTCAATGTGCAGGCCGCCCAGGAAGTGATGTGCACACAGCTGGTCTCTATAAGCTGGGATGGAAAACTATATGATTGCGATTTTAACCAGATGCTGGAAATTCCCTTGAATTTCAGATCTAGGACGATATGGGACATTCCGTCCTTTTCTTTCCTTGATCAGGATATTGCCTTTGCGGATCACTGTTTTGGCTGTACGGCGGGCGCAGGCAGTTCCTGCACAGGCGCATTATTATCGACAGGAGAACAAATGTGACGTCATCAGAACAAGCCCTGCAAAATGTCGTTCAGAAATACTACGGGGAAACCTTGCAAGGCAGCGTTGACCTGAAGACGACTGCTTGTTGCCCCATAGACGGGATGCCGGAGCATCTTCGACCTTATCTAAAAAACGTTCATTCGGAAGTTCAAGAAAAATTCTACGGCTGTGGCTCTCCTATTCCCCCTTCCTTGGAAGGGATGACCGTTCTTGATCTTGGGTGCGGCACGGGGCGGGATGCCTATATTCTGGCGCAACTCGTGGGGCCGAAGGGTAAGGTTATTGGCGTGGATATGACCGTGGCGCAATTGGATCTTGCCAGGAAGCATGTGGATCACCATGCTTCTGCTTTTGGATATAAAAAGCCAAACACGGAATTCCATCTCGGTTTTATCGAGGACTTGAAGGCTCTTGGCATTAAAGATAGTTCCATTGATATTGTCGTTTCCAACTGCGTTATCAACCTTTCCGCTGACAAAGAAGCAGTTTTTCGAGAGATTGTGCGGGTATTAAAGCCAGGCGGTGAACTATACTTCTCCGATGTCTTTACGGGACGGCGCGTGCCAGAGCATCTGCAGCGCGATAAGGAGCTATTGGGAGAATGTCTGGGCGGTGCACTGTACACGGAAGATTTTCGGCGCCTGCTTCGCAAGACCGGGTTTCTGGATTATCGGATGATGAATAAAGGCCGGATCGCACTTAATGACCCAGAGATCGAGAAAAGAGCCGGTATGATTGACTTTTATTCAATCACCGTGCGTGCATTTAAATGCGCGTTTGAGGATATATGTGAAGATTACGGGCATGTCGTGACCTACAAGGGAACGATTATTGAAACACCACACGCCTTTCGTCTTGATGATCATCATCTTTTCAGAACCGGAATGCCTGAACGTGTTTGTGGTAATACCTGGAAGATGTTGATGGAAACGCGCTTTGCACAACACTTCTCCTCCATGGGTGACTTCTCGACCCATTATGGCGTATTCAACTGCGCCCCCTTAACCGGAGCGGAAGGTGATGCTCCTGCAGGCGCGTGCTGCTAGAGAAGATCGTAATCCGATGGACTCATCGGATCACGTGAATCTGTGCGCCATTCAATAAGAAAGGAAAAATAATGCTGGGGATCATCGGTGGCACGGGGTTTTACAAACTTCAGGGACTGGAGATTATCGAGGCTGTGGAGATGGATACGCCGTTCGGTAAACCATCCGCTCCTCTGACAAGGGCGCGCTATGCCGGTAAAGAAGTCTTCTTTCTTCCGCGTCACGGAGCGCAGCACCAGTTTTTGCCGCATGAGGTGAATTACCGCGCCAATATCTATGCGCTTAAAAAGGCAGGCGTTAGGCAGCTCATGGGGTTTTCTGCCGTCGGCAGTTTACGCGAAGATATCGCACCGGGTGATTTTGCTATTCCCACTCAGTATATCGATTGGGTTAAAGGCAGTCGGGAAAAAACCTTCTTTGGTAACGGCGTTGCGGCACATGTCTCAACCGCAAGGCCTGTATGTCAAAATCTTGTGGAGGGATTGACCCGTGCAGCTCAGAAGACGGGCGTCGTCATTCATACAAGCAACACCTACGTTTGTGTTGATGGGCCGCGTCTCGGCACCCAAGCCGAAAGTCACTTCTTTCGTCAAATCGGCGGCGACCTCGTCGGTATGACGAATGTGCCCGAAGTATTCTTGGCGCGTGAAGCGCAGATTTGCTACGCGATTGTCGGCATCGTCACGGACTACGATTGCTGGAAGGAAGATCCGGCCGATCATGCGGATACCGCCACCATCATCGCGCGTTATGGCGCGAGTCTGACAAAGGCCAACGCCACGCTGCTGGCTTTTTTGGAAGGTCATCTGCCTGATGAAAATCCTGCGTGCCGGGAAAGCCTGAAAAGAGCCGTCATGACGCCAGATGACGCGTTATCAGAACAAGCACGCGGTTTGCTTGCGGTTTTAAGGGCTTAAAAGCTGTGAAACTATCCATTATCATCCCTATGGCCGTCAATGAACAAGCGTGGAAGGATTTAATCCACGATCTTGTCGGATTGCCGCCAAACAGTGAAATAATCTTTGCTTTGCAGCAAGGAGCGCCGTTTGTGGAAATGCCGGAGTCCTATCCATGGGCGGGCATTAAACAAATCAGTGAAGGGATGGGGCGTGCTGCACAGATGAACGTCGCAGCACGCTTAGCCGATGGCACACAATTATGGTTTCTACATGCGGATTCACGACTGAATCAAAAGACCATCCCAGCCTTGTTGCGCAGCCTGAACCAATATCCTGAGTGCCTTTTATATGGAGATTTGAAGTTTTCATCCGACGCAACACTATTGATGAAGTTAAATGAAATAGGGGCGTGGGTTCGTTCGCGCTTT
This sequence comes from Alphaproteobacteria bacterium, assembly GCA_049653105.1. GTDB lineage: Bacteria > Pseudomonadota > Alphaproteobacteria > UBA9219 > RFNS01 > JBASFQ01. Next base: position 145,596 of record JBASFQ010000008.1, read on the forward strand.
CTGGGCATGCCCTTTGGCGATCAGGGGTTTTGTATAAGCAGGAAGTTGTTTTGCGAAATCGGTGGCTATCCGGAGAATGTCAAATATGGCGAGGATCATGTGTTTGTCTGGCGTGCGCGCCAGCGCGGGATAGTCTTGCGATCTATTGATGCGCCGTTTTACACGAGCGCCAGGAAATATCGTGATCATGGTTGGTTCAAAACAACCGCTCGGCATCTTGTGCTGACCTGCAAACAGGCATGGCCTGAGTTCTGTCGTTTTGTTTTCCGGCGGCGCGGCGCATGACGGGTGCACTGGCTATTTTTGCCAAAACACCTGGCCTGTCACCCGTGAAGACGCGGCTTGCGGCAGATATCGGCGTGGATAAAGCCGAACAGTTTTATCTGTATAGCGTTAAATGTCTTGAGGAGCTGGCGCATAATGTCACACAGGAAACGCAAGGCGATCTCGTTCCTTACTGGGCGGTCGGCGAAGAAAACGGCTTGAAGCATCCGCTTTGGCAAAATCTTGATCGATTGTGGACGGAGGATGGTGGCCTGGGGGAGCGGCTGGATCACGTTTATGCGACGCTGCTTAAAAAGCACGACCACGTGATTCTTATCGGTACCGACAGTCCTCAATTATCTTCTTGGTGCATCATAGAAGTTCACGATCATCTCAGGAAGAGAGCAGGGCACATAATCGGCCCCGCAGAGGACGGGGGATATTATCTGTACGGGGGCCACACGCCTTTACCTCGTGACTTATGGCTTTCCGTTCCCTACAGCGTCTCCGAAACATGCAGCATTTTTGTAGAAAAATTGCTGCCCCATGGGAAAACGCGCTATCTTCCCAAAAGCTTTGATGTCGATATTTCTGAGGATTTTAAGAAGTTACTTGCGTGCGCGCACGATATGACCGGCCACGCGCAAGTCATGCTTATGAAATGGCTTGAAGAGGTTGAGAAATGAAAAGGAAGTTGGATAAGCCATAATTGGCGCTACTATCTGAAAGGCTGTGTAAGGAGCCTGTCAATTCTGGCCTCGTCAGGTGCTCGAAACTCGCGCAGACCAATCATCATGCCATCGTGCCCAAGCTCGGGCTGTGCGAGGTATGTATGGAATAGGTGATCCCACATAGAGATATTAAATCCGTAATTGCTGTTGGTCTCGCGCGGGATTGCCGAGTGATGCACACGGTGCATGTCCGGCGTCACAAGAACACAACGCAAAATACTGTCTGCAGCTAAAGGCAAACGGATATTGCCATGATTGAACATGGCGCAAGCATTGAGAATAATCTCAAAAAGTATCACAGCCTCAGCAGGCACCCCTAGAGCCAAAACTGCAGCAAATTTGATTCCCATGGAAATAAGAATTTCAATGGGATGAAATCGCAACGCGGTCGTGACATCAATCTCCGTATCTGCGTGATGGACGCGGTGCAGTCGCCATAAAACCGGAACATTGTGAAAAGCGACATGTTGGCCGTATATCACAAGATCCAATAATATAAGCGATAGAATGAGCTCAATAATAAAGGGGAAGTCTATCATGGATAGAATTCCCCAATTGTTTTCACTGACAATGATGGCAAATCCGGCAAGCGTTACCGGAAGGCAGAGACGCACCAAGATGACGCTAATAAAGGCGATGCCAATATTGTTAGGCCAGCGCTGCCTTTTTTCGAGAAGCTGTTTTCTTCGTGGCCAAAGGAATTCTGCCAGCGCCACACCGATAAAGACTCCTAAAAAAATGCCTAAACGAATATATACCTCCATACGCCGTCACTCCGTTGTAAAATGAATATCCTTATAGTATCCCGTCATTGGAAGTTGTCCATTGTCACAGTCCGTCATGATGGCGATGCCGTCTATGGAGTCCACCTCGATATCAAAGAAGGCCTTAAAATCTTCGCGTATATTTCTAGATTCATGTTTCCAACCCTGTCCGGACTTTGGCGCTCCGCTTTGAAGCGCAATCATGACCGCGTTGTTTGTGAACGCGTTCCGCCAGACGCTGCTGATGTCCTGATTATTCGACCAGACGTAGTCAACCGCCAAAGTCCGCCAGGGCATAAAGCGGTTTGGCGTATAAACGGCGTAGACACGTGCGGAATAGTCATCGCCGGATTTTTCTCTCTCCTGCAACTGACTGTGGACGCCATCCACTTTCCACGACCACCGTAAAATGGGCGTCTTCCGCAAATCGGCCGCATTTTCCTGATAAAGCGCTGAAGCCGTGGTGATGCAGGATGCCTTGATGACACCAGAAGCAAGGGAGCTATCCATCGAATAGAGCGTCTGCCCTTTAAAGATGTACTCTTTCCAACCAGCGAGACTTTTCGTTTCGGCTGCAGCCGAGATCCGCTCTGCGCACACGCTTGATGGATGGAGCATGAAGGCCGCTAAACAGAGAAGCGACATATATATGATTTTGCGTGGCATCATCTCCCAGAACCAGGTTTGTGTGTCTTGTGGATCATGTGAACATTGTGAAGTGCTCACTATGACCTTTAATGGCTGTGAGTCTTGCCAGCTTTATGGTCTTCCTCATGGCTAACCTCACATTTGTAGAGTGTCCCGAAAACTGCCAGCATAAGCAACAGCGCAATGACGCCGTTTTTTATGCTCGATTTTGTGTCCTTATCCATAGGGGTTCCATAAGGTTTCAGATTTGATCGATTGCGGTTGCCAAAGCAAGATAACGCATTGTCTTTGCTACTGATACGATAGCAATAAAGATTGCTAGCCTTTCACGCATGACGCCGGCAGCTATGGTCAGTGGATCACCGATGAAAGGTACCCAGCTGAACAATAACGACCAGCGGCCATAGCGTTGGTACCAGTATTTTGCCTTTTCAAGCGCTTGCCCTTTAAGGGGATACCAGCGCTTATGTTGGAAACGGGCAATACCGCGTCCTAACACCCAATTGACGACCGCGCCCGCTATGTTTCCAATGCTGGCGACAAGGATCAAAGCCCAAAACGCGTATTCTTTTGTGAGCAGCAGACCGGCGAGTAGGGCTTCCGACTGCATGGGAAGAATGGTTGCCGCAAGAAATGCTGCAAGAAATAGTCCGGCATAGATGCTCAACGTTGTCATTCCGCGCCTTGCCCGGCTATTTGCAGCCAGCCATGCAAGCCCATATAAAAACCGATCATCAGGATCAAGGCACCAGAGAAATAGGGGGCTCTTCGTGCAACACTCTCGAACCATGCATAGCGCTTGGCGGTGTGACGAACGCTGAGCGCCGCCGCTGCACCCACGGTCACAAATGTAAGCGCAAGTCCGAGGCTGAAACACAGCACCAAAATAGCTCCGAGCGTGATTTCCTTTAATTGCAGGCATAACAGGAGAACCGTGATCGCTGCCGGACATGGGATTAGTCCACCCGTCAAGCCAAACAGAACAATTTGCCATGTCGTTACGTTGTGGTTGACAAACCGACGCCGGATGTCGTTGGCATGAGCCCGTTCATGCGCGTCATGATAGCCGTCGGTCGCGACGTCAAGGCCGCGCCACTCCTTATGCACATGCTCATGTCCGTGATCGTGTGCGGCATAGGCAAGATCATAGTCATGCGTATGATTGCCGTGTCCAAGCCGCAGCCGTGTCATGAATTCATGCGGTTCGGGAATTTCTTCCAGAGATTCCAGGTAGCCGTCTTTTTGGGCAAAGGTGAATTTCTGCTTTGCGCCGTCCGGGCGTTCGGTTTCCAAAGCAACGTCCTGCGCGGGCCAACCGTGACCGACTTCTGCGCGTAAGCGCCAGCGCGGGGGCATGCCGGTTTCGAAGATTTCAACGATCAGTACACCATGGCCGGTGTCAATCCGGCGTATTTCATCATGATTGTGGCCAGATTCAAGCGTCTGGTGCAGAGATTCCATCTTTGCATGCCGATTGTCGCGCCACGTTCGCGCCAGCATCCAGAGCGCTACAGCGACAATAATAACCGCAGAAGCAAGTTGGAAGTAGGGCTCGGTCGCTTCGGCATCCATGTTCTGCCAAAGATACATGCCGCCCAGCGCCACGCCCCAGACCACCAACGTATGCGAGACGGTGGCCGCCAACCCCAACAAAACGGCTTGTTTGACTGTGCCGCGAATGGCGACGATAAAAGCCGCCATCAAGGTCTTGGAATGTCCCGGTTCCAAGCCATGCAAAGCGCCAAGCAAGACTGCGCTTGGCATAAACAGCCACGCATTTGCAGTTCCCTGCTGAAGCAATTCCGCGAATGGAGTCATGGGCTGTTCCTAAAGGTATTTCGTGATCTGCTTGAATGCGTCCAGCGCTTGACCACGGTGGCGCCCTGGCTTTTCCAGCGCATGGTCAAGACAATGGTCGATATGATCCTGAATGAGCGTTTTCTTGGCCTGCGCTATGGCTTTCTCGACCGCATAAAGCTGCTGAGCAATATCGACGCACGCGCGCTCTTCCTCGATCATTTTGATGATGCTGCACAAATGCCCTTCCGCACGTTTCAGACGTCGTCCTATATTTTCATGGTGTGCGTGTAATGATTGACCCGACATGGCGGCGATGGTATCCCCCCTGGGGGGATAAGTCAAACCCGACTCTCACGCATCAGCTCAAGCCTGCGAGGATTAAATGTTGCGCCATCCTTCTTTCGCTCATGTTCTTCTTTGCCTGAGCGTTATCGCGAGCCTTATAAGTGTCTTTTACCCGCAATTGGCTTTGGCACATGGCGTCACTGCGGGCGATAAGGGATATATTCAGGAAGTCAGTGGTGTTCTGCCCATTCCTTTCATCTATCTTGGCGCGAAGCACATGATGACCGGCTATGATCATCTTTTGTTTCTGCTCGGCGTTATCTTTTTCCTGTATCGCCTTAAAGATGTGGCGATTTATGTAACTTTGTTCGCGGTCGGCCACGTTATTACGCTGCTTTCCGGGGTGCTCATGCACATCAGCGTCAGCGCCTATCTTATTGACGCGATTATCGGTTTCTCCGTGGTTTATAAGGCGCTTGATAATATGGGCGCTTTCCAGCGCTGGTTCGGCTTTCAACCCAATACGAAAGCTGCCACCTTCATTTTTGGCCTGTTCCATGGATTTGGTCTGGCAACCAAGATTTTGGATTACCAGTTACAAGAAGATGGGCTGCTGGCAAACCTGATCTTCTTCAATGTCGGAGTCGAGCTAGGGCAGATTCTTGCGCTGGCTGCCATCCTTATCGCAATTACTTATTGGCGGAAATCAGGCAGCTTCATGCGCAATGCCTATAGCGCGAATGAATTTATGATGATGTTGGGATTCCTGCTCATGGGATACCAGCTTACCGGCTATTTCGTATCGAACTCATGACCGCGTGCTTTGAGAGGAATCGTCACCATGCATAACGCCAATATCCCCAATGACCGTGAACTGCCTTCGACCGGCAAGCTGATTAAATCCACAATCATCGCCGCCGTGACGGCTGGAGTCCTATTAGTTACAGTTGTCATGCCAGCGGAATACGGCATCGACCCGACCGGAATTGGCAGGGCGATCGGCCTCAAACAAATGGGCGAGATTAAAATGTCCTTGGCTGAAGAAGCCGAACTTGAGCAGACGACCGCGCAAGAAACTGTACGAGCGATGGCGACGGCAAAACCTCTGGCACAAGCAGAAATGCAGGAAGTCGTTCCGTCAGTTCCAGAACCTGCGGCACCTGCAGCATCAGCATCTGATCGCGCCAGTCAACCGGCAGAACTTAGTCACGAGATGTCCTTAAGCTTGTCTCCGAACGAAGGGGCGGAAATCAAAGTCGAACTTAAGAAAGGCATGACAACGAAATATGTTTGGTTCACCGATGGCGGCAAGGCGAACTTTGATATCCACGGAGATTCAAAGGAGTCGAACATTGATTATCATGGCTATAGCAAGGGGGCGAAAGAGCGCGATGAAGGCGTTCTTGTAGCAGCCTTCGATGGCTATCACGGCTGGTTCTGGCGCAACCGCACAAAGAAGCCTCTGACTGTGACGCTTCAAACCAGAGGCGATTACACCGATATCAAACGCCTTAAGTGATGGTGTTTGATCGGCTTAATCATCAGAGGTCGAGGGACTATGACTGCACGTTACGCGCAAGCACGGCGCTTGCCAGAGTAAGGAAATCCTCCACCGCAATTGCCTCTGCCCGTGCCATCGGATCAATATTATGGCGGCGCAGAAAGGTTTCGCCGCCATAATCAGCCAGGCTGCTTTTTAACATTTTTCGACGTTGGCCAAAAGCGGCTGCGGTGAGTTGTTCCAGAGTGGCCAGTAATGCCGCATCTAAACCTTCGGGGTGAGGGGTGAGATGCACCACGCTGGAGTCAACTTTTGGCGGCGGTGTAAAAGCGCGGGCAGGGAGGTCGAATAATTTTCTAACTGTGCAACATGCCTGCGCCATCACAGCAAGGCGGCCATAATTCTTGCTGCCCGGCGCGGCACAAATCCGTGCCGCGACTTCGCGTTGAAACATCAGGGTCATTGAAACAAAGGCATGGGACTGTTTTAGCCAGCGCACCAGCAATTCCGTGCCGATATTATAAGGCAGATTGGCGATAATGGCGCGCGGCGCGGACGTCATAGCGACAAGATCGGTTGTCAGCGCATCGCCGGAGACCAGATTTAAGCGCCCCTGTGCAGCTGTGACCAGATTTTGCAGCGCGCCGACACATCGCGAATCACGCTCAATGGCGGTAACTGTGGCGGCAAGAGAGGCAAGCAAGGCGCGAGTCAGGCCACCGGGGCCGGGGCCGATTTCGATGACGTGAACGCCGTGCAGGTCACCCGCAAGCCGTGCGATTTTATGCGTAACATTGAGGTCGAGGAGAAAATGCTGTCCCAGACCTTTATGCGCCCGCAATCCATAGGTGGCGATGACTTCGCGCAGCGGCGGTAGAGCGTCAAGATCAGCTTCTGACATCAATATGCGCGTTACGTTTTAGATCTCGCAGCATGCCGCGCGCCAGATTTTCCAGACGCTCGCTGCCGATCTTGTTGATGATCGCCTCACGATCCGTCGCATCGCTTTTTTCGGTGCGTTCGCACAGCACGAAGATCGCGGCGGCATTACCGGTGGAAAAGACACGACTGGCCATTCCAACTTTAAGATTTTTTGCCGGTTCCGCCAGCCACTCTGGTAGTTTGGCGATAGGGGTAGGTGCCATTTCTTGAAGTTTCCAACCGCTCTTGGCGTCATATTTCTGCATCAAAGTGCCGCAGCCATTAATCGTGCCACGGACATTCTCGGCTGTCTCCAGAGTGATCTTTTTATCGCGCTGTGGATCGAAGCCGAGGGTCATTTGCATGATCTTGACGATGCTTTCGCCGCCGCCGCCCTGAACGCGCCGAACGTCGCGAATCGCAATAATATGGAATCCGGTGCTGGTTTTGATGGGGCCGAGTAACTCACCTTTGTTCGAAGCGGCCAAAGCGCGGTCGATCTCCGGCGCTAACGTGCCTTCCTGCACCCAACCGATTTCGCCGCCATTCTGCGCGCCGATCCCCTGAGAAAATTGTCGAGCAATGGCGCCGAACGCGCCGGTTTCGCGGATCTGATGCAGCAGCTTATCAGCAAATTGTCGTATCGTCACTTCCTGATCGGGGTCATCGACGGGGAGAGAAATTTCATTAATAAAATACTCCTGTTTCCCTGCGTTGGCGCGCAGGCGGTCAAGAGCCTCATCAACTTCGTCATCACCGATTTCGACATGCGGCCGCAATTGCCGCTGCACCAGTTTCATCCAGGCAATATTGGCGCGTGCTTGCGCTTCCAGCGTGGTGGCGGGAACACCGTGCGTATTGAGGAAGACGCGCATATCGCCGCCAGGGACATTGTTGTCGACGGCGATGCGCTTCATCGCCTGATCAATATCCGCTTGAGTTACGTTGATCTGTTGCCGCCGTGCTTCCTGAAGTTGAATTTGCTCGTCTATCAATCCTTTGGCAACCTGCGGCATAATGCGTTTCCGTACCTCAGGCTCATCCGGTAAGCCGGAAGAAAGCAAAGCCATGCGGTAACGCGCCTGCAGGTCGCTTGCTGTGATTGCGGCGTCGTTGACAACAATGGCAATCTTGTCGCCCATTGTGCCGCTGTTGGCTTCGGTCGAGCCCGTGGCTAGAAGGATGGCACAGAGAAGCGGCAAGATCGTAAAACGCATGGTGTTGATTCCAGAATAGTTTGAGGGAAGCATAATGCGGCGGCGCGAAGGTTGAATCAACCGTCTTCAAGAAACAGCAGAGTTGCCGTGCCACAGGCCAGACAGATCAGAGGTGTGGCCCACACTGCGAGCACGATTGGCAAGACCTGCGTAATTCCTAGCGCAATAAGCACGCTATTCAATGCGAAAGCCAGGCTTCCGACGGTCACACCCGCCATGGCAAGAAAGATCGTGCCCCCGCGTCGCGTGAGGCGCAGGGAGCAAGCCGCAGCAAAAATAGCCATGGCAGAGAGAAACCAAGGTTCGGCCAATAAGGCATGAAATTGCATCTGATGGCGTACCGAAGGCAGCCCCACGGCCTGCAAGGCGTTGATGAAGTTCGGTAATTGCCAGAATGAAATCGTATTGGGAGCCGCCATGCTCTCCTGAATTTTCTGTAAGGTTAGGTCGGTGGGGATGCGGAATTCTGGTAGCAGTTGTGGTGGTTGGCCGGTTTGATTGTACCACCCGTTGGTGATGACCCAGTCGCGGTCGCTCAGGACGGCACTATCGCCGTCGATTCGCCCCTGAAATTTTTGATCCTTGTCGTAAACAATGACCATCAAGGGGCGCAGAGTCAGCGGGTCGAGCGTGACGCGGTCAGCGTGCAAAAGATACTCCTGGTCTCCTGATTTTTGTCGCAGCCAGAGGCCAGCATTGGTGAGTTCCAGCGTGGTTGGGTGATAAAGGTAAGTGGCCTCAAGTTCCCAATACCGCGCGATCATGACGGCGCCAACGGGGTTGAGTGCGGTGACGTTAAAGATGCTCAAGAAAAAAGTCGTGTATAAGATCGGCGACAAAAATTGCCATACGGACACGCCGCTGGCGCGGACGACAATCAATTCCTGGCTGCGCGTCAACCGCCAGAAAGTGAACATCGCCGCAAACAGGACGACAAAAGGCATGACTTTTTGGATCGTCTCCGGCAATTTGAAAAACGCCATTTGCAAGACAATCCCAACGGTCGCGGTGGGAACATCGGCGGCGCGGCGCAAAAGCTCGGCAACCTCGAACAAAAGAATAACGCCAGCCAGCCCCAGCAAAAAGGTGCCAAACCACATCAGGAATTGCTTGGCAATATAGCGAAAAATCGTCCAGCCACAGATCATGCCCGCCTCCAGCGCATGAAACTGAACGAACCAGCCAGCGGGTTGTGACGCAGCAGCAGCCATGCGACCGGAATCGGCAGTGCCGTCAGAGTATAGAGCAATGGCGCAAATCCGATGTTACGCGCTACCAGATTGCTGACCCACAGCAGCATGGCCTGAAAGATTATGATCGTTAAGGCGGCAACGATAACGCGGCTGGCCATGCCGCGACGATTGAACTGGCCACTGAGCATGATCGAGGCCGCCAGCAGGGCAAAAACAATGCTGCCACTTGCGGTACAGGTCCTCTGATGAATTTCGGCACGCAAACGGTCGGGGCCAGAGCTGTTCTTGATGGCGGGCGGGGTGGAGGCCAAAAGGTCTTCAAGACTAAGCTCACGCGGGTCGGGAAGGCGGTCGCTTGCGCCACTCAGGAGCGCGAGGTTAAGGCTGTATTGCTCAAAATCCAGCACCGAAAGCCGGTGCTTGGCACGGTCATATTCTTGCCTTTGGCCGTGATAAACGATCACGCGCGGTTCGCCATCAACGGTCGTGACTTGCCCCCGTTCCGCCATGACGGTTACGGGTGTTTCTGGTTTGCGTGTGTCGTGGATCAGGATGTTCTCCAGCCCGCCGTTGCGGTCACGCCGCCGCGCGTAAAAAGTTGGCCCCTTGGGAATATCATTGAAGACACCGGGGCGCAGCAGGTAAATCGAAAATTCATTGCGGATTTTATATTGCATGCTGACCAATTCACGGTTGGCCCATGGTGCAATCCAAAAGGCTAGAAAAAACCCCAATATCGTCGTGCATACACCTAAAAGAATAGCTGGTTTGGCGAGTGCCACCGCATTCAAGCCCGCGGTTCGCATGATAATAAGCTCGGAGTCGGTTACCAGACGCTGATAGACAAAGACGATTGAAATAGCCAGGCCGATGGGCATGATGATGCCGAGAAAAGTCGGGATCGTTAGTAAAGCCAGATGCAGAAAAATCAACAAACTTGCTGAATTATCAATTACGAGAGACAAAAGCCGGAACGATTGCGTGAACAACACGACAATCGTCACTGCTACGCTGGTGAAGACCAGGGTCATCAAAATTTGGCGCAGGATATAGCGGTGGATCAGCAGCATAGCGGTTTGCGGATTTGCCAAAGCCCGGTCAGCATGACACTATCAGGCGATGCTTCTTTTTATCCTTTTGCCTGCACTTGGGCAAGTTGCCGTTTTGTGACCGTTTTATAGGGAGAGAGTACCGATGAAAGTCAGTTTTGCGCCGTTGAACGTTCCCACTAAGGGTACGGTGGTCATTCCGGTGGTTTTGGGGCAAAAACTGGGAGAAATCGGGGGCAAACTGGACAAGAAGACGGCAGGTGGCCTGAAACGCGCCATGGTTGCGGCAAATTTCACGGGTAAGAGGGACGAAACGGCGCATATCATTGCGCTCGCCAAGACAAAAATTGAACGAGTCATTTTATTGGGGCTCGGAAAATCTGAGGATTTAACTGTCAAGAATGTTCAGAATCTGGGCGGTGTGGCGGCAGCGGCCGTGTTAGCCGCTAAAACTGGACAATTCACGCTTATTGCAGATTTACCCAAGAACTTGAAAATTTCTGGTGAAGATTTTGCCGCACATCTGGCATTCGGCGCGCGCTTGCGCGCCTACCGGTTTGACAAATATCATACGAAAAAATCCGCAGAGGTCGAACCGTCCCTCAAGAATCTTACGGTTGAATCTGCGGACAATGCGGCCGCGCGGCGTGCTTATGCCACACTGGATGCCCTGGCCGAAGGTGTTGAACTGGCGCGCAATCTGGTCAGTGAGCCGCCAAATATCCTCTACCCGGTATCAATGGCGGCGTATTGCGCCGAACTCAAGACCCTGGGAGTCAAGGTTGATATTCTTGACGAGAAGGCTATGGCCAAGCTCGGCATGGGCGCGTTGCTCGGTGTTGCACAGGGCAGCGTTCAGGCGCCACGTCTTGCTGTCATGAGCTGGCAGGGCAACAAGAATGCCAAAGATCAAAGTCCTGTCGCACTGGTCGGTAAAGGGGTGACCTTTGACACCGGAGGCATTTCTCTGAAGCCAGGGCCGGGAATGGAAGAGATGAAGTTTGACATGGCGGGCGCGGCAGCGGTGATCGGTACGCTGCACGCCTTGGCCAAAAGCAAAGCCGCAGTCAATGTCGTGGGTCTTGTCGGGCTGGTAGAGAATATGCCCTCGGGCACAGCGCAGCGTCCCGGTGACATTGTTACCTCCATGTCGGGACAAACGATAGAGGTGTTGAATACCGATGCCGAGGGAAGATTGGTTCTTGCTGACGTCGTTTGGTATGCCCAGGAGACCTTTAAGCCGCGCGCGATCATTGATCTGGCCACGCTGACAGGCGCGATCCTGATTGCACTTGGGCATGAATATGCCGGCATGTTTGTCAATGATCACGATTTTGCCGTGCGTTTGCATGCTGCTGGCGAAGCGACGGGTGAAAAGCTTTGGCGTTTGCCCCTTGATGAGTCCTATGACCGTGAGATCAACTGTGACGTGGCCGACATGAAAAATATTGCTGGTGGCCGTGAAGCGGGCAGCATCATCGGGGCAAAATTTATCCAGCGTTTCGTAAAAAAGGGCACGCCGTGGGCGCATCTTGACATTGCCGGAACTGCATGGACGAAAAAGCCGTGCCCGACCGTACCAAGGGGCGCAACGGGCTATGGTGTGCGTCTTCTCTACCAATATCTTACGGCAAACCCTGCGGTGGAATAGCGTTGATGGTTGAAATTAATTTCTATCACTTGACGCGTTCAGCATTGGAACAAGTATTGCCTGATCTTCTGGAAAAAACTTTGGCGCGTGGATGGAAAGCTGTTGTAATCGCCGGGTCTCCCGAACGTGCTGAAGCTTTAACACAGCATCTGTGGACTTACCGCCCCGGAAGCTTTCTGCCGCATGGCAACGCTAAAGACGGTGATGGCGAAGTACAGCCGATATGGCTGACCCATTCTGACGAACGTCCTAATGCGGCGGAAGTGTTGTTTCTCGTCGATGGGGGCACATCGGCGGCGCTGGGGAATTTTCAGCGTGTCTGCGAGATTTTCCCCGGCGATGATGCCGAAGCTGTTGCGCTGGCGCGCACGCGATGGCAAAGCTACCAGGCCGAGGGGCATACGCTAAGCTATTGGCAGCAAGGTGCCAACGGCTGGGAAAAAAGACAGTAGGATAGGTTAGGCCTGCGTCTTTCATCAGCAGAGGAATTTATCATGCTGTTTGCTGCATTTACGCCAACGCCGGAACAGCTGTTGATCGTGTTTTTTGTGACTCTGATCGGGGATATCTTTGCTGCCGCTGTTGGCGGCGGCGGATTTCTGGTGCACCCCGTTCTTCTGGCGCTTGGGATCCCAGGACCAATTGCATTGGCCAATGATATGGCGGCTTCCGCTGGAGCAGCTGCGAGCGGTGCTTATGTCTTTCATCGGCGAAAGCTCGTCGATTACCGACAGTTAGCATGGTGGATGCCGGGACTTCTGCTCGGGCCCGTCGCCGGGGCCTGGCTTCTGGTCTATGTACCGGCGTGGCTGCTGCGGGATATGGTCGTGATCAATGCGCTGGCCGGCGGCCTTTTGCTGGCGATCTTCAGTTTTGATAAGGTTCCGTCAGAAGATAGTCCATTGCCGCGGTGGTGGCGGGGTTATGCGCTGTTTTTTGGATTTCTGGTCGGAATCTATTTCGGTTTTGGTGGAGCCGGGGCAGGGGTTCTTGCCAGTGCCATCCTGATTGGTGTCATGAATAGAGGGTTACGGCACACGATCGGACTGAAAAACATTATATGCTTTGTTCCTGGCCTGACCGCGTGCGCCAGCTATATGGCGCAACAACTGATCGCCCCGACACTTTTTCTTACGATGCTGGCTGCTTCTGTCTCTGGCGGCTATATCGGCAGCCGTCTGATCGTTGGTGTTTCGGAGCAGACGTTGAAAAAGATATTTCTGGCCTGCATTGCGATTGTGGCAGTGCTGATGCTGGCGACGCGATGAGTCCTTATGGCTGAGCGCTACGAATTTTACGCCACCGCGCGACATTGGCATTATGCTCATCCAGAGTTTTGGCAAAGGCGTGTCCGCCTGTACCATCAGCAACAAAATAGATGAAATCATTCTTTTCAGGATGCAATACGGCTTCCAGCGCCGCCCGTCCAGGATTGGCGATCGGGGCAGGGGGCAAGCCAAAATTTTCATAGGTATTGTACGGTGACGCGGTGCTCAGGTCTGCGTGTGTCAGGGGGCGTCCCAACGGTGCTTTGCCCTCGGTCAGGGCATAGATGACGGTAGGGTCGGATTGCAGTTTGATGCCTTGACGCAGGCGGTTAATGAAAACGCCTGCGACTCTTGGACGTTCATCGGCTTTTCCTGTTTCTTTCTCGACAATCGAAGCCATGATACGGGCTTGTTGCAGGCTGTTAAACGGAAGGTCGGGCGCGCGTTGTAACCACAGTGCCTCCAGCGTCGTTTCCCCCAACTTCGCCATACGCGCAATCATATCCGCACGAGTGTCGCCATAATTGTAGTGATATGTTTCGGGCAGGAGCATGCCTTCCGCGGGAATTTCCTTAATATCACCGATCAAAATCGGTTCAGCCTGGAGCATCGTGACGATCTCTGCGGAGGTGAGTCCCTCCGGGATAGATATTTTGTGCGTCACGGTTTCGCCGTTTTGGAATTTTTCGATCAAATTCATGACCGTCAGTTGTGGCGCAAATTCATATTCTCCGGCGCGCAATTTCCCCGGCGCAAGAAAATGTGCCGGCAGGGCGAATTGCAAAGCGTGATGGACGATGCCATTTTCGGCCAGTATTCTGCCAATCTCTCGTGTGCCGCTGTTTTTGGGGATGATGACGGTCTTTTTTTCCGTTGCCGGACCAGGAATTGCAATCATGGCAACACCCGCAGCTGATACAAGCACGCTCAACAACAAAGCCAAGGCAATTAAATTGCCCAGGAAATTAAACAGTCGCGTAAAAAAAGAGATAAAGACTGTTTTGACTGGTGTTTGTGTCGGCGTGCCATGTGTCATGGAATTATTTAAGATCCTTGTTCTTGATCCAGGCAAGTTCTTTATAGCTTTCTATGTTGTTCCATATTCCTGCATACAGCGCATCCAGCGCTTTACCGTAATTAAGTCTTTGATTGTCGTCAGTGATGATCTCTCCTGGCTCCGCGTAAAGTTTGACCTCCGAGGCGTTTAAATAGGTTGCATTCTGCGCCTCTTTTTCAGAGAGATCCCGCGTAATGCCATCACGAGAAAATCCAGGCCAGCGCGCCATCAAATCCATACTTTCCTGTTTGGTTCCAACAAGAATTCCGGTCTTGGATGGTGGGTCAATCCATAATATGGCATTAGGAAAAACCGACGTGAATGTTTTGACAATCGAACGCATGTAATGCAGGGAAACCAGGTGAAAGGGTAGCCATTGGGCTATAACGCCCTGTGCACCAAGATTACCCCAGGCATGCTGATAAAATTCTTTGGAATACAGCGCGTTAACTCCCGCGAACGAGGGGGGCATGGGCTCCAAGGTGATGACGTCATAAGCCTTTGTTGTCCGTCGTATAAAGGCGCGTCCATCCATAATCGTCAATTTGACTCGCGGGTCATGAAGAACGCCTTGATTTGACGGGAAATGCGGCGCCAACATGGGAACACGCGGATTGATATCAACGATATCCAGCGTTTCTGGTTTTTCCTGGCGTACTGCATTTGCGGTCTGACCAGTGCCAAAGCAAATCACCAGTGCCTGTTTGGGCGCAGGATGGATCAACATCGGCAAATGCCCCATCCACACCATGTAATGCGCTGCCTTGACTTCGCCGGCAGCTTCAAACCCGTTGATGTACAAAGCCCGCGTCTTATCAAAATACTCTACTGCCGTAGTTGTTGCGTCGGGACCTTCATACGACCCGAGGATCTTGGCAAGTTTCGGGCGATGAGAACTTTCCGCAGCCCAACCTTGAACGCGGGTTTTTCCTATGCCTGACTCAAAGAAGAAGGCCAGTAAGAGTGATGCCGTGCCGATCACAGCCAGATGCCAGCGTTTTTGACCCCTCAACGCAAAAATACCGGTTACAAAAACTATGCTGCCAATAAGGCATGCTGTGCGTACAAAACCGATTGTGGGCAGTAGAAGCCATGCGGCGCTTAATGATCCCGCAATCGATGCTAAAGTATTGACTGCATAAATTTTGCCCCAATCGCGACTTGTATGGAGCTCCTCCAGAATCCATGGGAGAGCTATACCAAGAAGCAGGACTGGGCCGCCAATGATCAGGAGAGTCAATATAAACCAGTTGAGAAACACATAGCCATCATGTGCAATCAATAACAGGTCAAGCCGTTCCAATATCGGCGTTGCTACGAGAATAAGGATTCCTGCCCAGCTCAATAATGTGCCTAAAGAAAATTGCGCGCGTTTAAAATATGGGACGAGCCAAGATGCAGCCCCCAGGGAAAGCAGCAGAGCAGAAAGCATAACCGCAAAGGCTGCGGTCGTGCTCTGAAAAGTGGAAACAAGTGACCTGAACCATGCGACTTCAAGGCTTAGCGTTGCGAACCCCGTGACGAAAACCAATATGTAGGCTGTGATTGGGCGGATCTCACGTGTTACATGGGCTGGTTGGGTTGGTTTGGGCGATGACTCCGCGATATTTGCCCGTGAATCGACCGGAGCGAGGATCCAGGTCATTGCACCGACAATAAAGTTAATCGCTGCGATAACCCAGGCGGTAGCAGCAATGCCGAATGTTGGGATAAAGGCGAACGCCGCCAGCAAGCAACCGGCGGCTGCACCCAAGGTGTTCAGGCCATAGAGTGCGGCTATGGATGTCCGGTACTGCTGCGCGATAAGGCCAAAAACTGGAACTGTTGCGCCCATGCACATGGTTGGCAGGCCAAGAACGGCTACAATCCCTAAAATATGAACCAGGGAAGAACTCTCCGGCGCGCCTTGATAGATTGCCGTATCAAGGTTTTCAACTTTCTGGAACAACACGCCAAGGAATAAACCGGAAATTCCAATGACAATTTCCAGCAAACCATAAAGCCTGACTGGGTGCGCGGGAGGGCGTCGTTTCAGATATTCTCCCATCAACCATGCGCCGATACTCAATCCGCCCATGGTTGCGGCCAGCGTGATGGCGGTTCCCCAGGCAGAAACGCCTAAGGCGAGCGAGGATTTGACCTGCCACAGAATTTGCCAAGACAATGCTGCGGAACCGGCGAGAGCTACAAGCAGATGAATAAGTGTGTGTGATCGTTGATTGTTTATCGCTAACGACATCTCGGCAGATCCTTACGAAAGAAACGATGAGGAAGGATTATATGCGTAGGCTACTATTTAATGCACTGATACAATGAAAAGCGCGATGTGATTTCAGGGATATCCATAGCCTCTATCATTTGCCTATAAAATATCCAAGAGCATTTCTGCGATATCATGAGGCAGTATGACGGAAATAACTAACCGCGTTTCGTATCAGCCTTGCTGGTGATTGTAACTTCTGCAGGTGTTGCCCCGCAGTTTTTGCCCGCCTAAGCGTCGGCATTATCCTGCCCAAAGGGCCAACTTGTGTGCTGGAACATAACCGGAGGGAGGCAGGTTCTACGCGCCAAAATGCAGTTTAAGAAGTGCGGCAGGAAAGCTACCGACAGGGTGTTTGATTGGCGGGAGTATCTCTCGACCGGCAAATGCCCATGAGTTATAAGGTAGAGATCCTGCTTTTTTGTCTGCTTTGTAAACTATCTCGGCAGTCTGCAATATTTGTGTGTCGCTGAGGTCAATAATAGTAGTGGATTTCGTGGTGAAGTCTGTGGCGACAACGCATCCAGGCAAGTTTGAAACAGGTCTCATTTTGCTGTTGTTAAGACCCAGGAGACACTTTGATGAATTGATTGCCGCTGGATGCACGGTGGCGATATAGGAAAGCAAATCTATCTTTCGACTTCTGTCGTCAACAATTGATTGCTTGAATGCATTGGAAAAATCTATTGATGGTTTGAACGGAATCAAGCCGAGGCCGAGTCCGGTGATGGTCTGAGCCGCTTTCTTGTCCGCCGCGACTATCTGGGTCGTAAGAACCTGGAGACCTTGCTCAGGAGCCTGGCGTAATGTTTGCAGGACTGCGGCGCTATAGAACAGCTCACGAATAAATCCTTTGGGGGCGTCGTTGCGTCGCCACAATGAGCCAATTTCGGCAAAGTCTATTCTTGTATTCTGCCCTTCACCAATGGATACGGCCGCATCAGTGGTGTAGACGCCCGCTGCGGCTGCTATATTGTAGTCCTGATCGGTCAGCAGCAAGAATAGTTCCTGACTAATTGCCTTCTCGATCACTTCTGGTTTACGTTGAAAAACGGTCTCGGGACGGTCTGAACTTCGATAATAATCCACGATCGATCCAAGGTCGTTGCCCTTGGCGATTTGAAGCGTATATGACTTAGCTTCAGTCATGGTCTATTACCTTAATAACAATATACGTCGATAGTTGCGTTCAACTAAAATAAAAAAATGCGTTAGATTTATTAAGCAGTCGAGCCATCATATACAGTCGCAGTGTCCCACAGGATATCAAATTGTGCCCTGTACGCTTTGGCGACCAGAGGGGAAGAAATTACAACTATCTGCATATCATTTCCCTCTTCAAAGACCAAGACGCCTAATTTGTCGCCATAAACATAGAACGGCACATTGCCTCCGGACAAACCCGGCAGGGTTTTATATTCTCGGTAGCTCGAGTTTTGGATATGTAAGGACGGTTTTTCATAAATCAGAATTCTAGCTTTGATTTGTGGAACCAGACTATTCATGCGTTGAGCGTGCATAATAGAGTAATCGTGAAGCATCTTGCTGAAGAAACGATCATCCACATTGCTGATACAAATGGGCTTGTCTTCAATTTTTAAAAAGGACAAAGACTGCGCCACGTGGAACACATCGTCGAGAAAACTCTTAAATCCTTCGACACCTTCAAATCTCAAGATGCGATCATGATGTTTTTTAACGCCATCCTGCTCTGTGAAGACGACATCATGCGCTGCGAACGCTCGGGTGATTGCCTCCGTTGTCGCTTCCTGTGGACGGAAGGTGCCATGTTCAATATTTTTTATCGTCTCTGGCGAGACATTGGCAGCTTTTGCCAGATCTGCGCGGGTCCAGTCAAGCAAACCACGTGCGGCTCGTAATTGTGCGGCGGAGACCATGTTACCATCACTCCAGTTTATGTGTTGACTACCAATATTGGGTATTTAGTCAAAACAAATCATCAAATTCAATGTTTTCAAATCACATAAACCGATAATTCTAAGTTTCCCATCAAATTTTCGATACAGAAACTAATTAACGATACTTTGTTAACCATTAATGGCACGTACTATCACGGATGTAAGAAAGCAAGAGCTGATTTTTTATGATCCTTGGGTAACAAATTAACTATAATTAACTGTGGAATGGAGCAGTGCTTGGCTTTGAGACAAGCGCATGACTGATGGATCGATAGCAAAAAGAAATCGGTTGGCCCTGACAACAAGAATGAATTGCGGGAGGCGTTGCAGATATTATCATTCCCGCGCTCTTAGCGCTTGATGCGTATCAGCGAACGGATTTCCTTGGTTGTGCTGATAGACTACGTAGTGTCTCAAAGGAGCTTTCGCCGAGGACATCCTGCGAAATTTCACTAGCCGATTTAGGAGCGCATCTTTAGAGACTGTAGTGACGGCGCAAGATGTCTAGGTCGTGCAGGATCTGGTCGATCAGATTCATGATAGTACCCGTTGCCTGAAACTCAACCAACGCCCCTTGCATTTCTGTGGCATTTGCCGCAGTGAATAGGGGACGTAGCCGTTTCGTTTGGCACGTGTCCTGAGTGAGTTTACCTGATTATAATGGAAGCAAGTCATCATGCGTTTTGAGCAAGTCATTGCGACGATCGTGATTTCGTTGCTGGCGGGGACCGTCGGTGCGTTTCTGATCCTGATGGGGCATTTGCCCAAAGCTGCATCCACGGCGAAAACCGAGACAGCAATGGAGCGGGTCGTCAAATCAGGTACATTGAAGTGCGGGTATATGCTGCAGCCGCCCTATTTCATGAAGGACCCGAATACCAATGCCTTTTCCGGCCTTTGGTATGAACTGACCGAGAAAATTGCGGCGCTTAGTCATCTCAAGGTCGTTTGGGCTGCGGAAACAACCGAGAGGGACATGGCTGCAGATTTGCAAGCCGGGAAGTTTGACGTATTTTGTGCCGGCTGGCCGGTTGGGGGTGCGCGGGCGCAGGAATTAATTGTTACGACGCCGCTGCATTACAGCACATTAGGAGTCTTTGCGCGCGCCGATGATGCCAGGTTTGACGCCAAACCCGACGCTATAAATCGTACGGAAACAACATTCTCCGTGCGGCTTGATACACCAGAGCATGCGCGGCTGCTGCTTGATTTTCCTGCGGCGACACGCGTCGCGGTTCCCGCCGAGGCTGCCGATACGCGGACGATTGATGCTGTTCTGGATAAAAAAGCCGATCTGCTCATTGCCGAAAGGACGGCGATTGAACCTTATGTGAATACCGTGCCGTCGCGCTTGAAAGAAATCTCTTCGTCGCATGCACTGGTTCCGGTTGGGCGTGCCTTTGCGCTGCGTCCGGATCAATACGCTTTGCGCGATTTTCTGAATGTTGGTAAACAGAACGTCCTAGGATCAAGTTTTATCGAGAGCATGTTGGAAAAATATACGCGACTGCCCGGGGCATTACGCGCCGCTGAGGTTGGTTATAGCCTTCCTGCCGGGAAGTAGGGCTTGGAAAGGCTGATTGGTGCGGCTATATTGCTGACCGATTGCGGGCGCGCGCTGCGGGTGTAGTTCAATGGTAGAACGGCAGCTTCCCAAGCTGCATACGAGGGTTCGATTCCCTTCACCCGCTCCAATTTGCGCTT
Source organism: Alphaproteobacteria bacterium (assembly GCA_049653105.1). GTDB lineage: Bacteria > Pseudomonadota > Alphaproteobacteria > UBA9219 > RFNS01 > JBASFQ01. The sequence continues at coordinate 165,828 of JBASFQ010000008.1, forward strand.
TTCGGGTTTCCTTATATGTCTCCGCCTGCTTCTGTATCTTTATCCCGCCGGAAGCACCCGGCTTTGCAAAGTCGTGATTTTATCTTTCTCCTGATGGGGCGTGTGTGCGGGACAACCGGCTTGCAAATGCTGGTTGTGGGCATTGGCTGGCAGGTTTATGACCTGACCCTTGATCCATTTGCACTCGGCATGGTTGGGTTGTGCCAGTTCCTGCCCAGCCTCATGCTAACCCTCCATGCCGGGCAACTGGCGGATCAGACTGATCGGGGGAGGTTGCTGGCCGGGGCCTTTTTCTTGGCGACAGGCTGTGCTGTAGCACTATGGGGGCTGGCCAGTATTGATCATCAACAAATATGGCCGATTTACCTGGTGGCGGTGTTTCTAGGGTTGGTGCGGATCATTGGTGCGCCGGCGGCAATAGCTTTACTGCCCAATCTGGTTCCTGCACATGCTTTCAGCAACGCCCTGGCGCTTAGTGCGACGGCCTATCAAGTGGCGACAATTGGTGGCCCGGCACTCGGGGGAGCGCTCTATCAGTTCGGCGCTCCGGTGGTTTATGGTTGTGCAACAATGCTGCTGGCTCTGGCGGGCGTATGTAACTTGTTGATCCGCGCGCGCAGTAAAGGCAAAAAAAGGCCGCTCGATTGGGAAAACCTTGTGGCGGGAGTTCATTTTATTCTGGCGCGCCCCATCATGTTGGGGGCGATAAGCCTTGATCTGTTTGCGGTATTGCTGGGGGGCGTCGTGGCACTGCTGCCCATATTTGCGCGCGATATACTGCATGTTGGTCCACAGGGGCTCGGCCTGTTGCGTGCTGCGCCCGCATTTGGGGCCGCGCTTATGGCCTTTGCAATGGCGCGCCATCCGCCGGAGCGTCATGTGGGTGCCTGGTTGTTCATAAGCGTCGCTATTTTTGGAATGGCAATCATCGGCTTTGGTTTGTCATCATCTTTTCCACTATCGCTGCTTCTTCTCGTGATCCTCGGCGCTTCCGATATGGTGAGCGTCTATGTGCGTTCACATCTGGCGCAGATGCAGACGCCCGACGATATGCGTGGCCGTGTGGCATCGGTGAATATGTTGTTTATCACGGCGTCGAATGAATTAGGCGAATTCGAATCCGGTGTTACAGCGTCGTGGTTTGGCGCCGTCGGGGCAACCATTTTGGGGGGTGTCTTGACGCTTGTTGTTGTCGCCGTCTGTGTCTGGAGAATTCCAGAGTTACGGCGAATTGACCGGCTCGAAGATGTGAAAATGGAACGCACGAGCACATAACACATTGACAAAACCCGGACGCGCAGCGTCAAATCGCCTTATGTATGAAGCAACAACTCACGATATTCGGATTTCTGTGCGCCCGACATTTTTGCAGGATCAGTCAGCTCCGGCGGATAATCATTTTGTTTGGGCTTATCATGTCCGCATCGAGAATCTCGGTGGCGCGACGGTTCAGCTTATCAGCCGTTATTGGCGCATTACCGATGCTAAAGGCGAAGCGCACGAAGTGCGTGGTCTTGGCGTTGTCGGTGAACAACCGGTTCTGGAGCCTGGGGATTACTTCGAATATACCAGTGGCACACCGTTAAGCACACCTTCGGGTATCATGGGGGGAACTTATCGGATGGAAAATGAACGCGGCGAAGTATTTGATGTGAAAATACCGCCTTTTTCCCTCGATAGCCCCTATCAGCCGGTACGATTAAATTAGCGCAAACCATTTTTTCTCGAACAAAATGACCTGTTTCTGAGAACCGGACAGATTGGGCATCGCAAACTACATCAACTTTCGAAGTATTTTCCCCGTATTTTTTGAGAAAATTACGTGAATGCTTAAGCGCGTGTTAGGAGAGGAATACATATAATGGGGAATACATAACACTAATTTAGTGGTGCAGAGATGGATAAACTCATTGCTGCGTTTTTTATGTTTTTAGGCATCATGCAGGCGCAAATTATGTTTGCTGGCGCTATAACAGTATCGGCTCAGACTGATTGGCCGCGGCTGGGGGCTTATTTCCAGAGGCAAATCGTTGAATGGCAAAATGGCGACGATATAGTAGTCGAACCTGTGGCAAAGCCTGTTGCCAAGAAAAGAACCAACCGGCACATCAATCTATCAACTGGCGAGAACAGAAACACGAAATAATCCGACGGAGGCAAAAGGTTGCCGACCGTCAGGCGTCGATATTTGTGGCGTTCAGGGCGTTTTCCTGAATAAAATCACGACGCGGCTCGACAATGTCTCCCATAAGGGTCGAGAAAATCTGCTCCGCATCGGCATTATGCTGTACCTTGACCTGCAACAAGGAACGGTTCGATGGATCCAGCGTTGTTTCCCACAATTGTTCGGGGTTCATTTCGCCCAGACCTTTATAACGGTTGATCGTTGCGCCGTGCCGTCCCAGTTCCATGATGTGGTCGACCAGCGCGACCGGCCCGGAAATGGATATCGTCTTACCTTTGTGCGTTAAGTGCGCCAGGCCGCTGAACCAATCCTGAAGTTGTCCTGCCATGCCGTCGAGTTTGCGTGCCTCTGCGGCACCGATAAGGTCGGCGCCGAAGCAATACTGGTGCGTAACACCACGCCGCGTACGACGCACAACGATATCGCCGTTATTTTCCGTGACGCCCTGCCAGCCGCGCTCCAATGCCGGGAGCGTGGCATCAAGCCTTTTGGCCAGATATTGCGCTGCTTGTTGAGCTTGTGTGGCGTTCGTGATCGATTCATGGGACAGAATTCCGGCGATGGCGGCTTGTTCGATCACCGCGCTATTGCCAAGTTTACGGTTCAGAGCCATGACCAGAGCCTTCACATGGCGCGACTGATCAACCAACTTGGCCAAATCCTGCCCTGACAAGGTTTGACCGTCATGCAATTGAAGGCTGACATCCTCGACTCCGGAGGCGGTCAAATAGACTTCAAGAGCGCGATCATCCTTCAGGTAGCGTTCCTTACTACTGCCGCGCTTGACCCGATAAAGGGGGGGCTGTGCGATATAGAGGTATCCGCGTGTAATCAATTCCGGCATTTGGCGGAAGAAGAACGTCAGCAGCAAAGTACGGATATGACTGCCGTCCACATCGGCGTCGGTCATGATGATGATTTTGTGATAACGCGCTTTGTCTGGATTGAATTCCTCGCGTCCGATGCCAGCCCCGATGGCGGTGATCAGCGTGCCGATTTCCGCCGAAGACAGCATTTTGTCAAAGCGCGCCCGCTCGACATTCAGGATTTTTCCGCGGAGCGGGAGGATGGCTTGAAACTGCCGCGCGCGGCCTTGCTTGGCCGAGCCGCCGGCCGAGTCACCCTCGACGATGAAGATCTCCGATTTTGCCGGATCGCGCTCCTGGCAATCGGCCAGTTTTCCGGGCAGGGATGATAGTTCAAGCGCGCCTTTGCGCCGTGTCAATTCGCGCGCTTTGCGCGCAGCTTCGCGCGCCGCTGCGGCCTCGACGACTTTACTGACAATACGCTTGGCTTCGGTGGGGTGCTCCTCGAACCAGTTGCTGAGCATATCGCTGACAGCGGTCGTGACAACGGGTTGAACCTCGGACGATACGAGCTTATCCTTGGTTTGCGAAGAAAATTTGGGGTCGGGAACCTTGACCGAAAGAATGCAGGTCATGCCTTCGCGCGCATCTTCGCCGACCAGCGTAATTTTTTCCTTTTTAGCGATACCGCTTTTTTCGGCATAATTGTTGACACAGCGCGTAAGCGCGGCGCGAAACCCGGCCAGATGTGTACCGCCGTCACGTTGAGGGATGTTGTTGGTGAAACACAACATATTCTCGTGATAGCTGTCGTTCCACTGTACGGCGAATTCAACCGTGATGTCGCCTTCCATCTTGCTGCCCATAATTGGATCGACCAGAGGCGTCTTGGCGCGGTCAAGATATTTAGCAAATTCGACCAAACCGCCTTCATATTTCATTTCGACATGTCTGGGTTCTATGCTGCGGCGGTCGGTGAGAGTCAGCATGATGCCGGAATTCAGGAATGCCAGCTCGCGCAGGCGATGCTCTAAAGTCGCAAAATCAAATTCAGTCTTGGTGAAAGTGACGCGTGAGGGCAGGAAAGTGACTTCCGTGCCATGCTCGTCACTTTTATTGACGGCCTTTAACGGTGCGACGGCATCGCCATCCTTGAACTGCATGGCCCATTCCGAACCTTGGCGCCAGATTTTCAGGTCTAGGCGTTCCGACAAAGCGTTGACGACGGAAACGCCGACCCCATGCAAACCACCGGAGATTTTATACGAATTCTGATTGAACTTGCCACCTGCGTGCAACTGGGTCATGACCACTTGCGCGGCGGAGACACCTTCTTCTGCGTGGATGTCTACGGGAATACCGCGTCCGTTATCGCGCACAGTACATGAACCGTCGGCATTCAATGTAACGTCGACGCGGTCACAGTGTCCGGCCAAAGCTTCATCAACCGCGTTATCGACGACTTCATAGACCATATGGTGCAGGCCAGATCCGTCGTCAGTATCGCCGATATACATACCGGGGCGTTTGCGGACAGCTTCAAGTCCGCGCAGGACGGTAATAGAATCTGAACCGTAGTCGGCGTCGTCTTTGATGGTCATCGCGGTCTGGGTCATTTCTGGTCCAAAAAACTTCGGAATCTCTATCTGTCGCGCCAGCCGAATCACCCAGCGCAACCCAATGTAAAATTAGCCCATCCTGCGGCGCGAACCAAGCCTTTTCTGTAATATAAGGTATTGAAAATCAATGAAAATATGTGGGTTGTTGGTGGGGGTGCGATGGAAGGGTATGGGAAGCGCCCGCAGAGCTTTCCAAGGCAGGATCAGGATGCGGAAAACGGCGGTAGCGTCAGGCGTAAAATGAGGCGCTTGAGCTCATGTTTGTCCAGCCACAGGAGCCCAGAGGATGTCTTCAATCGAAGCAACCTCGGCACAGAGCATGACCAGACGGTCGAAACCTAATGCAATTCCTGCCGCAGGCGGCATGCCGAAGACGAGGGCGGCCATAAAGTCCTCATCAATCGGGTAGCGTTCGCCGTAGAGTTTGGCCTTCATATCCATATCGGCATTGAAACGCTTGCGCTGTTCGACCGCGTCCGTCAGCTCGCCGAAGGCGTTGGCCAATTCAAGGCCACAAATATAAAGTTCGAACCGTTCGGCCAAGCGTGGATCTTCGGGTTTTGGGCGCGCCAGCGCTGCCTGGTTGATCGGATAATCGGTCAGGAATGTCGGGCGCTCAATGCCGAGTTGAGGCTCGATCTTTTCGTTGATGATGCGAAAGAATATATTGTCCCAGCTATCGTCTTCGACAGTGCGAACTCCGATTTTCTTTGCTTCGGCTTGAAGTTTCTCAGTGATCGTGATGTGCGGTTCCGGCATCGTGGCAAGCAGATCAATATTGCAATATCGCGTGAAAGCGTCAGGAACTGTCAGGACTTCCCACTCCAGAAACGGATCACAAATTTTATTACGGAATTTGAAATGCTTCTTGCCGGCTGCCGTAGCGCAGGCACGCACCAGGCCGATGCAATCATCCATGAGATCGCGATAACTGGCTTCGGCACGATACCATTCCGCCATCAGGAACTCGGGGTGATGCGTGGTGGAACGCTCGCCGTTACGATAAACGTGGCACAGCTGGTACATCCGGGGCACGCCCGCGACCAGCAACTTCTTCATGGTGAATTCCGGGCTGGTATGCAGGTAAAGCGTTTGTTTGTTTTTGCCGTGCGGGTCAGATAACTCGGTGCGAAACGCTTGGAGATGCACCTCCAGTCCAGGCGATGTTTGCAAGGCGGGGGTTTCGACTTCGTGAAAATGATTGGCGGCAAAATAATCACGCAAAGTCTTTTTGGTCTTCTGCCGGATTTCCAATGCAGGGATTTTGCGTAAATAGATACCGGGATGCCACCAGCTGGATTGCCGCGGCTGTTGCCCAGTACGCGCATTCATAATTGATTTCAGATCCATTGTTGACTACCGCGGTTCAAAAACATCAGAACCGGAACTTAACCCCCATATCGAGGGATTGCAAATCGACGCGTTCCTGACCGCGTCCGGTAAAGACCGATGTTCCGGACAGTCCGCCCGTGTACCCGGCTTTATAGTTTAATGACAAGTCCCAGCTGGCGCCCATTTTGTAAACCACACCACCGCCGATCCTGAACAACGGAACCATCGCGCCATCCTGACTCAGGCGGGCATTGGTTGGGTTCGCTTCAAGCATGGCGACCCCAAGACCACCGCCGACATAGGGATGCAGCGCCAGACCCGTGCCGAAGTCGTAAGCAAAATCATATTTGCCATCAAGCAGCAGGGCGTAAACACGCTGATCGCCCTCTAACTCTGCGAAACGGTCGCGCCCATGGCCAAGAACACCGAGGCCGCTGATGCCACGTTCAGCTTGCGGGTTGAAGCCAGAGCTGCGCCCAGAGAAGAAACTTCCACCAAGCGTAAAGCCAATATCATCCCTGCGCGCAAAAAGCGGCTTGAACTCTTGCGCATTCAGGGCTTGTCCAAGACCTGCCGTCACGTCCTTGTTTCCAAGCGCCGCGACCGGGGTGACGCCGCCGCAAAGCATGCAGGTCAGCAGCACCAGTCCATAAATCTGCCGCAATGGGGGAAGAGTGTTTCGTGTGATCATGGTAAACTCCGTATTCACCATACTGACCTTTGGCAAAAGAAGAGTCGAGTCAGTCACGCTACACCACAAGATTGAGCCCCTAATGGTTAATTCATTGCTAATCAATAATTTATCGTTGATTTAGAAGGTGTTTGACGAGCAGATCACAGCTTGTCTGTGACCATGCGGCAACATGGGGATGTTGGGCTGTTTAGATTAGCGGCTGGCGATTTTGATCAGGTTCTGATCAACACTCGAGGGGGCGGACGTAAGGCGCACATCCTGGATCCGGGGAGAGAGACTCGGCCATTGTCCGTTGACCAGCGCGTGAAGTGAATCCTGCGGCTGTCCTAACCGAGCTTGATAAATCCAGTAGCCGCTTAAAACACGCTCCAGATAATTTCTGGTTTCGCGGACAGGGAGCGTTTCAATGAACAACAAGGGGTCGTCGCCATGGGTCGATGCCTTGATCCACCGCGCCGCATTCCCGGGTCCGCCATTATACGCGGCAAGCAAAGGCAGTAAGCCGTAGGCGATATCCGGCTGTCTGGATAGATACTGGATATACCGCATGCCTAAAGTCATGTTGATCGACGGGTCGAACAAATTGGCGTCCATGGTGCGCAGGTCGGCGGGCGTCATATAATTCGCCGTGCGCGGCATCAGCTGCATCAGACCGCGGGCGCCACAATGACTGATGGCGGCAGGATTGAAGCCGGATTCTTGGCGCATGACGGCATAGATGATGGCGCGATCCGCGCCGGTTTCGACGACGGGCTGCCAGGGCGGTATAGGATAAAGTGCGCCGTCGAATAAGCCACCTTCTTCAGTTTTCATATGGCTGCCCAGCGTTAAGGCCAGAGCCGGAAGTTTGGCGGCATGCGCCAAAGCCATAAGAGCGGTGGCGCGGGGGCGGTCACCCTGAACCTTGATACGCTGGAATTCGGCGACGGCCAGAGCTGGCTCGTTGATCTGGAGCAAAGCTATGCCGCGACGGCCTGCGGCGGTTGAACCAATCAGTTCCAGATGTGCAGCCGTCAACTGCGGCATTGCCCATATCGGAGCGAGATTCTCCCCGATCTGGGCGCGCGCCAGCATACCATAGAAGCTGCGTGGTGCTTCGGCGGCGCTGTGCAGTGCTGCCCGGGCTTTGTCGTTTGCGCCGAATTTATGCAGAGCACGTGCCTGCCAGTAATAGCCGGCGGCGCGCTCGTTGCTGTTCAGTTTTTTATTGGTGGCAAAAAGTGCGAAATAACGCGCGGCCACACGATAGGACTTCATGCGCCATGCATGAAGACCCGAAGTCCATGCCGCTAAAGGAGAACTGGTGACAACCTGTTCAGGCAGTGCCTGGACGCGTGTCTCATCGCCATCGAAAAACATTGCCGCGGCGATCAAGGCGCGTGCCTGTTGGTCAAGCGTGGGGTGCACAATGCGTTGTGTTTTGGCCAGATTAAAGGCCTGTTCGGCTTCGACCCCTTTGCCTTGCCGCAGCAGGCTGTTGATCTGGGCGCCGAGCTGACGGTCTTCCAACGCGATGCCGGGGTCTGTTTCCGAAAGATTAATCGTTGTTTCCAGTTCGGTGCCAGTTTCGGCAAGGTTACCGCGCACAACGGCCTGGGTCGCAGGTTGGCTCGGGGCGGGGCTTCCGGTGGGCTGGAGCTGAACGGCCTTGGAATAGATGCGCGTCGCTTGAGGATAATCGGCATATTCTTTAAGCCAGGCGGTAAGGGCGGTGTAGCTCGGCTTACTTTCTTCCTTCAGATAACGCTCGGCCAGAATATGCCCTGCCAGGCTTTGATCCCCAATCTGGCTCAAAATCTTGCTGGCTTGGGCGTATTGTTTCTTGTGCGTTGCGGCAAAGGCCTGACGATAGAGCGCGGCGTCGGCAGAACTTAATACATTATTTAATTCATCGGCACCCTGGTCTTCAGTGGCGCGGCCTTCTGCAATAATCTTTGACAACTGCTGAAGCGGTTGCGGAGCTTCGTCAGCGCGCTGCAAGTCAAGATTGCGCGCCGCGAAGTCTAACGCAGGCATGTCTGCATAAAGCGCTTCCGATGGAAGTCCATTTTGAATATCATGAGACGCTGTTTGTGTATTCGCTGCAAATATAATGCAGACCAGGGCAGTCAAGGTTGACCCTATTGCTGTCCCGAAGCGAAGCACATTGTGTCTTGTCTTGTTCATGACTGTAGGATTGCGAATCAATAAGGTAAAAACAAGCACATTATTTTGTTAAAAGCTGGGGAATACTAGTTAATTTTCAGCTAGATCAATATGTTGTGCTTGGAAATAAATTTATTTAATTGCCGGAGATCATTCCACGCTTGACGTTTTGCTCCGGCCTGTCGCAGCAGGTAGGCCGGGTGGTAGATAGGCAAGGTTGGAACTACAAAATCATCCCGTCCTTCCGGTCTGTAATCGCGCCATTTTCCCCGCATTTTGGTGATGCCGTCATTCGTTTTCAGTATCGCTTTGGCGGCTACACCACCCAATAATATCAATGCCTTGGGCTTGATTATGCTGATGTGGCGTTCGATAAAAGGAAGGCAGGCGGCAATCTCGGCTTCGGTTGGCGAACGGTTGCCCGGAGGTCTCCAGAAGATGACGTTGCTGATGTAAATATTGCCTCGGTTCAGCCCAATTGTGCTTAACATAGTGTTAAGAAGCTGGCCGCTGACCCCAACGAAGGGGAGACCCTTACGGTCTTCATCCTCTCCCGGCGCTTCTCCGACAAACATGATCTGGGCTTCGGGGTTTCCATCTGAAAAAACCAGGTTCGTGGCGGTCAGTTTAAGGGGGCAGCCGGTGAAATCGGCAAGTTCCTGCCTTAAATCTGCCAAAGTTTGAGCCCGAACCATGCTGGGGACATGGGGAAGATTCCGCATCGTCTGTGGCGCGGGGGAAGAAACATTGCCTGGTACGATCTGGAGCGGAGGACGAGAAACCTTGGCAGTCGCTACACTAGTCGTTGCCGCTTTCCAGTTCTGCAAGCCGGATTCCTGGCCGATGACTTCATCGGATCCAGAGTCGATTTGCCATTGCAGCGCGGCCAAAGGGGATAGGGTGGAGGACATGGGCACATCTAAAGTCATTCACGATGGCTTGTCACTTATTGTTTCGTGACAAGTCTAGCCGACGGGATAGTCTTGTTCTGGGGGAAGAAGTCCCAAAGCTGCCGTTAAGTCCGGCTCGTGGCAGGTCAGGACGAACTGGGGTCGCGGACTGCCTGCGCGGTCGAAGAACTGGCTTTTGTTTGAGGGGAGATTCCTGCCTTCGCCAAAGCCAAGTTTCTTCAGGATTGACAGGCTGGCGTAATTTTCCGGATCAACATGAGCTTGCAGGCGGCGAAGCCCGTGATGGCGGCAGGCCCAACGTACAGTGCTGATCACAGCAGTGCTGCCGATGCCACGGCCTTGTTCCGGAGCAGCAATAAAGTAGGCGATCTCGCCCAGACCTGCTTCAACCACGTGCAGGTCGAGGATCAAAACGCAGCCGATCAGTTTGCCATCGGTTTGGGTGCGAACGGCTTTGAACCAGTGGCGTGGTCGTCGCCATCTTGTCCAGAAACAGAGCCACATGAAGCGTAAGGTTCCGCTCCAGGGGGGGCGCCGGTTCTGATTGAGAAATGCATAGAAAAAATCCGGACGCACCGCGATGCGGTATATGCCCGGAAAATCGCGCAGACGTAAATTATCAATCCGGATCACGGGCGGAGCCTTTGATGTGTTAATGAAATCTTCAGGGGATTCTATGTGTTATTAAAGACCGTGGTCAATCCACCCTTTAGTCTCTTTGTCGGAGCCACCATGACCGAGCCGCGCGAACAAATGTCCTATGATGTCGTGGTCGTCGGTGCGGGGCCTGCCGGTTTATCCTGCGCGATCCGTTTGAAGCAATGTGCTCCGGAACGCAGTGTTTGTGTGATCGAGAAGGGCGCCGAAGTCGGGGCGCACCTGGTCTCAGGCGCCGTGCTGGAACCAAGGGCGCTTGATGAATTGTTTCCCAACTGGCGCGATCTTGATGCGCCGCTGCGTGTACCGGTATCCGAAGACAGATTTGTATTTCTGACGCGCAATCGAGCCTGGCGACTGCCGACCCCGCCCACAATGTATAATCACGGCAATTATGTCATCAGCCTCAGCCAATTTGCCCGTTGGCTGGCGACGCAAGCCGAAGCCTTGGGCGTCGAAATATATCCGGGTTTTGCTGCGGCTGAGGTTTTGTATGAGAACGGCCGTGTCGTTGGGGTGGCGACTGCCGATATGGGGATCGGCAAGGACAGAAAGCCAACGCCGCGTTTGACACGTGGTGTTGAGCTTCGCGCGACTCAGACGGTGTTCGCTGAAGGGTGTCGCGGATCGCTGACCAAACAGCTTTATGAGCGGTTTCAACTTGGCGGCGCGGTGCAGCCACAAACCTATGGCCTTGGGATCAAGGAAGTCTGGGAAATTGATCCCGCGCAGCATCGCCCCGGCAGGGTAACGCATACGGTGGGATGGCCGCTCGACCCACAGACCTATGGCGGGTCGTGGCTTTATCACTGGGATAACAATATGGTGTCGGTTGGTTTCGTGGTTGGCCTTGATTACCGCAACCCATATTTATCGCCGTTTGAGGAATTCCAACGTTTCAAGCAACATCCTTCGGTACGTTCTTTACTCGCGGGCGGCAGGCGTATTGCCTATGCGGCGCGGGCGATGGTCGAGGGTGGGGTGCAATCATTGCCGAAACTTGTATTCCCCGGAGGTTTGCTCATTGGTGACGCTGCCGGCTTTATGAATGTCGCAAAAATCAAGGGCAACCATACGGCCATGAAATCCGGCATGATTGCCGCTGAAGCTTTAGCGGCGTATCTGGCACAGGGCGACGCTGCGCCCGAGGTTACGGCATATCCGGGAAAGCTACGCGCCTCATGGCTGTGGGAAGAATTGTATGCTGTCCGCAATGTGCGCCCAGCCTTCCGTTTCGGACTTTATGGCGCATTTCTCTATAATGCCGTAGATCAGATTCTGTTGCGCGGACGTGCGCCCTGGACACTCAAACATCATGGCACGGATCACGCACAATTAAAGTTGGCCGGGGATGTGCAGAAAATCGATTACCCCAAGCCAGATGGGGTCGTCAGTTTCGACCGTCTTTCTTCGGTGTTTTTGTCTGGAACCAACCATGAAGAAGATCAGCCCCCGCATCTGCGCTTGCGTGATTCGGCAAAGGCTGTTGCGATAAATTACGCGCAATATGCGTCACCGGAAACGCGCTATTGCCCCGCCGCTGTTTATGAAATCGTGCAGGAAGCGGAGCGGCAGCCAAAGTTGGTCATCAACGCCCAAAATTGCGTCCACTGTAAAACTTGCGACATCAAGGATCCGACGCAGAACATCGACTGGACTGTTCCCGAAGGCGGCGGTGGGCCGAATTATCAGATTACCTGAGATTCTGTAGCACAAGGCAGCGTGGCTGCCCGGACAGGTCGCGCTTCACCTGCACGGATTCAAATCCGACGGCGCGGAAAACTTCAGTCGCAGAACCAGCCTGATCATAGCCGATTTCAAATAATGCATGACTATCCTTGCGCCACAGGGCGGGAAGGATCTTGGCCAGAGCGCGATAGGCATCAAGCCCATCAATGCCGCCATCCAATGCTTGAACAGGATCGTGATCGCGCACCTCGCAGTCGAGCGTGGCAATAACTTCGTGTGCGATATAAGGGGGGTTGCTGATGACCAGATCGAAGGTCTCATCAATACCATCTGCCCAATTTGTTATTTTGAAGCGCGCGCGGTCATTAAAGCCAAGCTTGGTGGCATTGTGCGCGGCCATTTTTATGGCATCGGTGGCGCTATCCGTACCAATCCCGGTCGCGTTGGGAAATTCACTAAGCAGCGCCAGCAGCAGACAGCCAGAACCTGTGCCCAGATCAAGAATGCGCAAGGGGGCACGACGGTCAGGAAACAGGGTGAGCGCGACATCGATCATCGTTTCGCTGTCGGGGCGCGGGACTAGCGTGGCGGCATTAAGATCGAAGTTCAGGCTCCAGAATTCGCGGTGCCCCAAGATCCTGGCGATGGGCTCACCCGCAGCGCGGCGGGCGAGGGCGGTATCGAGGCGGGCGCGATCCTCGGCATGGATGGAACGTCGATCCAATGTTAGAAGTTGTGCCCGGTCAATACCCAGGAGTTCCGCGCAAAGAATGCGCGCTTCGACGACGGCATCCGGGACTTCTGCCAGACGCAGCGTTAGTGCAGCCTGTGCCAGAGTTTCAGCCAAGTTCGGCAAGACGCGCTGCCTCGTCATGAGATAGCAGCACGTCGATGACTTCATCAAGCGCGCCGCCAGCCATGACTTCATCTATTTTATAGATCGTCAACTCAACGCGATGGTCGGTCACACGGCCTTGCGGAAAGTTATAAGTGCGAATGCGTTCTGAACGGTCGCCTGACCCGACCTGACCCTTGCGGTTGGCCGCGCGTTGGGCGTCTTTGGTCGAGCGTTCCATATCATAGAGCTTGGCACGAAGCCGCTTCATCGCGCGGTCGCGGTTTTTGTGTTGCGAGCGCTCATCCTGACAAGCAACGACAGTGCCTGTCGGTATGTGGGTGATGCGCACGGCGCTTTCGGTTTTGTTCACATGCTGCCCGCCTGCGCCAGAAGCGCGGAATACATCAATTTTCAAATCCTTCTCGTCAATCTTGATATCAACTTCTTCGGCTTCGGGTAAAACAGCGACGGTGGCAGCGGACGTATGAACGCGTCCTGATGCTTCGGTTTGTGGTACGCGCTGGACGCGATGAACACCGGATTCAAATTTCAATCGCGCGAAAACGCCGCGCCCATTGATGGCGGCAACGCCTTCCTTGATGCCCCCGATGTCCGATTCTGACAGGGAAAGAGCCTCAAACCCCCAGCCATGCAGCGCGGCATAACGCCGATACATTTCAAACAAGGCGGCAGCAAACAAAGCAGCTTCTTCACCCCCGGTTCCAGCCCGGATTTCAAGGATCGCGCTGCGTTCATCGGCTTCATCTTTGGGGAGAAGGTGCCGTAACAGCTGTTTTTCAAGGAGCGGTACTTTGTCTTTGAGCGCCGCAAGCTCGGTTTCCGCTATGTCCCGCATTTCCGGATCGGTGCGCAGCGCCTCTAATTCACGCTGTTCGCGCCCGGCATCCAGCCAAGAGACGACAGCTGCGGCAACAGGCTCCAGTTCCGCATATTCCTTTGATAATTTTGTGAATTGCTCGGCCGTGAGTCCCTGCTGAGCAAGAAGATGCTTTAACTCTTCAAACCGCTCCGTCACACGCGCGAGTTTCTCCTGGGGGATCATGGCGTATTTGCCGGACGGTTATTCCGCCGCTTCCATCTGTTTATCTTTATTTTCCGCTTCAATCTCGGCGGCGCGTTTTTCAACAAGCCCGACCAGATGGCCGACAATATCTTCGTCTTTCAAGCGATGGTCGGTCTGACCCTTGATATAGACCTGATGTGTTCCTTTGCCGCCGCCGGTAAAGCCAATATCTGTCATCAACGCTTCGCCGGGGCCGTTAACAACGCAGCCGATGACGGAAACCGTCAGGGGCGTGGTGATATGCGCCAACCGCTCCTCTAAAACCTCGACCGTTTTGATGACATTAAAATTCTGCCGCGCGCAGCTGGGGCAGGAAATGACGGTCACGCCGCGGCGCCGTAATCCCAGGGACTTCAGGATCTCGAAGCCGACACGAACTTCTTCTTCGGGTTCTGCCGACAATGAAACGCGAATCGTATCGCCAATGCCAGCCCACAACAATGATCCCATGCCGATAGCGCTTTTCACCGTCCCGGCGCGTAAGCCGCCAGCTTCGGTCACGCCGACATGGAGCGGGTAGTCGCAGGCGTCGGCAAGTCCCTGATACGCCGCGACGGCGAGGAAGGCATCCGATGCTTTGACGCTAATTTTAAAATTACGAAAATCATGATCTTCGAGAATTTTTGCGTGCGACAATGCGCTTTCGATCAAGGCATCGGGGCACGGCTCGCCATATTTCTCCAACAACTCTTGTTCCAGAGAGCCGGCATTAACGCCAATGCGAATTGAACAGTTATGGTCTTTGGCGGCCTTGACCACTTCACGCACTCGGTCGGAAGAACCGATATTGCCCGGATTGATCCGCAAACAGGCCGCGCCGGCTTCGGCGGCCTCGATGCCGCGTTTATAATGAAAATGAATATCGGCGACGATTGGCACGGCAACGCTCTGGACGATTTCCTTAAGCGCTTTTGTCGAATCCTCATCAGGACAGGAAACGCGCACAATATCGGCTCCTGCCGTGACGCAACGGTTGATCTGATCGATTGTTGCCTGTGCATCAGAAGTCAGGGTGTTGGTCATGGTCTGCACGGCGATGGGGGCATCGCCGCCAACAGGAACATTACCGACCATAATCTGCCGCGATTTGCGGCGCTGAATCGTACGCCAGGGACGAATATGATGTATGTCTGCGTGGTCGCCGCTCATGTCCGTTGTCCTGAATGCTGTCGGATTGGATGGCGCGGAATATATCCGCCGCCACCGTTTTCGCCAAGTCTTTCGATAATAGGGAGAGATTAGGGCACTTTAGGGGCTAAATGGTCAGGATCAAGCGCGATATTGCGTAAAGACTGACCAACATTGCCGAACTTGGGAAGGTCTTTACCATCAAGTGTAATGACGATACTTCCGGCACTGGTGGTTGTTAATTTGTATCCGGATTCTGCGGGAACCTTATAGACACTACCGGATGTCAGGACGTGATTATACACGGTCTTGCCCTTCGCGTCGGTTACGGTGATCAAGCAATCGCGGATGGCGCGGATGACGACACGCGCGCCTTGAGCGGGCTTGTCGTTAGTCTCAGGGACATCAACATTCTTTGGGGCATCAACCGATTGTTGAGCCGATTGGGCACTTTCTGGCTCTGTCACTGGCGGGGGTTGCGCGGTGTTTGCTTCGACTTGTGCGGGCGTTGTCGCAAGCGGAATCGCCGTCAAGCTGTTGATGCCCTGCGGATTGGGGGTAGCGGTTTCCGCTGCCGCAGATCCGTCTGTGGCTGTTAATACAGGGGAGTCGAGGACGGCACGATCATTGGAAACCGAAAAATACCACACGGCATAGACGCAGACCGCAAACAAAATACCGCCCAGAATCAGCAGCAGATGGGGCATTTTCCCTTCCGGCAAGGGCTGTGGCATCAGTAATTGTGGTGCTTTTGCCTGGCCGGAGACTTCTTCGCGATAAGCGGCGCGCAGCATCATGCTGTCCAGTCCAAGATACTCGGCATAGCTGCGCAAGAAGCCGACGACATAGGCATGCGCCGGCAAGCGGTCGTAAGCCCCGCGTTCCAGCGCACTCAAATAATCCGGCTTGATCCGAAGATAATCGGCAACCTCAAAAATACCTTGGCCACGACGTTCACGCGCAATACGCAATTGATCGCCAACCGAATTGGTTGGACGTGGACGTTCTTCGAGTGTCGTGCGTGTTATGATGTCTTGTGGTTGATGATTTGGCCGTTCTTGTCGTGCCATTACTATCTCCATTCGGCGCTAAACTAGGCGAGGGAAGCGCGATTGGCAACCGGCAGCTTATTGCCGGATAGATTTATAATATCAATAACATATCATGGCAATCTAATCCAAAACCACGCCGTGGTCGAGGGCAAATGCTTGGAGTTTGTTGCGCAGGCTTGATTCAGGGCGCAAAAGTTGACTCGATACATATTCCTGCAATTTTCTTACATGAAGACTGCGCACCATCTTCTTGATTTGTATGAATGATGCTGGGGAAAACGATAGGGCTGTAACGCCCAGACCCAGCAGCGCCATGGCCTCAAGTGGCCGTCCGGCCATTTCGCCACAGATGCTGACGGACTTGTCGGCGACCCGGCAACAGACAACAAGCTCGCGCAGCATGAGCAGGAAAGCCGGAGAAAGGCAATCATAACGGGCATTGATGACGGCATTACCTCTGTCTGCAGCAAACATGTATTGCAATAAATCATTGGACCCGACGCACAGGAAATCAACATGCGGCAGTAATGCAGGTAACTGCCAGAGCAGCGAAGGGACTTCCACAATGGTGCCGACCGAAAGGCGCGCAGGATTCCGCAGTCCGGCCTCTGTCCGCACCGCGCATTCCAGCGCCAGAATTTCCTTGGCCTCGAGCATTTCCGCGACGCTGGCAATCATTGGAAACATCAGGTTGAACGCGCGGCCATCAGCGGCGGCCAACAAGGCACGCAACTGCTGCCGCAGAATGGCGGGGCGGTCGAGGCCGATACGGATCGCACGCCAGCCCAAGGCAGGATTTTCTTCGTCGCGGCGTGCCAGACTGGGCAGCATCTTGTCGCCGCCGACATCAAGCGTACGGACGGTAAAGGAGCGGTCGCCAACCGCCGCAAAAGCGCGCCGGTAGAGCGCGGTCTGTTGTGCGACGTCGGGGTAATCTTCGCGCACCAGAAAAGGAATCTCGGTACGGTACAATCCGACACCGGCGGCATTTGTGGTAGCCAGATGTTCAAAATCAATATCCAGCCCGCAATTCAACAGCAAATCGACAGCAACGCCATCGGCTGTGACGGCGGGAACGTGACGTAACTTGTCCAACTCCTGATGGCGTTGGTGCTGCAATATTTGATGACGATTGAAATGTTCCTGAACATCTTCACCAGGGCGGATATAAACCGTGCCGCGCGCGCCATCAATGATAACCGGGTCAAGCGGTTCCAGACGCGTCAAGATGCCGGTGCACTGGCCGATGACCGGAATATCGAATGCCTTGGCGATAATAGCAACGTGGCTGGCATTCGTGCCGGTTTCCAGGATTAGACCGCGTAATTTCTTGCGGTCATAATCCAGCAGTTCTGCGGGGCCGAGGCTGCGCGCGATCAAAATCGCATCATCGGGTAAGGTAGCGGCGGCGGTAGCTGCGCGCCCGGTCAGATGCCGGAGTAAACGGTCAACCATATCGTCGAAATCCGCCAGTTTTTCGCGGATCATCGGGTCGGAAATCTGGCCGAAACGGGCGCGGTAATCATTGCGAGTCTTCTGAACCGCTGCCTCTGCCGTCAAACCTTGGGCAATGGCGTCTTCAAGTTTGGCGATCCAGCCATGGTCGGCGGCCAGGATGCGATAAGCATCAAGAATGTCATATGTATCCGTCGGTGCGTCACCCGTCGGTGCGGCAAGAAAAGCGTCAATCTCGGATAACATGCTTTTGAGGGCGCTATGCAGTCTGATCCGTTCGTCAGCGGCATTTTCGGCGATCATTTCACGCACGGTAATTTGCGGCCGGTGCAGCACGGCGTGTCCGGAAGCCATGCCGCCGTTAAGCGTCAGGCCTTCGATCTGGCGCGGCCCCAGCGAGGGGTCTCCGGCCAGTGAGATTTCGCTGCCGGAGATCAGTTCTCCCTGCGCGATCATTTCCGCCACCACCATCCCGATGGTTTCCAGAAGTTCGATGGTGTCTTCGCCGTATTGTTGCCGCTCTTTGTGCTGGATGGCCAAGACGCCGCGCACGCGGCCGCCGCGTAAAATTGGCACACCCATCATGGACTGGAAGGGGTCTTCGCCGGTTTCGGGGCGATAGGCAAAGTTGGGATGCGCGCGGGCGTTGGCGAGCGCCAGAGGTTGCGCTTGCGCTGCGATGGCGCCGATTATGCCTTCGCCGACTTGCAGGCGCGTGACACGCACGGCTTCTTGCCGCAAGCCAAAGGTGGCAAATAATTCCAGAACCTCGCCCGCGCGCATGACATAGCAGGAACATACATCGGCGTGGAGTTCCGCTGCGATCAGAGCCACGATTTTGTGCAAGCGTGTTGGAGCGTTCCCGCTGCCCGCCATGACGTCGCGTAAATGCTTCAGGAGGCGTCGGGCTGAAACAAACGCGGCTCCAGGGAGCGCGGCGTCCGTCACGGCTGCGCCGAAGCCGCGCGCGCGGCAAGGGTGGATTCGGCCTGAGCCAGGAGCTCGGCAATGATTTCCCGTGCCGGTTGTTCCTGCTTGACCAGGCCGACGCTTTGTCCGGCCATGACCGAGCCATTCTCGACATCGCCGTCAATCACCGCGCGACGCAAGGCTCCAGCCCAGAAATGCTCGATCTCCAGCTGCGCGGCTTCCTTGGTCAGTTCTCCGGCATCAAAGCGCGCGATTACTTCCCGCTGTTTGTCCATAAATCGGCGTGTGCCTGCATTCACTAAAGCGCGCACTGGAATAACCGGGAAGCGCGCATCCATTTGCACAGAGGGCAGGGCATCGCGAGCGTTGGCGCGGATAAAGGCTTGTTTGAAACGAGGATGAGCGATGGATTCCACGGCGCATACGAAGCGCGTTCCCAACTGGACACCCGCCGCGCCCATTTCCAGATAAGACAGGATCGCTTCGCCGCGGCCGATGCCACCCGCGACAAAGACGGGCACGGTACGAATTTCGGGCAGAATTTCCTGTGCCAGCACCGAGGTGCTGACCGGGCCGATATGTCCGCCTGCTTCCATGCCTTCGATGACCAAAGCATCTACGCCCATTTTGACCAGGCGTTTGCCGAGAGTCAGGGCGGGGGTAAAGCAAATAAGTTTGCGCCCGGTATCTTTGATCTTTTTAATTGCAGGAGCGCCCGGCACACCGCCCGCCAGTACGACATGGCCGACATTCTCCGCGATGCAGACATCGATTAATGCATCAAGCTGCGGGTGCATGGTAATCAAATTAACGCCGAAAGGCTTGGTGGTCAGTGCCTGCGTCCCGCAAATTTCCTGGCGCAAGAGATCGGGTGTCATCGCGCCGCAGGCAATGACGCCGAAGCCACCTGCATTTGAAATGGCAGCGACCAGATTGCGTTCCGAAACCCAGCTCATCGCGCCGCCCATGATCGCATAGCTGACGCCCAGAAAATTGCATCCGGGTTGCATTAAGTGGCTCAGGCGTGAAGAAAGCTTTTCCATACAGAAATACTACTGTTTTCCTATTTCGTGTCCAGACCATAGGCGCTATGCAGACTGCGTAGCGCCAACTCGGTATACTCTTCCGCCACCAGAACGCTGGTTTTGATTTCCGAGGTTGATATAACTTGAATATTGATACCCTTTTCCGCCAGGGCACGGAACATGGTGGCGGCAACACCGGCGTGGCTTCGCATCCCGACACCGACGATGGAAATCTTGACCACATTGGCGTCGGTTTCCATGCTGCTATAACCCAATTTGTTCTTTAATCCCGACAGAATATCCGTGGCGCGTGCCAGGTCGCCTTTGGTGACGCTGAAAGTGATATCGGTTGTTTTCGAGTCGTTCGACGCCGTCTGGACAATCATATCGACATTGATGCCAACTTCAGCCAAAGGACCGAACAGAGACGCAGCGATGCCGGGTCGGTCGGGAATGGCGATCAGGGCGATACGGGCATCATCGCGGCTATGCGCGATTCCAGTGACAATTTGCGATTCCATGTTGCTATCCTCGTCAATAAGTAATGTTCCCGGCAAGGCGCTGCCGATTTCGTTGCCGAAAGTCGAAAGCACCTGAACCGGCACGCGGTAACGCATGGCGAGTTCAACCGAACGCGTTTGTAAAACTTTGGCGCCGAGCGATGCAAATTCGAGCATTTCTTCATAAGCCACGCGACGCAGCTTCTGCGCCCGTTTGACGATGCGGGGATCGGATGTATAGACGCCATCAACGTCGGTATAAATATCGCAACGGTCGGCCTTAAGCGCCGCCGCCAGAGCAACCGCCGACGTGTCCGACCCACCACGCCCCAGCGTTGTAACCCGACCTTCCGGGCTGACACCCTGAAACCCGGCCATGACAGGGATTTCTCCTTCGGCCAGACGCGCCAAAAGTTTTTCGGTCGCAATGGATTCAATCCGTGCCTTGCCGTGGCTGTTATCGCTTTGTAAAGGTACTTGCCAGCCTTGCCAGGAATGGGAGCGCAGCCCACGTTGCTGCAAAGCCATCGCCATCAGGCCGCTGGTGATCTGTTCCCCGGTCGTAATGACAGCGTCGCATTCTTCCGGGTGCGCCAGGGGAGATATGGCGCGACAGAGACCAAGCAAATAGTCAGTCTGACCCGACATGGCCGATACGACAACCGCAACGCGATGCCCTTGCTTGACTTCGGCGGCGACCTTTCCTGCAGCGTTCTTGATACGTTCGATGTCGCCGACCGATGTACCGCCGAATTTGACTACTATTAACGCCATTCTTTGTTTATCCTTTACTGCACGAACATCATTGTTAAGCAAGAGTGCAGGCATTGTCTATCCCGAAGCGTCATCATGCGCCAAGCGCAGGTTCTTCCGCCGTTGCGGACGAAATTGCCCATTTTGATGCTTTGGCAGTGGATTGGTGGGATGAGGATGGGCCCATGAGGGCTCTGCATTGGATGAATCCTCCCCGGATAACTTTTATCCGGGATGTTCTGGCAGCGTATTTCGGGCGCGATCCCGTGCAATCATGTCCGTTTTCAAGGTTGCGTATTCTCGATATCGGTTGTGGCGCAGGTTTGTTGACGGAGCCGCTGGCACGAATGGGGGCGCGGGTGACAGGAGCCGATGCCGCTGCCGCACCGCTTCAGGTGGCGCGAACCCATGCGTGCGACCAAGGTTTGGCCATTGATTACGTGCAAGCACAGGCCGAAGATTTAGCAGCTTCAGGACTGAGTTTTGATGTGGTTTGTGCGATGGAGCTGATCGAACATGTCGCTGATCCTGCATCGTTTATATCCTATACTACGCGGCTGGTGCGACCCGGAGGTATGATTATTTTTTCCACCTTGAATCGTACGGCCAAAAGTATGGTTCTTGGTGTCCTGGCCGCAGAATACATTTTGGGCTGGGCGCCGCGTGGCACGCATGACTGGCGCAAATTCGTTCGGCCGTCGGAACTCACGCACATGCTGCAGGATAATTCTTGTTGCGTGAGCCGCCTTACGGGTGTGGTTTACGACCCGTTTATGCGTGGCTTCCGCCTTGTCCAGAATGATCTGGCCATCAATTATCTTTTGGCGGCGGTGCGAGATTAATGAAACACACTGCGGGTAGGGAATGCCGCGCCAAAATAACACGTCATGAATATGTTATATGCCGCAGCAGATGCTATGCGATGCGAAATTAGAATTGGGCGTGTCCGGTTGGCATTTCTCCCGACAGGCGCACGGCGATAACACCGCCCGCCGCCAGCGTCATGAGTTCACGATCTTCCTGATGGCCGGATAGCGCAATGCGCTGGCCCAGCGTTTTCTGTGCTTCGGGATTTTGCAGCAATTTTTGACATAATGTGTTGCGCACGGTGACGGCATCATCAAGATTGAACTGCTTGCCGAAGAAATCGGAAAGTGTCGTGCGAATATCATCAACGGTTCTGATCAGGCGGTGCAGCAGGATCATGTGATCCATACCCCGGTGCATGTCGGCGCTGCGCGCCAGCGCCGTCATCTCATGAAGCAGGGTCTGCAGCCTTTCTTCGGGGGTGCGGCCATATACGATTTTTTGAATCCGTTGGCGGCTTTTGACAATGCGCAGCCGGTAAAGGTTGGTTTCCTTGCCAAGCACCTCGGTCAAGTTGGGTTGTTCGGCCAACCCACTTCGGCCGCACAAGGATTCGATCATGCGATCCAGGGGGTCGGTCATTTCTACGGTTGCGGGAGTCGCCAGGTTGGCTGGGCTGGATAAAATGCTCTCGAAGAGCTTGATCATGTTGCCGCAGGTACGGATTTCGCGGATGCAGCGTTGTGCTTCCTCGGTAACCTCGGCGACAATATAAGCCAACTGGGTCGGCAACATGGAAATAACCGTGTAGCTCTTGAGCTTTTCCCCAAGTCTTCTTTTGTAGGGCATAGGCGCTTTATGACTGGTTAATCCTGCCTGTTATGTCTTTGTGCGGTCGATGCAGGGGAAATGATATAAGTTACCGTAATATCAGGGGATTTGCGGTTTTTCCGGGGGCAGGTAATTCCGATCATGTTCCAGAACTGGCAGCATCCGACGTGTTCTGGCACAGGCTTCAAGGTCAAGATCGGCCATGATGATCTGGGGGGTGTCGCCTGCGGCTTCGGCGATGACCGTTCCCCATGGATTGATGATCAGACTGTGACCGTATGTCTTAAGCCCCCCGTCATGGGTGCCACATTGCGCCGGAGCGAGGATAAAGCATCCGGTTTCTATGGCGCGGGTGCGCAACAGGCAGTGCCAATGCGCCTGACCCGTTGGTACGGTGAAGGCGGCGGGAACCGCTATGAGATCGGCTCCGGCTTGTGCAAGGTCACGATATAGTCGGGCGAAGCGCACGTCATAACAGATTGTCATACCGATTTTTCCCCAAGGGGTCGTTGCCAGAACAGCGCGGTCACCGGGCGCGACCGTTGCCGATTCACGATACACCTCGCCTTGAGCCAAGGTCGCGTCGAACAAATGAATCTTATTATACCGTGCTGCGATTGTGCCGTTTGGCGCGAACAAAATCGAGCGATTGTCCAAGAGCCCATCGGTGCGCTTGATCGACAGGCTGCCGCAAAGGAGCCAGATGCCGTGTTGTTGTGCCTGTGCGCTGAAAAAAGGCAGGGCAGGATGTGTTGCCTCGGGATATGACCGCTCCAGCCGTGCGCGGTTGCTGATGGTGATCGATGTGGCGTTTTCGGGCAAGGCAATGAGCTGTGCGCCTTGTTTCCCAGCCGTAGCCAGCAACGGCGCGATGGCCATCAGGTTGGCATCAATCCCCGACCCGGAATTCAATTGGATGCAAGCGGCGCGGATCGTGCGGCTCATATGCCCAGCAAGGCGTCAAGTTTTCCTGCGGCGTTCAGCGCGTCGATGTCATCATCATCGCCGATATACTTTCCGTCGATGAAAATTTGCGGGATAGTTTTCTTGCCTCCGGTTTTGGCAATCATTTCTTCACGCTGGACTGCATCGGCGCGGACGTCGATCTCCTTGAACTTCGCGCCTTTCTTTGTGAACAAATCCTTGACGTGGACGCAGTAGGGACAGTTGGGACCAGAATAAACAATGATCTCAGGCATATTCGCTCCGGGTGCAGGTGCATTGCGATGAGTATAACCGCCTTGCGCGCGTTATCAAATAGTGCGCGCAAATGTCAAAACAACGACTTCGGCGGCTCCGGCCTTGCTCAAAACGTGGATACAGGATTTGACCGTTGCCCCGGTGGTCATGACATCGTCAATAAGGCCAATTTTCTTGCCTGACAGCGAGGCTTGGTAGCGTGGATTGAGACAAAATGCGTCGCGTACGTTACGTGCGCGCGCGGTGGCGTTCATATGCCCCTGTGGTGCTGTAGCGCGCCGGCGCAGCAAAAGATCGGGCACAACCGGAATGTGCTGCGACTGCCCCAGCGCCTGCGTCAGCAACGCGGCCTGATTATATTTGCGGCGAAATAACCGCCAGCGGTGCAACGGCACGGGAGCAAGCAGGTCGCATGAGGTGAGAATATCTTGTCCGGCCTGCGCCATCATCCGCGCCAGCGTAGCTGCAAGGTGGGTCTGGTCAGCATGCTTGAATCCCAGGATGATGTCCCGGCTGCCTTGATCATATACGACGGCTGCCCGCGCGACGCGATAGTTTGGTCGGTTGGTCAAGCAGGCAGCGCAGGGAAGCTCATCATGTGCTGCCAATTCATAAGGGACGCCGCAGATCGGGCAATAAGGCGGAGAAATAAAACGGATATTCTGCCAGCAAGCAGCGCATATGCCGCCATGTGTTTCAACCGGGGTATCGCAGGACAGGCACAAAGGCGGCAGCATGACATTCAGCAATGCGGTGCCCACCTGCCGGGGTAATTTCATCATTTGTCCTGTCTTCATAGGCGGATTATACATAGAAGATGCATGGAACGGAAACGCCGCTGATTTTTGATCGCCGTCTGTTGCGTCGCCGCCGCGCGCGGCTGGCAGAAAGCTTTGCGCGTCATGATTTTCTTCATCATGAGGTTGCCAGCCGATTACTGGAAAGGCACGCCGATGTACGACACGCTCTGCCACGCGTGCTTGAGTTAGGATGTCATGACGGCACGATCACCGCGACGTTGCGCGCAGCTGGGGCGCATGTTGTTGCGGCGGAACCAGACGCTGCATTTCTGCACGGTATTTCTGCGCCGACCGTTGTTCTTGATGACGAATTTTTGCCGTTTGCGTCGCAGGTGTTCAATTTAATTATCAGTAATCTGCATTTGCATGTGGTCAATGATTTGCCAGGAATATTGGTGCAGTGTCGCAGGGCGTTGCTTCCCGAAGGCATGTTTCTTGCCTCAATGCTGGGTGGCGAGACTTTATGGCAGTTACGACAGTGCCTCTACGAGGCTGAGCAGTCCGTTATGGGGGGCGTCAGCCCGCGGGTCGCTCCATTCGTAACCTTACCGACAGCGGCCATGCTGCTGCAACGAGCGGGATTCGCGTTGCCGGTTGTGGATCATGAGCGGATCGAGGTGACTTATCCAGATGCTTTTGCCCTGATGCGTGATTTGCGCGGTATGGGATTTGGCAACTGTTTGACCGCGAGGCTGCGTTATCCTACCCGCCGCGCAGTTTTTTCTATGGCCGCAGAGTTTTATGCCAGGAAATTTACAGATTCCAGTGGAGGGATTGCCGCGACCTTTGACGTCATTTATTTGCACGGATGGGGGGATAAAACCAGGGTTTAACCCCATGAATTAATGGCTCATTAATCGATTCCCAGCATTCTGGACAAAAGAATTTTTCCGAGATCCAAGTGACGCAAATACGGGATGCAAACGCGATCCGTGCATTGGTTCCCTTGTGGGAACTGGTTGTATGGGTGGTTCTGATCGTTTTGTCCGGATTTGGACTGTCCTACGTCTTGTTTTATTTTACCACAGCAGAAATCAACACCGCGAGTAAACGTCAGATTGAAGCGCCTGTCATTAGAGCCGTGGCGCGCGTGCAGATGAAGGTCAATGCGACCCACGAAGTTCTCCAGGCAATCCAGCATGTGACGCGGTTGACGTCACGGGCGCCCGGGGGAAATTTTGATGAGCTGATCGAAGAAATCAATACGATGCAGGTCTCTTTAGCCGGAGTCTATCTGGCGCGTCGTAAGAACAGCAGGTTCACTGTTGTGGAGACGCTGTACCGGAATAAGACTCTGCCGCAGCCACAGTTCAAGAATGATTTTCCGGAATTTGAGACGTTGGCAGCCCATGCGCTGGCAGGGCAGGAAATTGTCAGTGGTGTATGGCGGGGAGGTGTTCCTGAGTTACCAGAAGATTCGCATCTGATGTTGGTCACGCCTTGCAGCAAAACTGATGTCAATTGCGTGTTGCTGGTACTCCTGCCTATGAAGGACATGTTGAGTGGTCTGAACGAACTCGTCATAAATGGCCTTATCAGCGGTTATACGGTTCATGCGCTTCCTTTTGGAGGCAACACCAAACTGGACGACACGCAACTGGTCTATACGCGTGGCAGCATGCGTCGCGTGGCGGACATGCTTGGCGTGCCGCCGGTAACGCATGACAATGTCGTCTTTAAAGACCAGGTCTGGCGTTTTATGTTTACGGCCTCGCCACGCGCCCAGCACCGATTTCTTGAATTGTTGCCCTATATTACTTTGTTTATCAGCTTTGGTCTTACCGCCTTTTTCGTATTTTATATTACCGGGAATCATGAATATCGCAACGATGCGGCGCGGCTGACGAATTCACTATTTCTCAGCAATGAAGAGCTTAAGGAAAAAATCCGTGCCGAGGAAGTTATGGCGCGCGCCTTGCACGACAGTGAGCAGAGGTATCGTAACATTTTCGAGAATGCCGGCATTGGAATTTGCCAAATTGATCTGACCGGGAACTGGATCAATGCCAATCGTATTATGGCACTTATGCTTGGTTACGCAGATGTCAAAGAATTGCTGGCACAACAGCCCGACGCACAACAACGGTTGTTCGTTGACACGGCGGCACGGCAGAATTTCTTTGGTGGATTGGGACACAGAAGCCAGTCGGACTTTGAAACATCTGTGCGTCGCAAAGATAACAACATCGTCTGGGTCAATATGCGCGGCCACGTCGTCTATGACGAAATCCTGGAGCCGCTTTATTATGAGTGTACCATGTATGATGTGACGCGCCGCCGTTTGACGGAGCGTGCGCTGATCGCGGCAAAAGAGCAGGCGGATTTTGCCAATCGCAGTAAATCGGAATTTCTGGCGAATATGAGCCACGAGTTGCGGACGCCGTTGAACGCCATCATCGGGTTTTCCGAGATTATCAAGAACCAAATGCTCGGTCCCGAAGGGGTAACGCAGTATGTGGAATATGCAAAAGATATCTATGACAGCGGTGAATTGCTGCTTTCGCTCATCAATGACATTCTCGATATGTCAAAAATCGAAGCCGGGAAACGCGCGCTTTCGGAAACAACCTTTGATATCGGCCGCGTCATCCAGTCTTGCGTACGCCTGGTGGCCGGTCGTGCCAAGGCCGGACGGCTTCAGTTGACCATTCAGATACCAAAAGATTTACCGCCGTTGCGCGCCGAGGAACGTGCCATCAAGCAGGTGCTGACCAACCTGATGACCAATGCGATCAAATTTACACCCGAGGAAGGCGAGGTCAGGGTGAGTGCCAAAATTGATACTTTCGGTCATCTTTGTATCGCGATTGCCGATACCGGTATCGGAATTGCCGCGGAAGACATCCCGATGGCCTTGGCGCCGTTCGGTCAGATCGAGAGTTCGCTAAGCCGCACGACGCAGGGCACGGGTTTAGGTCTGCCTCTGACCAAGGCGTTGATCGAGTTGCACGGGGGTGAATTGCAGATTGAAAGTGCGGTAGGGAGAGGGACGACCGCCATGGTTGTGCTTCCCGCCGACCGCGTTATTTTGCGCCCGGTTTGATTGACTGGGGGGCGTTGTCGATAGCGGATTTGTGGGCATGGGTGTCGAGCCACGCCTGCATTTGCTTGATTTCCGTAGTTTGCATGGCGATGACATCATTGGCCATGCGCTTGACCTCCGGATCCTTTCCGTATTTCAGGACGATATTTGCCATGTCGATAGCTCCCATATGATGGGGAATCATGCCGCGTACGAAATCAACGTCGGCATTGCCCGTATAATCGATATCCATGCCGGCATGGATACGGTCACTGGCATCGACAAAAGCTGATGTCGATGGCGCTATCGGCGCTATAGGCGCTTCTTCGGCGTGTATCACGCCAAGAGGCGTCGCCAACAGCGCGGCAAAAATACACTGACGGCTTATATTCAACATGCAGGCTATCCTCCGGAACTGGTTCACGATTGTAACGCGCAACCAGGGCATGTTAGGTTAGCGGCCTTGTTGTGTAAAGCGACCCATGTCTCCCGGGTTAGTTATTTCTGAGCCATCATGCATTGGGAAGATGACGCGATCGTTCTTTCGGCCCGCGCCCATGGCGAGCATGCGGCCATCGTCACCGTTCTTGCGGCTGAGCAGGGGCGCTGTGTCGGCCTGGTCGCGGGGGGGCAAAGCCGCCGCTGGCATGCCGTACTGCAACCGGGCAACCGTGTCCGCGCCGCTTGGCGCGCGCGATTGCCGGAACATTTGGGGCATTTTACGCTTGATCTGGCGTTGACCTCGGCGGCGCGGTGGATGGATTATCCGCTCATTCTGGCGGCGATCAGCAGTGCGTGCGCCGTGACCGAACGCGCGCTTCCCGAACGCCAGCCCCTGCCTGCCGTTTATGCCGGGCTTGCCGCGTTGTTAGAAACCGGTGACCCGGATCTGTTTGGTGCTGCCTATGTGCAATGGGAGTTGGGTCTGTTGGCGGCTTTGGGCTATGGCCTGGATTTATCGCGGTGCGCCGTCACACAGAGCCATGAAGATCTGGCCTATGTCAGTCCGCGTACAGGGCGGGCAGTTACGCGTGAGGTTGGCGGCGTTTATCATGACAAGTTGCTGCATTTGCCTGGTTTTCTTGCGGGCAGGCCGGACTGGTCGATGGCTGAGGTCTGGCGTGGATTGCAACTGACGGGTCATTTTCTGGCGCGGCAGGTTTTCGCGCATAATGCGCCACGTTTGACGCCAGCGGCCTATGACTGCCTGCCGGCATCCCGGCGACGTTTGGCTGAACTTTATCAGGCCGGCGTCAACGTCTTGCCCACATGGACCGCGCAAGTGGCTTGACCGGCGGAATTTCGCCCGGTAGTCAGAGCCTATGGCTCGTACATCCACCAAAGCACCACCGCCGCCGCCAGCAGAAATTGCCGACAAGAAATTGTCCGAGGCACTGTCGGAGCGTTATCTCTCTTACGCCTTATCGACCATCATGGCACGGTCGTTGCCGGATGTGCGCGATGGGTTGAAACCGGTACACCGGCGGCTGATGTACGGGATGTTGGAGCTGAAGCTCAACCCCAACCTGCCGCCAAAGAAATCCGCCAAGATCGTCGGGGCGGTCATGGGAGGCTATCACCCACATGGCGATAGCTCGATCTACGATGCTCTTGTGCGCCTGTCGCAGGACTTCGCCCAGCGCTACCCGTTGATTGAAGGACAGGGAAATTTCGGTAATATCGACGGCGATAACGCTGCCGCGATGCGTTATACTGAGGCGCGCCTGACGGATGTTGCCAAAGCCCTGTTACAGGGGATTGAAGAAGATACGGTTGATTTCCGCCCGACCTATGATGGTTCGGGCATGGAACCGGTTGTGTTGCCGTCCGCGTTCCCCAATCTGCTGGCCAACGGCTCGGCGGGTATTGCGGTTGGTATGGCGACCAGCATTCCACCGCACAATGCCGCCGAATTGTGCGATGCCTTGCGCCATCTGATCGTGCATCCCAATGCACGGATCGAGACATTGGTGGGGCTTGTTCCCGGCCCGGATTTTCCGACGGGGGGGATTATCGCCGAAGATTCCGCTGCCATTATCAATGCCTATGAAACCGGGCGCGGCAGCTTCCGCGTGCGGGCGCGGTGGCAGAAGGAAGATTTAAAGGGAGGCGGGTGGCAGATTGTGGTCACCGAAGTACCCTATCAAGTGCCGAAGGCACGCTTGATCGAGAAAATCGCTACGCTGCTGTTCGACCGTAAATTGCCGTTGCTGGACGATATACGCGACGAATCTGCCGACGATATACGCGTTGTTCTGGTTCCGAAAAGCCGCAATGTTGATCCTGCTGTGCTTATGGAATCCCTGTTCCGGCAAACAGAACTGGAAAGCCGTTTTCCGCTCAATATGAACGTGCTGGACGCCCAGGGCGTGCCGCGTGTGATGGGGTTGCCCGAAGTTCTGCGTGCCTTCCTCGATCATCGGCAGGTGGTGTTAATCCGACGCAGCAAGCATCGGTTGGCGGCTATCGAAGCGCGTCTGGAAATTTTGGCCGGGTTGCTCATCACCTTCCTGAATCTCGATGAGGTTATCCGTATCATCCGCAACGAGGATGAACCGAAGCCCGTCCTTATGAAACGTTTTGACCTTACAGATAATCAGGTCGAGGCAATTCTGAACACGCGCTTGCGGAGTTTGCGTAAGCTCGAAGAAATGGAAATCAAGCGCGAGGAAAAAGAACTCGGCGCGGAGCGCAAGGCTCTGAAACATCTGTTGAGCGATGAAGCAGCGCGTTGGCAGGCGATTGATCAGGAGATTGCCGCGATTAAGCAGCAATTCGGTAAGAACACGCCACTCGGCAAGCGCCGTACCGAGATTACTGCCGCGCCTGCCGAGCTCAATGTGCCGGTCGAGGCAGTTATTGAACGCGAGGAAATGACCGTCATCTGTTCGGAAAAAGGATGGATTCGTGCGCTCAAGGGGCAGATTGCCGATGATCGCGCGGCGCGTGACGGCGTGAAATACAAGGAAGGTGACGCTGAATCCTTTGTGCTCAATGCCGCAACGACCGACAAAATTCTGATTTTTGCTACGAATGGACGGTTTTATACGCTCGGCGTTGATAAATTGCCGGGGGGGCGCGGTTTTGGCGAACCGGTGCGTCTGTTGCTTGAAATGGGGCATGATGCCGATATTTTGGCACTGTACAAATATGACCCGGCGCAAAAATTTATGGTCGCCGCCGATGACGGACGCGGCTTCATTGTGCCTGCGGCTGAAGTTTTGGCACAGACCCGCAACGGCAAGCAGGTCGTCAATCTTGATGATAATGGGCGTGCCGTTGTGTGCGCGCCGGTATCGGGCGACTATGTGGCAGTGATTGGCACGAACCGGAAATTGTTGATCTTCCCGCTGGAGCAATTGCCGGAAATGACGCGTGGCCGCGGTGTTATTTTACAAAAATACAAGGACGGCAAGCTCAGCGACGCCAAATGTTTTACCCTCAAGCAGGGCTTGAGCTGGAAAAGCGGGGATCGTGAACGTACGGAAACTGATCTTCGCGCCTGGCGCGGCGAACGCGCCGGCGCTGGGAGATTGCCGCCCAATGGTTTTGCAAAGAGTAATCGCTTCTCGTGAATGGTGACGTAAGCGTATTGAACATACGGAACAATGCCAGGCAGCCTTGATTTATGCTGATTCAGAGCCCATGCTTATCCATTCACATAAGATCTAACAACATGAGGGAGCTATCTTGACTCTTGAAAATCACAGCCTCATCAATGAATTTCCCGAGATGCGCGATCTGATCCATCAATTAAAAACTTCGGACAGTCATTTTGCCAAGATCTTCGCGGAATACGATGAAATCGTTCATGTGGTGCATCGTATCGAGTCAGGAGCTGAGGCGGCCGTGGATGAGCGGTTGGAGGGACTTAAAAAAAACAGGCTGCGCCTGAAAGACGAATTGTTCGCCATTTTGAAAAAATCTGCGGCCTGAATCATTCAAGAGCGCATTAATAGACGATGGGATATTCCCGCCGTATCTTCTCGATCCCGGCGATGACGTCATCATGCAGGGTTAATTTCTCTGCCGCAATATCGGTCTTAAGTTGCTCCATCGTCGTTGCGCCGATGATCGTTGCGGTAGTGAAGGGACGGCTGGTCACGAAGGCCAAAGCCACCTGGCATACGTCAAGCCCATGTTGTGCGGCCAGTTGCATATAAGCCTGGACGGCGGCATTGGCGGCGGGAGTATCGCGGTGGATATAGCGGCTGCCCATCACGGTCCAACGCGCCTTGGGTGGTCGTGCACCGTTTAGATATTTTCCGCTGATCATGCCGCCTGCCAATGGCGACCAGGCCAGAAGACCGACCTGTTCAAAGGCCGCAACTTCCGTCAGCTCCGGCTCAAAAATCCGGTCGAGCAGCGAATATTCGTTCTGGATGCTGACAACACGAGGCAGGTTATGCTGTGCCGCCAGTTGCAGATATTGCATCGTGCCCCAGGCGGTTTCGTTTGACAGGCCAACATGGCGGATTTTTCCGGCCTTAACGGCATTGTCGAGCGCGCGCAGAGTTTCGTGGATGTCGTCGCGATGTTCCGTCGCATCGCTAAATTTCGGAGCGAGCGTCCAATGCCCGCCAAAGGCCGAACTGGGGCGGTTGGGCCAGTGGATCTGGTACAGATCGATATAATCCGTTTGCAAGCGCCGCAAGCTGCCGTCGATGGCGTCTTTGATGGCCACGCCGGTAATGGGTCGGCCGCCGCGAATCCAGTCAATGCCCGAACCGGCAATTTTGGTGGCGAGGATCACGCGGTCGCGTGTGCCGCGCGCTTTTAACCATGTGCCGATATATTCCTCGGTGCGGCCTTGCGTCTCTGCTTGCGGCGCGATGGGGTATAATTCCGCAGTGTCCCAGAAATTAACGCCAGCATGCAGCGCATAGTCCATCTGTTCATGCGCTTCGGCTTCCGTATTTTGCCGTCCCCAGGTCATTGTGCCAAGGCAGATGGCGGAGACTTTGATATCGGTGCGTCCCAGGCGACGGTATTCCATAATCTATCCCTTCGCCTTTTCTCGTGGCCATGCGCCATAAGCCCAAGCCCACAACGCCAGAACATTGACTGTAGGTACGAGCAGCAGCAACACCCACAAAGGCTTAATCCCTGCGCGTGCCAGCGTATAGCCGCCTGCGGCAATACTGTAAGTCAGGATGCAGCCATAAATCGACAGCAGAACCCAGCGCGGCAAGAGCATAAACCATGCTGACAAAGACCCGACGAAGTCCAGCAGATCGGTCACGACTGCCCCCAGATTTGCGTTTTACGCCATTTTGGCGGCTGGGCAGGAAGTTTTGGCCAGCGATGGTGGCAAAAGATACCCGCCATGACCGCGAGACCCAGGCCCGGAACAATCAGTTGCAGCAGCCACAGCCAACCCCAGTGCGGGTTGAGCCCGACACGCCGCAAGACCTGGACGATCGGCCAGAATCCAAGCAGACATAGCGTCAGATTGCCAAAAGCGGGGTGGTTGAAAATTTCTTGCATGGCTCGTTATAGCGCCCCAGTTGACCAACGCCAAGCCGCAGGATAGGTTGCCCCGTCCACAGGTCATGGGCCGTTGTAGCTCAGCGGTAGAGCAGGGCTTTCGTAAAGCCAAGGTCGGGGGTTCAATTCCCTCCAACGGCACCATAAACAGGCGTACCCAACGGGCTGGCCGGTTTATGTTTTACATGGGGCTTGCCCCGACCTGTAGCGTTCAATCCCTGAATATCACAGTCTTCATGCCGTTAATGAGCACGCGCTGGTCGAGGTGGAAAGCGACGGCACGGGCGAGAACGCGGCGTTCAATGTCACGCCCCTTGCGGACCAAGGCTTCGGGCGTGTCCTGATGGCTGATGCGCTCCACATCCTGCTCGATGATGGGGCCTTCGTCGAGCGCTGGGGTAACGTAATGCGCCGTCGCGCCGATCAGCTTCACGCCGCGCGCATGCGCTTGATGATAGGGTTTTGCGCCCTTAAAACCTGGCAAGAAGGAATGGTGAATGTTGATGCAGCGTTTTGCCAGCCACTCTGCCATTTCTGCTGAAAGAACTTGCATATAGCGTGCCAGAACTACCAGTTCCGCGCCGCTTTCGGTGATGACCGTCCTCAGTTGCGCCTCTTGCGCTTTTTTTGTCTCGGGCGTGACTGGCAGATAGTGGAATGACGCAGCGCCGAATTCGAGACCCGCGTAAGTCGCGCGCGGGTAATTTGAAACAATCCCGACGACATCCATCTCCAGATCGCCAATTCTTTGGCGATAAAGCAGGTCGGCCAAGCAGTGATCGAAGCGCGAGGCAAGCAGTAATACGCGTAGCCGTTGATCTTTAGCGCGGAACTGCCATTCCATGGTGAAAGTATCCACCAGCTTGGCAAATTCTTTTTCGAATGTAGAAACAGAGCTGACGGGAATTTTCGCGACAACGCGCATGAAAAAACGCCCTGTCGTGCTATCATCAAACTGATGTGCCTCAACGATATCGCCACCATTGTGAAATAAAGCGCCGGACACGGCGGCGATAATTCCGGGGCGATTGGCGCAGGACAACGTAAGAATATAAGGTTTGTCAGACATATCGGGCTTGCGGCTGTAAAAGTTAATACGACAATGACCTATAGCATATTGCTGATGTGTTGATGGTAGAGAAAGTGACATGATACCGGGGGTGGGGCAAATGCGCCCCTGTCTTTCCATAATTGGCAGTTATATAAGAATCTGCAGGTTTTTGATGTGGTGAAGGAATGCGCGGTAACGCTTTGTGGTACGGGATGTGTTTGGCGCTTCTGGCTTTAATTCCGATGGAGGCCGAGGCTGCGCCGTTTTGCGCCATAACGCCGACAGGGAAGAAGTGTTTGTTCTATGATGTCATATTGTGTCGGCAAGCGGCAGGAAGCAGCGCGCGTTGCGTGATCAATCCCGACGAACTAAGCATTAGTGAGCAGGATAAGGGGCTTCGCTATTGTGTCGCATCTTCCCTGGGGATTCAGTGTATTTATAAAGACAATGCGACGTGCCAGCAGGTGGCAACGCGGGCGCGCGGGCTGTGCGTGGATACCCGGGAAAAAAGACTGCCTAACGCTCCGGAGAGCCCCAAGGCTCAGTAAGCGTCTCTACGGAGGAGAAGAACCGGGAAGGTGCGGAACAGGATCACGATATCCAGCCATAACGACCAATGGCGCACATACCAGCGATCAAGCTTAGCGCGCTGACGAAAAGTCAGACGGTTGCGGCCACTGACTTGCCACAGGCCGGTAATACCGGGTCGTACCGCGTGATAATAAGAAATATTGGGACCGTAAGCCTGCTTCTGGTTCGGGATGATCGGGCGCGGGCCTACCAGCGTCATTTCTCCCCAGAAAACATTGATAAGCTGTGGCAACTCGTCGAGACTCGTTTTGCGAATAAAGCGACCGATTGTGGTAATGCGTGGGTCACGCCGCAGTTTTTGATAGCGCGCCCACTCTGCCGCCGCTGCCGGATTGGATCGTAAATAACGCACCAGTTCCTGGTCAGCATTGATGAGCATGGAGCGGAATTTAAGGCATTGCATCAGCTTTCCGTCGATCCCCACGCGCGTATCGGCATGAAACACCGGCCCGCCGTCGCGTTTGATCAATAGTGCCAGAACAATAAAAACTGGCGCAAGGGCAACCAATGCGACGGCTGATACGGTCAAATCAAACATCCTCTTGCCTAACCTGGGCAACCATTGCCCCAGAATCATGGCACGAAATGTTTTGTCGTGATGTACAATGGAACACGGAATTTTTTGCCGTCGTAATTGCATCAGCCATAAGTCGCAAGTGTCCTTCAGGATCGACTGGGGATAGATGAGGACGGCTTCGACCCCATATGAGTCCAGAATATTGCTCCAGCTCTCGCCGGCAAGAAGGCGCGCCGTGATCACATCCTCATCGGCATTTGTACGAATATGAAAACCCATTTCCCGGCATGTGGGTACCGTGCTTTGCTTCGGAGCAGTACTCTGCGTGTTGCCGATGTATAAGGCATCGACCGACCAACGCCCCGTCCGCTTCAAGGCTTGACGCAGTGCATGACGGCCGAGCGCAATAAATAGCGCGGCGAAAAGCCAACTGCTGAACAGCCAGAGTCGGGAAAAACTGGCGTGGTTCAAGAAAAGGAACGAACTGTGCAACAGGGAACAGATACCGGCTCCTAAGATAATCTCGCGCACTTCCAGCCAGTAGGGAAGCCTCTGGGCGTAATGTTGCCGGTGTGCAAACCAGAACAAGAGTCCGGTGGCGATCAGCACGCAGACAGCTGCAAGCCCCGCAGGCAAAGCCGATGGATCAAGTAAGGGGCGCTTAAAGTAATAGAAGTTGATATGAGCTGCCAGCAATGCGGCCATTGCCGGAGCCGCGAGCAGAGCAAGAAGATCTGTAAGCAGGAAAAAACGCAGCCTCATATTTGCTGGGGCAATTTCATAGAGATCGTATTCAGAAGTTGTGCGCTGTGTTCGGGGTTTATGCGAACGTTGAATGTCAACAAGCGCCGCTTTTGGCAAACTCATGAGAAGCCTTATGAATCTGAAGGAATGGGGGGGGATACAGGCGGGGGGAAATGCAGAACACGATGCGTAAAGAGCGTCCGCATTAATGCGTTCTAATAAGACTTTTTTATGGCCGGGAGTATTAGCCACAATCTGACCGCGACTCGGAAAGAGGATCGAGGAAAATCAGTGGGTTTGTGGACGTTCTTCATCAAAGAAGAAGGTGACTTTACTGCTCTGCCCCGAGGGCAGGGTGCCTTCATAGACAAGGCGCGGTGCTGGAGTTTTGATGCCAAAGCTTTCGGAATACCAGCCGCCGTCAGGCGCATCAGCAGCGCATATTTTGCAGGACAAAGGGCCTTCATAAACAGCGCGGAGTATGAGTTTGGAGCCATGCATCACACGCACTGTGTGGCCATCATGGTGTGCGGTCAGGTCGGGGTGCAGGAGAAAATTGATTTTAACGTGATGTGTTCCGCTGCCGGACAAGATGTCCGCAACGGCAAAGCCTGTTTGAGGCATCACGCGCAAGGTGCGATGATGGTGGACGCCAAATTTTTTAAGATAACCGTCATGCTCGGCTTCGGCGCGCCAATAATCGCTGCCGATTTCATAGGCGGTCAGACGTGCATTCGCTTTATGAGACCAGTTGAAGTTTCCTGACATGACACTAGAATCCGTGTCTTCCAGGCACAGAGTGTTATGGGAAGATGTGCCACGAAACCATGTGCGCCACGCACCGCCGGAATGATATAAATATGTGCCGGCATCAACCAGAACCGGCTGACCATCAATGTGGAGCCAAAGTGCCAACGCGTCGGCATGGCCATGTGCCGCAATCGACAGATAGCCAAGTTGACCGTGGTCGAATGCCAGCATGACGTCATGATTGCCTGCTTTATGGCGCCCGACAGTATACCCCCCGTCTGCGAAATTCTTAACGCCGACAGGCTCCGGTTCCGGAGCCGGGGCAAGGCCGAAAATCGCCTGGCGGAAATGCGGCTTTAAATGAGGTGGCGTGAGGTCGGGTCGGTTGGTAGCAGCGGCGATGCATCCCAAAATTGAACGAACATAACTTTCGTCCCGGCGGTAGACGCCAAGAACGCGCGCATTGTCGTTATCGCCAATATATGGATGGTTTCCTGCGGAATCGGTAAACCAGCGGAGATACATGCCACTCTTCATGATGCGATCGCTATAGCCTTCAGGAACGTCGATGTGCGTGGCGCGGGCGATATGCTGCCCAAGCAGCAGCATCTCCAGGACGACAGCGGTATAGGTGATGGTTTGTTCGACGCCCACGCCGTCCGGGTAAATTTGTTCCTGGGCTACATCGCAGAGAATTTCCCATCCGTGCGTGCGCCAGCGTGTGGCGTCGGGCAGGAGAGGACAGAGCGTTCCCACTATGAAGAGACCGAGTCCCTCGGCCGCCAGGTGATTGTTCGCCGAACTGTAGCGTGAAGGATAGCGTTCAAGCCATGCTCCATGCATTTCCAGCGTGCTCCAGATTTTGCCGCGCTGTTCGGGGGTAAGATACTCTCCGACAAGGGTCGTGACCACAAGGATACTCACCGCGCGCAGTGCCAGTTCAATTCCAGAAGCCCAGTTGACCCCAAGATGCGGTGGATTCTGATCGATCCAGCCGATGATTTCATCGATGCAATAGTACGCCAGTGCCGAGTCAGCACGTTTACAGGCTAGGGCCGCAACCGGTTGCAGGTATTGTAAACGATTGAGTTCCCAGACATGTTTGATATCGCCCATCTCTTTGGCATGGCGAAAATCAATATCAAAGCAATAGCGATCTTTAGGCCAGAATTTTCCCGAGACCGGGTCTAGATGCCACTTGTCGGTAGTGCTGCTTTTTGGCCATGCCTGACCAAGTAAATAAAAATTTCCGGTTTGGGACTGTGCGGCATCGTCGCGCCATTCATGGAGCAAGGCATGGGGAACATCCCAATTCTTAATGCCGTTACGCAGTCCGGGAATTTCCGATAAAGAGCCGCGATCATGGCGGGAGGAAGGGTCGGCTTTTCTCCGGTCAATTCGGCGTTTGATTGTCTCACCGATGCGGTGCGCGATCTCGGCCTTTGACATGGCCGCCAGGCGGTGTCGATACCATAATAGTTTTTCGCCCGTGAGCCGCATTGCGTGCCTTGATTGTGCTCTGTATGAAAAAATAACGCTGCGTTTGTGAAAATGTACAAACGCAGCGGACGAAATATGCTTCAGTTGTCGTCGTGATGATTGCGTGGCCCCAGTGCGGCACTGTATGCCGCCATGAGCTTGGGAGCTTCATAGTTCCAAGCCAGTTCATTTTCAACACGCTGCCGACCGAACGCCCCCATCGCAGCACGCTGTTCGGGGTTATCAAGCAGGGTGACGATCTTTTCTGCCAGATCAACCGCATTGTTGGGTTTGGCATAGAGTGCCGACTGACCTGCGGAGTATCTTCCTTCCGTCACGTCAAATTGTACGATGGGCTTGCCCAGCGCCATATACTCCATGATTTTATTCATGGTTGATTTGTCGTTCATGGCGTTGACTTCGTCAGGATTGACGCAAACATCGGATGTGTTCAGAACTTCCAGTAAGGTTTGGTCGGGAACGCGGCCAGTAAAATTCATGTATGTGGTCAAACCTTTTGCCGCGACGATATTCTTCATATCCTCCAAAGCCGGGCCGCCGCCGACCAACGTGAAGTGAACATCCGTGCGCCCCATTTTCTGCACAATATGTTCCGCTGCATCAATCAGATAGGGGATGCCTTCCTGCTGTCCCATGACCCCGACATATCCGACAAGGAACCTTTTCCCCATCTTTAATTCAGGAACAGGGGGAACGATCTTCATCCGCTCCAGGCTGGGGCCGGAACGTACGACAAAGACTTTGTCCGGGTTCATTTTACCGCGCTCAATGGCGATTTTGCGATAGCTCTCGTTGGTGGCAATCGAGACGTCAGCCAGCATGAAAGTCAGCCGCTCCCACCAGATCATGATCTTATAAAAGAAATCCCGGCGACCGAATTTTGCTTCGTACAGTTCCGGATTAATGTCATGGTGGTCGAACAGGAATTGCTTGCCGCCGAACATTTTGAAAAACCCGGCAATCAGGAAGATATTGTCCGGTGGGTTACAGGCGTGGATGATGTCAAAGCCCTGCTTGAACAGCACGCGCCATGACAAAACGAATTCCCAAAATAGCGATGTCGAGTATTCGAGCAGATATCCAAGGGCGCCCTTGGCTTCCAACGGTAAGGGGTGGCGATAGATGTGGATGCCGTTAAGGCACTCGTACCGGGCATTGTAGCCGCGTCCGACCGGGCAGATGATGGAAACGCCATAGCCGTTGGCAACAAGTTCATTCGCTTCCTGCCAGACGCGACGATCAAAGGGAACCGGCAGGTTCTGCACAATGATCAGAACCTTGCGACCCACGCCGCGCTGGGGATCGGGGCGGTACTGGTTTGCCGCCGGTGGTATCTCTCGAACAGTGTTTGTCATCGAGCCAGGAAGGGGAGATGGCGGGAGCAGACATGTGTCACCGTAGCGCAAGTCGGGGGCATTACCAACAGATGCCTTCATAGTTTGCATGGTTTTCCTCGATTTGTTTGATACGGATGAAGTCGATAACGTATTGTTGCGGCTTCAGCCGGGAGGCGATGGCGGCGAACTCTTTGGCATTGTTGCCGACAACGATAATTTCGGCATGATCAAGTACCTCGTCGATACTTCCGACCATGAGCCGTTCGATATGCGGGATAACCTTCATGATGTAATCACGGTTTGCCCCGGTGAGTTTGGCAAGATTTACATTCTTGTCATATATTTTAAGGTCGAACCCTTTGCCCAGAAGCCGTTCAATGACTTCAACGAGCGGACTTTCACGCAAATCGTCGGTGCCGGCCTTAAAAGAAAATCCAAGAATTCCAATCTTTTTCTTCTGCGCACTCATGATCATGGCGAGACCATGTTCAATTTGCTCATGATTGGATGGCATCAGGGCGTTTAACATGGGAGTGCTGATGTCGCTGCTGCGTGCCTTATAGGTGAGGGCGCGAAGATCTTTGGGCAGGCAGGAACCGCCAAAGGCAAAACCCGGACGCATATAATAAGGCGAAAGGTTCAGCTTTGTGTCCTGGCAGAAAATATCCATGACCTGATGGCTATCGATCTGAAGTTTCTTGCAAATTTTGCCAATTTCGTTGGCAAAGGTGACCTTGGCCGCATGCCAGCAATTATCGGCATACTTGACCATCTCGCCAACCTCGATCGGGCAGCGGATCATCGGGCCAGGCAAACCATCATAAAGGCTCAACACAAGCGCGCCGGAGCGCGGGTCTGTCTCGCCGATGACGGTCTTCGGTGGGTTACGGAAATCGGCAATGGCCGTGCTTTCGCGTAAAAACTCCGGATTGTTGCAGACGCCAAAATCAACGCCGGCTTTCTTGCCGCTGCTTTTTTCAAGAAGGGGGATGATTTTCCCCTTCAGAGTTCCAGGGAGTATTGTCGAGCGCACGACAACTACATGGAACGTGGCTTTCTTGGCCAAAGCCGCACCGATTTCGGTGCTGACCTTCTCAAGATACTTAAAATTCAAGTTACCATTGGCATGACTTGGTGTTGCCACGCATACAAAGGTGACATCCGTCTGGGCGATCGCGGCTTCAGCATCCATCGTGGCGCGCAGGCGCCCTTCCTTGACCGCGCGTTGCGTGAGTGTCTCCAATTCGGCCTCGACTATCGGCGCGGCACCAGAATTGATCAAATCGACTTTGGTGTGGTTCGGATCGACGCCGATGACACTATGCCCCAAGTCGGCAAAGCATGCCGCCGATACTGCTCCTACATAGCCTAACCCGAAAATGCTGATTTTCATTCACCTGATCCTAAAAACAAGAACTTGCCTGCACACAACACGTTGACAGAGATAAAACACCGATAGATTACGCAGCCAGATGGCTGCATCGTACTTCTCACTCATAATAATATCGCATTTTTTAATTATTATTGTTTTAGACCCAGCGCCGGGAGCGCCTCCCGTTCAATTCTCCGGTATGATTTTGCCGGATGTATCAAACGAACTGACCCATCGACAGGATCGGTGCTGGTTTCGCCTACCGGCACGGCAATGCCGGCCAGATCAGAATAGTCCCAGAGTTCCCACCCAATACCAAAACGTTCCAAAGCCCGGCGCGTATCGGAGATCCAGCGGTAACGCGACGTCTTGTCAATGTGGTTCCGCAGGACACCGAACTCGCCGCAAATCACACGAACCTTATATTGTTCCGCCCAATCCGCAGCCAGTTTGATGCGGCTGACAATTCGGTCAAAATTCCACTTTGCATCGACATATTCTTGTAATTCATCTTGCGCTTGCGCGAGGTTAGGCGCGATTGGCGCGTAATAATCAGCTTTCTTATCTACCAGATTGGAAGGATAAGGTAAACGGCGGAAGTAACGCAACATTTTCTTTTCAAATCCCATATGGATGCCTTGGTGGGTGACCATATAGGGTTCGTAAAAGTGAAAGTCGTACATGATATTTGCGTCCGCAAGCGGCGTAAACTTTTGCAATCCTTCGAGAGACGATCCCTCTGGCGCACTGACGATCAGCATATGTTCGGGCGCAGCGGCGCGCACAGCATCGGCCAGCCGCTTGATAAAAGCCTGGTATCGTGCGCCCTTGTGATAATATTGCGGTTCATTCAGCAGGCCAAAGGCCAGTTTCCCGGGGGAAACCTTGCTGAAATAGCGCGCGATGTTGATCCACAGTTTGATCACTTGTTCTTCTGCCCAATCATTGTCTTCCAGGGTTTGCATAAACCGGCTTAGGGGGTGCAGGTCGATGATGATCGCCAATTTATGCTTTAAGGCCATGGTCACGGCCCGGTCGAGATCAGCAAGATTGATATTCACTGCTTCCGAAGAGGACTGCCGTAACGCAAACCCAAACTGCTCGGGATTGAACGGCAGGCGGATATGGTCGAATCCCACCTCGGAGAGATGATAGAAATCGCGTTCATAGAGTGGTTGGCGCGGTGCATTGGCCAGCCACGCCGCCAGATTAATCCCGCGATGGAATGTCGGTGTTGCGGGAACTGCCTGTGCGACCTGAGCAAAAAAGAATATGAATAGGGCGACAATAAGGCAAAGCGCGCGGGTCTTGTTTTTCAACGGTATCCCCTTTGATGGCGGAAAAAAATTATGCAAGAGCGGTGGGCGTCACAATTGTAACAAAAAGATCGTGGCAAATGTTCGACAACTTGGGGATCGGGAAGCAATCGCATTGTCATCCCGGATTGTTTCTGTGACAAGTACAAGGAATTTATTCGGGAAAACAATGGTGTAATCGTCATAAAGTTTTGTGATGCATTAAACCGATTGTGTTGATCACGAGGGCAAGCTATTGTACCGCCGTCTTACTTCTCCAGACGATTCTTCAAACAATAATTACACAGTTTTGACGCTACCACGTTGCAGGCGGGCTTGTCGTTGGTGCGCGGTATTCAGGGATGCTGCTGGGTCGTCAGTGGCTTGAGGCAACATAACAAGTTTGTGAGGGAATTTGCGGGCATATAAGAAAAGTTTTGTCAGTGCCGTGGCAGTGTTTTGTCTGCTTCTTGCCGGGTGTGGCCCAGTCGTGAAGAAGCCTGGACAATTTAAGGCGCTGCGCACTGAAATTGTGGATGCGACCGCGATGCCTTACCGCATTGGCGTGGGTGATGAACTGGAAATTAAATTCTTTTTTACTCCGGAATTGAACGAGCGAATCACTGTGCGCCCGGATGGAAAGATTTCGATCATGTTCATCCAGGATATCAAGGCAGCGGGTGAGACGCCGGAAAAACTGGCCAAGATAATCAAGAAAAGCCTGGCTCCGCATGTTACGCAGCCCGATCTGGTTGTTGTCGTGCGTAATTTTGGCAGTCAAAGGGTTTATGTCGGCGGCGAAGTCTTGAAACCGGGGCCGGTCAATATGATGGGGCGCGAGCGAATCCTTCATGTGTTGACCGAAGCAGGCTGGATGACGCCTGCGGCACGCGGTGATGAGGTTATTCTTGTGCGCCGTTTGCCGGACGGTCACGAGAATGTCTATCCGCTGAATCTGAAAAAGGCGATCAGCGGTGAAGACATGCTGCAAAATGTGATGCTCCAACCCGGCGACCTTGTCCTCGTGCCACCGTCGGATGTCGTCGAAGCCAACCGCTGGGTTGATCAGCATCTCCGTCAAATGCTGTTCTTCAACACTTCGGCCTCGGTTTCGGCAACGATGACCAGAGGAGCCGTGCAGTAAGATGAGCGACATGGCAGCGCAAGATGTTTCGCTCCGCGAGTTGCTTTCGTTCGGCTTCAAATATCGTCGTCGACTCTTGCTGGCCTTTTTTGTTCCCTTTCTGGTGGCATTTTTTATCTCCTTCGTGCCGACGCCGCGTTACCAGGCCAGTAGCGTTCTGGTTGTGCGATTGGGATCGGAATATGTCTACCGTCCGGAAATAGGCAACAATCAGAACAGCCCGCCGGTTAATATACCGTTCGAACGTGACCAGATTTTCAAATCCGAAGTTGCCATTCTGAATAGCGAAGATCTGCACGCCGCAACGATCAAAGCCATCGGGGTGGAAAAGCTTTACCCTGAACTGCTTCGTCCGGGGCTGATCGCGACAATAACCGCGCCGTTGAAGTTCATTGTGCAATCGGTGCTGGATGTGTTCAGATCGCAGCCCAAGCCAACGGAAGAGGACATCAAGCGTCGGCAGCTTGCGGTCGCCGTCGTTCTTTTCAATCAGAGATTTGACATTCTTTTGGAAAAAGAATCTGCAATTATTAACGTTTCATTTGAGCACCGCGACACTGTTCTTGCGGCGCAGGTACTTGAACAGTTGCTGAAGCTTTATTTCGAGAAGAGAAAGCAACTGTATCTGGAGTCGCGTGTCGATCTGGCGGGAACCCAGGTTGAAGTTGCGCATACGCGTATGGTCAAGGCTGAGCAGGCCGTTGAATTGTATAAGCACGACAATCAAATTTACTCTTTCTCCGATCAGCGGGCGTCATTGTTACAGCAGCGGACGGATATTGAACGGCAATTGGGCGCATTGAACAGCCGTCAGGCTGAACTGT
The DNA here is from genome assembly GCA_049653105.1 of Alphaproteobacteria bacterium. GTDB lineage: Bacteria > Pseudomonadota > Alphaproteobacteria > UBA9219 > RFNS01 > JBASFQ01. The sequence continues at coordinate 209,903 of JBASFQ010000008.1, forward strand.
CCAGTTTGCTGGCTACACTTGACGCGCACGGCATGGCGCGACCCGGAGATATGGTGCTTTATGATCGAGGCGGCGGCGATGCCGCCATGGCGAATGCACGTATCCGTCTGATCGATGCCGAGAGCCGACTTAAAGAGGCGTTGGCGCATTACACCAAGGACAGCCCCGTTGTTGTCGCTGCCCGAAAGCAGGTTAATGATGCGCGGGAGGTGTTAAGTCACGCGGAACTTGATCGTGATCGTGCCGAGGCCGAACTTGGGTCAATTCAGGCACGCCGTGAATCATTGGATAAGGGGATTGTCAGTTATAACACCCAGCTGGACCACATTGATGCAAAAGAGCGCGATTATAATGCTTTGACGCGTGAAGCCAAGCTGGCCGAAGATGATTATACCCAATATATGCGTCAATTGGACGAAGCGCGCGCCTATGACAAGTTGCAGCGCGATCGTTCTGGCAGTGTGCGGGTGATTCAGCCTCCGGCGTCTAACCCTAACCCCAAGAAATTTCAGATGATTATTATATTTGTGGGGGCCTTTATTGCTCTGATCAGCGTAGTCTTGACCGCCGCGACGACGGAATTTCTTCGCAGCGGTTTTTATACTCCCGAAGGTCTCGAGCGCAGCCTTGGTTTGCCTGTACTGATCACTGTCCCTTACCGTGATTAAGGGTAAGTGCAGTTGGCGTGGAGATTCGCTATAATGTCGTTATGACACGTATTTTTCTTCAGGAAATTGCCCAAAGCGGAAGTCGCAGCGCAATTTATGATGCTCTGCTCAAGGCGCTCCCAGCATATGTGGTCGTTCCAGGTATAGCGGAGGCCGATATTCTCCTTACGGCGGACGGTGCAGCCGTTGCTGGCCGTCATGTGCCGCACTGGGCGCTCTATTGGAGCGATGGGCAGCCATTCGCGTATCAGAAATATTTGCGTGACGCAGTTTGCCGTTCCTTTTCTGTCCAGGAACTACACCTGGTCATGCACGATGGGCAGCAGCATATGACACTACGCGCGGCCGCATTTTCTGTGGTTCCGGGCGGATATCAAGCAACATTATCACACGCGTGCCAGTGTGCCGCAGGTTTAGTGATACAGGCGTTGCGCGATCATGAAAACGGTGTCTTGACCGGCCAGTCCTTTATCGCCTTGCCTATGAAACAGGACGCGGCGGCATCGCCTCCGCTTGCGGGCTATATATGGCGAACGCGCCTCATGCTGCGGTGGGGGGTGAATTTTCTTGAACGGGTGCTATTTCATGAAAACTGGATGATCGGCTGGGTTGATGCACCGATAAGCGAATCATTGCGCTGGCACACATGTCCGCCGGTGCGATGGATCGGGGCACGTTCAGAAAAACGTTATCTGGCTGATCCTTTCGCATGGCCAAGACAGGATCATGTTGTTATGTGCGAGGAATATGACTTCGCCACACGCCTTGGACGTATCAAGAAGTTGCGGGTTAACGGCGGGGATATCATGGATGAGGCCGATATTGATTTCGGCCTGACCGGACATTTGTCATATCCTTTTATTTTTGAACATGATGGCGTGATTTACTGTCTGCCGGAATCTTGCGTGGCACGTCGCCTGACAATCTATCGTTGGAGTGAGCCAGGTGGATGGAGTGTTCATGCCACGCCGCTTACGGATATTGCTGCCGCCGACAGCATTCTATTCACCCATGGCGGCTATTTCTGGATTGCTTATACCGATCCGGAAATCGACCGTTTTGATAACCTCAATCTTTGCTATGCTGCGTCTCTGGCCGGGCCATGGCAGCTGCACGCCAATAATCCTGTGCGGAGCGATCCGCGCAATGCGCGTTGCGGTGGCACGCCGTTTCGTCATGATGGAAAACTTTATCGCCCGGCGCAGGATTGTGCCGCGCGCTATGGCGCGGCGCTTAGAATCATGGAAATAGTAACCTGTACGCCGACGCAGTATGTCGAACGTGAGGTCACGACAATCCAACCGGAACGTGGCTGCAACCCCGATGGCTTTCATACACTTTCTGCCTGCGGTGATAAGTGTCTGGTCGACGGCAAGAAGTTAATATTTTCTCCCCGCCATATTATGACCAAGATTTTGCGGCGTCTAAGGCTCGCTTCATAAACTTGTGAGATATGGGAGCAACACGAGGTTCTCTGGGGTCACATCTAAGCATTGGTGCTGTGTCCAGACTTGCGGGAAGGCGTGTTTCTTCGCCCTGGTCTGACAGGATGTTCAACGAGGTCTAACAATACGGCGCGTTTTGACACGCACGGCATTGCCATTTATCTTGCCGGCGGCCACCAAGCGCTTTTTGGCGCACGCGCCGGTCATAAAATTGGGGATTTTCTGATGTGTGGACTGGCCGGTTTGGTTCTTCGCAAGTGGGATCAGGATTTTGCAGGAGCCTATGTTGCGGCTGCGGCGCAGTATCTTGCGCGGCGTGGTCCGGATGGATTTAACTGCAAGCGCATTACTCCAGAATTAGTGCTGGCACAGGCGCGGTTGTCGATCATAGATCTTGAAGGCGGCACGCAGCCGATGAGCGACGCCTATGGCGACATCGTTTACAATGGCGAGATATATAATTACCGGGAGCTTAAGAAGGCGGGCGATGCCTATCGTACACATTCTGATACCGAAGTCCTCCTTAAGGGACTGAATGATCTGGGGGTTGATTTTCTGAACCAGATCGACGGCATGTTTGCCTTCGCGCACTATGACCGGCGTTCAAACCACCTGACGTTGGGGCGTGATCAGTTTGGCATCAAGCCGCTTTATTATTATGCCGATCAAGATCGGATCGGCTTCGCCTCGCGCTTGCAGCCTTTGATGCTGTTGTCAAAAAAGACGATCCATCAGAAGGGACTGGCCGAATATTACTTTACCCGCGCTTGTCGAGGCGCGAACACTATTTTCACCGACATCATTGAGGTTCTTCCCGGTGAAGCTATCACCTTTGACCTTAACAGCTTCGCGATTATCGGTAAAGGCATCTGGGTAACCCCGCATGTTCCACGGCGCGATCAGTTTGACGAAACAGAAGCCCTGCATGCTTTGACCCAAGCAATGCGGTTATCTATCGACCGCCATTTAGTTGCTGATGTTCCCGTGGCGTCGCTTTTGAGCGGTGGCGTGGATTCAAGCCTGATTACGGCGCTGGCGGCGCAGCGTCGCCCTGATTTATCCGCTTTCTCGATTGGGTTTTATAACAAAAAGTTTGATGAAAGCGGCTATGCCGCAGCAGTATGTCAGAAATATAAGATCCGGCATCATGTGCGTTATTGTGACTCCGGGGAATTTGCCGGTGCCTTGTCGGAATGGCCCGAGGTTATGGACGATGTCGTCGCCGATCCTTCGGCGGTGATGCTGTATATTGTATCGCAATTTGCGCGCGATATGGGATTCAAAGTAGTTTTAAGCGGCGATGGTGCCGATGAATTGTTTGGCGGGTACAATCAATATTATCGATTCCAGCTGGCGCAGCGGCTGTATGCCTATGCACGCTATTTTCCATGGGCAGCGGATATCGTGCGTGTCCTGACGAATAACCAGTCACGCTATGTGCACTTTGCGCGTATGGCAACCCGTGATCCAAACTATTACGGCACGGGGATGATTTTCGAGCCGCATTTGATCCGTTCTCTTGTGGAAGCGGAGGGGATCCTCGATGAAAAGCGTGAGAATCTGACTGGCGCCATCGAACTGGATCTGCACCATCGTTTGCCGGACGATATGCTGACACGTACAGACCGCGCGACAATGCATGCCTCAATTGAGGCGCGGGTTCCATTCCTGACCCGTTACGTCGGTGAAGTTTCGTGGTCTTTGAGTGAAGATTTCCTCATTCGGGGAAGGCAGCAGAAATATCTTCTTAAGCGCATGGCTGAGAAATATGTCCCCTCGGAATGTATCTATCGACCAAAAATCGGGTTTGATTTACCGCTGGCTGATTGGTTCCGGCGGGATATGAAACCTTTCGTTTGCGATACGTTGGCATCGACGTGGCAGGCGGAGTATTTGTTGCCCGGCGCGATGCAGGGAATTGTTGATGACCATCTGGCGCAGCGTAATAATAATGCGGATAAAATATGGGCATTTGTGCTGCTTGACGGCAATGTAAGGCATTTGCGCGCCATTACCCTGGACACGATTGGCGCGCGTTATAACTTTGAAACCGCGCAAGTTGATTATCGTCACCAGGTCAAAGCCTCGGGAGAACCTGATACACAGGGTATATTTGCACCGACCCTGACGGCTTCGATCGGTGTGCGTCCGGCGTTGTCGCTGCTGCTCATTTCACCCGATCCCAGCGTGCCAGGTGGTGTGTCGGGCTTTGTCGAGATGATGAAAACGCGGCTGAAGGCTTGCCGCATCACATCATTATGGGTTGGTAGCCAGCATAAGCAGAAAGAAAGCGTTGCCGCGATTCTGAAGCGACTTTCCAGCATCCCGTTCCAGGTTGCACGTTTGGTGCGTTCTGGAGAAATTGACGTGGTTCATATTAATCCGAGCCTGGATCGCTCGATGAAATCGGTGCTGCGTGACGGTCTGATTCTACTCATGCTCCGCGTGCTGCGTTTCAAGAGCATTATGATTTATTTCCACGGTTGGGATCTTGAGACTGCACGCTTCATCCGAGGAAATTCTGTGGTGCGATGGGCTTTTGTTCACTTGCTCAGGGGCGCGCGCGCCATCATGGTGTTGGCTCCCGAATTTAAAGATGATCTGGCTGCAATGGGTGTGCCTGATAAACTCGTGGTCGTGACGCGCACAATGTTCGACAGTGCTACACTAAAGCCATTGGAAAAAACAGAACTCGAATCTTCCCGGCCATACCTGCTTTTCATGTCGCGTTTTGAGAAAGCCAAAGGCGTTTATGAGCTTTTGGATGCCTTTGCGCAGATCAAGGATGATTTCCCCGATGTTGATCTGGTGATGGCGGGACATGGTGATGAATATGATGGCTTGCTGGAACGTGCTGAATCCTTGAACATCAATGACCGCGTTAAATTTACAGGCTATGTGGTCGGCACCGAAAAATTAAGCCTTCTACAGAATTGCATGGTGTTTGCGTTGCCGACATATTTCCCTGAAGGTATGCCCATTGCTTTACTTGAGGCTATGGGGGCAGGAAAGCCGGTTTTAACCGCCAGGGTCGGAGGTATTCCGCATATCATTCATGAACCGGAGAACGGCATTGTTTTGAATCATGTTGATGTTACGCAGGTAACGCAGGCGTTGCGGCGTATGTTGTCCGATCCGCAGAAGTGGGCAGAAGTTGGAAAACATAACGCAGAATACGCAAGAACGCGCTTCGATGTGCAGGTTGTTACCGCTGAAATCGAGGCGATCTATCACGATATTGCGCGTATCTGAAGCGCGCCGCGACCACTATAGACGTCGATAAATCTCTCCCGGGATATAAAAACGCCGTTTGTTCATAACGAGACCGACCAGATTTGCTCCGGCGTCGCGTAAGGTATCGTGCAGCCTTTCAATAACCTGACGTCGCGTTGATTCAGCTTCGACAATCAAAATGGTCGCGTCCGCACGTGCGGCAAAAGCAACACCATCAAAAGAGGTTTCCAGTGCTGGCGCGTCAATGACGATGGTGTGAAACAGGGCGCGCATGGATTGCCAGAAACTTGCATCACGCGCCAGCTTTCCGGCGAGACTGCGGTTTTCGTCACGACCTACCCAACGTGAAATGAAAACATTCTCGCTGACAGGGTGAACCGCCTGCGTATGCTGCATGTTAAGCGCTAAGGCATCGACCATGCCAAGTGTTGGGTCAATTCCATGCGCCATAAAACGTTCCGGGTTAAGTTTCCCCGTATCCAGTAACAAGACTTTCTGCTGAGTTTCTGCTGCGAGGGCGGCAACATAGTCTTCTGCTACCGTCGAAGTTCCTTCACCTGAGCGCGCGGCAATAAAGACCATGATCCGGTTCGGTTTTGCATCCGGAGCCAGGACAAGCCGCTGCACCAGTCCGCGCATGACTATGGGCACCGAAGGTGGAACACCGCGTGCACAAGGTACGGCGTACGCGTCACTGCGCGCGTCGGGCACCAGTTTCTGGAGCTGGTCAATATTGGTCAATCGTGTACCGAAATTTGGCAGAGGGACGGGGTAAACCAAGAGCGGATTACATTATACAGTATCTTAAGAAATTATCGCAAGAGTTGCCACCTAAGATATAGAAAAAGCCACGAAAAAACCTTCATTCCTGCACTGATCCTGGCTGGCAAAAGTGCCAGTAGGACTGAATCTTGAGCGCCATGAGCTTCATAAAATCTTCGGCCGGCAGGCGCAGGCCGTGTAAAGCTATCGCCGCGACCAAGGCCGCAATGATGAGGCCGCGAGGCTGAAATTTCTGTGACGGCCAATGCCGCAGCAAAATCCAGGCAAAACAAAGACCCAGAAGCCCCACGCACATACCTGCCACGATTTCATCGGTCGTATGAAAGTGCAGGGCGCGTCGCGTCGCGGCAATCATCCCGATGATGATGATGGACAATAAATATGTAGACCACCTTTTCCACCCAGAAAATTGTTGCCCCAGGATCAAGGATATGGTGCCCCATACAACGGCTGTCAGGGCGGCATGTCCGCTGGGGGAACGAATATCAAAGGGAAGATCAATCCGGTGATGGCAGCTGAAGAATATAATTTTAAGCAGTCCAATTCCTGCGGCGGTGATAAGGAACGACGCAAGAAGAATTATGGCTGTGCGACGGCAGCCACTGACCAATAAATAAGCTGTCGTGACCAGAATAATCCCACTCAGGACGGCGCTGTCGCCAAGATCGGTGATGACCATCAATAATGCGGAAGGATCAAAATTCATGGTTCACCAGGGTCAGCCTTCGGCGCGTGAGCCGAATTTATGGCGCAACGCCTGCATAGGCCGCTCGACGAGATAATAGACAGCGGCAGCAGAACTCAGCGAAGCAACAAAATAAATGGCGATATCCATGGAGCCGCTGAAAATATCACGATTTTGCGTATATGCCCCCATACACATCATGATTCCGAAATGAAATAAATAAAGCGCATACGACCAACGCCCGATTTCAACCAGAACCGGGTGCGAGAATATCCTGGTAAAGAACGGCATGCCACCCAGGGCGACATTGACAACGATGATTGCCAGGCTGATGGCCTGTAAACTGTAGCGCAGGGTCTCCCGGAAATCCGGGTCACGGAAGAGAAGCGTGAAGAGAAGAACGACGCCACTGGCATAAAATGTAACTGGATTCATGATCAGACGCTGCGTCTGGGTCGGATAGAGGCGCAGCAACAGAGAAGCTATAATGCCGTAAATGATGCAGTCCCCGATGCTGTCCGTGCCTTTATAGATGCGTGATCCGTCGGGAAGGCCGCAGAAATCGGCAGAGGCGTCGACCCCGGAGCAGGCAGCATTCAAATAAAGGCGCCACAGCAGCACAAAGAAAGCCGTTGCCATCAGCCAGAACAGCAATGTTTTAAACCGGGTGCGGAACCGGCGCATGATAAAAGGAAAAAAGATGTAGAAATGCTCTTCAACCGCCAACGACCAAAGAATTGGAATGGGGCTGAAAACTGCGTAGCCGATATATATGTAATAATAGTTGGTAAAATATAGCAATGCGCTGGCGACATGTGTCCCGGTGATGAGGACTCCTGCGGCCTGTATGATCGGCACGAAAATGAGCAGAAAGAGCGCCAGGGCAGGAAACAGGCGCAAGACACGCCGGATATAGAATTTTTTGATGTTCAGTTCGCCGCTGGCGTCGATCTCCTCAATCATCAGACGGCTGATCAGAAAGCCACTGATAACAAAAAAGGTCACGACCCCGAGGCCGCCAGGAACAAAATTCTGCAATCCGGCATGGGAAACCAAAACAAGGCCAATTGACATCGCGCGCAGGCCATCAAGCGCCGGAAGATTCTTCCCACGTAACGTTGCCGTAATTTGCGCCTGAGCCACGCTTCCTGATGCGTCCGCCGTGGTGGCGCGATTTAATTCCTGTGGCAGCATTGTGGCTTTCTTGTCGGTTTAAACCCTGCGGGCATCATCAAATGATCCTAAGCGCTGTGCCAGCAGCAGCGCATGAACTTCATTGTTTGCCGGAACGTATCACATGCACTATAGAATATGTCTCGAAAAGGCCATGCCTGTTTCATGCGAGCGGATATAGCCCAAGGATTATCGTGGAAGCAACAAAAGAAAATCCGCCGCGGTTAACGGATTCAGGCATGTTTTCCTTGTCACATCTGGATCAGAAAGTACGCGCGCCTGGTGCAGAAGGGCACTTCTTCGCCGGCCTGGTATGTTTATTCGGCTTCTTTCTACACATCGTATTGTCTGATTTGCTGCTTAATTCCGTTGGTTTCCGTTATTCTTCAACGGAAGGCGCTTTTTACGAGAAAATTCATCCGGGAACATATTTCATCGTTGCGTCGTTCTTTGTGATGCTTGGTGACAGCGGCAACCCTTTCCGCGAATTCTGGCGCACACTCCATCGTTCGCGCATCGCGCTGTTTTTGCTGCTGCTTTATGTCATGTTGTTTGTTTACCTGATTTTTCGCAGCGGTCCCGCGGGCACGGCATTTATGATCGATACGCATATGACGGCACCGATCTGCGCTATTGTGCTGGCGACGGCGCCCAAGGATTTCTGCCGCCGGGCGATTTATTTCTTTGTTTTCGTTGCGGTGGTGAACAGCATCATCGGTATCGGCGAGTCAATAACACAGACCAGGATTTTTGAGTTCGGTGAGAATGCGCCGGGTATTCGTGAAGAATATTTCCGTGCTTCCTCCTTACGTGGGCATCCTTTGAACAATGCGATGTTCACGTCGATTGCTTTGTTCGTGATGCTGGGGCTGCGCTTTAAACCCTTACTGACCTGGGGACTGGCGACACTCTTCATGGTTTCTCTCGTTGCGTTTGGCGGCCGCGCCGGATTGGCATTTTCCATATTCGGGGTCATGCTTTATGCTGCGGTAAAGGTTAAGGAGATGGTGCGGCATGGGCGCATGTCAATGCTGCAAGTTCTCTTCCTTGTTGCGGCGATTATCCTGGTTCCTGTCATCATTGTCGCTGGTCTTAACTTTCTGATTTTGCACAGCAGTATCGGGGAACGTCTGGCCGCAAGTTCGATCACCGATGACAGCGCCGACAGCCGCCGTTTGGCATTGATGGTTTTTGATTACATGCGCACACATGAAATTATCCTTGGGGTTGCGCCTGAACGCATCGTTGATATCGCGTACCGGATGAATCTGATCATCCCTTTATCGGATATTGAAAATCCGTGGCTGCTGATGTTCATGTACCTTGGGGGCTTGATGTTCCCGTTCTGGCTGTTGATGACCGGTGTTTTTGTTTGGGATTTGATGCGCAGCAAACCGATGGGTCTGAAGTTGGCGGTGCTATCATACTTTTTGGTGGCATCCACATCCAACTCGTTCGGGCGCAAGGATTCGACCTACTTGATTATGGTGTGCGCGGTGATATGCGCCGCACGTGCGCTTGACACTCTGGCAAATGGCGCTGTCGCTAAACAATCTCCGGTGCAGGGGAAGTTGCCGCATGCTCGGTAAACATGTGTTGGGTTACATCCCGTCGAACATGATCCCGGCGCTTACGGCTTTCGGGGCGGTTTTTTGCTATACGCGGCTGCTCGCGCCGGAAGATTTTGGGCATTACGCCTTGGCGCTGAACGCCATGACGTTGCTGAACGCCGTTTTCTTTACGTGGCTGCAAACATCCTTGCCGCGGTTGATGCCCGAGGCCGTACGCGAGGGGCGGGCGGAAATGTTGCGTACCACGACCTATGCCGCCTTTGTTGGCATGTGCGTTATCATGACATTGTGTGTGCTGATTTTTATCGGCGTCGTGCCACTGGGAAGCATGACCCAGGTGGCGTGGCTGGCCCTGCCTCTGGCACTTGCCCGCGCTTTTTTGAATATAAATCAGGCATTCCATCGCAGTGCCCTGAATTTTAAAACCTATAACTTGATCGAATGTGGTCAGGCTGTTCTGGGCTTTGGCATTGGGCTGGTACTGGTCTATTTTCTGCAACTCGGCAATTTGGGGGCGACAGGCGGGCTTATTATCGGGATGGCCTGCATGGCACTGGTTGACCTGAAACAGTTGCGAAACATTGCCACGGCAAATTTCAGCTTACCCGTACTGCGGACGATCATTAAATTTGGGTTGCCGCTTACGCTGTCCTTCAGCTTCGCGTTTATCATCTCGACATCGGACAGATTCATCATAGAACATTTTCATGGAGCTGGGATGGTCGGCATTTATGCCGCCGGTTTTACCCTCATGGATCGCATTGCTACGATTATATTCATGGTGGTAGCGCTCCCGGCCTTTCCTCTGACAATCTATAAACTGGAACATGAGGGGCTTGAGGGTGCGCGGGAACAGACCTATGCGAACGGTGTGGTGATGTTGGCTTTGGCGCTTCCCACCTGTGTGGGGCTAATTCTCATCAACACACAACTGGCAACGGTTTTTATCGGCGAGTCGTTCCGCGCTGGGGCGTTGCAGATCATGCCATGGATCGCGTGTTCGGCGATCCTTAACGGGATGGCGACGCATTATTTCGACCATGCATTCCACTTGGCGAAGAAACCCTATCTTCTGCTGTTTACGCAAGGGCCAGCGGCGTTGTTTAATCTTGCGGCAAATTTTTATTTGATCCCGCGCTACGGCATGATGGGGGCGGTGTACGCCAATGTTGCTTCCTATATAATCCTTTTATGCCTCAGCATTGCCGTCGGACGGCGTGCTTTCCCGATTAAATTTCCCTTTAAGCCGTTCTTCCAGATATCTGCGGCCGTGGGTGTCATGACGCTAGTCTTGACGTTTGTACCGTTCGGAGAGGACATTTTTGGTTTGATGGCAAAAGTAATCACCGGGGGCATAGTTTATGCCGCAGGAGTTCTTGTGCAAAACGTCATGAATTCGCGCGATCGTCTGGGAAAAATGCTGCTTAAATTACGTGCGCGCTGAGTATTGTTGCGCCAAACCATAGACCTTGGCGACTTCAACCGCGATATTAAGCCAATCGAAACGTGCACTGCCCTTGCATGCCGCGATGCTCATCCGGTCGCGCAGGTCGGCATCGGTGAGAAGACGCGCCATCGCGTCTGCAAATCTTGTAATGTCGCCAAAAGAAGTCAGGAAGCCATTGTTGTTCTCATCAACAACAAAAGGTATGCCGCCAATTCGTGTTGCGACAATAGGCAGTCCGACAGCCATGGCTTCGCACAAGGCAATGCCCTGCGATTCTTCTTCAGAATGCAGGGCGAAGATGCTGGCGCGACCCAGAAGGTCTAGAATTTCAGAACGCGGCAAATTGACGCGGATCGCGACGGCGTCGGATATCCCCAATTTTTGTGCGGTTTGCTCTAACAAACGGGCATATTCTGGAATTGCCAATGCTCCGGCAATAACCAGACGAGCTTGAGGGACGCGTTGACGCAACAGCGCAAATGACTCGATCAAATGATGATGTCCTTTGCGTGGTGCCATGACCCCTAAACTTAAAACCAGATAAGGATCGCGGGGCTTCGTGCGCTCAGACGTCAGTTCATCCATGAATATTCCTTGCGGAATAATATGTACGCGGTTTTGCGTTGGCGGCACTTCATGCCGGACATAAGGTGTATCGACGATGATGTCCGGCGTCAGCCGCAGCATGCCGCGTTCCAAAAACCTGTACAGCAAATAGCGCGCACCGTTGATCAGGGAAGGATGTGCCTGCCATTGCATAAAATTTTCTTTTTCCGTAATGCCGTGCAGTGTCCAGACAAGCGGAATTCTTTTCAAGCGCGCCAAAGCGCATAATATTGCCTGGAACAAGCCGGTGCCATGCACATGAACGACAGGTGTGGGACGGGATCTGATCAAGCGCATTGTGTTTGGCAAATGGACGATACTTGAAGCCAGGAATTTATAGGGCGCGCTCAGAAAATTTGCTGTAATGCCGTCAATTACTCTGTGGGTTGCCGAAGTCTGCGGTTTGAGAGGCAGGGCGAGAACGTCCAGGCTTCGTGCCAGATGTGGTTGCAGCTGTAAGGCGCGCGCCAGTCCATATGTTGAGGCCTGCACTCCACCTTTGATCAGGGCAGAGTTTTCAGGGAATTGGCCAACCATAATGACGTTACGGGCTGATTCTGCCGATGTGGCTCCAGCGGGGTGCTCCAGACTGTTCAAGAGGTGTCCATATGATTGGATCGCATTGGGCACATTGAAGGTAGTAGCATAGTGACGCGCCGCCGTTGAATCTGGAGCAGGTTTCTCAAGCACATCTAACATGGCTTGGACAAGAGCCTGCCTGTCGCCGACAGGAACCATACGGCCATATTGTCCGTTGGCAAGAATTTCTCTGGTGCCATAGGGGCAATCCGTGCTGATAATTTGTGTGCCGCAAGCCATGGCTTCGACCAAGACATTGCCGAAGCCTTCGTGCCGCGAGGTTAATACCAAAGCCGCCGCACGGCGCATGAAGGGCAGGGGGTTAAGCTGATATCCAGGCATGCTCACCCGGTCAGTAATGCCCGCGCTCTTGACCAGTGCCTCCAGTTGCGGCTGCAAAGGCCCGTCTCCGAGAAGAATAAGCCGCGCCTGTCTTTGCTGTGCTACAATGGAAAATGCCGCGATCAAGGCACCAAAGTCCTTGGAAGGAATGTAGCGGCCAACTCCCAGAAAAACCGGAGGCTGATTTGGTTCTAGCCAGGGATGAACGACTGTCTCTTCATATTTCCGAATGAAATCGTGGCTTATGACGGGGTTGTGGATGACGGTAATACGTGTCCGGGGCAGGCCGCATGCAACAGCAAGTGTGTCGGCAACGCCACCGGATACCGCAATGATGGCGTCGGCACGTTTCAAAAAAAGGCGGTAGAGTAGGGGCAATATTTTGTAACGCCAATCCCATATGGGTTTTTCAGCACAGTCGAGGGTAAACACACTGTGTTCGCTGACAATAATTTTTGTGGAGGTGCGCGCCAGCATCGCTGCCCAGATAGCGATGATATTGCTGTGGCCAAGATTGGAAACAAGATAATCCGGTCTTTCACGGCGTAGGAATTTCACGAACGGCAAGAAATTTCCTAATGATCGTGCATGACCCAAAGTGATGACGCGGACAGAAGGAGGCAACAGGCTTTGTAATGCGCCTTGGCGACGATAAAGCAGAAAAGTTAAATCATATCCTGCGTCTGCGAATGCTGTTGCCATATTGATATGTGACCGTTCCGCGCCACCGCCTGCCAGGTCGGGTAAAAAAATCACCAGGGATTTGCGGGGTGATGACGGGATAAGCGGGGGAGGCGTTGAAGTTTGTGGCATCGTCAATTTTTTGCCTTTATTGCGGAGCAAAGGTTGAGAAACTCTCTCTTGACATCGTCCCCGGTTCCTTGCTGTTGCTAACCTTAAAGACGATAGGATCCCAAACGATGCACACTGTTTTTTTTAGAGTAAAGCGATGTTAAGGGCAATGCTTCTTTCGGCGGCCGCGTTCGCGAAAACCGAAGGAATTCTTGATCTGGCGATGCGATATAACCCGCTGCTGCGCGCGCGTGTATCGCGCGCCGAGGCGTGGTACAAGGCGCATGGCGTGGAATCCCTGCGTGACATGTTGACGCAGCATACTGTCGCTGCAGCCAGGAATAGCCGTTATGGGGCTGATAAGTCTGCGCGGTATGAAGATTGGCCGTTGCTCGACAAAGTGACGGTTCGCGCTAATCCCAGGGATTTTCTTAATCCTTTTATCTGGGGAAGGCTTCCGGCCAGCACCGGCGGCACGACGGGGACGCCATTAAATTTATGGCGTTCTCTGGAATGTATTGTCGCCGAACAGTCGTTTATCGACACGCTTCTGGCGCCTCATGGTTTTTCTATACGGCATTCGCGCGTCGCCGTGCTGCGTGGTGATAGAATCAAGGCGCAGGACGATCTCGTCCCCCCCTATGGCCGCATCAGCCATCGTGGCAAACGTTTGACGTTTTCTTCGGCGCACTTGTCGCCACAGACGCTGCCTTGGTTTGCTGGTGCCATACGGGATTTCATGCCGGACGTGCTCTGGGTTTATCCCAGCGCGGTGTTGAATTTACTTTCATTGGTGCAGCGCGCAGATATTGATTTGCGGATCCCCCTCATTCTGGCTTCGTCGGAGATGATGCCTGCGTCGTTGCACCGGGCGCTTGCTGATTGCTTCCGCAGTCAGGTCGTGAATTATTATGGTCAGGCCGAACGACTTTGCTTGGCCTACAGCGTGAAACCGGACGAATTTTTCTTCCACCCGGCTTATGGACGGGCGGAACTAATCCCGCATGAAAGTGATCCTACGACCGCTGCTATCGTGGCGACGAATTACTGGAATTTGGCCATGCCTTTGGTGCGGTATCAAACCGGCGATTTGGCACAGTTACCGGATAATTGTGGTGTTGCGGAATTGGTGGAAATCAGCCTTGGGTTGCGCGCGTTTTCGGGAATTCTGGGGCGTGATGGGGAATATCTGGTTACGCGCGACGGAATGCGGATTATTGGTTTGAATCAGATTCCGCGTGAGATTGAGCATGTGCTTCAGTTGCAGTTGGTGCAGAAAGATCCTGAAAATCTCTTGATTAATGTAGCGACAGCCCCTGGTTATGGACCGCGGGATGCGGCGCATATTCTTGACAATGCGCGCCTGAAAATCCCGGTCTCAATTGATATACAGGTACAAGAAGTACAAAATTTAATTGTTAACGCGCGTGGTAAGGCGCCATTCGTTGTGCGCCTTTTTGATTGATATTGATAATAACCTGCTATGCCCAGGTCACGGAATTGACACAATGGGCTGGGTAGATACTGGCGGATTATTTGACGAGCTCTGATTTCAATTACTTTCATCCCTATTTTAATGATATTCAGTAGCAACTGCGGTGTTGGCCGGTGGGGCGCATGGTGCGTGCCTTAAACTTTTAGCGGAGAACGAAAACATGCGTATTCAGCCTGTTATCTTGTCTGGTGGTTCCGGCACACGCTTGTGGCCTTTGTCACGCGCGGGTTACCCGAAGCAGCTCCAGGAACTTCATGGTGAAGGCACATTGTTGCAACAAGCCGCAACGCGCTTGCCCGAAGGGGATGGGTTTGCCGCACCTCTGGTGGTTTGCAATGACGATCAAAGATTTTTGATCGCCGAACAATTACGCGAAAACGCGGTCACACCTTCTATGATCCTTCTTGAGCCTGTGGCGCGCAGCACCGGGCCGGCATTGGCCGTTGCTGCTTTGACAGCAGATAAACCGGATCAGACCGTGCTGGTTGCGATGCCGGCTGACCATTTCATCGCGGACAAGGTGGCTTTTCAATCGGCAATACGCAGTGCGGCGGATTGCGCGATGTCTGGGTATTTGATGACCTTGGGAGTTAAGCCCACGGCTCCGCACATCGGTTACGGTTATATAGAGGCGGGTGTGGCCTTGCCCGACGGTAACGGCGCATGCCACGTCACCCGTTTTAAAGAAAAGCCCGATGAGGCGACGGCGCGCGCCTATCTGGCAACCGGGAAATACTTATGGAATGCAGGAATTTTTGTGTTTCGTGCTGATACTTACTTGGCGGCGCTTGAAAAGTTACAGCCCGAAATGCTCGCGGCATGTCGAAAGGCTTTGGCGCAAGGGCGACGGGATCTCGATTTTCTGCGCCTTGACGGTGCTGCTTTTGCCCGTGCGCCAAATCTGTCAGTTGATTATGCGGTCATGGAATATGCCGATAATGCAGGGGTTTTGCCTGTCGATTTCGCCTGGAGCGATGTTGGAGGGTTCGGCGCATTGTGGGGACTGGGGACCAAGGATGCTGCGGGTAATGTGACTGGCGGTGATGTCATGCTGCATGATGTTAAGAATTCATATGTGCGTGCGGACAAACGTTTGGTGACGGTTCTTGGACTAAGCAATGTTGTTGTCGTTGAAACGGCTGATGCGCTCCTGGTTGCGGATATGACACGCGTCGATGATGTTAAGGAGCTTGTGGCGCGTCTGCGGCGTAAGAATCGTCATGAAGAACATAGCCATGAGCGTGTCTGGAGACCTTGGGGTTTCTATGAGCAACTGGATCGCGGTGACCGTTTCCAGGTCAAGCAAATCATGGTTAAGCCGGGTGGACAGCTCAGTCTGCAAATGCACCATCATCGTGCCGAGCATTGGGTGGTCGTCAGTGGCACTGCAAAAGTTACGGTTGGGGAAGAAGTTAATTTGTTGGGGCCAAATGAAACAGCCTATATTCCGATTGGCGCAACACACCGACTGGAGAATCCTGGACTCGTGCCGCTTTACCTCATTGAAGTGCAGTCGGGCGATTATCTTGGTGAAGACGATATTGTGCGTCTCGAAGATGTCTATCGCCGTGCTGGCTAGAGTGTGATAGTATTTCTCGTATTCCAGCGCATATGCTCGCGGTGGTGGGATCACTCGTGAGCTAAATCAAAGGGTTGGATTATTCTTGCGTTGATTGAATTCTCCATTTTAACCCGATGAATTTTTAGCTATATTTCTCGGGCAACTTTAATCCAGGTAGGAAATGCTGGTGGAGATACGAGAATGAACAACAAACTTGTTCGTTTGGGGCTGGTTCTTGTTCTGGTATCCGCCTTTTGCGGAGGTACGGCATTTGCTCAAGACACACTGAGTATCAGAATTGATCCGCCATCCTTCTTCACGCGGATGGGTGCCTATTTCGGTAAAGTGGAAGCTCAGAAAGAAGTCGCACGTGCTCATGCGATAGGTAATGGCGTCAAAAAGAATTTGGCCGAGGCGGTGGGGTGGTGGAAAAAAGCGGCGGGTAAGGGTGACACAAGTTCCGCTTATGCCGTGGGACTATGTTATCTTTATGGTAATCAAGACGGTATCGCTCAGGACTATGGCGAAGCAGTCCAGTGGCTTAAAAAAGCGGCTCTTGCTGGCGACGCCTGGGCAGCTTTTACCCTTGGTCTCATGGCCGATCTTGGGGTGGGGTTGAGTCCTGCGCCGGCACTGGCCGCCAAGTGGTATCTTCTCGCAGCGCAGAAAAGGCATGAACAGGCATCCACTAATCTCGGGTTGCTTTATTATTATGGGAGTGGTGTGCCGCAAAATTATGAAGAAGCCTTGAAATGGTTTCGCATTGCGGGCGAGCAACCGGGCAACGGGGTTGCTTGGTATCATTTGGGGATTATGTTGGCTGGTGGTCAATGGGCCACGCCTGATTATAGCTTGGCCATGAAGTGGTTGCTGATGGCGTCAGAGAAAAATATTCCTGAAGCTTATACGGAAATCGCTCGGTTCTATTACGTGGGGAAGGGCGTCAAGACGGATTTAACCGAGGCTTATAAATGGTACCGGCGTGCGGCCGACCTGGATGAGGTGGAGGCACAGATGATGCTCTCCCAGATGCTGGATGGCGGCGTGGGTGTTGCGCGCAACCAGGAAGAGGCCGTCCTTTGGTCACGCCGTGCAACGGCAACTAAGCCGAATGAAGTCAGGTATAAAAGGGGCGCATTTGAAGATTTCTTGCATTTTGTTACGCGGACGGCCATCGCCGCTGACCAGCAGGAAGCTCAAGAAAAAGCGTCAGAAGAGCGCGCCTTAAACAGCACTGACGAACCGGAAATCCAGACCAATCTGGCGAGGTGATACGTGAGCTGGGGCAGTTTTCTGCTCACGCGTTGCAGCCTATCTTCCTTAAAAAGACAGAAAAGTCTTTTGTTGCGGTGAAATCAAGCGAGTGATGTTGGTTGTGGCCTGCCGGATTTATCGGTCGGTCGTAATAAATATATCATTGCCGGGGCGATCAGAACCCAAACACTGGAATAATGCCGAACGTAACTGCCGAGGTCAGGCTCAAATTGAGCCTGGGTCAGAATATGCGCCACGAACAGGGCGTAGGGAAGTTGGGCCGCGCCTTTGAAATATTTGAACCCGCAATACACCATACCAAAGTGAGTCATGACGTTAATCACCAGCAACACTTCATTGAACGATTGCCCTATGATGAAGGGAATGAACAATATGATCAGGGCGTACAATGTATTGACGAAAAAATTGAACGCATTATCCGGGGGCAAGGGATTGGCAAAGCATGTGCGAACGATAGAAATCGATTGCGTCGAGAGATAATGATAAATCACGTCACGCGGCCCCTGAATCTGGTAATAAATATCACTGGGTATCACGGAGACAAACATAATACCCGCGCAGACATAAATGATGCTGATTGTCGATGGCGTTTTCATAATAAGAATGATGGAAACGAAAACGGCGACAATAATAAGATAGTATTGGCGCACAAAGATCCCATAGGGAACGTATATACATAATATTAGAAGAAATACGATCCAGGTTTTATCAACGCGCTTCAGGATGTAGTGGATTGCCAGTGCCATAATGGCGACCAGAGTTTCTTTGAGCGCGAACAGGAAATTCAGTAATATGTATGGGAGCAGTAATACCGGCAGCACCAGCATCAGCGGGTAGCTGCGGACATAAGACAAGACTACCCATAAGGAAAAAGTACCGACCAGGGGTGATAAATGAGGCAAAAACCAGCCTGGCAACGCTCCGTAGATTGCGGCCATCGCGCCGAAAGACCCTTCGTCATTCTTGCCTGCCTGCATGATGTCTGCCAGCGCAAGCGCATCACGGCCGTATTTCTCCGGCAGGGAGTCTTTAAACAAATAGTAAATGACCAAGTATCCGACAACCCAAAACAGCTTATATGCAAGCCGGAACTGTGGACTTGGTTCCAGATTGAAAATTTCACCAATTGTTCTGGTGTTATTGCTGGGGAGGTTGATCATGGGGGGTGAAGTGTGAAAACTGAACAAGATGAAAAATTACGCCTGCCGCGTATTCGCCCGGCATTGAATCGTACCCGCGTCTTAATGTCAAACAATCCCTTTGCCGGACGCGGCGTTAATGGCTCGGATATACCCGTCAACCATGGTTTCGACTGAAAAGTTACGAATATGAACGTTATATTCCGGATCAACAGGCGTCGCAGTTTGGGTAGCCCGGAGTACGGTGCATAGTGCTTCGGCTAGCGCCCCGGCATCTCCGACGGGAACAAGCCCGCCAAATCTGCCGTTCTTGAGAACCTCGCGAGGGCCGGTCGGGCAATCTGTACTGACAATAGGCACATTGGCGATGAGGGCTTCAATCAGAACATTGGAAAGGCCTTCAACTTTTGAGGTGAGCACGAAAACATCGCTGTGTTTGAAGCACGCCACTGGATTCGGATGATATCCAGGCATGACGACATCCTGCGTGATCTTCAAGTTTTGTGCCAACTCCTCCAGAGATGTCCTTAATGGCCCGTCACCAAGAATAATGAGGCGTGCCATCATTGTTTGACGAAGGATGGCGAAGGCACGAAGGAGAGTGTCATAGCCTTTTTGCTCGACCAAGCGACCGCAGGATATGACGACCGGAGCTGTTTTTTCTTGCAGCCAAGGTATTCCAGGATCTTCATGTGCCTTCTGTCGCATCGCTTCAACATCAAAGCCGTTGAAAACGACGTCAACAGGCGGCGATTGACGCCCGATCAACGATGAGATTGAGTGTGCCGTGCCGGACGAGACGGCAACAACACGTATGGCCAAACGATAAAAGACGGCGACCAGATATTTTAGCAATGTTCGCCGTGTTCTGTGCTCAAGTCGCGCATATGTGGTGAGATCGGTATGCACACAGGGCACGATATTCTTATAGCCGGTGATTGCTCCTGCAAGCAGAGCCAACAGAGAGGGCTTCTCCATTTGAGGAAGTATGACCAGCGGTTTATTAGTGCGGATATAATCAACAAGAAACTTGACCGTGCGAAAGGCGCTTTTCTCTCTTTCCCCGGGACTCAGCAGCCTTATTTCCGGGGCAAGTTCAGATAAAAAGGGCCCGTCTATCCATCGCAACAGCAGATCGACTTCATATCCTCGTTGCACTAACGCATTTGCGAGAATTACCGTAATTTTTTCTGCGCCGCCGCAAGTCAGACTATCGACAGACAAGGCAATTCTTTGTTTGTTATGATTGTTCGATGGGCTTTCGGGCATTGCTAACCATTGCTGCGAATTATTATTACAATAATAGAGCACGTTGAATTCAATGCAAGCTAATTGAAATGATACTCAGGGTGCGCCAAGTTGATTAATTGTTGAAGGATATTGTTTTTTCTGTTTTTAGTTTCACGCACATCAGCTTCTAGTTTCGGTGTTCCTGTTTATTGGTTTTATCAAGGACGCAAAGGTGGGGTGATGGAAGATTTTGATTATACGGTGAGTCTGATGATTAACGCCTTGGCGAACCGTTGGGGATGGTTTGATGCTCTGATGCATGGTTTTACCAACAACTATCTCCTGAAGAGCGCGAGTCTTATCACCCTATATTATGTGGCCTGGTTTGCGCCAACGTTGGATATAGCAGTCGCACGCCAGCGTCAGACGCACCTGTTGGCAGGTTTGGGGGCGGCCGTGTTAGCGCCCGTTCTGGCGCGCCTGTTTGCGGTCATGTTGCCATACCGGGATCGCCCGTTGCATACAGAGGGGTTTCCCTTTAAATTGCCCGAACATATGAAGCCCGATGTCGATATCGGCTGGAGTTCGTTTCCAAGCGATACCGCCGCGCTGGTTGTACCTCTGGCGGTGGGACTTTTCGTTGCGGACCGCCGGTTGGGGATACTGGCTTCTGTTATTGTGGCGATAGATTGCTTCGCACGTATATTTTCCGGGTTGCACTTCCTGACCGATATTCTGGCTGGGGCAACGCTTGGCGTAACTGCTTTTTGCCTTATCGCCTGTACACCATTGAAGAAAATCTGGACGCGGCCATCATTCTGGCTTCTTGAGGCGTATCCGGGAATTTTCTATGGAGCGTTCTTTCTTATTACCTATCAAATTGCTAACGTGTTCTGGGAATCTTTCAATATCGTCAATCACTTCATGAAAATTGCCATTCTGCGCCATGGCTGAAGGCGCGATGCAGGATCACTTGACAAGAGATGATTTCTAAAAAATATTTAGCCCATGGCAGATAAAAAAATACCCGCTAAGAGTTCAACGTCAAAATCTTCCCCGCTATCCAAGGGGGAGTCAAAAAATGAGAATGTGCGGGAGCGCATTGTCATTTGGCTCATTGTTGCGGCGACGGTGGGCTGTATCTGGTATCTTCTCACGATCAGCAACAGGGAAAAGCCGCTCAAATGCGAAGGTTCGCATGGCGGCAGCCTGACAGCCTTTGGCTCATGTAAGTAACTTCAGGCGATGCCCTGCTGCGGCGGCACGTTGATGTTATTGAGCGCGTTCTTCAGGGTGGCCAAGGTCTCCGCCACGGCTTTGTCATGCGGGACGTTGCCATTCGGCGTCAAATGATCGACGATTTGCGGCAGAAATGTTGCCAAAGCGCTGGCGATATCCAATTTTGGCGCGCCGCTTTGCTGGGCGACTTGACCCAACTGTGTCATTTGAGTTGGGTTAATGGCCTGCTGTATCTGCCCCGGAGTTACGGGCATATTGGCGCCGGTACTGACCCATGACTGTGCCTGGGCGGCCAAACCCGAGCTTTCGAATTGTTGGATCAATCCCATCAGGCCACCCGGATGTGACTGTATCAGGCTGATGACAATGCCAATCAGAGCTGTAGGGAAATTATTCTGGTTCCCCATAGGGTTGCCCTGTGCTCCTCCCAAGAATTGTTGAGCCAAGGTGGTGAGCAAGTTTAAATTCATGGACAATCTCCTCAATAAAAGTGGGCGCCAAGCTCACTATCGCCTATTCTTTCAGGGGAAGCAAGCTAAGGGGAGTTAACGTTGTTCGTTGCTGGTATGTGACAGAACGCCCATTGCACTGGCGAGCTCATGCTGCTTGCGGGCGACGGCGTCTTCTCCCTCGCGGATAAGCTCTTCGGCACGGTCGAATTCCAGAAGTCCGATATGCCCCAGCCTGGGAGCAATATGAACGTCCGGTGGATCGCCGGCGAGCCGGGATCGGGTGATGCGGTCTTGCATGATGTTCAGTGAGGCCGTCATGACGCCGAACAAACTCGGCCCCTCATAATCCCGGCGGAAAATGCGGCGTGTTAAGCTGTCCATAACACTCATCTTGCTTTTCAGCTCTTTGGTGCTTTCAATGAACTGGATCAGGTCGAATCCGGCCGCGGCGGGAATTTCCGTGCCGGGTCGTCTGACCTTGCCGATAATGTCGGCGTTAAGATTGACGGCAATGACCATGTCTGCACCTAAAGCGCGGCACGCGCTGACCGGAACTGGGTCAACCAGCGCGCCATCCAGCAACCAGCGACCATCATGGTGCACGGGAGGGAAAACACCCGGAAGCGAGAAAGAGGCGCGCATAGCCTCGGCCAGGCCGCCTTTCTGAACCCAGATTTCATGACCGGTGAGGAGATCGGTCGCTACCGCAACATAAGGTATCGGTAAATCCTGAATTTGTGCGTTTCCGACATGTCTTTTGATCTCGTTCAGTAATCGCTGGCCGCCAATCAACCCGCCGCTGCGGACTTTAAGGTCGAGAAAACGCACGATTTTCATTTTGTTAAGGCTTAACGCCCAGGCCTCAAGCGTATCGAGCTTTTCTGTCAAATACATGCCGCCGACAAGCGACCCGATGGAACAGCCCGCGATAATATCGAAATGGAGACCCAACCTTCTAAGAGCGCGGATCACCCCGATATGAGCCCAACCCCGCGCCATGCCGCTGCCAAGGGCCAGGCCGATCCGGCGGCGCGGGAGGGGTGATGAGGGAATCTCACGGTCGTCCATAATCTTACCCAACCTGCGGAAAAAGGCTGTTCATTTGCCCTTCTGGCTCTATGATAGCCACCCCGGGTAAAGAAACAGCTTATGGATCAAGTTGTTGCGCCAGCGAAGGACTATGTAAAGCATTCACCGATATGACAGAATCCACACCATCCCTCACGCTCATCGCCCGCTTGTTCCACGGTTATTTGCGTCCACATTTGTCATCTTTTGCCGTCGCCACCTTGTTTATGGCACTGGCAGCGGCAATGACCGGATCGCAAGCCGTTCTGATGCAGCATATCATAGATCAGATTCTTCAGGCCAAGGATTATAACCTCCTGCTCGAAATTGCGGTGGTTGTGGTGGCTGTCTTTGCGCTGCGTGGTTTTGCCACTTATTGCCAGGTTCTCATTATGAACCGTATCGGGCAACGCATCGTCACCAACGTGCAACAAGAGCTTTACCGCCATATTCTTAAACTTGACCTGGCTTTCTTTCATGCGAACGCTTCTGGGGCACTGCTCTCCCGTCTGACCAACGATGTGACTGTGATGCGTTATGCGACGTCGGAGTGTCTGACCAGTGTATTTCGCGGTACGATCACGCTCGCGGTTTTGGTTGGCGTCATGTTTTATCAGGACTGGCGTTTGGCCATCTGCGCTTTTATTATTTTTCCGCCGACGGCGTGGTATGTCGCCAAAATTGGCAAAAAGATGCGCCGTGTCGCAACGCGCACGCAGGACGAGCTCGGGCAGTTTACGGCATTCCTGACCCAGACTTTTCAAGGCGTGAGGCATGTCAAAGCCTATGGCATGGAAGACCATGAACAATCCCGCGTTACAGAAATTACCGAGAACATCTTTCGTCTGGCGCTCAAGGGATTCCGCGTGGGGGCGATGACCCAGCCGGTGACCGACACCTTAAGTGGTCTGGCAATCTGCGGGGTGCTGCTTTATGGCGGATTTCAGGTAATTTCCGGTCAGAATTCACCCGGTGCTTTGGTATCTTTCATAACCGCTTTTCTTCTTGCCTATGAACCGATGAAGCGCATGGCCAAAATGAACAGTCAGTTGCAATCGGGGCTGGCGGCGGCCGACCGAGTTTTTGCGGTTCTCGATACGCAACCCGCAATCGGAGATTTGGGCAGTTCCCGGGCTTTGGTCACGCGGGACTATACCATTGGTCTTGATCGGGTGAGTTTCGCTTACCCAGACGGAACGCAGGCATTGCGGGATGTCAGTTTGACGGTGCCGCATGGCAAGACTACGGCCATTGTCGGCGCGTCCGGATCGGGAAAATCGACGATCATTAACCTGATCTTGCGTTTCTATGACGTACAGCACGGTGCCGTGAATGTTGGAGGTCATAGCGTTACAGATCTTCAACTGACCAGTTTACGCAGCCAGATTGCCTTGGTGAGCCAGGAAACTGCTTTGTTCAATGAAACAATCCGCGCCAACATTGCTTACGGCAAAATCGGCGCAACCGATGCCGAAATAGAAGCTGCCGCAGCTTCGGCTTTTGCCGACGGCTTTATCCGTGCTTTGCCACAAGGATTTAATACGGTCGTTGGCGAAATGGGGGTTAAACTTTCGGGTGGCCAGCGGCAACGCATCGCGATTGCACGCGCGATGCTGCGGAACGCGCCACTGCTGCTGCTCGACGAAGCGACGTCTGCGCTGGATAATGAATCGGAACGCGCGGTGCAGGAAGCGCTACGCCGTCTGCAATATGGCCGGACAACAATCGTCATCGCCCATCGTCTCAGCACGATTGTGGATGCCGATCAAATCGTCGTTCTGGATCACGGACGGGTTATCGAACAAGGCAAACATCAGGATTTGCTGCGCCGCAACGGAGCCTATGCGCGGCTCTATGGCAGCCAGGTCGGGTTTGAGAACGTTGAGAATCTTGCTCCAGGCATGGAGGATTGTGCAGTTGCACAATAAAATTCTTCAGGGTGCATTAAGGGAAGAATGGTAGAATATGCTTATGGAACTGATCCGATCCATCAGTGATCATGATGTGGCGATGTACCTCAACAAGCGCCGCAGCCGCAGGGTCAGCCGCTTTGTTCTTACCCTTATTCTTGTTTACGGCGTCTTCTGCGTGGCCATGATGCTGGGGCAGCGGGTGCTGATGTATTTCCCTGAGAAGACGACCTTTGATCCTGAAATTTGGGGGTTGTCTGAACTCACGCCGCTCCGCACCGTGACGACCGATGGCGTGACGATTACCAGCTGGTATCGCCCGCCGCGCGATCTCGCAAAACCCACCATTGCTTTTATGCAAGGGAACGCCGGACATGCGGGGCAACGCAATTATAAGGTTCTGCCGTGGCTTGACGCTGGATATGGCGTTGTGATGATTGGCTACCGCGGTTTCGGTATGAATCAGGGCACGCCGACTGAGCATGGTTTGTATCGTGATGCGCGCTCTGTTCTCAATGAACTGCAAACGCGTGGCGTTACGGGGCAGGCTCTGCTTCTTTATGGGGAATCCCTGGGGACGGGAATAGCTGTTCAAATGGCTACGGAATTTCCGGCTGCGGGTCTCGTTCTGGAATCGCCTTACTCATCGACAACTGATGTCGGGTCATGGCGCTATCCATT
Source organism: Alphaproteobacteria bacterium (assembly GCA_049653105.1). GTDB lineage: Bacteria > Pseudomonadota > Alphaproteobacteria > UBA9219 > RFNS01 > JBASFQ01. Next base: position 235,278 of record JBASFQ010000008.1, read on the forward strand.
TCTGCCGGTGCGTTACCTGATGTGGGATCGCTTCGATTCAATCGGTAAGATTGGCCAGGTTCATATTCCTCTGCTCTTGGCGCACGGCGAGGCGGATGCCACCATTCCCGTGCATTTCGGTAAAAAATTATTTGAAGCGGCAAATGCACCCAAGCAAGGGATATTTGTTCCCGGTCTTGGACACAGCACGATCTACAGCGCCGATGTGCAGAACGAGATTATGCGCTTCTATGCACGGATGCCGCATGATCGCATCGTCAACGGCCGTCTGGGGGAGCAAAGCGGTTCCAGTAAACCCGGTCAGTCAACCATGCCGCATGATTAGAAATTACAGCTGACTTTCCCACCGCCCAGATATTCAGCCTTTAAGGAAGTCGGTGTTTTTGCGTTGTCGGGAGCCTGACAATCTGACAAGCCGAGCCGGTAGAGATATCTGTCATGTTCTTTTATGCGTAAAAGAACATTCTCGGAGATATTATTAAGTTTGCAGCGGGCGAAGGATTCAAAACTTACCTTAGGGGCCTCGCCATTGTAGTTGGCTACGGCTCTTCCTCCCCTAATCTCTTCACCGGCATCGTTATACCCACTATTTGCCATGGCGCGTGCAAAGACTTTCAGATCGCATAGCTGACGAACTGATTCAGCAGGAATTTCAAAAAATGCACTGACCGCCTTCGTATCTTCAGCAGTGAGTTTCGCATCGCCAGTCATGGTGATGCTAAGCTGGCGATCAAACTTTTGCTCACTGTGGTTGCGTCCAGGATCGGGCATCGTAACCTCGACCGGTTTTAGCTTGTTGGAGGCTTCCTGGAGGGATTTGATCTTATCTGCCATCTTTTTTGTTTCTTGAAGGTACTGACGCCTGGTTTCTTCAGGAATATTTAGACCTTCCAGGTCGGGCAGGCTTGGCGTTTCCAATGCCTGAAACGCTGACATGTCCGGCTTTTTAAGAATGCTTCCGGCATAATCCTGGTTCTTTTTCTGCAGAGCCTGATAATGCATAGCTTCGCGATAAGCCTTCTGGGTTTCTGGCGGCAGATTCGATATATCTACACCGGGAGCTAAAGGTGCAGCACCGGGGTTTTCGGTCGCTTGGGAGAGTGCGCGTGCAGCATCACCGTCAGCTGGGTTCCCGGCACCTTCCTTTGAAGGCGAAAATATGCTGAACCAGGATGTGCCGCTCGGAGCGGATGCTGCGCCACCCTCGGTCGGCTTGACCATAACATCTTGCGCTATGGCGTTTTGTGTGAAAATGCACAATGCGGTAAGAGCAATGTGCCGGAACAATGGTTGATGTGACATGATCCCAAGCCCCTCTGCAAACGTCTTTTCATGATAACAGATTGTCCTTTGGTGTAAAACACATTAAACTTATGAACATGCTTGGATTATTGCAGTTATCACGCGGGCGTCGCGTCATTTTTCTCTTTTTGGCAATAATGGCGTGGGGTGGGGCGTGGGCTCCGTCTTTTGCTGTTGCCAATAGCGTGCTCCTGCGCCCAAGCTTCGCTCAGGACAAAATTACTTTGCGTAGCCAGGATGGTGTGACACGAACCTTGCGTGTTGAGCTGGCGCGCACCCCGCATGAAGTCTCCTATGGCCTGATGTATATCCCCGATATGCCTGGGACTGATGGCATGCTGTTTCGGTTGCCGGGACTGGGGAGATATTCATTCTGGATGAAAAATACGGTTATGCCTCTGGATATCATCTTTCTCGATGAAAAAGGCGCCGTGGTTAATCAGTACAACAACACGACGCCATTTTCGACCGACTACCTTTTTTCTGCAGGGGCGGCGCTTATGGTGCTGGAGGTCAAGGCCGGTATGGCGAAGAAATGGGGCATCGGCAAGGGCGCAACCATTACGCCCCCGCCTGGATTCTTGCCATGAGTGTCTGTAATAGTTGCTTAAGCGCGTTCATATAGGCTAAAAACCCGGCACGGGGTGTAGCGCAGTTGGTAGCGTGCAAGTTTTGGGTACTTGAGGCCCCCGGTTCGAATCCGGGCACCCCGACCATCACGGCTGATATCCATAGATTGTATTTCCATAGATTGTATTGTGACCCCGCGCATTTGGTTTGACTGCCGGTGTTGTCTTTGATTAGCATCGTCCGTTAGCTGTGATTTCTCGTTGTGATGTCGGCGTACCCGAATTCTCTGTAACTTATTATGTTGGAGGAGAAATTGATCCAGGCGCAACAAAAACCCCATAAAAATCGTTTGGCCTATGCCGCTACTGCCGCAATTATGTTCAGTGGAACTATGCTCAGTCCCCATGTCGGCGTTGCCGCGGCATCGGAAAGAGATAATTTTATTAAGGCAACCATTGAAGTGTGTGAGAAGAAAAATGCTGAAGGTGAGAGTGACGCTAGAGGCAAGAAACTTGGCTTATATGCCACAACAGGTGCCATAGATTTGTTCGGTGGTACTAGTGGCCTGGCTAGTCTTGCAGCTGTAATCGTTGATGCGGTGTTTGATATAACAGGGTTTACTCCAACCGATTGTAAACTGACTGCTGAAGTCGAGGCATTCAAAAGAAAATGGCCGGACACTACGCAATCGGAGTCTGTAGCGCCACCGGGGAGAGCTGCTCCGGAACAGGTATTCGTACCGGAAGGCGCCGCTCCTTTGGTGGTTGCGGGGCTGACAGAAGTGGATCGTGCTTTTGTGCAGGAATTTAAATCGGCGATGGTGTTGCGCGGCAAAGCTCTTACCAGAAAATCACACAAGAGTGGTCGTGACCTAGGCGCGCCGCACAGGGAACTTGTCCAATTCATGGATAGCGTGGGCAACGATCAATGGAACGCGACAAATAGAGAAAAACTTCAGGCACGCCTTGAACTGATTTCTGTGGAAGATAAAATGGTCGGGTCGGAGGCGAAGCGTATTGCCAGGAAAGTGGCGGCTGATTTTAGCCCTGGAGGGTCAAAAACGGCTCGAAAATCTCCAGTGTATGATCCACGTGAGGTTCTTGATGTCTTGTCGCAACCTGTCCCCGAGCGGCATAACGCGCCACCGTCGCAACCCGTTCTGGACACGCGTCCTGAAATGGGTTAACTGACCTTCATGCAAGTTCGGATCTATCAACCCACGCAATCCGCGATGCAATCCGGGCGCGGAAAGCAAAAAGACTGGCTGGTTGAGCCCTGCCTGCTCGTCGCGCGGACACCAGAGCCCCTGATGGGGTGGAGCAGTGCCGGCGACACTCTGGCTGAACTCCGCGATAAATTGCGTTTTGCCACCCGTGCTGAGGCCGTCGCTTTTGCCGTGAAACAGGGGTGGTCGTACGAGGTCGAAGAGCCAGAGGAACGGCAGGTCAAGCCTCGAAATTACCTCGATAATTTCCGTTATGTCCGTCCCCAGGATGAGGAACGGAAAGCCGCCAAGGATTCCGGAAAATAAGCGTCGGGACGGGCAAAATATCAGCCGTTTGCGCTTTTTCAATCTTTCCGCTTCAATCTTCCTGGCACGTGCCCTTAGCTCAGCTGGATAGAGCAGATGCCTTCTAAGCATCAGGTCAGTGGTTCGAATCCACTAGGGCACGCCATTCCGAGGCGTTGGGCGGTTGCGCCACGCTCGAAAAGCTTTCGCAAGAACAGTTCGCGAATTTGATGCAGGTCGGAATATATATGCGCCCTTGGCGCGTCCTATGAATGAGGCACCTGCGTTGGAGGCGGCGGGCAACACATGCCCACAGAATGTTCATTTCTCCTAATGATGGTTTGTGCTAACAGCATTTAATGAATTTTGCGCCCATTATCATGCCCTATAAGGGGATTATGCCGAAAATCGACCCGACGGCATTCATTGCGCCCGGTGCGGTGGTGATCGGTGATGTCGAAATCGGCGCGGAGAGTTCAGTTTGGCCGGGCTGTGTTCTGCGCGGTGATGTGCATGTTATCCGCGTCGGCGCGCGCACGAATATTCAGGACGGAACAATCGTGCATGTCACCAGTGGCGGGCAGGGGACGCATATCGGCTCTGGCGTCACCGTTGGCCATGCCGTTCTGTTGCATGATTGCGTGGTCGAAGACGATGCCTTTGTTGGCATGAAATCCTGCGTCATGGACAAGGCGGTGATACAGAGCCGTGGCATGCTGGCGACCGGCGCGTTGCTGACAGCCGGAAAGATTCTCGCTTCCGGCCAGTTATGGGCGGGCACCCCCGCTAAATTCTGGCGCGACCTCAAACCCGATGAGATCGATGAAATCCACCACCGCGCTGTGCATTATGTGAATTTGGCAAAAAGTTATCGCGACGGCGCGTTGCAATAGGTTTCTCGGGAATCTGGCCAAGCCGGTGGAGCCGGAATTGAACCGGCATACAAGGATTTGCAGTCCCCCAGCACGGCGGCGCCGTGCATATGAGACGAGGGTGCTGGAACGGGTCGGAATCGAACCGGCATACAAGGATTTGCAGTCCCCCAGCACGGCGACGCCGTGCATATGAGACGAGGGTGCTGGAGGCACGGGCCGGAATCGAACCGGCATACAAGGATTTGCAGTCCTCTGCATAGCCATTCTGCCACCGCGCCTTTTCACAAGGAAAGGCAAACTAAGCCCCGTCTTTGTGGGGGTCAAGTGACGTTTTTGTCAATAATATCAATGAAATTATGGGGGAATCACGGTTTGCGGTTGCGTGGAAAGAAAAATCCTGTCAACGGTTTGCACTCACAACCCTGATTTATACCTTGAGCGCGATGACTGCTTTAGCTGAGAAAATCCCCGACGATTTTGCCGTTGCGCGGCGCAATATGGTCGAAAGCCAATTGCGGCCAAATCGGATTACTGATGCGCGCCTGTTGGAGGCAATAGAAACGTTGCCGCGCGAGGATTTTTTACCCAGTACTGCGGCATCGCGCGCCTATATTGACGAAGATGTTGCCGTTGCGCCGGGGCGTTTTATGATGGAGCCGACGGTTCTGGCGCGGCTGATACAGGAATTGGAAATTGCACCGACCGACCGTGTGCTGGAAATTGGTTGCAACACTGGATATGGCGCCGCGATTTTAAGCCGGTTATCGACGGAGGTCTGGGCGATTGATAGCGATCAGGCCTTGATTTTAACGGCAGCGGAGCGGGCGCTGCGCGAGGGATATACCTATCGTGCTTTCTGTGCGCCGCTGGCGCAGGGGCTGCCGGAACACGGACCCTTTAATGCTATTCTGGTGCATGGCGCCGTGACGCGGGTTCCCGAAGCGTGGGGCGCGCAGCTGACCGAGGGTGGACGCATGGCTGTGGTTGTCACCGAGGGAAATGCTGCCGCATTGGTGGGCAAGGTCAGGCTATATCGCAAAGCCGGAAGTATTTTAACATTCCTGACGTTATGCGACGTCAACATCAAGTTTCTGCCGGGTTTTGAGCCAAGGGCACAGTTCGTTTTTTGAAGGAGAGACCTTGATGATGGTCGCGGATCCAAACGTCATTCCGGCAATTGAGGTCGAGGATTTGCGGCGGCAACTGGATGGGGCAAAGGTGCCCTATATTCTGGATGTGCGTGAACCGCACGAGACGGCATTGTGTGCAATCGCGGGGGCGTGCAACATTCCGCTGACGCAGTTGCCGCAAAGGGCGCAGGAACTGCCGCGCGATTGCCTGGTTGTTGTTCACTGCCATCATGGCGGGCGCAGTGCACGGGCGACGCAGTGGCTGCGGCATCAAGGATTTGAGCAGGTCGTTAACTTAACCGGAGGGATCGACGCCTGGGCATTACGAGTCGATCCGAATATGGAGCGTTATTGATGTTAAAGTTATTACAGACAGGAACGGCATTATTGGCCATCGGAATCTGCGGTGTGGCGCAAGCCGATACGTTGGATGAGGCTTTGGCCAAGGCCTATCTGGGCAGTCCGCGGTTGCAAGCGCGGCAAGCTTTGCTGCGCTCCATTGATGAGCAGGTGGCGCAGGCTCATGCCGGGTGGCGTCCGACCCTGAACGGTTCGGCTACGGCTGAGCGCGCCTTTCAAACCCCACTGAGCGGTGGCAGTGGTGTGACGCATCCGCGTAATCTGGGGCTGCAATTGTCTCAGCCTCTCTTGCGTTTGCAGACTTATCCCGAAGTTGTTGCGGCCAAACGTGCCGTTGACAGCGCGCGCGCCGATCTGGTGTCGCAAGAGCAGCAACTGTTGTTTGATACCGTGTCCGCCTATGTCAATGTTTTGCGCGACCTTGCGGTTCTGGATTTGCAGAAGAACAATGAACAGGTTTTGCAGAAACAGCTGGATGCCACGCGTGACAGGTTCCGTGTCGGCGAAATTACCCGTACCGATGTAAGCCAATCTGAATCGCGCCTTGCTGCGGCGACGGCTGAACGCATTCTGGCCGAGGGTGTTCTGGAATCTTCACGCGCGAATTATGTGCGTGTGATCGGTGACGCACCCAAGGAAGTCAAGAAGCCGGAGATTAATCTGGCGCTGCCTAAAACACTGGATGAAGCTGTGGCTTTTGCCGAAGGTGCCAATCCCGATGTTATGGCCGCCAAATCGGCTTTTGAGCAGTCGGATCAACAGGTGGACAGCACGCTTGCCGCTTTATTGCCGAGGATCGACCTGATCGGCAGCGCGGCACGTGGTTACGATCAAAGTGCTGCTTTACCGCAAAAGACCGATACTTATGCCATAGGTGTCCGCGCCACGATCCCGCTCTATCAAGGTGGGGCGGATTACGCTCGTACCCGGCAAGCTAAGCAGACCCGTAGTCAAAGGCAGTTGGAACTGGAGGAAACGCGGCGGCGCGCTCATGAAGCTGCCGTCAGAGCATGGCAGCAATATCAGTCAGCCTTGGCCGCCATTGAATCCCGCAAATCAGCGGTCGAGTCCAACAAGATTGCGCTCAAAGGCACGCAGCAGGAGGCTAAAGTCGGAACACGTACGACGCTGGACGTTCTGAATGCGGAGCAGGAATTTTTGACCGCCCAGGTTAATCTTGTGCGCGCGGAACACGATGCCGTCGTTGCGGCCTATCAAATTATGGCGGCGACGGGGAAACTGACTGCGGCGGAGTTGAAGCTGCCGGTCACCTTGTATGACCCTCAAAAACATTATGACTCCGTGGCCGGAAAGTGGATCGGGGTCGGCGGTCGTTAGGTGCGGGGCTTTTCCTGTGGAGAATCGGGAACAGCTCAATCGGGCGATGAAGTCGCAGGTTTCCGGTGTTTTCATGGGGTTAAAGAAGATCATTGCATTGCGATGATAAGTCGCTAAACTTGCGTTCCCACCTTAGCGATCATGAATCACGATGACGCCCGAATCTGAAGCACCGCCTCAAGCCGAACCAACGATGGAGGAAATCCTTGCCTCCATTCGGAAGATTATTGCCTCCGACAAGCCTGAAGAAACCACTCCCGGAGTGGCAAGCGAGGAGATTCTTGAATTAACGGACGTCGTTGCCGAGGAGGCTGCTGTTGCGCCCGTTGTTGAATCTGCTCCTGCCGTTGTGCCGAGTGCCGTGGCTCTCCCAGAGCCCGTTAAGGAGATTGCCATGCCCCCGTCCTTGGAACCGGTTGCCGCGCCCGTGTCGGGAGACGCTTTGCTTTCCGAAACTGCGTCGCAGGCCAGCGCTTCGGTCTTTGCCAATCTTGCCCAACATTTGCAGCAGGAACGTCAGCCAATTCCCGCCAATATAGCTTTGGGAGACGGGCAGCAGACCTTGGAAGGGCTGATTACCGGAATCATGCGCCCAATGCTGAAGGAATGGCTGGATCAGAATCTTCCGGCCACCGTGGAACGCATGGTGCATCGGGAGATTGAGCGGATTACCCGCGCGCACCGCGATTAGTCCCATTCCCGCCATAGCGGTTTAAACTGGCATTTGCTGGGCAATCCGGTTAAAAATCCCGCTTATGACAATCGATAAAACCTACGATCCGGCGACGACCGAGGCCAAGCATTATTCCCGTTGGGAACAAAGCGGGGCGTTTTCCTGTGACGTGAAATCGGGCAAGATGCCCTACACGATCATGATACCCCCGCCGAATGTGACGGGCAGCCTGCATATGGGGCATGCCCTGAGCTATACGTTGCAGGATGTTTTGATCCGTTATCACCGCATGCTGGGGCGCGACGCCTTGTGGCAGCCCGGAACCGATCATGCCGGCATTGCCACGCAAATGGTGGTGGAGCGGAAACTGGCGGCACAGGATATTTCCCGTCACGATCTTGGCCGCGACAAGTTTATCGCCAAGGTTTGGGAATGGAAGGCTGAATCCGGCGGCACGATTACGCGGCAACTGCGCCGTCTTGGTGCTTCGCCAGATTGGGCGCGTGAACGTTTCACGATGGATGACGGTTTGAACAAGGCCGTCATTAAGGTTTTTGTCGAGTTACACAAACAGGGTTTGATTTATAAAGACAAACGCCTGGTCAACTGGGATCCAAAAATGCAGACTGCTATTTCCGATGTGGAAGTGGAGTCACGCGAGATCAAAGGTAATCTGTGGCATTTCAAATATCCGATTGAAGATTCGGATGAATTCATCATCGTGGCCACAACCCGTCCGGAAACCATGCTGGGCGATACCGCCGTGGCGGTACATCCGGAAAATGAGAAGCTGAGACATTTGATTGGGAAGCATGCGGTTTTGCCGTTGGTAGGACGGCGGATTCCCATTATCGGCGACGACTATGCTGACCCGGAAAAGGGAACCGGCGCGGTGAAGATTACGCCGGCGCATGATTTCAACGATTTTGAAGTTGGGAAACGGCATAAATTGCCGCGGATCAATATATTCGACCAACATGCCAAATTAAATGATGAGGCTCCGGAAAAATACCGTGGCCTTGATCGCTTCGAAGCGCGCAAACGGATTGTCGCGGATATAGAGGCGCTGGGGCTACTCGATCAAATCGTGCCGCATATGCACATGGTGCCGCATGGTGATCGTTCCGGGGTGCCTATTGAACCCTGGTTATCGGAACAATGGTATGTTGATGCAGCAATTTTGGCGAAACCTGCGCTAGAGGCCGTTGAAACGGGCAGGGCGCAATTTGTTCCGGAACAGTGGGTAAATACCTATAACGCATGGATGCGCAGTATCGAGCCGTGGTGCATCAGCCGCCAGTTATGGTGGGGACATCAGATTCCTGCATGGTATGACTCAGCCGGAAAGATTTATGTCGCGGAAACAGAATCCGAAGCGCAGGCGCAGGCAGGCACGGGCGTTTCATTAAAACGTGACGAAGATGTTCTCGATACCTGGTTTTCTTCTGCGCTTTGGCCGTTTTCAACCTTGGGCTGGCCGGAAAAGACGCCGGAACTGGCGCGTTATTATCCCACCGATGTTCTGGTGACAGGTTTTGATATTATCCCCTTCTGGGTTGCCCGGATGATGATGATGGGACTGCATTTCATGCGAGATGTGCCGTTCCGTAAAATTTACATCCATGCGCTGGTTCGTGACGAGAAGGGCCAGAAAATGTCGAAGACGAAAGGCAACGTCATCGACCCGCTGGATATGATTGATAAATATGGTTGCGACGCGTTGCGTTTTACGCTCGCGGCGCTGTCTACGCCCGGACGAGACATCAGATTGTCGCCGGCGCGTATCGAAGGTTATCGGAATTTCGCTACCAAATTATGGAACGCGGCGCGGTTTTGCCAAATGAACGGCTGCGCCTTTGATCCGCAATTTGATGCGAACAAGGCCGCGCAGACGATCAATCAGTGGATCATCCAACGTACATATGAAACCGGGCAGAAGCTGCAAGGGCATTATGCCGAACATCGTTTCGATCTGATCGCGCAGACTCTGTATCAATTTGTCTGGAACGATTTCTGTGACTGGTATGTCGAATTAGCCAAGCCGATCTTGCAGACCGAAGGCGCGGCGGGGCAGGGGGAAACGCGGGCAACGGCAGCCTGGGCATTGGCACAAATGTTAAAATTCCTGCATCCGGTGATGCCCTTTATCACCGAAGAACTGTGGGAGAGTTTTGGTGGTGCGTCAGGGCAGATGTTGATGAACGCGGCGTGGCCGGATTTGGCTCCGTCCGGTGAATCTGCCGCTGCCGAGGTCACCTGGCTGATTAAGATGATTTCCGAGGTGCGCGCGGTGCGGAGCCAGCTCAATGTTCCGGTCGTGGCTTTTGTAACACTTCAGGTCAAGGATGCCGGTGCGATATCGCAGGCCAGGTTCAGGCAACATGAGGCGACGATCAAGCGCTTGGCGCGGGTGGAAAAAATTGAACAAGTTTCTGTGTCGCCCAAACAATCCGCTCAGATGGTGGTGGAAGAAGCGACAGTATATTTGCCACTCGAAGATGTCATTGACCTTGCGCAGGAACGGGCGCGCCTGGAAAAAGAGCGTGTCAAGCTGCAGCAGGAGATTGAGAAAATTTCCCAGAAACTGGCACGTGAAGATTTTGTCTCACGCGCTCCGCCGGAAGTGGTCGAAGAACAGCGGCAAAGATTGGCGGAGAATACGGCAATTCTGTTCAAACTTGAGGCGGCCTATAAGGCGGTCGTGGGATGATACCGGGAATCGTGCACACGATGCAGGTCTTTATGGTGGTCGCGGGGTGTAACTGCGCCGCCGACAAGGTGGCGCCTGCGCCGGGTTGGGGCAATGCTCAGGCAGTGGTCGCACGGGAACAAGGACGTCCCGCAATAGCAGAAGGTGGCACGGTAACCATTGATCGCGCGGCGTGTCGTTTTTTGATTAAACATCAGCCGCGTGCCGATGTGACGTATCAGCCAGGCGTTGATATTAGTGGTCGTGCGGTGGCTCCGGCGGATCTGGAGGATCGTGTGGATCTGCAGCTTCCCGAAACATTGACCATCGATATCACCCCGGAGCTGACAAAGTGGCTGCCAAATACCAACCCGCCTTATGATCGTTTGAGCAACAGCAAAATTAATATCGGCACGATCGCCTTATCAGGAGATAGCATCACAATGAATGGCCAACCTTTAAGTCCTGGTGCACAGGAAAATCTTGCTGTTTTGTGTTTACAACAAACCCGGTAGATAATACCTCCGTCGCGCGTCTTTCAGTCAGGTTCACGATGATCTTCTCACCCTTCGAACGTCTGGTCGGTTGGCGCTATCTTCGGGCGCGACGCCAAGAAGGATTCATCTCGGTCATCAGCTGGTTCTCGCTGCTTGGCATCGCGCTGGGCGTGGCGACTTTGATCGTGGTTATGGCGGTCATGAATGGTTTTCGTGAAGAGTTGTTTAGCCGTATTCTGGGGCTGAACGGCCACGTCAATGTCTTTGCGATCAACGGCGCTTTGAATGAATACGCGCCGATGCTGGATCGGATACGCAACTTACCCGGCGTACGGATGGCGGAGCCGATTGTTGAGGGGCAGGCGCTGTTATCGCAAGGGAGTGTGACGAACGGAGTCATGGTGCGTGGCTTGGATCCGGACGATATTCGTCGCCGTAAAGATATTTCCGAGCACATCCGCGCCGGAACACTGGACAATTTCCGTGATGATGGAATTGCGGTCGGTGTCCGGATGGCGGAACGGATAGGATTGGCTCCCGGTGATACACTGACGTTGATTTCACCTTTAAGCCGCAACAGCGCCTTCGGTTCCATGCCACGTTTGCGCGCCTATCCCGTTGTCGCGATCTTTGATGTCGGGATGTTTGAATACGATAATAACTATATTTTTATGCCGATGGCGACGGCGCAGAGCTTCTACCGGTTGAATGATGGTATTACGGCGATCGAGGTTTTTGTCGAGCGGCCGATGGATATCGGCGCCTGGCGCGACCAGATTTTCGATGCTGCGGGAAAGGGAACACGGACGCAGGACTGGATGCAGCGCCACGCCGGGTTCATGAACACGCTGGAGGTCGAACGCAACGTCATGTTCCTGATCCTGACACTCATCATTATCGTGGCTGCGTTTAATATAATTTCCAGCATGATCATGCTGGTCAAGGATAAGGGACGCGATATCGCCATTTTGCGGACGATGGGGGCGACACGCGGCATGGTCATGCGGATCTTTTTCCTCAGTGGTTCCAGTATCGGCGTGGCCGGAACTATCGGCGGCACGGCGCTAGGGCTGCTCATTACCTCGAATATCGAAAATATACGCCAGTTTTTTCAGGCGCTGAGCGGCAGAAAGTTATTCGATGCCGAGTTTTATTACCTGTCGCAATTGCCCGCCGTTGTCGATTGGAATGAAGTGGTTCAGGTTGTTGTGATGGCGCTATGCCTGTCTTTCCTGGCGACAATATATCCGTCATGGCGGGCGGCGAAACTCGATCCAGTCGAGGCTTTGCGCTATGAGTAACGCCGCACTGGAACTGCGTCAGATCAGTAAAAGTTTTATGCAAGGCGGAAATCGCCTTGATGTTTTGAATGGATGTTCGCTGGCGATTCAACCCGGTGAGTTGGTTGCGCTTGTCGGGCCTTCGGGGTGTGGTAAATCTACTCTGCTGCATATTGCGGGATTGCTTGAGACACCCAGCGACGGTGAAGTCTGGATCGGTGGCGTCAATGCTTCGCACGCCGGGGATGCCGACCGTACGCGGTTACGGCGGCAATATATCGGCTATGTTTACCAAATGCATCACTTGCTGCCGGAATTTTCCGCGCGTGAGAATGTAATCGTACCACAGATGATTGCGGGAAAAGCGCAGCCGGACGCCGGACGCCGTGCCGATGAGCTTTTGGGGCTGGTTGGACTGGCGGGAAGAATTAACCATCGTCCTGCCGAGCTTTCCGGCGGTGAGCAACAACGGGTGGCGATTGCACGTGCCCTGGCGAACCGACCGCATTTGCTGATTGCGGATGAGCCGACAGGTAATCTTGATCCTGCAACTTCCGCCCACGTTTTTACGATGTTAAGTGACCTCGTCAGAGGACAGGATTTAGCTTTGTTAATGGCCACACATAATATGGAACTGGCCGTTAAGATGGATCGTGTGATAGAATTGGGCGCAATGGTTAAAAAGTGAGGCGGTGTTATGGCAAGAATGTATCCTGCAGAACTGCCGATCAGCACGGTTCTGGATAAGGCTCAACAGCCGATCGTTGCCTTTTATCATGCATTGGCACAATACTTGGATGACGACTTCCATGTTTTTTATAACTGCACTGTCGATGGTGTGGAATTGGAGCATGACGATTCTGTGGACTTTGTCATCCTCCACAACAAATACGGGTTTTTGGGGATTGAGGTCTTTCGTGGCCAGGTGACTGTCGATAAATCTCGTGCCGGCGGTAACCAGTCAGGGGGCAAACTGAAGAATCTGCCTTATTCGCAAATCCGGATGGTGGTGCACTCGTTCATTTTCGGACTGAAAGAACGTGGCATCAGATTCTATATTCCAGCACCTTGCTGCGTTGTTTTTGCCAATCATGCGCGCGAAGAATTTAAATTGGACCAGGACAATGCGGATTATTTGCCGTTATTCCTCTCCGATTTCTCTGACCTGCAAAACAAGATTATTTCCATGATGCCGGTACGTGGTGGACACGAGAGTAACTGGAGCGTTTCGGACGCGGTCGAAAGAATATCGCCGTTGATCGTGTTTAATAACGGTCGCGGCACAGCAGGAAAGGCCAATCATAAGGGGCGGCGCGGCAAGTCGCACTCCGATAGCGATTACGGCAGACCAAAAATCATCTACGTCGTGCGTGCGATTGATGTGTTTTTGGTTCTCATCAATATTCTGGTTTTGGCGGCGATAGTGTTTTTTATGCCGGAAAGTTTTGCGCAGCGCGTGGCCGAATTCTTGCGCAATTAACTTGACGCAACGCATTGATTTGAAATGATAAATTATGAATAATAGGGTTGCTTGCCGGGGGCGGGAATGCTAGGCTTGCGCCAAGCGTTAACAGATTGATTCCGGTGGGTTTTTGATGGTCTCCGTTCCGCAACTGCCTGTGCCGCCCGAGGGCGGCATTTCTAACATATCCATCGAAGATGAGATGCAGCGCTCCTACCTCGATTACGCGATGAGCGTGATCGTGTCGCGTGCGCTTCCTGATGTGCGCGATGGGTTGAAGCCCGTGCATCGCCGCATTCTTTATGCGATGAAGGAAGGCGGCTTTGACAACAACAAGCCGCATAAGAAATCAGCCAAAATCGTTGGTGCGGTCATGGGGGAATACCACCCACATGGCGACAGTGCCATTTATGACGCCATGGTGCGTATGGCGCAGGATTTTTCCATGCGCCTGATGCTCGTCGATGGGCAGGGTAATTTCGGCTCCATGGATGGCGATCCGCCGGCGGCAATGCGTTATACAGAGGCGCGTTTGGCCAAGTCGGCCGAAAGTATGCTGGACGATATTGACAAAAATACCGTCAACTTCCACCCCAACTATGACGAGTCGAAGCAGGAGCCGGACGTGCTGCCGGCGCGTTTCCCTAATTTGCTGGTCAATGGGGCAGGGGGGATCGCCGTCGGCATGGCGACGAATATTCCGTCGCATAATCTTGGCGAAGTATGTGACGCCTGCATTGCCGTAATCGAGAATCCGGATGTTTCTATTCAGGAATTGATGGATATTGTACCCGCTCCCGATTTTCCGACCGGGGGCTTGATTATGGGGCGCGCGGGAACGCGTGCGGCCTATCACACGGGGCGAGGTTCCGTCATCATACGGGGACGCACGGAAATCGAAGAAATCCGTAAGGATCGCACCGCAATCATTGTGACGGAGATTCCCTATCAGATTAACAAGGTGCGTTTGATCGAGCGCATCGCCGAATGCGTGCAGGAAAAGATCATCGAAGGCATTTCAGATCTACGCGACGAGTCCGACCGCGACGGCGTGCGGATGGTCATTGAGTTGAAGCGCGACGCGGTAGCGGATGTCGTGCTGAACCAGTTGTTTAAACACACCCCGTTACAAACCTCGTTCGGCGTCAATATGCTGGCGTTGCATCAGGGGCGACCGCTGCTGATGAATCTGCTGGATGTCATCAAGGCGTTTGTCGCGTTCCGCGAAGAGGTTATTACGCGCCGCACGGTGTTTGAGTTGGAACAAGCGCGTGATCGCGCGCATATCTTGATCGGACTGGCCGTCGCGGTCGCCAATATCGACGAAGTTATCGCCTTGATCCGCAGGGCTCCTGACCCGCAAACGGCGCGGACGGAACTGATGGCACGCGACTGGCCAGCCAAAGACATCGCGCCGTTGATCGCGCTGGTCGATGAGCCGGGGCAGGTTCAGGAGGGGACATACAAAATGTCCGAAGTGCAGGCCAAGGCGATCCTTGATTTGCGCTTGCATCGTTTGACGGGGCTTGAGCGTGACAAAATCAGCGATGAGCTGAAGGAGATCGTGGCGCGGATTGCCGATTATCTTGATATTTTGTCTTCACGTCCTCGGCTGATGGGGATCATGAAAAGTGAATTGCAGGAGATCAAAGAGAGATTTGCCACGCCACGTAAGACGGAAATTGTTGATCAGGAATTCGAAGCCGATATCGAGGATTTGATCCAACGCGAAGAAATGGTGGTGACATTCAGTCATACGGGGTATGTCAAACGCGTTCCCCTTTCGACCTATCGTGCGCAGCGGCGCGGCGGCAAAGGACGCGCGGGGATGAGCACGAAGGACGAGGATTTCGTCAGTGAAATCTTCATCGCCTCGACACACACACCGATGCTGTTCTTCTCTTCGATTGGCAAAGTTTACAAGCTTAAGGTTTATAAGCTGCCTTTGGGCAATCCGCAGTCGCGCGGCAAGGCGTTGGTCAATCTGTTGCCGTTGGGACCGGGGGAGACCATCACCACCTATCTGCATTTGCCGGAAGACGAAAACGCCTGGGATAACCTTAACATCGTTTTTGCCACGTCGCGTGGAACGGTGCGGCGGAACAAACTGTCTGATTTCGCGAATATCCGCGCCAGTGGCTTGATCGCCATGAAGCTGGATGAAGCGGGAGACAAATTGATTGGCGTTAAGACGAGTGCGCCGGAGGATGACATTCTCTTGTCCACGCAGACGGGGAAATGCATACGCTTTGCCGTTGAAGATGTGCGCGTGTTCTCTGGACGCAATTCCGTGGGTGTGCGCGGCATCAAGCTCGCCGATGGAGACGAGGTGATTTCAATGTCCGTGCTGCACCATGTCGCGGCAACTTCGGACGAACGCGCCGGGTACTTAAAGCAAGCCGCTGCTGCGCGTCGCGCCGGCGACGATGTTGAATCTGTGGCACATGGCGATGATGAGGAAACAGCGAACGCTATCGCCTTATCGCCGGAACGCTATGCCGAATTGGCGCAACAAGAAGAATTCGTCCTGACGGCGAGCGCGCGCGGCTTTGGTAAGCGCACATCGTCTTATGAATACCGTCTGACTGGTCGCGGCGGACAGGGGATCATGAGCATGGATATGTCGGAGCGTAACGGTCAGGTTGTTGCCGCGTTCCCTGTCAAGAACGGGGAAGATATTATGCTGGTGACCAACGGCGGTCAGATTATCCGCATGCCGGTCAATGATATCCGCATCGCCGGCAGACGGACGCAGGGCGTGACCTTGTTCCGGGTCTCTGAGGGAGAGGTTGTGGTTTCTGTCGCCGCGCTGCAGGAAGAGGCTGCTGGCGATGAGGCCGCTCCGGAATGAAGAAGCGGACTGTTCAGGAACGTATTGGGGTGTATCCGGGGACGTTCGATCCGATCACCAGCGGGCATTTGGAGCTTGTCCGGCGCGCCACGCGGTTGGTTGACCGGCTTGTCATCGGGGTTGCCAAAAATGCGGGGAAAGATCCTTTGTTCGATACACGAACCCGCGTGAGAATGGTCGAACAGGAAATTTCAGGTCTGCTGAAACATGGCATGAAGATTGAAGTCAGAGAATTTGACAACCTTCTGATGGATTTCGTCATATCATTACAAGCCGGGGTCATCATTCGCGGTTTGCGGGCTGTTTCGGATTTTGAATATGAATTTCAGATGGCAGGTATGAATTCCTATATTAATCAGGAAATTGAGACAGTATTTTTGATGTCGGGTGATCGTTATCAGTTCATTTCGTCCCGACTGGTTAAAGAAGTCGCCCGTTTGGGGGGCGATGTGCGCCATTTTGTCAGCCCACATGTCGCAAAGGCGCTTGAAAAGCGCTTTTCCCGGCAAAGTGGCCGCCGTAAAGTGCAGCCCATAGTCCGGGATTAAGATAAAAATCCTGGACAAGCCCTTGTGCTGGCGTGTATTTCACCCTACTTTCTGCCTGCGTGACCTCGTAGCTCAGCCGGTAGAGCATCTGACTTTTAATCAGGGGGTCATGGGTTCAAATCCCATCGAGGTCACCAAATACCGTCACCAAAAAAGCCAGCCAAATATTTGAGGCTGGCTTTTCTGCGTTGAGGGTCAACCGACTTTGAGCCAAGCGACTTGATAAGGTTGTAACTCCAGAGTGCCATCAGCGGCGAGATTGACTTTGGCCTTTCCTTCGGTGGCAAGAATGTCGACGCTGTCAGCGATCTTGAATGCCGAAGCATACGCGGATTGAAGGCGTATTTTTTGTTTCTGGTGTGTGCAGTTGGTCAAGGCCAGGACTTTCTGGTCTCCCTTTGGAGATTGTCGCAGAACCGAGAAAACCGGCTTGCCTTCGTTTGATGCCTGAATCACATCAACCTGACAGGGCGCATAAGGGCTGAAAGCCGGGTGCAATTGCCGCGTGTGAATGAACTGCTGTTTGCGTTTAAATATCGCATGACGCAGCCATTCATAACTTGTTTCAGGCGCGCGCAGCGCCTTTTCAAATGCGTCGGCGTCAACCAGACCACGGTTTTTATTCCGGCGGTGACCGGCGATTTGATAAAGCTCCTCATCATTCAGAAGCGTGGTCAGCATGCCCATGTAATCGGCAGGCACACAATGTGGTCCGGAATAAATAAAGGACTGCGATGCCATGAAGCGATCAACGATCAGGGCGCGTTCGGCTTCGCTCAGGCGGTTGCCTTTGAGAGAGGCCAGTTCCGGCGGTGTGAGGATCGCCTGGGTCCAGGTGATACAGGCTTCATAGGGAATGCGCGTACTCTTGCCATCGACCATCTTGGCTTTGTAATTGATTCCGCCACCACGCCGCTCGACATGATGCACGAAGAAATCCAGCGCCGACCGGCCTTCGGGGGCGTCCTGAACCTCCGCCATCGGCAAGACACCAATTCCGTCATGCGTATTTGTAAAAGACAACCCGATCCGCTCCGGGTGCATCGTCCGTTTGCGTGCCCATTCCAGAGCGGCAACGGCATCCTCGCGATAGATCGTGTAAAGCGAGATTGGCGCTGACGGAAAATCATAAACGATGTGGCCTTCATCATCATTCTCGCCGTAATAGGTCGCGATGATTTCCCCGGTCGCGTTGACCTCGGGAACCAGAGCTATACCGGGTGCCGCATCGTCAAAGAAGCAGCGCATTGCCTTCAAGATGTTGTGGGTTTCAGGAATGCCGAAGCAGTCGGTGCTGGCTTCGCGAGAATTGAGGCCAAGCATCTTGACCAGATAGCCGACGGCATCAAGTCTGATCCAGGATGCGCCTTCGGCGACAAAATCCTTGACCAGAGATTCCATGATCAGACAGAAAATCTTGGGGTCAAGAATATTGATATCGGCCTGTGTCTCACTGAATGTGCACCAGACGTTTTTACGTGTTCCGCGTGTGCTGGTGAAGGGGATGATCGGGTGATGTTCACGTGGTCTGAACACGGGAGCCAGATCGAGGCGTTTGACCTCATCATCGGTCAGATGAATAAAGGCGTTTTCATAACCCGGAACGTCTTCGATAAATTTATGAAACAGTTCGCCTTTCGCGGAAAGATGGTTGAGGACGAAATCAAACATCAGGCGCGCTTTGATGGCTTGCAAATCCTTTGGTGTGCCAAAAAGCGGATCCATGCGGTAATTCATGGCCTCAAAGCCGCCGTCGGCTCTGCCCGCCGGTCCTTTAACGCCCTCATGAATAGTTGGGCTGGGGAAATGCGGCAGGATATGAAGGTGTGAATACAGGCCGGCAAGGTGGCTGTTGAAGAATTTTTGCAGCGCGACAGCCGGGTGTGTGGTGTCGTCGCAAGCGACATGATCAACGTAGGAAATACACAGCACCGTGGTCTCATCGAACCCGGTCTTGGCTCCGGCTGCCGCCAATTCCGGTTTTGTTTCCGCCAGCCAGTGCGCCAGACCGTCAAGGCAGGTCATTATTTCCGGCAGTTTTTCAACCGGGAACAGACCACGATTGCGTCCACTGACTTCGTGCTGCACCAGCAAGCGTTCGATGCGCTCTTTTGTTGTGGTGCGGAGTGCCGTCTTGGCAGCCGTGGAGGAATGAATTTTTTGCGCGGATATGGTCATGCTGTCCGATAAAACAGGGGTTATGACGACAATTCCGGGAACTCTACAGGATTGCTTTTGAATGTGCAAAATATCGCAGGAGAGCCGTTAACTATAAGAAATGACCTTAGAATCCGGCGCGAATCCAGGTGCAAAGGTGTTTGGTCAGCAGGGTGTCGTTCAACGTATAAAAGTGGAACGATTTGACGCCATGTTCGATCAGACGGGTGATCTGGTGCGAGAGCACATTCATGGCCAGCAATTTATGATCAATGCTGTCCGACTCGACATTCTTGAACATGGTGTGCAGGAAACCTGGAACCGTAGCGTTGCATTTTTTGGCAAAACTCAGCATGCGTGGAAAGCTCAGGATCGGCAACAGGCCGGGTGTTAATGTCGCGTTGATGCCATGCGCGGCAACGCGGTCACGCCAACGCAAGAAAGTTTCCGGGTCGAAGAAAAATTGGGTCAGGATATGATCGGCGCCCGCATCGACTTTACGTTTAAGATGGTCGAGATCAAAAATCTCCGATGGCGACTCCGGGTGGGTTTCGGGGTATCCAGCAACAGAAATCTGCATGTCCGGATGGTGTTTTCTGATCGCCGCGACAAAGTCCGACGTATAAAAATAGCCGTCCGGATGGGGTTGGTAGGGCGCGTTCTGCCCCAATATGTCGCCACGCAGCGCCACGATGTGGCGTACGCCATCGTCCCAGAAGGCGGATATGATGGTGTCAACTTCCTCCCGACTGCGGTTGGCACAAGTCATGTGTGCGGCGACCGGGAGTTCGGTGCGATGAGCGATGTGGCTGCGTACCTGCCGCATGTAGTCGATGGTTTCTTTGGCGCCGCCTGCGCCGCAAGTCACGGTGATGTAAGACGGCTTGTAAGCCGTGTAGATTTCGACCACTTGCAGCAGTTGCGCCAGGCCGGTATCGGTCTTCGGGGGAAATACTTCCAGGCTGAACTTAATATCAGAAGGGATAAAGGTTCCCGCCATATCAGGCCGACTGCTTCCCGGCGCGGCGCGTGCGCATGGTTTGCGCTGCGGCGACCATTTTTGCCAGTGCCGACTTCGTTTCCGGCCAGTCGCGGGTTTTCAGTCCGCAATCAGGGTTAACCCAGATCTGATCAGCGCTAAGACGTTGACTGGCTTTTTCCAGTAATCCGACCATCTCATCCTGATCCGGGACGCGGGGGCTGTGAATGTCATACACGCCGGGGCCGATTTCATTCGGGTACTTGAATGTGGTGAAAGCGTCCAGCAACTCCATCGCCGAACGGCTGGTTTCAATCGAAATCACATCAGCATCAAGTTCCTTGATGGAATCGAAAATGTCATTGAATTCTGAATAACACATGTGCGTATGAATTTGCGTTCCGTCCTGCACGCCGGTGTAGGAGAGGCGAAATGACTGCGCTGCCCAAAGCAGATAATCATTCCATGCCGCGCGGCGGAGCGGTAACCCTTCACGGAAGGCGGGTTCGTCGATCTGGATGATGTGAATGCCTGCGCGCTCAAGGTCAAGAACCTCATCTTGCAAGGCGAGGGCGATCTGGTGCGTCGTTGCCGACCGGGGTTGGTCGTTGCGCACAAAGGACCATTGCAGGATTGTGACCGGCCCCGTCAGCATACCCTTGACCGGTTTTTGAGTCAGGCTTTGCGTATATTGCGACCAATAAACAGTCATCGGCTTGGGACGTGCGACGTCGCCAAAGATCACCGGCGGTTTTACGCAACGCGACCCGTATGACTGTACCCAGCCGTTTTTGGTAAAGGCGAAGCCTGCGAGTTGTTCGCCGAAATATTCAACCATGTCGTTGCGTTCAAATTCACCATGCACCAGCACGTCAATGCCGATTTCTTCCTGGAATTTTACGGCGGACTGCACTTGAGTTTTCAGAAAAGCATCGTAATCGGCCGCGCTGATCCGGTTATTCTTGGCATCGGCACGGCGTTGCCGTACCTCCAGCGTTTGAGGGAATGAACCAATGGTGGTGGTTGGGTAAAGCGGCAGGTGCAACCGCGCCTGCTGCACCTTGCGGCGTGCGGCGAACACAGTTTTGCGGCCTGCGCCGGACAGAGGCTGGTTCTGCACGCGTGCTTTGACGGCAGGGTTATGGATGCGCGGCGATGCCTTGCGTGCGGCGAGGGCGTCTTGGCTTGCTTTCAGAGCGTCGGCAATTGCGCCGCGTCCCTCGTTGATGCCTTTGGTCAGGGTGGCGATTTCCTGTAATTTCTGTTTGGTAAAAGCCATCCAGTTCTTTAATTCAGGATCAAGCGCCGTTTCCAGATCAAGGTCATATGGCGTGTGTAACAGCGAGCAGGACGCGCTGACCCACAGCCGATCCTTGCCAAGTTTGGCCGCAGCCCGTTCCAGAAGTTGCAGGGATTGATCAAGGTCGTTGCGCCAGATGTTGCGGCCATCGACGACGCCGAGCGACAGGGTCATTTGTGCCGGGACTTTGGCCAATATTCCGTCGAGTTGCTCCGGTGCGCGCACCAGATCAATATGCAGTGCATCAACGGGAAGCTTTAAGGCTGTATCGGTATTATCCTGTAACGCTCCGAAATATGTGGTGACGAAAATTTTCATTTTTGTCGCCTGCCGCAATTTGGCATAGGCCTTGGCATAAGCGGCGTGGGTGGTGGCGTCGAGATCGAGGACGAGGGCAGGTTCATCCAACTGCACCCATTCTGCACCCGCCTCTTCCAAGTGGCGCAGGCTTTCGACATAGACGGGAAGCAGGCGATCCAGAAGGTCAAGGTTTTTACCGCCGGCGCACTTGCCCAGAAGTAAATAGGTGATCGGGCCAATCAGCACAGGGCGGGTTTTATAACCCAGGGTCTTGGCGGCGTTAAATGACTCTACCGGCTTCGAAGTTGCGAGCTTGAATGCTTGGTCCGTCGTGAATTCCGGCACGATATAATGGTAGTTCGTGTCAAACCATTTTGTCATATCCGACGCGGCAACATCGATACCGCCTTGTTGCGCGCCGCGTGCCATCGCGAAATAGGTCGTCAGATCAACAGCCCCACCGTTCCAGTGATAACGCGCCGGGATAACGCCCAGATGCGCGGACATATCCAGCATTTGATCGTATAACGAAAAATCGTTGGCGGGCAGAACATCAATGCCGCAGGACCTTTGCGACTGCCAATGCTCGGCGCGCAGACCTGTTGCGGTTTTCTGCAGGTCAGATTCGGAGCTTTTGCCCTTCCAGAAACTCTCCAGCGCGGCCTTGAGTTCGCGTGTTTTGCCGATGCGCGGGTAACCAAGAAGCGTAGATTGTGCCATAACGTCCCTCGTGAGTTAAAGCCGCAGATGGTCTGGACGGGGACGAATACATGCGCCCAATCCCACCGCTATAGCTGAGCTCTGATGCCGCACCCATAAGCTGATTCAATAAGGCGCAAAGGAATCATACAATAAGCCCCAACCATGACAAGAAGAATCTGGCTATTTCAGGGTTAAACGTTCTTTCCATCCTGCGTGACGCGGGAGCTGACACGTACACGAAGTGTGGGCTGTGCCGTGCTGCCCGTCCGGACAGCTTGAAAATTGGGGCGCGCATACCCTTGCTCTGCTGTCCGTGGGGTAAGGGCGGCGAAAGCGTGGCCGAACGCTGCAGGTTGTGGGGACAATCTGGCATCGAAGCCGTTTGACGCATCAAATGGAGAGCCCTCGCGCAGGCAACGCAGATTTTTAAGACCTGCGGCAACTGCCATATGGGCATATTCATCGATCACGGCAATCGTCGCCGTTGCCGGCAGTGGCACATGCACCGCGACTGAACCGGTGATAAAGGGTTGGATCGTCCCGGCCATGCGAATAATGGCCACAGGGTCGATGCCATTCGAGCCGAAATAATCCAATGTTGTGAAGACAGCACGATGCGCCTGAGGGAATGCGGGTGGGAAGGGCACATCTTTGTCGGTGTGTGTTTGCCATTGCAACAAGGCAAGTTGTTCCTGCGTCGTATAGCCCAGCGCAGCGCATGCGGAAGCAATTTGCGGCAGGGGTTCGGTAATAAATGTATCGGTGTCGATCTGACGATCATGCGTCAGGCGCTTGAGCGGGGTTATGCCGCTGCATTCCGCACCCAGGAAATCACGGACGATATTATCGTCGGGGACAACTGTCACACGCATATTCCGCAGCCCGGCGGTAGCTCCGGCAACGGCCTGATCCCAAACGCGCCGCGCGGCGGCGATCAGAGCTAGATCAACACAATCGTCGAGCGCGATGCCCTGTTGCTCATGGGGTTCTGCGGCATCGTAAACGGCGCGCTGGCGTTGACGCAAATGCCGCAGCGTCGCGTCGCGGGATTCCTTGAATGCCGGTGCGGCACCGCAGCGTACAGCAATTTCAGCCGAAGTGGCATAGGCCGTGCCGGTCATCAAGGCGGCAATGCTGGCGGCGGTGGCGCGGCCTGTCGCGCTGTCATAGGCCTGTCCCAAGGCCAGAAGCAGCGGCGCAAGATTGGAGAAGCCAAGGCCAATGCTGCGGTAATGCCGCGCGTGGCGGGCTGCTGCTTCGCCGGAGTAGGCGGCTTGGTTCAGGGCGATGTCGAGCGCAATGGTTGCAATCTTTGCGGCATGGGTGAAGCCCGTATAATCAAACCCTCCGCTATTGCTTGCGACGTCTGCAAAAGCAGCCAGATTGAGCGTCGCTTGTGGTGCATCTGAAGCGTTGTCATGATCCTTGGTAAAAAACAGTTCCGGATCGCCATGCTGCCAGATTGCATGCAGCACTTCGTGCCAGCGTTCTCCGGCACCACTTAAATCATCTGCGGTGACACGGACAGCATGGGAGATGCCATCGTGTGTGATGTCGTTAAAAGGCTGTCTGGGGACAGTCGGGCACGGCGCATCGGTGCGCGCCGCGTGCAAGGTGTCTTGAATCAATTTGTGCGGTACACCGGCGATTTCTGCGGCGCTCACATGACCGGGCAGGTCATTGCCGGTGCGTGCCGCATCATATAAGCCTGTTATTTGCTGCTGCAATAAGCGATGCCCCATCGTGAAGATGGCCTGTTCCACAGTTTTTTCTTGTAGCTGGGCAAGAATCTCGGCGCATGAGACACTGTCGAAATCAACCGGATCGATCGCGCGGGTGGTTGTCGAGAGGGGTTGTTCATATTGGAGAACGCGCGTTCGCAACCGGTTACTGTTCGGGTCGAGCCAAACGCCGTTATCGAGGTCGCCCGTAAGCCCATAGGCCCAATAAATGCCTGTTAACGCATACAAGCGCGGGGCGAAGGCGAGTTTTTGGCTGGCGAGAAGAAAACGCAGTTCGTCATAATAGGTCTGCGCATCTTGTCTTGAGGTGAAATAGCCAGCTTTCCAGCCCGTATAGGTCAAAGCTCCCGCGACCCGGTCGAAAATTTGTTTAAAGCTATGCTCGGAGGCATTTTGGCCGTTGTCTGCCGTTGCATGGCGCCATAGGCAGGAGGGAACGCCTGCTTCCTTGATGCGTCGCAGCCGTTTCGGCACATTCCGAAGATAGAGAGCCTGTTCCGCCAAGGCCGTTACTGACTGGAAGGGCCATGATTCCGGAACCTCAACCTGTAGATTAACTCTGGTCTTGGCGCGCTCCTCCACAAGTTCAAGGGATGCCGACGTAAAGGCCAATAAGGCATAGGCATCAGTGCCGGATGCCGTGTTAAGGCGCTGGATTCGCAAAATGATGTCTCCGGGGAGAAAGGCAGATGGGCGAGGTGATACAAGATCGTGTAGCCTTGTGGATAAGGCGGCGCAAGATGTAGCGTATGACAAAGTCATGTTATCCCCAGTTATATTTCGGTGTCAGTTTCGGAACGCCACGTGATTTTCTGTCTGGATAGACAGTGGATGCTGAAGATGACGTGATGATTTTGATGTTGATATGAAAAACACAAAATACGACCAGCTCGTGTGTGGAAGAAATTTAGTGCGAACGATTTGTATCGTTGCGTCGATTCTGGTGTGCTCATAAACAGGTGACTGCAGGTCAATGAGTCGTTGCAGCGTGCAGGCTTGACAATCAAACTTGACTAAATTTGTTAAACGCTTAATTTCCAACGATCCTTTGGGGAGAATCGTGCGGGCTTCACTTGCTGGTCGGTACAGGTTGCCCGCCGTCATAAATAGTAGGTACAGGATGCGTTCGCGCGCTGGATAACCATGGTTCAATCACGTCAAATGTCGCTTGTGCGCCGAATCTCGCAGATCGGGACTCTGCTCGATTCGTGGTTGTATGGAGCCAGGGTCGGGGGAGATGAGTTCGGGAATGTTTATTACCGGTCACGGACGACGCCAAAGGGAAAGCGTGAAAAGCGCTGGGTTATCTATGCCGGTGAACCGGAAGCCAGCACCGTGCCGCCTGACTGGCATGGGTGGTTGCATCATATTCAACCTGAGCCATTGTCTTCGGACAGCCCTTTTCGCCAGAAGTGGCAATTGCCGCCACAGCCGAATATGACCGGAACCGAATCTGCCTATTTTCCTCCTGGTCACGACTCAAAAGGAGGCCACCGTGCACCCGCAACGGGCGACTACCAAGCCTGGAAACCAGAGTAATCAGAAACGGAGCAATACGATGGGCCGTAATATCATCGAAACCGTGCTTGGAGCCGTCGTGCTAGTCGTGGCGGCGTTCTTCCTGACCTTTGCTTTAAAGACTGCAGACGTCAGCAAGATCCAAGGGTATCTCGTGACAGCGAATTTCCCGCGCGCCGATGGCTTGAAAAACGGCAGTGATGTCGTCGTCAACGGCGTCAAGGTAGGTCATGTTTTGGGACAGGATCTGATTACCGCGCCCGGAAAAGACCAGTTTCTGGTTAAGGTCACGATGATGATTGATTCGCGGGTGCAATTGCCGACCGACACCGTTGCCTTGATCGCTAATGAAAGCCTCTTGGGTGGGCGCTATCTTTCCCTCGAAATCGGCGCAGATGACGAAAATATTCGCACGGACGGCACGGGACGCATTTATCATACCCAGCCACCGATGCGCTTGGATGATCTCATCGGAAAACTCATGTTCAGTTCAAAGGATGAGAAGAAGGATGGCGGAACTAAAGGGAATGAGTCGAATAAAGATAACGATGACTTTTCATATGGCACGTCAACGGCTGCGCCACCGCAAGGCGGTATGCCGGGAAACCAAGAGACTGATGCTAAGCACCCTGACGTCAACGCGCCCTACATTGGTTTGGAGCCCAGAAGCCATGTGGTGAATCCTCTTGAGCCAAAAGCAGAACCCAAGATTGTTGAACCGCAAAAGGGAATAGAGCCACTGAAGGCCGAACCGATCATGCAGGAAGAGATCAGACTCGATCTGCCCAAGGAAAGCGCCGCTCCTGCGCCTATTGATGTGGTGAAACCTGCGCTGCCTGAGCCTGGCAAAAAGGATGATGCGGCGCGGCGGCGCTATGATTCACGAACCTGGTATGAGTTGCAGCGGGATAAGGAAGCAAATCCTGCCGGGACGCAGCGCTATGTTCCGTCGCAGGATTCCACGCCGCTTGCCTTGCCGGGGCGTCCGTGATTCGTTTCGGAGCGTTCTTCCTGTTGCTGGTATCATTTGCGGTCTCAGCACAGGCGCGCACGATGGAACCCTATGACACCGCAATCCTGAGGGTTCTGGACAAAGGAACGGCGCGCGTCGAGCAGATCGACCTTCCGGTGGGAAAACCCGTGATGTTCGGGCGCTTGCAGATCGATATGCGCAGCTGTCAGCAAACGCCGCCGGAAGAGGCTCCAGAATCTGCGGCTTTTCTTGTCATCAGCGAAATCAAGCCCGGCGCACCCGAGGCCATCTTGTTCCGAGGCTGGATGTTTGCCTCAAACCCCTCGATCAGCGCGATGGAACACCCCCTTTATGATGTGTGGGTTCTTTCCTGCAAGAATGCGCTTACCAACCCATCCACATCTCCGCTGCCGCCTATACGTGCCCCGTCAGTTCCTGCGCCGAACCCTGGAAAAGCACACTGATCATCACAGGCGGCACGCAGCAACCGGTGATAGACGTCGCGGCTGATTGTCTCGGCGGCAAATTGAAGTAAGTGAGGGTTTTTAAATTGACAATCCAGCAATCGGAAACCTTGTCGGTTAAGAAGAGCTACCAGATAGACCAGACAAATCTTACTGGCGTTGGGTTCAGTGCTGAACATGCTTTCTCCGAAAAATGCGCCGCCGATCTGCACACCGTAAAGCCCGCCGACCAAATGTCCATCGCACCACGCCTCAAGGCTATGGGCATTGCCCTGGCGGTGTAACGCCGTATAAAGAGCAATAATTTCCTGATTGATCCAGGTTGTTTCGCGTGGCGTCCCGGGTTTTTCCTGTGCACAAGCGGTGATGACGGCGGCGAAGGCACGATTTCCGGTGATGACATAAGGTCTCTGCCGCACTGTGCGCCGCAGGCGGCGTGGAATATGAAACTTGTCGAGTGGAAAAATCGTCCGCTGCGGTGGATCATACCAGTGCAGTTCGGTGGCGTTGGCGTCTTCGGCCATTGGAAAAATACCGGCGCGATAGGCATGAAGCAGGATATCTGGGGTTATTTCAAACGGCGATGCCATCCGGTGATCTGCATGCTGGGATCATTTAGTTTCGAGAAATTTTTCCAGCCAATGGATGTCATAGTCGCCGTTAATGAAATCGGCCTGGGCGATGATGCGTTGATGCAGTGGCAAAGTTGTCTGTATGCCGCCGACCACAAATTCTGCCAGGGAACGTTTCAGTCGTAACAGGCATTCGTTGCGCGACGTGCCATGAACGATCAATTTAGCAATCATGCTGTCATAGTGCGGGGGGATCATATAGCCGTCATACAACGCGCTATCAACACGCACACCAAGCCCTCCGGGCGCATGGTAGCCGACAATTTTTCCTGGGGAAGGCAGAAAAGTCTGCGGATTTTCTGCGTTGATGCGACACTCAATGGAGTGGCCAAGGAAGCGGATGTCATCCTGCTTGTAGGTCAGGGGCATGCCGGCGGCGACACGAATCTGCTCACGCACCAGATCGACGCCGGTAATCATTTCCGTGATCGTGTGCTCGATTTGCAGGCGTGTATTCATTTCGATGAAATAGAATTTTCCATCCTCATACAGGAATTCCATTGTACCAACGCCGCGATAACCAAGTTTGCGGACAACGTCGGCGGCCAGCGTACCAATATAATGCCGTTGATCGGCGTTCAGCGCAGGCGAGGGGGCTTCTTCGATAACCTTCTGGTGACGCCGCTGAATCGAGCAATCACGTTCGCCGAAATGGACGGCGTTGCCGTGCTGGTCACCCAGAAGTTGCACTTCTATGTGGCGCGGGCGCACCAGATATTTTTCCATATAAACTTCGTCATTGCCAAAGGCCGCACGGGCTTCACTGCGCGCCAGCTGGTAGGCTTCCTTCAACTCCGCATCGTTAAAGGCAACCTTCATGCCTTTGCCGCCGCCGCCGGCCGCGGCCTTGATCAAGACCGGATAACCGATTTTCTGCGCTGTTGCGCGCGCAAAATCTTCGGACGCAAGGGCTCCTGGAGAACCGGGAACGGTCGGTAGACCAAGTTCCTTGACGGTTGTTTTCGCGGTGACCTTGTCGCCCATCGTGCGAATATGTTCGGGGGTCGGGCCGATAAAGACGAAGCCGTGTTCTTCGACCATTTCGGCGAAGCTGGCATTCTCCGACATGAAGCCGATGCCCGGATGAATGGCGTCGGCTCCGGTAATTGCGGCGGCAGTCAGGATGGCCGGAACATTCAGGTAGCTTTCTTTGGCGCTGGGGGGGCCGATGCATACGCTTTCATCAGCGAAACGCACATGCATGGCGCTTTCGTCGGCGGTGGAGTGCACAGCAACCGTGCGTATCCCCATTTCACGGCAGGCGCGCACGATCCTGAGGGCAACTTCCCCGCGATTGGCGATGAGGATTTTTTCAAACACGGGCACGTATCCTCAGGCGATGATCATCAGGGCTTCGCCGAACTCGACCGGCTTGGCGTCAGCGACAAGGACTTCACGCACGATACCGGGAGCCGTCGCCTTAATTGGATTCATGACTTTCATGGCTTCGATAATTAAAAGGGTATCGCCAGCCTTGACCTGGTCGCCGACTTTGACGAAAGGAGGCTTGCCGGGCTCAGAAGACAGATAAGCGGTGCCCACCATTGGCGAGGTCACGGCATTGGCATGGACGGCGGCGGCGCTATCGGCAGAAGCTACGAGGCCGGGAGCTGTCGTGAGTCCAGCTGCGGAAGAAGCGTGAACGACCGGTACCGTGGCCAGGTTCGGCGTGGCGCGAGTCAGGCGGATACGCCGTTCATCTTCTGCATATTCGATTTCATTAAGTCCGGTTTCCGTGAGCAGAGCCGCAAGTTTGCGAACCATGTTCGCGTCAATATCAAATTTTGCCATCGCCAATCCTTGTTGATTTCATTCCGCCGATTGTGCCCCGCGCACGTGATCCACGGCGGCGCGCAGCGCGTGTTGATAGCCGATAGGCCCCAGACCACAAATCACTCCTTTGGCGGCACGCGCCGTAAACGAGTTGTGGCGGAATTCCTCGCGGCTGTGAATATTGGAAAGGTGCACTTCATAGGCCGGTAACCCGACCGCCAACAAGGCATCCATCAACGCAATGGATGTGTGTGTCAATCCGCCAGGATTCATGACAATGGCCTGATGCTTGCCCGGAGCCTTCTGGATCAACTCGATCAACGTGCCTTCACTGTTGCTTTGCCGAAACGTAATGGCAACACCCAGGTTATTGGCCACGGTTTTGCATTGTCGTTCAATGTCGGCAAGCGTACCCGCACCGTAAATCCCGGGCTCACGCTTGCCGAGCATGTTAAGGTTTGGCCCATTAAGAATCAGGACGGAAATCCTGCGTCCGGACGCCTTCGACGCAACCCGATTATTTTTTGGCTTTTTTGCGGACATTTTCGACGGCTTTTTGCAGATCCTCGAGGTTCATCGCGCCGGGACGAATGTCATCGCCGATAATGAACAGGGGCGTACCGCGAACTTCCAATTCCTGCCCGAGCGCACGATTGTCGTTGATCATGGTTTCGATCTGTGGGGTCTGCATGTCTTTCTTGAGCTGGTCAGCATCCATGCCAACTTTCTTGGCCATGGTCATGATGGCAGCTTCGTCCATCGCGCCGCGGTTCGACATTAAGGCATCATGAAATTTTTCATATTTGCCTTGCTTCACACTGGCCAGGGCGGCACGCGAGGCGAGAAGCGAGGCGTCGCCGAGAATCGGAAACTCAACGGCGACGTAACGAAGATTCTTGTCCTTTTCGAGGGCGTCCTTGACGGTGTTATGCGCCATTTTGCAATAGCCACACTGGTAATCGAAGAACTCGACGATGGTCACATCGCCCTTGGGATTGCCCAAAACCGGCATGCTTGGGTTATCATAAATTTTGCTCTTATTTTTCTCGACGGCGTCTGCGACGGAGCGCATCTGCTGCACCTGTTCGCGCTGCTGCAAAGCTTGAACTGCCTTGCGGATGACGTCGGGATTTTCCTCAACCAGGTACTTTTTAATGATACCCTTGACCTCATCTTGCTGAGCTGAGGTTAACGCGCCTTCTGCGCCGGCTGCCGTTGACATGAGCATCGTTGAAGCCAAGGCAGTCATAAGGATTTTACGCATCGTATACTCCAGAAAATGTGGGCCAGGGTGTCCAGACTGACGGGGGGATCATAAAACAGACGCATCAATTATGCTATACTCGATTTAACGGGTGAAAGGTAAGATGTTAATCGTCCTTTTTCTCTTTGATAAGCCGGATATCCTGCGCCCGAATACGGTAAGGAGAATTTGCCGGCAGATTCTTGAGGGCGGCTTCGGCATGTTTCTGGGCGGCATCATCGGCGCCGCGCGCCAGGGCTTCCTCGGCCAGAGCGTAATCGGTCATGCCGCGATAGGCTTTGTCGTTATTCCGTGCTTCAGCCTTACGACCCCACGCGGTCGCCAGCCCGTGCCACGTCCCGGGTGTTTGAGGCTCGAGTCGGACAGCCTCCAGCAAATGCGTGATCGCGTCATCAAGATCACCACGGGCATCGCTTTGAAGAAGAGCTTGTCCGAAAGCGGCCTGAAGCAACGCCGCCTCGGGCAACAAAGCGACGGCTTGGCGGTAGGATTGAATTGATTCGGCAATGCGTCCGTTTTCATACAGCATCTGCCCGCGTAACTCGTGATAGAACGGATTGCGCGGTTCTTCGCGGATCAGTGCATTAAGCCGCGTCTCGGCTTTATCAAGCTGATTGGTGCGATAAAACGCAATCGCGCGGGCATAGCGTGCTGCCGCGCGCGGATCTGAATCAGTATAGCGCAGCAACGCATTCTCGGGTTGCAGAAAGCCCAGCAATTTGGCTTTTGTTCTGCTGTACATATCCTCATATTCATCAGGAAGTTTCTTGGAGGAATATGGGGAATTTTCGATGTGATGAAAGATCGCGTCGATGCGATCCTGGGTCAAAGGGTGTGTGCGTGTATATTGGGATTGGCGTGTGCTGGAAAGAAACTCGCGCCCCTTCAGTTTACGAATAAATTCATAAAGGCCGCGCGCTGAGAAACCGGCGCGATCCAGAAAGCGCATACCTGCGGCATCGGCTGAACCTTCAACCGCGCGGCTGAATCCAAAATAATTACGTTCGGCCAACTCCTGTGTGCCGCCGATTGTGGCCATGCCGGCTTGGGAATTTTTCGCCAGAATGCCCGCGGCAAGCCCGGCGATCATACCAAGAATGGATTCGATAGAAGCATTACGCATCGCCTCGGTACCGCGCACAAGGTGCCCGCCGGATATATGCCCCAACTCGTGCGCGATAACCCCAATCAACTGAGACGGCGACTCTGTTGCCTGAATCAAACCTGTGAAAAGAAAGACATTCATGCCTCCGGCGACGAAGGCATTGAGAACATTGTCCTGCACCAGCACGAATTGCACCGAGTCAGGATCAATTCCCGCCACGCGCATCAACGGCGTGGTCATCGCGCGTAAATTATACTCGATTTCAGCATCGCGGATGAACTCCAGTCGCCGCCCACGATCCGGCTTTCCTTCTGCCGCTCCTGACTGTGGCAGGCAGATAAGCGCGAGGCTTAGAATCAATGTGGCCGACCAGTGCAGCGGGCGATGCAAGGGCATTATTGTCCTGTCAGTCGCCGCCACCAGCCACCTTTGGGGTTGTCAGGGGGCTGGTTGATTGACTCGTAAGCGGAGGATGACATGCTTGGACTGCGGTTGTCTTCGCGGGGCGTCGTATCCAGTTCATGAACGCTCGTCGGGATATTGGTCGGCATGGGGGCGGAATAAGCCGGGGCTCCATTGGCGTGACCTTCGGCGACCGCTGCCTCAGGTTGCCAGTTGTCACCACCCGAGGATGGCCGTGGCCCACGATTATCCGGACGATCTCCACCATGTTGCCGACCGCGCCGACGTCCACCCCGACGACCGCGCCGACGTGGCCGTTGATCGTTTTCACCATCATTGCCCGGCTGCGTTTCTGCTGCAGCTGTGGAGGCGTGTTCGGATTCTGACTCGGGTGCGGGAAGAGCTTGTCTTTCCTGTGCTGGTTTGTGGCGCGGTTCGCGGCGCGGAGCACGCTCCCGGCGTGCTTGCCCATGGGGGCGGCGTTCACTGGGCTCGCTATGGGTATCCGCAGTTTCAGAGACGGTGCTGCTCGCGCCGCTATCGGCCATAATCTCATCAAGATTGACGGCAGGACCATCCGCCGCGCGATTGCGTTGATCGCGGTTCTTCAGGCGGTCGAGATGATATTCCGATGGCGGTAAGTCTTCGTCGCAGTCAAATTCGACCCGCAGATTGTAGCGTGCCTGAATGTTCGCCAGTCCATCGCGTTTTTGATTGAGGATGTAGAAGGCAACCTTGGGCGGCAATTTGACCATATAGTCACCGCCGCGATTTTTAATGCCTTCTTCCTCCAGCTTCCGCAACACGGAGAGGGCCGTCGATTCCGTGGCGCGCACGAAGCCGAGTCCAAGGCAATGCGGACATTTCTCGAAATTTGTTTCCAGCAAGCTGGGACGCAGACGCTGGCGTGACAACTCCAGCAAGCCAAAATGCGAAATTCGGCCAATTTGAAGGCGTGCACGATCCGAGCGCATGGACTCTTTTATCCGTCGCTCAACTGCCGCATTATTACGCCCGTCTTCCATGTCAATAAAGTCAATGACAACTAGTCCGGCGAGATCACGCAAGCGCAACTGCCGCCCGATTTCTTCGGCAGCCTCCAGATTCGTCTTGAGCGCGGTTTCCTCGATATGGCGTTCGCGGGTGGCGCGACCGGAATTTACGTCAATGGCAACGAGGGCTTCGGTCGGGCTGATGACCAGATAGCCGCCGGAACGAAGCTGGACAACCGAATTGTGGAGGGCGTCAATCTGGTTTTCGACCTGATATTTGAAAAACAGCGGTACGCCACTTTCATCGTAACGCTTGATCTGGTCGATAGCGTCGGGGATCAACATACGCATGAAGTCACGCGAACGGTTGAACCCCTCTTCGCCGGCGACCAGGACTTCTTCGATGTCCTTGCTGTAGAGGTCGCGCAGTGTGCGTTTGATAAGATCGGCTTCTTCGTAAATTAAGGCCGGAGCCGTGGATTGCAGGGTCTGCTCGCGGATGTTGTTCCATAGGCGCAGCAGATAATCGAGATCGCGCTGAATATCTGAAATCTCTTGTTCCATCCCCGCCGTGCGCAGAATCAGCGCCATGCCGTCCGGAACTTCAAGCTGATCAAGGATTTCCTTCATCCGCCGCCGGTCTTGATGATTGGTGATTTTGCGCGAGACCCCGCCGCCATGCGATGTGTTGGGCATCAAGACGCAATAGCGCCCCGCCAGGGACAGAAAGGTTGTGAGCGCCGCTCCCTTGTTGCCGCGTTCTTCCTTGACCACCTGAATCAGCATGACCTGCCGACGTTTGATCACTTCCTGAATCTTGTAATTGATACGGCGCGGACGGGCGAATCGCTCCGGTGCGTGATCGGCAACCTCGCCGCCAACGGTTTCGACGCTGGTTTCAGCCAGGACAACGGGAGCCTCGACTCCTTCAACCGCCGCTTCGGGTGCCGG
Organism: Alphaproteobacteria bacterium; assembly: GCA_049653105.1. Taxonomy (GTDB): domain Bacteria; phylum Pseudomonadota; class Alphaproteobacteria; order UBA9219; family RFNS01; genus JBASFQ01. The sequence goes on from JBASFQ010000008.1 coordinate 269,617, forward strand.
GGCGTCGGGCTGAGAAAAATCACTGATCAGTGAACTGTTCGGTTCTGCCGGAAACCCTGAGGTAAGTAGGGGGGGCGTCTGGGAGACCTCTTCGTCGGCCCAAGACGAATTTTCTGCGGCCTGCTCTGCCGTAGGGGTCTCGGCATCTTCATCTTGCTCAAAGGCCAAGCGTCCCGGGCCTTCGGTAATAACCGGGGCGTTAGCCAAGTCTTCTTCATCGGCGTCGTCGCCGTCAGATTCGGGTCGGTCGCCAACGGGAATACGGTAATAATCGGGATGAATTTCTGAGAAAGCCAGAAACCCATGGCGGTTGCCGCCATATTCGACAAAGGCAGCCTGTAGAGAAGGCTCAACGCGAATGACCTTCGCTAAGTATATGTTGCCTTTGAGCATTTTGCGATTTGCGATCTCAAAATCGAGATCGTCAAGCCGCTGACCATCGACGATTGCCACACGAGTTTCTTCCGGATGTGTGGCATCCACCAGCATACGCTTTGCCATATATATATCTCCCGCCAGCCAGTCGCCTTAAAGATGTTCCCGTCACGGGCATACATCCGGCGCCACAACCGACAAATCCATGAGAACCCAGGCACGGGCCGTGCTTTGATTCTCCAGCCGAAAGCAACGAGCTTCGGCATGTTAAAGCCGCCGGGGGGCGGCAGGTTTCTGCACAACAGACCCGCAATGACGCCGTAAACATAAGGCAACAAGGCCTTTACAGCATGCGGTCTGCGCGCGAAAGCATTCCACCTGAAATGCCGTGGTTATCATAAACGCATTTATCTCAGGATGACAACCTAAGTTTTAGGAAAAGAGTTTTCCGCTTGATATTAAAGGGATTTCATAGTTATTTCCCGTCAGTTAACAAAAAGACTCAATCTTGTGACTGAATTCCGTTATCACATCACTCTCTTCTGCCTGCGTTCAATATAACCGGCGTGCCGACCATGCGTTTTTTGATGCGTTTAGCTTCCATTGGCCTGATGCTGGCGGTTGTTAGCTTGGCCGTGATTTGGGTCGTTCTCGACAAATATGGCAAGGATCTGCCGGACTATACGGTGCTGAAAGAATATCGGCCGCCGATTTTGTCCCGGGTCTATGCCGGCGATGGACGGCTATTGTCGACAATAGCTTCGGAGCAGCGTGTTTTTGTGCCGATTGAAGCCGTGCCACAGCGCGTCATAGATGCCTTTATCGCGACTGAAGACAAGGATTTTTACCATCATCGCGGGATTGATTTTCAGGGCATCATCGGCGCTATTCCATCCAATATTTCCAAAGTGCTGCATGGGCATCGTCCCGCTGGACGTTCGACGATTACCCAGCAGGTCATGAAGAACTTCCTGGTCGGGGACGAAATGTCTTTCGATCGGAAAATCCGTGAAGCCATGCTGGCCGTCCGGGTCGAGCAGGCGATGAGCAAAGATCGGATTTTGGAGCTTTATTTAAACCAGATCTATCTGGGTTATCATTCTTATGGCATTGCGGCCGCCGCGATGAACTATTTCAACAAGTCCCTGGCGGAGCTGTCCATCGCAGAGTGCGCCTATCTGGCAGCGTTGCCCAAGGGGCCAAACGATTACCACCCGATCCGCAGGCGCGACGCGGCGCTTGCCCGACGCAATATGGTCATCGGGCGCATGCTTGAAGAGGGGAAAATCAGTAAGGATGAAGCGCAAACGGCCCTTGCTACTCCGCTTGAGGTCAGGAAGCGTGATAGCGAGGAATTCGTGACGGCGGATTATTTTGCCGAAGAAGTCCGTCGCCAGCTGGTTGACAAATTTGGTGAGAAAAACGTGCTGGAAGACGGCCTGATGGTGCGTACCAGCCTCGATCCCGACATGCAAAAATTTGCCACCAATGCGCTGAAGGACGGGTTAGCGGATTTTGACCGCCGGCAGCGCGGTTATCGCGGTGTCCTCGCGCACCTGCCGAATATGCAGGACTGGAAACAGCAATTGAAGGCACTTCCCGCGACGCTCGGCGGTGAAGACTGGAGCAAGGCCGCTGTGTTGAGCGTTAAGCAGGACAAGTTGGAAATCGGACTGCTGGATGGTAAGACGGCGGTTGTGCTTTGGGACGACATGAAATGGGCGCGCCGCGAGAGTGATGACGGAACTTTTGGTCCCGCGATCAAACGTCCCGCCGATGTTGTCAAGGTCGGTGACGTCATCCTGGTTGAAGAAGTCGATCCGAAAAAAAATCTGTATGCCCTGCGGCAAGTACCGAAAGTGCAGGGAGCAATTGTGGTCATGAATCCGCATACCGGTCGCGTCTATGCCATGACCGGCGGGTTCAGCGCGAAGATCAGCCAGTTTGACCGTGTCACACAGGCCTATCGTCAGCCAGGATCGGCGTTTAAGCCCTTTGTCTATCTGGCGGCGTTGGATAAAGGTTTTACACCGTCCAGCCTCGTGCTTGATGCACCATTTTCCTATGAACAGGGGCCGGGGTTGCCCTTATGGCAGCCCGAGAACTATTCCCAGCAATTTTATGGCCCGACGCCTTTGCGTGCCGGCCTGGAGAAATCGCGGAATGTTATGACGGTACGGCTGGCCAACAGCATTGGCATGCCGGCCATTGTCGACGTTGCCAAGAAATTCGGCATCTCCGACGAAATGCCGAATTTACTGTCCTTCTCTTTGGGGGCAAAAGAAACCACGTTGCTACGGATGACGGCGGCCTATGCCATGCTGGACAACGGCGGAAAAAAGATTGTTCCGAGCGTGATCGACCGGGTACAGGATCGGGATGGCCGCACGGTATGGCGGCGCGATGCGACGGCATGCGTCGGATGTCAGACGGCCAATCAGGTCGATAATTTCGTGCCGCCGGAAATTCCGGATGAGCGTGAACAAATCGCTGATCCGCGGACTGTCTTTCAAATTGTCGCAATGCTTGAAGGCGTCTGCACCCGGGGAACCGCCGCGCGTCTGAATGCTTTGGGTAAGCCTGTGGCTGGCAAGACCGGAACGACCAATGATGCCAAGGATGTCTGGTTCATTGGCTTCACGCCCGATCTGGTTGCGGGGGTTTTTGTCGGCTTCGACGATCCTGCGCCTCTGGGCACGCGTGAAACCGGCGCCAGTATTGCCGTGCCAATTTTCCAGGACTTTATGGAGCATGCTTTGAAAGATCGTCCGGCCACGCCGTTCCGCGTGCCCCCGGGCATGCGCCAGGTGCGGGTTGATCTTGCCACGGGAAATCTCGCAGATGAAAATACCCATCACGCGATCTGGGATGCCTTTATTCCGGGCACAGAGCCCGATGGCCAGCCTCTGCCCATACTTGACGGCAGCGCCGGTGAGATCGATCCGCCGAATATGCAGATGGACGTAGATGGCACAACAATCCCTGCGGTGATAACGTCCATGCCGTATCAGCAGCCAGAAATGCCGTCCGGCAATGGCCAACAACGCCCCGCGCCGCCCGGTGGAAATTCTCTGCCGGTGACGACAGGAACCGGAGGACTCTACTGATTGGCTACGCAGCCGCGCAGTTGTCGTGAGGCTTTGCGTGGACGTCGCTGAGGAAATCCCAGAGTGCTTTGGCTGCTTTCTGGGCAGCGGCCGCAGCTTCCTGTTTTTGTACTTCGGGAAGCCGGTCAAGCATCGCCTTGATAACATGGCGGTGCGTAATATCCGCTGTTTTGTGAACTTCAAAAAATTTCAAAGTTCGCGCATCAGTTACGCCGTAATTCTGCGTGAGTCCGGAAATTTTGGATTCGGCAATCTCCGGAACCTGTGATTCATAGGCATAAAGCGCGCCCAAGCCTTCGGGTAATGAATGCTGCGCCGCGCCCATAAAAGTATCGATCACATTTCTGATGGCGCCACGGGGTTCTGTGGCCGTGACTTCGGCGCGTGGTGCGCCAATTCCTTCAGCAAACTGCAGCCAGAGTTCGGGATGCGACGTGCCATGGGTGACGCCTTCTTCGTCATTAAGATTATCAAGGATTTCCCGGCGCATGGCAGCATCCGGGCATTGAGCGTGCAATGCGCCGAGATAGCGTGGAAAGGCGTCGACATGGGCGTAATATTGCCGGGCATAGTCGCACAATTCCTCGCGGCTCAAGGTACCGGCCATCCAGGCTTGATAAAATGGGTGCTTCAACAAGTGGAGAGGATCAAGCGTCGCGGCAAAAATATCGGTCATGGACGTCTCCGGAGTGGAAGGGCGGGACGGCCAGCTTAGGCGTCTAAGGAGATTCTGTCGATGGAATATGGGTTTCTCCCGGGGGAACCGGCGGCGTGCCGGTCAGGCGTTCAAGAACGGCGATCCGGTCTTCAATCGGTGGATGCGTCGCAAACAGGCCAAGAAAACTGGCAATGCCCGGCGGGTTCTCGATAAACATCTGCCGCACCTCCGTCGGGACGAACGGCAAAGCGGCATGGCCCGATATTTTACGCAGGGCACCGATCATCGCTTCGGGATTGTGCGTCAGTGCAACCGATCCTGCATCGGCCAGATACTCGCGCCGCCGTGAAAGCGCCAGCCGGAGCAACAACGCCAGCAGGTTGCCGATCATCAGGAACACCCCGGCAACGAGCATCAACAGCATTGGCCCACCGCCGCGGCGGCCATCGCGGCGGTAAGCGAGACCGTGTTGTGCATAGCTCAGGCTGCGCCAGAGCATATGCGCGAGAAATGATATCATGCCGGCGAAGATAACCGTGACCATCAGCAGGCGAACATCGCGATTGATGATGTGGGTCAGTTCATGTCCCAGAACCGCTTCCAACTCGTCGCGGCTCAATTCCCGCACGATGCCCGATGTGACCGTGATGGCGAAACTGTCTTTACCTGTGCCGCTGGCGAACGCGTTCAATTCCGGCGTATCGATGATATAAAGTTTCGGCATGTGCAGGCCACGCGTAATACACAGATTTTCCAGAAGATTATAAAGCCCTGGCTGCTCCATCCGCGTCACAGGGCGCGCGCCGGTAGCACGTTGGATAAAACTTTCTTGAAAAAAATAACTAACTCCTGTCCAGGCGCATGCAATCATCAGAACCCAGCCACCATATTGCCAGAGAGTCAGCCGTGCAATCTCCAGTGGCGCCATGGCATGGCTGCCAATACCTAACATTTGCGCCAGATCGGGGGGCGCCATACCGTGCGGATCTGCCGTAAAAGCAGCAAAGGTATAGATGATGCACCAGAACAGCAGCAGCAGCAGCGCTGGAAACGCCGCCAGAATGGCAATAGATTTGATGTTATTGTTCCAGCGCCAGGTGGCGAGGCCGACCGTGCCCAGAGACATGCCTCAACTGCCGAAGGAAACTTTAGGCGGTGTGCTCAAGCTGGCGCGTTCCGTAGCGTCCAGATTGAACATCTCCGCTGCGGCAAACCCGAGGTTCTTTGCAAAAAATACGGCCGGGAATTGCTCGATAGCCGCGTTGTATTCGGCGACGCTGTTATTCAGGAAACGGCGTGCTGCCGCGATCTTATTTTCGACGTCCGTCAATTGACCTTGCAGAGCCAGAAAATTCTTGTCGGCCTGCAACTGCGGGTAATTCTCGGCAACAGCCATTAATTGCGTTAACGCACCGGTGAGATGATTTTCTGCGGCGCTGCGTTCGGCCAGACCACCGCCGCGCATGGCCGTAGCTCGCGCATCCGTCACCCGGGTGATAACGTCTTTTTCATGCGTCGCGTAACCTTTGACGGTCTCAACCAGATTGGGAACCAGATCGGCGCGTTGTTTCAATTGCACATCAATGTCCGCAAAGGCGTTTTTCCAGCCTTGACGTAGCGAAACCAGTCGGTTGTAAATGACGGCAGCCGCAATTGCCGCAACGACGATGATACCGAGTAGTACTTCCATGATGCTCTCCGCGAATAAGCCAAGCGGATTCTGGCAAATTTGCTGTAGGCTTGTCATCTAGAATCTATAAGCCGGCGCATAAAGAATTGAGTAGACTTGTCAAATTGTGTTGATCAGGCCATAACATGAGCCAAAATCATTGGAAAGAGTACCATGCGCGCGGAAATTCAGGCAGTTGTTGCGGCGGTAGAAAAATCGCTGGCCCTGCTGAGGAGGCATCTTTGACTACGAAAAATCGCTTGCCCGTCTGGACGAGCTGAACGCGCTCGCTGAAAATCCGAAACTTTGGGATGACAGCCGCAAGGCACAGGAGGTGATGCGTGAGCGCACCCATCTGGATCACGCTCTTAGCTCTTATAAATCTATTCATGCGGAACTGACGAATAATATCGGTCTGTTGGAAATGGCGGAGGCCGAGGGCGACCAGACCCTGGTGCTGGAAGCTGAGCAGGCGCTGGAAGCTTTGCGCGGCAAAGCGGCGCAACGCGAGCTGGAAAGTCTGCTTTCCGGTGAGGCCGACGCGAACGGCTGTTATCTCGAAGTCAATGCCGGCGCAGGCGGCACGGAGGCGCAGGACTGGGCGCAGATGCTGCTGCGGATGTACGCGCGCTGGGCCGAGAAACACGGCTATAAGGTTGAACTGCTGGACGAAAATGTCGGTGAAGAGGCCGGGATTAAATCCTCGACAATCCAGATTACGGGACACAACGCCTATGGCTGGCTTAAAACCGAATCCGGTGTGCACCGGCTCGTGCGGATCAGCCCTTACGATTCTAACGCGCGCCGTCACACCAGTTTTTCCAGCGTCACGGTGACGCCGGTGATTGACGATACGATCCCGGTCGAGATTCTCGATAAGGATTTGAAGATCGACACCTACCGCGCTTCCGGTGCCGGGGGGCAGCACGTCAACAAAACTGAAAGTGCAGTGCGCTTTACACACATTCCCACCGGCATCATCGTGACTTGCCAGCAAGAACGGTCGCAGCATAAGAACCGCGCCAAGGCTATGGAAATGCTGCGTGCCAAGATTTATGAAATGGAACTGAAGAAGCGTGAAGCCATCGCAGCCGTCGCCGAAGCACAGAAATCCGATATCGGCTGGGGTCACCAGATTCGCTCATATGTCCTGCAGCCTTATCAGATGGTCAAAGACGCCCGCACAGGCGTGGAGACCAGTCAGTCGCAAGCCGTTCTGGACGGTGATATTGACCTGTTCTTACAGGCTTCTTTGGCGGCGAGAATTAAGGGCGGGGAAGATTAGAAGTAATCCGGATCAGCACGGAGAACGGTGTCATGGCCGCCGGTGATGGCCATGCGAAGACCCGTCGTTGTGGGCAGGATCTGCTCAGCGTAAAAGCGCGCCGTCACAACCTTGTCTTGCATGAATTTGCGTTCGGTTTCGGATGTTGTGCCCAGCATCTGGATCGCCTGGGTGGCCTCCATCGCCAGATAAAGTCCGCCGAGTGTGATGCCAGCGACACGCAGGTAGTGCCCCGCTCCGGCCGCCGCAGCTGTGCGGTTGTGCAATAAATAATCGCACATGGCCTGCGTCCCGGTCTCAAGGTCGGTACGCGCATAGGCCAGCTGCCAGCGGATGGCGCGGCCATCATCATGGCCAAGGCGTTGCAGTTCAAATTCAAGACGTTTGATTTCGGCGCAGATGCCGAACATGGCATCGCCCCGGTCGCGCGCCAATTTGCGGAATATCAGATCGTTGGCCTGGATTCCGTTCGTGCCTTCATAAATTGCCAGTACCTTAGCGTCGCGGTAATGCTGCGCGACGCCGGTTTCTTCAATGTAGCCCATACCGCCAAAGACCTGGATCGCCATGCCGGTGACGTCGTTGCACATATCTGTCAGCCACGATTTGACGATGGGCATAAACAGGTCAAGTCGTACAGTTGCCGTTTCGTCACGTTTCATGTGCGCGCGGTCGGCGAGATACCCCGTCATGCCGACCATGGCGCGCCCGGCTTCGATTTGCGCCCGCATGGTCATAAGCATGCGTTTGACATCAGGGTGATTGACAATAGCGACGTTGGGGCTGTCTTTGACCCGCATGTCGCGCCCCTGGATACGGCTTTTGGCGTAATCGCGCGCATCCTGATACGCGCGTTCCGCCAAGCCAAGACCCTGAACGCCGACGCCGATACGCGCGTTGTTCATCATGGTGAACATCACCGCCATACCTTCGTTCGGCTCGCCGATCAGATAGCCGATCGCGCCGCCATCGTCTCCAAAAGAGAGGACGCAGGTTGGGCTGGCATGCTGGCCTAGTTTATGTTCGATGGAAACGGTGCGGATATCGTTGGCTTTTCCCAGCTTGCCGTCTGGCTTCACTAGAATTTTTGGCGCGAGAAACAGAGAAAGTCCTTTTACGCCCGGCGGCGCGTCAGGCAGGCGCGCCAGCACGAAATGCACGATATTGTCGGTCATATCGTGGTCGCCGTAGCTGATAAAAATCTTCTGACCCCTGATGCGGTAATAACCGCCTTCGGGCGTTGCGGTCGTCCGAATGGCTCCCACGTCGGAACCGGCCTGAGGTTCCGTCAGGTTCATCGTCCCGGTCCATTCTCCGGCGACAAGTTTCGGCAGATAACGTGCCTTGATATCCTGATGGCCGTGTGCGGCCAGTAATTCAATCGCGCCTTGGTTGAGCAGGGTGGCAAGAGCTAGTGAAAGATTTGCGCCCTGAAACATTTCTTGCACAGAGTAGGCCAGCGACCAGGGCAGCCCCATGCCGCCAATATCGGTGCTGAAAGGCAAAGCGTTCCAGCCCCCTTCGGCAAAGGCCTTGTAAGCTTCCTTGAAACCATCCGGAACCGTAACCTTGCCGTTGGAAAAACGTGCTCCGGTTTTGTTTCCCGCGAAATTCAACGGCGCAAACGTACCGCTGGCGAGTTCGGCAGCGCCATCAAGAATGCTGTCAATGAGATCGGGGGCGACTTCGTAGCCCAGTAAACGCAAATTCTCGACACCAATCAGGTGCTTGAGAATAAAACCCATATCCTGGACAGGAGCTACATAAGGCATGCTCTCTATATGTATGAAAAAAGATTAAAATTCTACGACATTCTTTATCCGTGAGATTGGCATGAGCCTTGCAAGTATCGGGGGAGGAGGTACGCGCATGGATATCAAGGCTATCGGGCGTGATCATAAGGAAACTGAGGCACTTCAGGGGCAAACTGCTCCCTTGATGCAGCGCGTTGTTGGGGCCATTAAGGCCGCCAGCAAGGATACAGGGGTAGATTTTTCCTACCTGATGAATAAAGCTGCCCAGGAAAGCGGCTTTAAGACAGATGCTAAGGCTAAGACCAGCAGCGCTACCGGCTTATATCAGTTTACCGAGCAGACCTGGTTGAGCATGGTTCGTCAATATGGCGATAAACATGGATTAGGTGCGTTGGCACACCAGATTACCGTGCGTGCGGATGGGGCATCAACGGTTCAGGATCGCGCGCTCCGTCGGCAAATTCTGAATCTGCGGCAGAATCCGGAAATGTCGGCGGCAATGGCTGCGGAACTCGCCCAGGAAAACAAGAATTACCTGAAAACACACGTCGGTGGCACAATCGGGAATACCGAGCTTTATCTGGCGCATTTTCTTGGTCCACATGGTGCGGCGCAGTTCATTGAGGCCGCACGGAACAATCCTGAGGCCAAGGCAGCGGCTTTACTGCCGGATGCGGCAGGATCGAATAAAAGTGTCTTCTTCAACGCGGAGGGAAAAGCACTGTCCGTTGCGCAGATCTATGGCCGTTTCGCTGCCAAAATGGAAGGCAAGGGCGTCGAGATACCTGATACGGCAACGCCGACTATGGTTGCTGATGTCGGTGCGATTCTGAATCGTATTCCTGATCTTTCATTAAGCGTCGCCGACCGGTTTAACGATGCCAAAATGCCGTCGGCGGTGGCGACGACAGCACACAATAGCAACAGTATGTCCCCAAATCTTGGATTCAGCGTAACCCCGGAGTCACTGTACTCGGTCATGGCGCTGGCGCAGCTTGATGCGCTGAAAATTGGCGACGCCACGCCCAAAAACACTAAAAAAGACTCGAGCGATTCATACTTTTTGAGCAACGCCAGGATCGCGTGACCTTAGGGGGTTGCGGCGCGGCGCAGGCGATCATTAATCGCGCGGCCTAATCCGACTTCCGGGATGGACGTCACCGCGATACCGCTTATGTCCATGGCGTCACATTCATGCAGAACTGCGAATAAATGCGCCGCGGCTTCGCCCAAATCTCCCGTAGGGCTAAGGTTACGCCGATGTGCGCCGCCGCGTAGGCCAAGTTCAGACCCAAACAGGATAAAAGCCTCATCATCGCGCGCCGTGGTGACGTTGAGCCGCAGAGGGCGCGTCGGAGCGTAATGGCGCAGCAATTGTCCCGGGGATGTTGGGTGCATGGGATCGACAATTCCGGCGGCCACGGTCTGTCCCAGAGATTGCTCAATCTGTTCGATACTCGTACCGCCCGGGCGTAACAAGGTGGGTTGCGCGCCTGTGAGGTCAAGGATCGTTGATTCAATCCCCACCTGCGTGCGTCCTGCTGCCAGAATGAAGTTGAGCCTGTCACCAAGGCTGGCCTGGACATGCAGCGGAGTCGTCGGGCTGAGATTTCCCGAGCGGTTGGCGCTTGGCGCGGCGATGGGGACATCGACCGCCGACAGCAAGGCGCGGGCAATCGGATGGGCGGGAATACGTACGGCAAGACTGGGCAGTCCGGCGCGTGCCAGTAATGAAACCGGGCAATGGGCGCTTGCCGGAAGCACCAAAGTCAGAGGCCCCGGCCAGAAGCGGGTCGCGAGCAGCCGTGCCGGCGTGTTCCAAACGATGATAGGATCGAGTTTGTCCACGGCATCGACATGGATGATCAGCGGATTAAATTCCGGGCGTTCTTTAACGGCAAAGATTTTTGCGACGGCATCATCCCGCGTCGCATCCGCCCCGAGTCCATAAACCGTCTCGGTCGGGAAGGCGACAAGCTCACCAGAACGCAGGGCTTGCGCGGCACGAGCGATTCCCGCTGCATCTGCGGGCAAAAAGATGGGAACAGGCATGGATTACAAGTCATTCAGCGCGGCGCGAACGGCCTCGACATGACCCGGCACGCTAACCTTACGCCAGACAGCACGGACGATACCTTTGCCATCGACAAGGAAGGTAGAACGGTCAATGCCCATATACTTCCGGCCATACATACTTTTTTCGATCCAGACACCGCAGGCGGCGGCAAAACTGGTTTCGGGGTCGGAGGCCAGCGGGAAGGGAAGATCGTATTTGGCCGCGAATTTCTCATGACTCGCTATGCTGTCTTTCGAGACGCCGATAACACTGACCCCCAGCTTGGAAAATTGCGGCAGGTCATCGCGAAATCCGCAGGCCTCTGCCGTGCATCCCGAGGTGTCGTCTTTCGGGTAAAAATAAAGGACATAGGTCTTGCCCTTTAATTGTGTTGCGCTGATCGTGCCTCCCCCTGTGACCGGCATACTGAAAGCTGGAATCTTATCGCCAACCTTCAATCCAGGAACGGGCGCAGCGCTTGGTTTAGGTGCCCGAGGTTTTGCGGCAGTCTTCGCAACTTTCGACATCGGCAATCCTTTGAAATAGTTGAATTATATATTAATCATAGCAAGCGTATCTGTCAGAGGCGAGTCATGCCACGCATGCCGCAGCTTATTATCTTGCCTGCACATGATTTCTGGTGAAAATACAACATTCGCACACAAAAAGGTTCAGATTCCTTGTTGAGATCCGTCGGTAACCTCGCGAAAAGATTGATTAAATTCGCGCTAGAGCTTACGGCGGCTGCCGTTGGACTCACGATTATACTTGTGGGGCTTCTGGCTTGGCGTGCCGGCAGTGGGCCAATCACAGTGGATACCTTTGCCCCGGAACTTGCCGGATTGCTCAGCAATCCTGCGGCCGGGATCAGAACCGATATTGGTCATGCCATGATCATGTGGGATCGGGATGTTAAGGCGCTGCGTCTGGTTACAACGATGGTCAAGATATATGACCGCAACGATAAGATGCTTGCCGAATTACCACAATTGTCGCTTGGGCTGAATTTTCTTGCGCCTCTGCGCGATCTGGGGTCGCCACTGGAGATATTCAGTCATGATTTCAATCTGCGTCTGTTACGCGAGACGGACGGGTCGTTTCACTTCGGCGGGTTACAACTTGAAGACGACTCTGCTGCGCCCGACGAGACTCTTGATATCAAGGAATATCTGCGGGCTTTACTGCGGCATAATACGGGGTGGCTGGGATTAGGGCGGGTCGGCTCGGTGAAGATCAAACATATTACGGTTCAGGTTACGGATCGCGCGACGCGGCAGGATTGGGCGCTAAAATTTCCTCATATCAATCTGGTGCGGTCACGCCGTGGGCTAAGCGCCAAGGTCTGGGTCGAAGCCGATAAGAACTCGGGCGGCAGCAGCGTCATTCTGGACGTATCCTCGAACCGCAAGACGAAAATACTGGAAACCCAGGCCAGTTTTGCCGATCTGAATCCCGCGCTTTGGGTTGACCGTTTTCCACAATTAAAATCCCTGGCCGCCGTCAATCTCCCCCTCAGCGGAACAATCACGCTACGCTTGAACGAGGAGATACAGCCGATAAGCGCCCAAGTCAGCATCGCGGGGCAGGCTGGACAGGTTTCATTTCCCGACTCCATGGCGAAGCCTGTGGTGATAAAATCTGCTGTCCTGCAAGCAGACGCCGATTTTCTTGAACGTCGCGTGACATTGAAGCAGGCCGACTTTGATATCAATGGCATCAAGGTTACGGCAACGGGCATGGGGCGTCCTGAAGACATCACAAATAATCATCTAATGGAAACAACCCTCACAGCTACGGTCAAAGAGTGGCCGCTTGATCGGCTGGGTGATGTCTGGCCGGAAGGTGTAGCCCCCAATCCGCGTGCATGGATTTCCCAAAATATGAGCGTGGGGAAATTTACCCATGTTTCCGCCACCGTGAACTTTCTGATCAATTGGCGGGATTTTTCCGACGTGCGGAATTTCAAGCTGTCGGGAAAAATCGGCATGGAGAATGCGACGATCCGCTATATTGACGGCATGCCTCCGGTGACCGGTGTGAATGCCGAGGCGGACGCCGATCAATCATCATTAAAAATCAACGTGAAAGGCGGAACGGCGGGTCGCATCACGCTCGGGCCGTCGCCGATTGTCATCGATGGCCTCGACGGTGACACGCAAAACATCACGATTGGTATGGCCGGTAAAAACAACGTGGCGGATGTTTTGTGGCTTATTGACCATCCCCCGTTGAATTACGCAAAAAAGCTGGGGTTGCAGCCGCAACATTTGTCTGGAACGGCCGCATTGGACGTCAAATTCAAATTTCCCCTGTTGAAAGATTTGCCGTTGGAAAAAATGCAGATTGACGCCAGAGCAAAGATTGCGGATTTGGCGAGTGATAAGCTTGTCCGCGGGCTGGCGATCAGTAACGGCCAGCTGGAGCTGGCCGTTGAACCGGCGCAAATGTCGGTGCAAGGCAAGGCGTCGTATAACGGCATCCCGATGATGACACGCTATCGGCAATCATTCGTGAAATCCGATGTTGCGGCGACGGCGTTGCAAAGCGAAGCAGAGCTATCTGGAAGTTTATCTGCCGCCGATTGGGCGGCCTTGGGCGTAGATCTTGGCAAGGATTCCAAGGGAAGCGCTCCGGTTACGATTAAATATGCGAAAGGCTATGTGACGCCTGCGGCATTGGACATTCATGCCGATTTTACGCCGATGGCGTTGACGCTGGAGATGCTGAATTGGTCGAAGACTGCGGATAAACCAGCATTGGGGCAGGGGCGTTTGGTTTTTGGTGCGTCCGATGGTGTGAAGATCGAAAAATTCTCTCTCGCCGGGCCGATGCTCGATGTTGCGGTTAGTGGGACACTCGATTCAGCAACGATGCAGCCTAAGGCGCTTCTTTGTAAGCCATGCGTCGTCGGGCGTACGAACGTGCTTGCCAAAATTGGGATCATCGAAGATGTGCGGACGATTGAGATCAACGGGACAGCGCTTGACTATCGCGGCAGCAAGGAAAAATCGACGACCCCAGCTACGCCGCCGAAGCCCATGCACATCCGGATCGATGTTGACAAACTGTATCAGTCCGACACGCATTACTTCGGTAAACTGCACGCTGAACTGCGGCGCGATATGCTGGGGTGGCACTATATCGATGTTCGCGGGATGGCGGAGGGACGTGTGCCGGTCGTCGTGACCCTGCGTCCCGATGGTAATCGCGCACCTTTGCGCCTGAGCGTTACGACGGATGATCTTGGCGATTTGCTGCGTGCGGCAGATGTAACCGATCAGGTGCATGACGGTAAATTATCTATCACGGGGAACAGCACTTTTGCCCATCCTCGCCGGATCGAAGGCGAGGTTAAGTTGCGTAACTATAAAGTGCGTAAACTGCCTTTTCTGGCCATTTTGCTGAATGCTGCGTCATTTGCCGGTTTTGCCGATATGTTGGGTGGCAGTGGGATCGGGTTTGACCGTTTGGAAGGAAAATTTTTCTGGGAAGGCGGGCAGGTCAAATTGGAGGATTTCCGGACTTCCGGCGGCGCGTTGGGTCTCAACCTTGACGGCACAATAGATTTTGACACCAATCAAGGCGATTTCAAAGGCAACCTTATCCCGTTCAGCTTTTTCAGTAACATCATCGGGCATATCCCGTTGGTCGGTGATATTCTAACCGGCGGCAGCGGCGGGGGCGTCTTTGCCGTGACCTATCGCGCCAAAGGCGACCTCGACAAAATGAAATTTGATGTGAACCCGGCGTCGGTTCTGACACCCGGAATCCTGCGGCGCATATTCTTTCAAGGTAAATAGACGCGGTTACGGGGTAATGCCCAGTTCTGCCGGACTTAACGCCTTGATGTCGGCGACGATCATGGTTCCCGTGCCTTCGTTGGTAAAGACTTCGGCAAGGATGCTGTTCGGCGACTGATAAGAAATTATATGCACGCGAGAGACGCCGCCCTTGATCGCTTCTTCAATTGCCTTGGCTTTCGGGATCATGCCGTCGGCGAGGCAGCCGCGTTCGCGCAGCTTCTTGAGGCCTGCGAGGTCGGTGAATGAGACCAATGAATGCGGGTCACTGAGCGATTCCATGATCCCCGGAGGCCCCGCGCAGATCATGAGTTTTTCGGCTTTCAGCGCCGCGCCAATGGCGGCGGCAACCGTATCGGCATTGATGTTCAGAAGAGTTCCGGATTTATCGGCGGAGACGGGGCTGATCACCGGCATGACATTATTGTCGAGCATCTGGCGCAGCACGTTGGCATCGACCAGATCAATATCGCCAACAAAACCGTAATCAACCGTCTTGCCTTCAACCTGCACAGGTGGCCGTTTATGGGCGCTGATCAATCCTGCGGCGACACCGCTGACTCCTGCGGCATTGATGCCAAGCTCACGGCAAATGCCAAGGATCTGTGTATTCACCAGGCCATTGAGAACCATGCTGGTGATTTCAATGGTTTTGGCATCGGTGACGCGGCGACCTTCGATCATATTGGTAGCGACACCCATGGATGCTTGCACTTCGCTCAACTGTGGGCCGCCGCCATGCACGACAACAACGCGGATGCCGGCATGCTGCAGGATCGCGACCTGTTCCAGAAAGGTACGCGTTGACTCCGGATTGCCAAAGACGCCGCCACTGGCCTTGATGACGAAAATCTTGCCCTTATAGATGCGGATATAGGGAGCGGCATGGCGTAAAGCGCTGACGATAGCGGTGGGATCGGTGCTGTGCTTAGCCATCATGAACCTCGTGCGTCGGTATCAGTATGTTGCATTTAATCATGTCCGCCATATGGCGTCTCCGGCCATTTAGTCCATTGCACAGGCGGGATGCAAGATGTGTCTATTGCTTTCATGCGGGAATCTGCGTCAAAGCGTGGTGGAATTGCTGGATATGAGCGCTTTCCAGCACGTAAGGTGCAAGAATTCTTAAGACGTGCGGATCGGCGCTGGTTCCCACAAGAATATCATGGCGGAGGAGTTCAACCTGGACTTCTTTGGCAGGACGCGTCGTGCGCAACCCGAGGAGGAGCCCCGCGCCCTGTACCGCCGTAACCGGGCCGATTATACAAGTGGCGCGGATTTGCTGTTCCCTTTGCTGCACATTGGCCAGAAGGTTCTCGGATTGGATAATGTCGATGACCGCTTCGACCAGGGCGCAAGCCATTGGCCCGCCGCCAAAAGTCGTTCCTAACGCTTCGTTCTTCAACGTGCCGGAGATTTTATCGTTCATCATCATGGCAGAGACAGGGAATCCGGCGCCTAACGCTTTGGCCGTGGTGATGATGTCGGGGGTGACTCCATACATATTGGCGGCAAAGGGATGTCCCATACGACCCATGCCGCATTGTACTTCGTCGAAGATCAGGATTGCGCCGGTTTCGTCTGCACGCCGCCGCAGCGTTTGCAGAAAAGATTGCGGCATGGTGACCGCGCCGGCTACGCCCTGCACCGGTTCAACAATGATCGCGGCTGTCTTGGTGGTGACCGCCACGCCCGCCGCGTTATCATCAGGAGGAATGAAGGTGACGTCGAACGGCTTTTGTGGAAATCCGTACCACTTCTTGTCGGCGCCCCAGGTTACGGCTCCGGCAGCAGCCGTGCGGCCGTGAAAGCTGCCTTCTACGGCGATGACTTCTAGACGCCCGGTGATTTTTAGCGCGAGGCGCAAAGCGTTCTCATTTGCCTCGGCACCCGAATTGACGAAAAAGGTTTTGTTCAGGCCAAGGCCGCAAAACGCCGCCAATTTCGCCGCCGAACGTTCCCGCACCGCCAGCGCAACGGCATTACTTTGAAAGGCCAGCGCTTGTGCCTGTTCGGTGAGTGTTTTGACCCAGCGTGGATGACCGTAACCTAAAGCCGCAACCGCATGACCGCCGTAGAGGTCAAGAATTTTACGCTGATCGGACGTATGCAGATAAACACCCGCGCCGTCGATAACATCGATGGGGAACTGGGCATATACCTGCGCCAGATGATCCTGTGTCATATTGTTTCCTTATGTCCATCCGGGGGCGGGTGCGGTCAACCCTGCCATCTCATCAAACTCCAGCAGGCGGTTGAGCCATTGCACCGCGCCACCTGCTGCGCCTTTGACCAGATTGTCGACCACGCACATGACGGCAACGCTGTCGCCGTCGGCGGCGGCGCTCATGCGGGCATAGTTGCTGGTGGTGACATCCTTGATATGCGGCAAATCCGCGCCGACAAGGACGAAGGGGGAGTGACAATAGAAGGTGTGCAAAGCATCCAATAGTTCCGGAGTTTTTAGAGGCTTGAGCGTCTTTGCCTGCACGGTCACATGAATGCCACGCGCAAACGGTCCGGAATGCGGGACAAAACGAAAGCCGGGGGATGTTCCGGACGCTGCCGCCGCCAGCGCCGTAATTTCCGGCGTATGACGATGCGCAAGCGCATTATAGGCATAAAGATCGCCGTGACGCTGCGGATGATGCGTTCCCGCGCCGGGCGTGCGGCCAGAACCGGTGCTGCCGGTGATGCCCGCCACGAAAAGCTGTGGCTCGACCAAGCCCAGTTGCAGCAGCGGTACACTGGCCAACAAGGTCGCGGTGGCAAAGCAGCCGGGATGGGCAATGTGTTTTGTCGTGTGCTGCGTCATATGTTCCGGTACAGCGCAGGAAAATT
This sequence comes from Alphaproteobacteria bacterium, assembly GCA_049653105.1. Lineage (GTDB taxonomy): Bacteria > Pseudomonadota > Alphaproteobacteria > UBA9219 > RFNS01 > JBASFQ01. The sequence goes on from JBASFQ010000008.1 coordinate 287,162, forward strand.
CGGCAAGACGATGCGGCGCGCCGTGCGGATGCTTGTAAACGGCCTCATAGGCTGCGGCGGTGTGATAGCGAAAGTCAGCGGAAATATCGACGATGTGCAGGCGCGTTCCGGCTTGTTCTGCCTTCGCCAGCAGGCCGTCAATCAGAGCGGCAGATACGCCGTGCGGTGCTGCCGCCAGAATGGCGCAGACGGGAAGGGTGCCGATGAGTTTTTTGACATCATCAAGACTGGAAAACTTCATCTCCTGAAGCACAGGGGTCAGATGAAGGAATGATTTTGCCACCGGTTCTCCGGGTTGGCTGTCGGATAAAATAGCGCAGAGTTGCAATCGCGGGTGGCCTGTCACCAGGCGCAGTAATTCACCCGCAACATAGCCCGTGCCGCCCAGAATAATGGTGGGGATTTTTTGCGCGTCTGTCATCAGGGTTCAGCCTTCAGCTTTGGGAGATTTGGGAGACAACCCTAGCGCTGCGATGATGCAGTCGCCGAGATCGGCGCCATTGGTCATGGCGTTGAAGGCCGGGACGCCCATCTGTTCTTTAATGATTGTCACGCCGACGGCATTGTCGGTTGATGGTCCGGTGACGGCGGCGGGCTCAATCTTGAATCTTTCGCGCAACAATTTCACGCCGCCCCATGCCGCAACCGGGTCATTCGCCGACAGCACGACAGCGGTCAGGGAGGCGCGGATATCCTCGGCGAGAAGGATCGCCTCAACGCCATACGCACCGAGCAAACCGTCGCCAAGTTCAAAAACGATGGCATCCGGCTTGCCGAGCGCCATTTCAGTCATGAGTGCGCGTGTAATCGCCGGGCCGTTCTTGGCCGTGGTGGTGACGACGCCCAGGTCGGTAAAAATCATGCCGCGTTTTGCGCCCGCATCTTCCATCGCCAGCACGTCACGCCGCAGCGAGACACCTGTCGCCTTAAAGGCGTGGATATTCAGGCCACGCCGCCGCATTTGCGCGACGATGGCGCAGGCCGCAGCTGTCTTTCCCGCTTCCATACAGGTTCCCGCCAAAGCGACAACGGGAACGCCCTGCGTATCCACTTTGGCATCAAGGTCGAGGGGGCGATAACCGACATGCGCCGGGACACCAATGCGTTCGCCCAGATAGGGAAACTGCAAAACAACGCCAAGGACGCGGCAGTCAAAGGGTTTGCCTTTGTCAGGATTGATGGAATCGCAAATGCCCAGCACACCACCGATATTGAGCATCTGGATAATGTCACCTTCCTGTACTTTTTCAGGTAGGTGGCCAGAATAGCCGAACAAGGCTTGCCGATGGCCGAGCGCGCCGACAACGATGTCACCTTTGGCAACCTTGGCCATGCGACCACTGGTCAATTCCAGCGTGTTATAGGTGGATTTGTTGGTCAGGATTTCGACCACCAGCACCGTGCCCTCTGTTGCCGGAATGTTATCCGTCGCGACATGCAGCTTATGTCCGAGGTTGCAGGCCTGGGTGATAGAGGCGACTTTATCGACGATAATGGTTTTCATGCGATCCTGCGCTTTCAAACTTTAAAAACAGTATGCAGACGTTCCAGCAATTGCCGTTGTGCCTTGGCGTCTGCGGTGGCGGCAAAAATCGTGTCGTCGCCGGAAACAGTACCCACCACTTCCGGCCAATCGGCGTGATCGATAGCCAGCGCCACGCTTGACGCCGCACCTGTCGCTGTCTTGATGACGGTCAGGGTCGTGCCTGCAGTGCGGATTTCACGCACAAACCGGGCTATCGGAACAAACAGATCGTGCGTTGAAGCCGTAGCGTGCGGCGGCGGGATAATATACCGGTCACCGCTTTTGGCAACGCCGAGTTCGCGCAGGTCGCGGCTGACGCTCGACTGCGTTGCGATAAAGCCGTGCTGGCGCAGGATTTTGACCAGCTCCTGCTGCCCTGCGACCGGCTGGGCACGGACGATCTGCATGATCGTGGAGCGGCGTTCCTGTGTCTGTTCTGTGGTCATGATAACCCCGTATTGCATAACTATGCCGTTAGTTGCATATTTATGCATATTGGGTCAAGAAAATATTGGGGCACATCACGGAAATCTGTGCCTAGCCGAGTTTTGCCAATCCATGGCGCTTCTTGCCAAAGCTCAGGCGTGCCACGCCGTTGACGTCCAAATCCTGCGCCGTGAGGGTGGCGGTGATGCTGGTAACCGGCTGGTCGTTCAGCTTAACGCCGCCTTGCTCCACCATCCGCTTGGCTTCGCCTTTAGAGGCAACGAAGCCAAGTGCAAGAGCAATATCTACGATCAGGGGCGCCTCGTTGCGGGCAAAAGTTACCGTCGGCAAACCTTCCGCACTACCCCCGGCAAAGGCTTTGGCGGCGGTGGTGGCGGCTTCGGTAGCTGCCGTGGCGCCGTGACAAAGCCGCGTCGCTTCGGTCGCCAGAATTTTTTTGGCTTCGTTGATCTCGGCGTCTTTCAGCTTTTCCAGCCGCGCGATTTCTTCCAGCGGCAGATCGGTGAAAAGGCGCAGGAAGCGACCGACATCGGTATCTTCGGTGTTGCGCCAGAACTGCCAATAATCATAGGGCGACAGGCGCATGTTTTTAAGCCAGACAGCACCGGAAACGCTCTTGCCCATTTTTGCGCCCGATGCCGTGGTGATCAGCGGTGCGGTTAAACCAAAAAATTCCTTGTCCAGTATCCGGCGTCCAAGATCTACACCTTGAATGATATTTCCCCACTGGTCGGAACCACCCATTTGCAGGACGCAGCCGAAACGCTTGTTAAGTTCGACGAAGTCATAGCCCTGCAAAATCATGTAATTAAATTCAAGGAATGTCAGAGGCTGTTCGCGTTCCAGGCGCATGCGCACACTGTCCATCGTCAGCATGCGGTTGACGGTGAAATGCCGTCCGATGTCGCGCAGGAAAGGAATATACTCCAGCCCTGACAACCAATCGTCATTATTGACCATGACCGCGCCTGTTGGGCTGTCATCAAAGCGCAGGAAATTTTTGAAGGTCTCCTTGATGCTGGCGATGTTGGCCTTGATCTGGTCATCGCTCAACAATTGCCGGGTTTCAGTTTTTCCCGAAGGATCGCCGACCTTTGTCGTGCCGCCGCCCATCAGGACGATAGGGCGATGCCCTGCTTGTTGCAGGCGGCGCAGCAGCATAATACCGACCAGATTGCCGACATGCAGACTGTCGGCGGTGGCGTCAAAGCCGATATAGCCGGTGACGAGGCCATTGGTCGCTTTGGCATCAAGCGCAGCGGTGTCGGTGATCTGGTGAATATAATTCCGTTCCGCGAGAGTGCGGAGAAATTCGGATTGATGCGAACTCATTGGGATAATCCGTGTGTTCAAGCAGTTTTATGAGCGGTGAAGCATATCGCAAATGCCGCCGCCGTGAAAGTGGCAAGCGCGGTCTTGTTTTAACTTGCGGCCTTAAGCGGCTGAGGGTCGGCAAGCCAAAATCCTAAATCCTGCTTGGCGCGCGTCGTATAGGATTTTTTGCGCTCACGCCCGCCTGGTCCCGTGGAGATGGGAGGAAAAAGGCCGAAATTGACGTTCATGGGCTGGAATGTCTCAACCGAGGCTGCGCCGGTGATATGCGCCAGAAGCGCGCCAAGTGCTGTGGTTTGCGGCGGTGGCATCATGCTTTTGCCAAGGCGTGCTGCCGCGGCGAAGCGCCCTGCCAGCAAGCCAATGGCAGCAGATTCAATGTATCCTTCCACGCCGGTAATCTGCCCGGCAAAGCGGACACTGGGACGGGCTTTCAAGCACAATTGCGGGTCAAGCAAACGCGGGCTGTTAATAAACGTATTGCGATGCAGACCGCCGAGCCGGGCAAATTCGGCATTCTCTAAGCCCGGGATCATGCGGAAAATTCGGGTCTGTTCGGCGTATTTCAGTTTGGTCTGAAAACCGACCATATTATAGAGCGTGCCGAGCGCGTTATCCTGCCGCAACTGGATGACGGCATAGGGGCGACGGCTGTTGTGGGGGTCAGTCAGGCCAACCGGTTTCATCGGCCCGTAACGCAGCGTATCAATGCCACGTTCGGCCATCACTTCAATGGGCAGACATCCTTCAAAATAGGGTGTGCTTTTTTCCCAATCCTTGAAGTCAGTTTTTTCTCCGGCGCGTAGCGCCTCAATAAATGCTATATATTGCGCCTGATCCATGGCGCAATTGATGTAATCCGCTCCCGTGCCGCCGGGGCCAACTTTATCATAACGCGATTGCATCCAGGCACGAGTCATGTCGATGCTGTCACGGTGGATAATCGGGGCGATAGCGTCAAAAAAAGCCAGCGCATCTTCGCCGGTGAGAACACGAATTGATTCCGCAAGCGAAGGGGCTGTCAGCGGGCCGGTGGCGATGATCACCTGATCCCACCCTTCCTGATCATTCACAGCTGCTGCGGGTAGGGTGGGGACTGCCTCGCGCACAATTGTGATGCCGGGATGATTGGCAAGTGTGGCGGTGATTTCCGCAGCAAAGGCGTCGCGATCAACGGCTAAAGCGCCGCCCGCCGGAACCTGATTCTTGTCGGCCACCTGCATGATGATGGAGCCACAGCGGCGCATTTCGTCGTGCAGAAGTCCGACTGCGTTATATTCTGAATCGTCGGAGCGGAACGAGTTTGAACAAACCAGTTCAGCGAAATGATCCGTTTGGTGCGCGTCAGTTTTTTGTACCGGGCGCATTTCATGAATAACAACGGGAACTCCGGCCCGAAGCAGTTGCCATGCTGCTTCGGAACCGGCCATACCCGCGCCAACGATGTGGACGGGATGTATCAAACTCTATTCCTTGACGTCGGCGGCAACTTGCATCCGCACAATCTTTGTCGGATCGGTTACCGAGCCATTGTTGGAGGAATCTCCAAGCTTGATTTTGTCGACGAATTCCATGCCGGATGTCACCTGACCCCACACCGTGTATTTTCCATCGAGGAAATTGGCGTCTGCAAGGCAAATAAAGAACTGGCTGTCTGCAGAATTGGGATCGCTGGAGCGCGCCATTGAGAGCACGCCGCGCCCGTGGGGCGTTTGGGAGAATTCAGATTTCAGCTTTTTCCCTGAACCACCCATGCCGGTTCCGGTCGGGTCGCCCGTCTGCGCCATGAACCCATCGATCACGCGATGGAAGACAATGCCGTCATAGAATTTCTGACGGGTCAATTCCTTGATGCGCGCGACATGATTGGGCGCGAGATCGGGGCGTAACTGGATAACAACGCGCCCTGCGGGCAGGTCGAGATAAAGTGTGTTTTCTTTGTCCATGGCGGCGTTCTCCTTTTCAGCAGCGGAAAGCGGAGCGGGTTGAAACATCGCCAAGGCGGCGCAGATACCAAACATGGCAAAGAAACGGCGTAACAACATAGGCGGCTCCTGGTGGTTGTGGCTCACGCGATTTTAACAAATCGCGGCCGCAGCATAGCTTTCTTTCCGGATGGCGCATAGTCCGATAAGGCTCTGAGCCAGAAAATTGCTCTATGACCGATTTTTCGGGGAGTTACTGGGCAGGTGTGCTGGCATTGCTGCCGCCGAAACCAGGGCTGCCGTTTGCCTTGACGCCGCCAAGGTTACGAAGATAGACCGCCAGAACGAAGGAAGTTCCCTTGTTGACGTCGGTACGGCTGATTTGATCGTGATTGACGGTAAGCCCGACAGTGGCGCACTCATCCCCGTAGGTCAGAGACGCGCTGGTCGTGCGTGGTCCGGGATCAAGTCGTAACGCACGGGTCTGATGCGCGGCGATCGACCAGTGTTTTGCCACTTGTGACGTGAACCCATAAGTAACTTCCGAGATAGTTGCCGGGGTATTGCTGGAATCAACACCATCGACCGACAGATATCGGGCAAAGGGACGGAACCATGATTCTCCGAGATAAACGTTGGCTTCACTACGGCGGGGGTGCAGGTCTTGATCGCTGAGGCGGAATGCATAATTGGCGTTAACCCAGGAAACGGGTTGGAAGTCGAGACGCCCCACATAATCGGATTGCCTGTCGCGCAGCCCTGAACTATCGGTAAAGTCTGTTTCCTGGCTCAGCCGGTAACTTTGGCCGAGCATGCCTTCGATGCGTGCGCCACCGGCACTGTAAGCACCACCGCGTAACCCATATGTGGCGCGCATGCCGGTTTCATAGCGGTCGACACCAGAAAAGCGGTTCAGTGCAAACAGGTTGGTTTCATCAAACTCGGTGCTCTGGCTATCTTCGTTGGCTGTCCGTGGATCGGTGGCGCGGCGCGGCGATCCGGTCAGAGAAAAAGTAGGCGTAATAATTTGTTGCCAGTTTCCGCTCATGCGACCGAGCGGATAACTGACATTAACGCTGCCGACCGGCAGAACCCGGTGGCTGGTGACGTTGCTGAAGAAATTATTCGCGTTATTGGGGTCTTGCAGGCGGTCAGCCCAGAAAATGTCACCGCGCACATTTCCGGTTAGTGTCGTCACAAAACCAAAGTCGGAAACCATACGCCGTTCCCATCCCAACGCCGCCGAAGCGCGTTTGGAATCCGGACCGCGTGTCGCCGGCGCAACTTCGGTGCTGTCGCGGGTGATTGAAACGGCGCTGGCATTAAAATCCCAACGTCCACCCATCGTTTTGCCTGGTGCTCCCAAAGCAGAATATTGGGCGCGCAAGGCGATCGGTTCGACCTGATGATCGCCGGGGCGCAAGTCCTGGAAATAATATATATCCGTGACCAGATAGTTGCGACCACGGAAGCGTTCCAGGTAACCACGGTTTTCCAAAGTGTCGTTGGTTGGAATGTGATAGCGGTACAGATAGCCTTTGTCCGAGGTAAAAGCGATTTTCGCGCCGCCCCGATATTCTGGCCCAATATCGAACTTGATGTCGCCGAACAGATGGCCGCGCAGCTTGTCTTTTTCCAGAACCTCCTGGTCATTCACTCGGTCACCGATCATGGCGCTGCCCGAGAGTTTCATGGAACCGTGCGCGAAGCGTTGCCGATATTCTGCGGCGAACTGGAATTTGTCTTTGGCGCTAAAAGTGGGGCTGATTGTTAAATCTTTGTCGGGGGCGATGTCGAAATAATAGGGGATCGTGGCATAAGCCCCGATATTATTGTTGTTGCCTGCCATAGGGGTCAGGAAGCCGGATTTGCGTTTTACTGTCGGGTCAGGATGCGAGAAATAAGGCGTGTAGAAAACAGGGATGCCGCCAAATTCCAGAAAGGCGTCACGATACATGATCCGCTTGCTTTCATTGTCATGCGTGACGCGCGATGCGCGCAATTGCCAAAGTGGAGCCTTGTTCGGATCGGATTTGCAGAGATCGCAGGCGGAGTAGGTGGCGCGCCGCAGAATGATATAGCGGCCATCAACGCGTTCGCCTTCCTGCGCGGCAAAGCGGGAATTGTCGGTCAGAAGCAAGCGGATCTGATCAACAAACCCCTGTTTCAGATCACTGGTGACCTCGGCGCGGTCGGCAAAGCTGACATTGCCGTCCTGGCCGACGATGATGACGTGGCCTTCGGCGGTGACGACATCACGGTTTTGATCGTAGATGACTTGATCGGCGCGCAGCAGGTGGTCGCCCTGGCTGATTTCAACCTGGCCCACAGCGACGGCAGTTTTCGTGTTCTGGTCATAATTGATGCGGTCGGCATTGAGGAGCACCGGCTCTTTGCTGAGCGTCATCGGTTCCTGCGCCAGAGCCTCCGCAGGCGCAGCGAGAATTAAGAGAAGAAAAAACAAAGCGAATCTGAACATGAGCCCAAATTGCCAGAGCAGGGGGGAAGCGTAAAGGTCGGACGCCAATTAAATCGGAAATGTATTTTGAAGACAGATTATGTCGTGAGCGCAGTGTTCTAACGCGCCATGGTGCGGCGCATGAAATCCGGCATGTGGTCGCCGAAGGCAGGGGCGGTACTCTCATCATCCACCATGTTATCCACAGGCTGTGTCGTGCGTTCCTGGTGCGGTGATGATGCCCGGTCACGACGTGTGTGTCCGGCGCGGCTGCTTCTGGATTTCGATTTCGATTCGACCGGAGCCTCAGGTGGTGGTGCTGTGCTTTCCTTTGCAACAGAAGCCACCGGCAATTTCTGTTTGATTAACTTTTCGATGCTTTCAATCAACTTGGCGTCGTCCGATGTCGCCAGTGTATAGGCGATGCCGGTCTTGCCGGCTCTGCCGGTACGGCCAATGCGATGGACATAGTCTTCGGCGTTGAACGGAACGTCGAAATTGAAGACGTGGCTCATGCCGCTGATATCAAGTCCCCGCGCGGCGACATCGCTGCAGACCAGAAGTGATATTTCGTTCTTTTTGAAAGCATCCAACGTCTCGGTACGCTTGCTTTGCACCATATCGCCGTGCAGAGCGCCGGCATTAAAGCCGTGCCGCTGTAACGAAGCCAGGAGCATCGCGACATCGCGCTTCCGGTTACAGAAGATAAAGGCGTTCTGCACTTCTTCCTTGCGTAACAGGTCACGAAGAACTTCGCGTTTGCGTTTCGCATCAACGAGATAAAGATGCTGGGTCACCATCGCGGAAGTTGTGGCGGATGGCGCGACGGCAACTTCTTTCGGATTGCTGAGAAACTTGGCCGCGATTTTTTTGACATCGCCGGACAGGGTGGCCGAGAAAAACAGGGTCTGGCGAATGCGCGGCAGGAGATTGACGATCTTTTCCACGTCGGGAATGAAGCCCATGTCAAGCATGCGGTCGGCTTCGTCAATGACCAGAATTTTGATGTCGCTGAGCAACACTTTGCCCCGGCCATGCAAATCAAGCATGCGACCCGGCGTGGCGATCAGGACATCGACGCCACGATCAAGTTTGCGTACCTGTTCGTCCATGGTTTCGCCGCCGATGAGCAAGGCCATGTTCAGGCGGTGATGTTTACCATAGGTGGTGAAGTTCTCGGCAACTTGTGCTGCCAACTCGCGGGTGGGAGCCAGAACCAGCGAGCGCGGCATCCGCGCCTTGGCGCGACCATTTGCCAGAATCTCGATCATTGGCAGGGTAAAGCTGGCAGTTTTGCCGGTTCCTGTCTGGGCGCAGCCCAACACATCACGACCCATAAGGATGTGCGGGATCGCCAGCGCCTGAATCGGCGTTGGTGTTGTATAACCCTTTTCGGTTACGGCCCGCACGATATCGGGGTTAAGCCCCAGAGCGGAAAATTCTTCGGCAATATCTGCCTGATTTGATTCAGTCACGTTGTCTTTATTCGCTGGTGAGGCTAAAGCTGGTATGCCTTAGCGGTATCGCTCCTGGCCGCAGACTTTCTCTGAGCCTTTTCCGAGCACGAGACGGGCACAACAAGCACCATGCGTCAGGCGGTTGATACCACATAATAGGGGCGTGAAAGCAAGAAAAATCGCTTCTTTAACGAATGTTGATGGTCTTCCCATGATCCCGCTTTTTCTCCTTCCTGGGCTGCTCAATGATGCAGAATTGTGGACATTTCAACGAGATAACCTCAAGGATATAGCGGCAACGCACGTCCCGGAACTGTATCATCATGACAACATTCCGGATCTGGCACGGCATGTTCTGGCGGGAGCGCCCGACCGGTTTGCCTTGGCCGGACTTTCCATGGGCGGCTATGTTGCTATGGAAATCATGCGTCAGGCTCCGTCACGGGTATTGAAACTGGCCTTGTTCGATACTTCGGCACGATCCGATACCGCGGAGCAGACGGAAAAACGCAAAGGACTTTTAGTGCTGGCGCAAACCGGAAAGTTTAAAGGTGTCACGCCACGCTTGCTGCCGTCTCTGCTGCATCATGATCATTTAGACGATACGAAAATCACGACGTCTATTTTGGCTATGGCGGCACGTGTCGGTCGCGAAGGATTTATCAGGCAGCAAACGGCGATCATGCACCGGATTGACAGCCGCCCTTCATTGGCACAGATAGCCTGTCCGACCCGTATTGTCGTCGGAGCACAGGATCAATTGACACCCCTACCCATTGCCGAAGAAATGGCGACGTTGATTCCCCAGGCACAACTCGTGGTGTTTCAATCTTGCGGCCACTTGCCGCCTTTGGAAAAACCGGAGGCGACTGCGCACCTTTTGCGCGGATGGCTTCTTGAGGAATAAGAGCTATTGCTTCCCCGGCTCGATCACCTGAACCGAAACATGTTTAGGGAACGCGGTGAAAGGGAAGGGCTTCTCATTGCTGCTGTAAGATAAATATTGTGCGATTTGCGACAGGTAAGTGGCGAGGTTGATGCCAAAATCGAGCAATCCGTCCAGAACTTTTCCGGTAAATAGTTTGGCCAGAAACTGTAATAACGCCATGACAAACAGCAGGCCGGAACCGAAATAAAACGCCACGGCCAGGATAACCATATAAATCAGCCGCAGCCAGGTATCCTTATCGGCGACGTTGCGCTTGATATCTTCTTCATTGATCGCGTTCATGACAGACCCCCTGGTTATATTATGCAGTGCAACAAATTTTTACGAAATTAGCAAGGCTTCTCTATGAGTGCACGGTAAAACGGTTTCCGGAAGCATAGCGCTTAAGCCCTTGTTTGAAAATGAGGTAAGAAAAAAACGCGCATAAGCCTGTTCCCGCCAGCAGGGGCGGGAGCAATGTGGCATCCCCGCTGATTTGCATCTCGACCGGAAGAAGCGTCATATAAGCCACAGGCAAGATTGTAAACATGAGCAGGCGAACGCTGCCTTTGAAAGCCGATGCAGGGCGGGTGGCGAATATAAAGGTATTAAAATACAAATCCGTTGCCCATTCCTGCACATCATGCCACCAGAAGGCCGCCGATCCGACCGCCAGACAAAATGCAGTGAAGGTCACGCAGCAGCATAACACGCCGCAGAACAGCAACGGCAGATGCAAGGGCATCCAATAACTGGCGATGATGATAAAAATAGTTCCAAGCACAATATCAGCCAGACCCGCCGGCTCATGATGGTTGGTGGCCAGGAGGAACAAGATTGGCCTGGGTTGCAGCAACAAATTATCCAGCGCGCCTTCCGCGATCATGCGGGGCAAAATGCGAATGCCGAATGTAAAAAACGACGTGAAGCCCCAGGCCCACAGTCCCAGGCCGTAGGCCAGCAGCAAATGGGCGTAATCCCAGCCGCCGACATTGTCGACTTTCCGGAAAAACATGATCCAGACTGTCAGGTAGACCGAATGATTGACCATCGTGAAAAACAAGCGCAGCAAAAAGGCAGCACGCAGCGCCAGAACGGTTTTTAGATTCATCGACATGAGGTGGAGAAAAAGCCGTACCATGTTCTAAGCCTTTGGAATTCTGGCCGACAAATGCGCCTTCAGGGCGGCATTGACGTCAGCGACACACCCTGTCCAATCGCCGGGCGCGGGCTGGCCGAAAAGGCGCGCGGTAGGATACCAGGGGCTTTTTTCCTGATTACGCAGCCAACGCCAGCAGCCCCCAAATCTTGACAGAATCCAGACGGGTTTGCCAAGGCCTCCCGCCAGATGCGCGACCGAGGTATCGACCGTAATCACCAGATCAAGGTGGCTTATGATCGCCGCTGTATCCATGAAATCTTCAACCTGGGGCATGAGGTCGATAATTTCACCGTTCAGTCCAGCCGTGGCAAAGGCGTCTGCGCCGCCATCTTTTTGTAAACTGTAAAAGCTGCATGCCGTGTGGTTCAACAGCGGACGCATTGCAGCAAGGGGGAGGCTGCGTTGTCGATCCGTGACGTGTGCGTCAATGTCGGTCTTGCGTGGATTTCCTGCCCACACCAACCCGATTTTAAAGCCGGATTTTTCAGCAATATAAGGTTCCCATCTGGCGCGAGCGGTTTCATCGACATAAAGATAGGGTGTGGTGCAGGGAATCGTTTCAAGCGTCGTGCCGCATAGATGGGGCAGGCTCATGATGGGGATTTGAAAATCATAGCCCGTTTCATCGGATGTCTGCACAATCATGTCGATGGCGGGGCATTGTGCCAGAAAGCGTCTTAAAGAGCTGGGACACTGTACAATAATCTGCCCGCCACCGGCTTTGCACATTTCCGCATAGCGGATAAATTGTAATATATCGCCTAAACCCTGTTCCCCCCAGATCAGCAGCCTCTTGCCGTTAAGCGGTGACCCATCCCAGCGTGGCGCAGGAAAACTGCGTTTAAGTTTATGCTCAAGTCGCGATTCATAAAGCGCCCACCCTTCGGGATAGGCACCAAGCGTCAGCAGCGCCAATGCCTTGCCCCATCGTGCATCTGTCAGGCCAGGATGTTGTCGCGTGCACGCGTCATAGGCGACACGGGATTCTTCGGGGCGGTCAAGTTCCAGCAACAGGCTGGCGCGATTGATTTGTGTCTCCGGCGCGTCGGGATCAAGCCGCAAGGAAATTTCGTGGTGACGCAGGGATTCTTCCATCTGTCCCATATCACGCAGGATGACGCCCAAATTACGCTGCGCTACGGCATCATGCGGCGTGTGGCGGACAAGGTGCTGATAGACGGTGCAAGCTTCATCCGACAGTCCGGCTTGTCGCAGCAAATTGCCCAGTTGGCGCATCACGGCTGTGTTATCCGGCAGCAGCGCATGCGCCTGGCGGTAGTGTGTCATCGCCGAAAGCATGTTGCCGCGCGTGCGGAATATATCACCCAAACCGGCATGGGCATGTCCGTTGCGCGGGTCTAGTTGCGTCGATTTTTGCAGCCAGACAGTCGCCGCGTCTAGTTGTCCTGCGGCAAGCAGGAGACCCCCAAGGCCATTTATAGCCTGGATATGGTTTGGTGCGACGGCAATGACCCGCTGATATTGCGCGATGGCAGCATCCGTCTGCCCTTGATTATGATAGGCCGCGCCGAGGTTATGCAGTAACTCCAGATTTTCTGGGGCTATATCAAGTGCTGCCCGCAAGCAGGGAATGGCCTCGTCCGCTTTGTTCCATTGCACATACAAACCGCCCAGAAGGCGCAAGGCATCGAAATGACGCGGGTCGTTTTCCAGAACAGCCTGATAAAATCGGGCAGCCTCGGCGAATTGCCCCTTTTGATGCAAAGCCATAGCCTTCTGCATGGGGTGAAACGAGGATTTAGCTGTTTTCATCGGAGGCAATCGGTTTCATAATCATGAGACGAAAAGGCCGTGCTGATTCTGTAAAAATCTAACATGTTCCGGTGCAATGCGCGAATAGTCCGACGCGCCGCCGCGTTTCATAGCCATGTCCGGCTATCGGGGCATGGGAATGTCATTGATAGCGGGTGTAATTGACAAAGGGTGAAGTGCGATGAAGCTTTCTCTTCCTGATGTGACGCTTTGTGCCGTCACCGGCGTCAATTATGAATTGACCATCCGTGCCATGAAAACCTGCATGGCGCAGGTTGAATTCGCCGATGCGGTGATGATCACGGCGCAACCGGTCGATGCGCCGTTCAAAGTTGTTGTCGCGCCGGATTTTTCGGGGCGAGACTATGCGCCGTTCATATGTCGTAATCTGACACGCTATACGACGACATCGCATAACCTTGTGGTGCAATACGATGGTTATATCACCGACCCTACAGCCTGGAGCGACCGGTTTCTGGCCTATGATTACATCGGTGCAGCCTGGCCGTGGCATCCGGAGGGACGGCGCGTGGGTAACAGCGGGTTTTGTTTGCGGTCAAAGCGGCTGCTTGACCTGATGGCTGAAATGCCCTTGCCTCCGACCGGAGAGTTTGTTGACGACGTTTTTGTCTGCCACACGATGCGCGGCGCGTTGGAAAAGAATTTCGGCATTAAATTCGCACCTGAGGAAATAGCCGACCGCTTCTCCTATGAACGGAAAATACCCGACAGGCCGAGTTTCGGGTTTCACGGGATGTTTAATTTCTGGCGGCATGTGGACGATTCAGAAATGGAAAACCTGCATGCGGCGCTCGACGATATGTATGTGCAATCACGTGCTTTTGCCGAGGTGTTGTTCGCTTATCATGACATGCGAAAATTCCCGGTCTTTCGGAACTGGTACAAGCGATTGCGGACACAGTACACGCTTGAACGTGTCGGGGATCATTTGGCGCAGTATCTGAAGAACCCCACCTTTATTGAGGGGTTAGTTAAATGTGGCGAAGAATTGACCGCGGCGCATGATCTTTCCGCAACCGGCATTTCATTGGATAAGAAGACTGCCGTTGCTTGATGCCGGTTTGGCGGGGTTACCCGCCGTGTAAATCGATATGACGCTGCACGCGCCCGTAAACCATTAAGGCTAGCACGAGCAGGACGCAAAGCCAGCCGAGCATCAGCCAGAACCCGCTCCATAACAGATACGGATCGGATAGATAGATGCTGTCAGCGGGGCGCGCGAGCAATAATCCGAACGGCGTGGCCCAGGATAATTGCTGTAACCAGTCTGGATAAAGCGTAATCGGAAAATAGACGCCCCCCAACACCAGCATCAGCTTTTGATAAAGGCGATAGAGCGGTTGGATATCATACAGCCATAAGGCCGCGAAGCCGATCATCACCTGAAACAACATGTGGATAAATGACGCCAGCGCGCATAGCAGAGCACAGAACCAGAGCGAGCCTTGTGGCATCACGCCGGTGTAGAGCAGGCAGAATACGAACCCCAGCGGCAGAAACAGCAGCAGGCTGGCGCAAGTTGCGCCGACACCTTCGGCCAACCGCAAGGCAATGTAATTAACCGGCCGTGTGAGCGTATAAGCAATATTGCCGCTGCGCACATCATCATCGATCCGCAGGAACATGCGCGTCGATGCGAACAGCACCAATTGCGCGACCCCCATATACCAGACGATGTCATGATGCGTAAAACCAAACGCAACCGCATCCCCGCGCGTTGACAGGACGAAGCGCCAGAACTCGGCAAAAATCCAGGTGAAGAAAATATAAGTGACGACACGCGACAGAATATATGCCGGACTATGAAATTGATGCCGAAAGGCGGAGAGGCCAAGCGCCGCATAAATCCGGAGCTGCCGTAACATCGTCATGCCGCCTCGCGCTGCGTGGCGTAAATCTGGCGAACGATATCGTCCATCGGCGGATCTTCTACCGTGACATCGCTGCATGCCATATGACTCAGCAAGGCGGCAAGAACCTGCCCAGCCGGGATCATGGTGGTATCGACCTGCAACACATGGCGGATGCCGTCATGTTCAAGCCAAGTAGTCCCAGGCAAGTTAAGCTCCGGTACGGGATCGGTGCTGTGAACAACGATGCGTTTGCTGTTCAGATAACGGGCGCGCAGGGCTTGCAGGCTTTCGTCGAGGATGATCCGACCCTGATCGATGATGATAACCCGGTCGCAGACCTGCTCGATATCGCCGGTGTCATGGCTGGTGAGCAGGATGCTGACGCCGTCTTCATCGGCGGCGCGTCGCACCAGCTCGCGGATTTTTGCCTTGGCATCAACGTCCAGCCCGATGGTCGGCTCGTCAAGGAACAGCAATTGCGGTTTGTGCAGCAGGCTGGCGACGATTTCACAACGCATGCGCTCGCCCAGAGACAAGTTACGCACCGGTTGCTGCAATAATCCGCCGATACTGAAACCCGCGACCAGTTCGTCGCGGCGGCGGCGATAGACGTCGGGTGCAATGTCGTATATGCGCGCCAGCAGGTCAAAAGTTTCGCTGGCGGGCAGATGATACCACAGTTGCGAGCGCTGGCCGAAAACTGCGCCAATCCGGCGCGCCACTTCCTGTCGTTCGCGCCATGGATTGTAACCAAGGAGTGCAACATCGCCCGAGGTCGGGTGCAGAATTCCGGACAGCATCTTGATCGTCGTGGACTTTCCCGCGCCGTTCGGCCCAATAAAGGCCACGCGTTCACCGGCCTTAACGCTGAACGACACGCCGCGCACGGCTTCTATATCCTGATATTCAGGGCAAAATACGCCGCGCAGCATCGCGCGCAGACCCTGACCGTTCTTACGGACATGGAACGTTTTGGCGAGATTGCTGACGATAAGGGTGGGCTGAGACATGATGATATAGGCATAGCCTATTATCGGCGTCTTATCCAAGAGCATTGGATACTGCGTGTGTGACGGCAATGGCTTGAATTGCCGCCAGTTCTATCGCAAACTGCTCACCTGCGGATGGGTGGCCGAGTGGTTTATGGCTCCGGTCTTGAAAACCGGCGTGCCTGCAAGGGTACCGTGAGTTCGAATCTCACCCCATCCGCCAATTCCTTGTTTCAAGACATCCGTAGAAGTCCAGTAATTGGCATAAAATCATAGAAAAACTGGTGTTTATTATCCAAGGCCATTCAACGTCGTTCTTTACAATCCAGCCCAAATATGAGTAGATTTGCGCGTAGATTAACGGCGGGGGCGCGAACATGGCATTGACTTCCGTAGCGATCAAAAACCTGAAACCGAAGGCCAGTCTTTACCGCGTGGCCGATGGTGGGGGCTTGTGCCTTGAAGTTGCCCCTTCTGGCGGCAAGCTATGGCGTTGGCGGTATTATTTTCACGGCAAAGCCCAAATGCTGGCCTTGGGCAAACATCCCGTTGTGTCGCTGGAACAGGCACGCAAAAAACGGGATGATGCGCGGGCGTTGGTTGCTGCCGGAAAGCATCCCACACGGGAGAAAGATGCCCTAAAACTGCGTCGGATAGTGGAAGGGGAGCGCACTTTCGAGAAGATTGCCCGTAGTTGGATGGAGATTAAGGGCAGCAATCTCAATAAAAAATACCACAAGCAGTCCTTAACGCGCATGGAACAACATATTTTCCCGATGATCGGCGCGTTGCCGATTACGGAGATCACCATTCCCGATGTTGTGCGCGTGGTTGAAGCGAACGGCAAACGCGGTACTCTGGCGACGGCGCGTTGGATCAAGCAAGCTGTTAGCCAAGTATTCCGCTATGCCTCCCAGCGCGGCCTGTGCCAATTTAACCCAGCCGCCGACATGCGGGATTTGCTGCCGTCCGCCGAAGAAAAGCATTACCCCTGCATTCACCCCAGCGCATTACCCGCGCTCATGCAGGACATGGCGGCCTATCAAGGCGATTATTTAACCAAGGCCGCCATGCAGTTGCTGGCGCTTACTTTTGTCCGCACCGGCGAATTGATCGGCGCGAAATGGGATGAAATCGACTTCGACAGGGAAGAATGGCATATCCCCAAAGAGCGCATGAAAATGCGGCGGCCTCATATCGTGCCGCTATCTCGGCAAGCCCTCGCAACGCTTAAAACCCTGCACACAATCACGGGCGGGAAACCCTGCGTCTTTCACAGCCAGCGTGGCAAGAGCAAGCATATCAGCAACGGCGCTGTGCTGATGGCTTTGCGTCGCATGGGCTATGCCGGAAAAATGACCGGACACGGCTTCCGAAGCCTTGCAAGCACGATATTAAATGAAAGAGGTTTTGCGCCTGATGTTATCGAGCGCCAGCTTGCGCATGAAGACGGTGACAAAATTCGTTCAGCTTATAACCGTGCCGAGTATCTGCTGGAACGCAAGAAAATGATGCAGAGTTATGCGGATTTTCTGGACGACATGAAAACAGTCGATGACGGCAAGGTAGTGAAAATGCGGAAAGAAAAAGGCCGCGCATGAAGAAAGCTGTAAAACCACTTTCTCGTGAAAGGATGCGCTTAAAACAAACTCATGTGATTACCCCGATCCTTAAGCCCCATCACATTGTAAAAATACTCGCGACTCTGTCTATGCAGACCACCGCAGACAAGGAACAAATCTCAAAGAAAATTAACATCGCTTGCTCACACTACCATTTTAGCAAAGAGCAGTTTCTTCAAAACAAACACAAGCGCGATATTCTTCGCCTATACCAAACTCTTGAACGTGCCCTGGGCGATGCTCGGAAATCCTTAGATGTATTAACCTTCATGGATGCTGCCTTTCTGCAAAGGGCAATTTTTCTATCGGCGGGCAATCCAACGGATGCGCCCTTTGATAATGATGACAGGCTGGATAACTTCAAAAAGGACATTGCTCTGTATTATGAAGCCACCCATAAGGCAGTGGATTTAGTTAAGCGCTTTGCCGGTAGCAAGAAGCCAAAACCTATATTGGAAGCAATATTAGTTTATCATCTCGCTGAAATTTATGAGAAGGCCACGGGCAGGACGTTTAATCGCGGAAGGAAAAATGGGGGCGCGTTACAATTTGTCACCGCCGTATTTAAGGCTGTTGATCCTGATGTTGGCGCGGGAACAATAGACGCAGCTATGCGCAAGGTCATGTCAGACAGGTGAAAAGCCCATCAATAGTTTTGGTGGAATAGCTGTCTGTTTGTGGCTCCCATTCCACCACGCTTCCCTATTCCAAACATTGGGATTATGCATAAAATCATTTGCTGTCGGCCTCAATCGGCCTCGTTCAACTTTGAATGGAGACAGCACAATGACCGCAAAAATCCTCAAATTACCTGAAGTCATAAAAACTACGGGGCTTGGGCGTTCCAGCATTTATGCCTTCATTAAATCCGGCAAGTTTCCGCCGCCAGTGCCACTCGGTGACAAGGCAGTGGGCTGGTTGGATAGCGAAGTTTTTGCGTGGATTAACTCACGGGCAGACCTCCGCAATGCACTGCAAGGCGTCGCGAGATGATCACGCAAAAAAAAGACCGCCCCGGTGCGAACGGCGCGGCCTCGCTTCAGCAAAATAAGCCCCGCCATTATAACAAAATCCCGCTTGATTTCAAGGCAATCAACCGCGCCGCGCTGGGTTCGTTGCCGGTTCTGCTGGCGCGATGGTTGCCGGATGGCAAGCGCGTCAATGGTGAATGGGTAGCCCGCAATCCGCGCCGCGCCGATAATCATGCCGGTTCGTTCAAGATTAACCTGACGACCGGTCGCTGGGCGGATTTTGCAACCGGTGATCGCGGCGGCGACATAATCAGTTTGGCAGCTTTTTTGTCAGGCACAAGCCAAGGAGAAGCTGCACACCGTCTTGCCAGAATGTTCGGCATGGGTGGCAGCCATGAATAACGATGACATGTTTGAGCCTATCACCGGTCAAGCGTCGCCGCTGGACGATGCCACCTCACAAGCCAATAAAGCCGAAATTCAGGAGCGCGAAGTCACGCTTGCATGGATCAAGCAACAGGTGGATTCCGCCGTTCGGGTTGCAAACACACCGGGGGATAAATATTTTATTGAACAGCGCGGTTTGCGCGTGGATTATTCAAGTTCTCTGGTTTGGGCTGCGTCCTATCAGTACAAGGCTGAGGCGAAATTGCGCCAATGCCTTCTTTTCGTAGTCACAAACGACAAAGGGGAAATCGTCGGCGTTCAGTCTCTTGAAATTGATCCGCTGACGGGAGCCAAAAAAAGTAAAACCAAGCCAGACAAATACTCAAACGGATATACCGGCGAAGGCTTTGTGTTTCTTGGAACGTCATCCGAACTTGTGGCTACGTTGGTCATTGGCGAAGGCGTTGAAACAGTTCTAACGCGCAATATGGTAAGCCCATGCGATAGCTATGCTTGTTTGGGAAGTCTGCGTTTTGTTCAACCCAAAAAGCACCACAAGCGCGTCGAGATTCTGGCCGATACCGACAAGAGGGATGCAGCGCGGCGTTTGGCCAAGCAATACGCCGAGAAAGGCTTATCCGCTTACGTCGTAACTGTGCCGGACATGGTCGGCGTGAAAGCCGATTTGAACGATGTATTGCAGCAATCGGGTTTGGCGGCAGTTCGTACGGCGGTGGAAGATGCCGAAGCCATATCGATAGGAACGCGCAACAGTCTAACCAACTTCAAGCTGGAAATTGGTTCGGATGTTGAAATTGCCCAGCGCATTATTGAAAGACTTGAAGAAATATACGGCACGATTATCGTATGCGAAGGCAAAATCTGGCGCTTTGACCGAACCCATTGGGTTGCGTTTGAAGGCGACCATCTTGCGCGTTTCGTGCATCGGGCGGACGGAGCCACTTTTGCGGACAGCGAGAAAAAGACCCGCATAGTTAGGCTTAATAAAAGCCGGATTGCTTCAATCCTTGATGCCGTTTTGAAATATCGGCAAGAACCGAATTATTTCGGTGCGCCGCCTTGCGGGATCAACTGCGAATCCGGCTTTATCAAGATTGCTGATGACGGCACGACCGAATTATCGCCCCATGCGCGGCAATGGCGGCAACGGCATGTTGTGCGCGGACGGTGGCATGGCGGCGGTGAACCCAAGAATTGGCAGGGAAGCTCTTTAGCCAAATATCTGAATAATGCATTTTCTAGCGATAAGGATGCCGTTGCTAAGATCAATCTGCTGGGCGAAACTGCCGGTTGCACTGCGACAGGACGCGGCACAAAAATTCCTAACCCCAAGGCGATTGTCACATATTCCGACAAAGGGGGAACCGGTAAAAGCGCATTTCTAAAACTTTTGCGCGCATTGCCGAACAAGGATGCCGTCGCCAGTGTTCCGGTAGGTAAATTCGGCGACGAAAAATATACTTACCGCTTAATCGGCAAGGTGCTGAACGCCACTGACGAATTATCGCACAAAGCTATAAAATCGGATGTGTTCAAACGCATGATAACTGGTGACCCTGTCCCCGCCCGCGACGTTTATTGTTCGGCAGTGGATTTTGTGCCGGTGGCATTGCATGTCTTCTCAACCAACGTGTTGCCGTCATTTTCTGGCGGCATGGACGGCGGAACGGCACGGCGGCTGTTGCCGATTGAGTTTTCGCATGTCGTGCCTGAGCATGAGCGCGACGAAGACTTGCCCGAACGGATTATCAATGACGAAGCCGATTTGCTGCTGCATTTCGCGGTCGAAGGCGCTTGCCGATTAATGCGGCAGAAGGGGTTTACCGTTCCGGCTTCCTCTAAAATATTGCTGGAACAATGGCTGTTAAGTGGTGACCCCGTGCGGGCTTGGGCTGCGGAAAGGCTGGAGGTTACCACTTACGAAAACGTGATTGAGTTGTCGTATTTATACCATGACTTTGAAAGCTGGGCGACGAATCTTGGCATGAAACGTGATTTCCTGCCCAATGCGATTGCATTTGGCAAACGGCTTCCCTCGGCTGTGCAGGGGCTTGAAAGCCACCGTTCCGATGGTTCGCATTACCGCAATGCACGGCTAAGGCCGACAATATGAACCGCGCATGGTCATGGGCGGATGTTGTTGAACGGCAAGCCGATGAAATACCGGAAATAAATGCAAAGGTAGATTCCAACCTGTCCATCTGTCCGAAAATTGAGGACGACGGACAGGTGGACAGGTCAGTTGCTGCTTTGGAAAGAAAGCCTGAACATATCCCAAAGGCTTATGATTTTGAGGATTTTGACGAACGCGCCGCGATTATTGAAGCAAACGGGATTCCAAAAGCATGGGCGGAAGGCTATGTTGCGCTCTGCACTATGCCAGCGCCAACGGACTATGCGCTGGAACGGTGGCGGCAGCTTGTCGATGACTGCGGACACTTTCTTGACCGCTGGGGCAGGGAAGCGGCGGCGCTAGGCTGGATGGCTGTTGACGCGTTCGGGGTGCATCCCGCCGCGCCTGTGCAACGTTATGACGGCATGGGGCTTGTGACACTACTTGCTGGCCGGAAGGTATGTGACATAAGCGCACACACGGCGACGATTGATTGTGGCGGTGGCGTGATACAGACTTTCCAGCGTTGCAACATGGCAAATAGCGCGGTGGCGTTGTGGCTTCTGAAATAGAGGAATTTAGATCATGGCGCACGGCAAGAAAACAGGTGGCCGACAGGTCGGAACGCTTAACAAGGCAACGGCGGCATTAAAAGACCTTGCCCAGCCCTATGCGCCGGAAGCTATCGAAACTCTGCGCCAAATCATGCTACACGGGGAAACGGACGCCGCCCGTGTTGCTGCGGCGCGGGAATTGCTGGATCGTGGTTATGGCCGTTCCGTGCAAGCCTTGACTGGCGCAAATGATACGGCGCTCATTCCCGATAAACCGCAGTCGCTTGATGAGCTTGACGTTGTGCGGCGTATGGCATTCCTGCTGGCGAAGCAGAGTGCCTAGCGGTATTCTTCCCCTTCCTGCCAATATTACAAAATGAACAATTAAGAACTATGATCGCTTCCTCGTTTTAGCAAATCTTGTAGATATGTAAGTTGTTTCCAATCTTTCTCATCTTGTTTTTCACGATCTAAATAATATAGAAAGCCGCCAATAGTTAACATCGCTACGAGTGCTAACCCGCTTCTACCTAGCTCCGTTGAATGGAAAATCAACTCGGCCACAATTAAAATTGCGCCAACAATTAAAAGTAATTTGGCGACACCGCGATTTTCGTGCCACGCTGAGCATCGCTTTTCTAACTCTACTATGTCTCTTGCTGTGTCTCTATTTGTATCTTCCTTTGTGTATGACATAGTGGACATCCTATCAGCAACAATTGCAAAAAAGGGCAGCTATTAGGTCTGAGAATTTTCGTTTTCTATTCCCCTTCACAATCAGAAGAGTATCCATTAACGTCCAAAGCCGTAAGGCTAAATCCATGCCATATGCGAGTAGAAATATGCGTAGATTTTGGAAATTACCGTCGTAAATCTTTTGTTATCAATTGGATGTGTGCCTTTTTAGGCGGTCACCCCAGCCATTCCCGTGCCGGCCATTTGGTCGGCACAGGAGTGCATGTGGGGTTTGGATGGGGACACATATCCGCCGAGGGCGAATTTTACCTTTGCCCACGCCCCATCGGCAGTCCGGCCCGACCTACATTACCAAAGAGATCTTGCAGCCAGGTGGTCTCGCGGCCAAAGCTTGGCGTTGCGCCGGGAGCGGGGGTGATATCGGCGACGGCGTCCGCGCCGGTCTTGTTGATAGTGGTCACGACACCGGCTTCATTGAAATTGATGGTGACGATTTCCTGATCCGTAACTTTGGGATCAAGGAAAGAGTATTGTTTGGTGCGGCGACCAATATAATACCATGTGGCGTCATTAAAGGCGGAGCGATGTGACGGTGAGCCGAGTTTGTCAATGACATCCTCGCGCGTGCTGGTTCCCTGCTTGATGACCGCAAGTTTGTCTGGGTCTACCAGATTCCCGCGATTGGCAATGGTGGGGGCGCAGGCGCTCAAGAGAACGAGGAGCGATAAAATCAGTTGTCGGCGCATGGGAAACCTGTTTTTGATGACGGGCATCGGGCAGGGAGTGAACCTCTATTGATTAAGCGTCTCTGGGAAAATTTGCAAATCCGTTTACGCCCGGACTGGCAAAGGCCGGAGGTTGCGACTTTGTACAGTGCCGCGGCGGCGCAAGTGCGGTGTGAGGAATTTTATCGTACCGCCGCCGTGCCGGATACGCTGGATGGACGGTTTGAGCTGCTGACGCTCCATTTGGTACTGATCATGCTGCGCTTGCGCGATATAGCGGGACAAGATGCGGCGCAGATGCGGCAGCATCTGTTTGATTTCCTGGGGGCCGATATGGATCGGAATTTGCGCGAAATGGGCATCGGAGATATGGGCATTGCGCGCCGGGTCAAGGCGATGGGACAGGCATTCTATGGGCGTCTTGCGGCCTATGATACCGCGCTGACGCAAGGCGCGGAGGCGGCGCTCATGACCGCGCTGGATAAAAATCTTTATGGCACCGTGCCGACCGCGCCCGAAGCGTTGCGCTCAATGGCCGGTTATATATTCCGGGCGCGTGCCGGTCTGGATGCTTGTTCATATGCACAGTTGATTGACGGTGCGTATGTTTGGCCAATGCTTACAGACACGCATTAACCATAATGCGGTCGTTGCTTTCCTGTTGAAGTGCTGCTTTTTTATTTCCATAATCCTGAAATAAATTATCATATATTGCAATTCTTGATGATGGAGTGACCGATGAGTTTGCAGATGAAGGAAATTGTGGATCAGGCTCTTACGGTAATGGCAAAACCGGAATTCGGTCAGGTCTTTATTCCAGCCTTACGCCAGGAATTGCCTAGATATAAGCGGACGGAGGTTGCCGTGGCCAAGGCTGTAGTCACCGTCGCCACGACTCATACAAGCATGCTTGCACGTTATAAGGCTCTTGAAACTCTCTCGGCAATGACAGAAGTCAAGGCCAGTTTACTCAGTCCTAAAATGGCTGGTGCGGTGGCGTATTTAGCGGCACATGATTCCAACCTTATTTCTCCGGGGGCACAGTATGTGCTCAACGCGCATCTTCGGAATGGCGGCCGTCAGGAAAAATTGCTGCTTGCGCGTGCAAAGACAGAAGTAACAAATAGTAGCCCGACCGCCCGCAATTTTGCGCATAAGATGTCATGGGGCGTTGCCTTCTTCACGGATGACAAAAAACTGAAACGCATTGCGGTAAATATATTGCGCGGAGGTGTCAAAGATCACGATCCTGAGGTCAGGTCGACGGCTCAAAGAATGTTGGGTGATTTAAGCAGCATGGGTCTTATCAGGAGGCCGAGTCGTATCGCCCGTCCTAGAGGATATGAAGCGCAGCGTTAGATTTTTTTGATATTTGAGTTTTGGTGTGAAGGTCTCAACGCGCCAACCGGTCGGTCGGCTGTTTCTGTCAGGACATAACATGGATCACAACCCGGAATTTTCCCGCCCGGTCGAGGCCGAGAAAATCCCGCCGCGGGGGATGGAACTTGAGATTACAGCGCGGCCGGAGGAATGCGCGGCGCTGGCCAAAAGGATGGGGCTGCTGGATATAGCAGGGCTTAACGCGCGCCTGCAACTGCGACGCAGCGACGGCGGACAAGTGATTGTGGTCGATGGAGATTTTGCGGCGCGGGTAACACAGCAATGTGTGGTGACATTGGAGCCGATGCCGGCTGATATTGCCGAGACCCTGCATGGCTTGTTCGCGCCGCCAGAGTTGGTTCCTGCGGATGCAGGCGTGACGGAAATCACCGATGTTTTTGCTGAAGATCCAGAGCCGATCCAGAACGGTGTTATCGATCTGGGGGAGCTGACGGTGCAGCATCTGTCGCTGGCTCTTGATCCCTATCCGCGCAAGCCGGGGGTGGCCTTGCCTCAGGCTCGGGTGGTCAGCAATGAAAACGGCCGCGAAAACCCTTTCGCCAAGCTCAAGGACTTGATAAAAAACGATAAAGAATAAAGGGTTAGAGGCAGGGGATTCGCGCCGCTTTATTCTTTTCTTCTTGCCAGAGCCAGGGGAATTGGCCTAGAAACCACTGGACGCGCGCAAGGCTTATGGTCAGAGGCGCGATGTTTTGTTGCATTATTAGTTTGGATTGGAAAGACTATGGCCGTTCCTAAAAAGAGAACTTCGCGGATGAAGCGCGATATGCGCCGGTCGCACCATGCGATCAGCGCAGCGGCGCATCAGGAATGCCCGAACTGTGGCGAGCAAAAGCGTCCGCATCACGTTTGCGGCGCTTGTGGATATTATGACGGTCGCGAAGTGACCGCCTCCAAGACCGCAGCCTAAGCCCCGCCCCGATGGCAAACCGCATCGTAATCGCGCTTGATGCGATGGGCGGTGACCACGCTCCGGATATCGTAATTGCCGGCGCTGCGCTGGCGGCTGAGCGCCATCCTGAAGTCGTATATTTGCTGTTTGGTGATCAGTCTGTCGTGACGCCAATGCTGGATAAATATCCGGCGCTGGCGAAAATCGCCACCGTTCACCATGCGCCGGATCGCATCAGCAATGACCTTAAACCCTCTCTGGCCCTACGTCAGGGACGGAGTTCCAGCATGCGGCTGGCGATCAACGCCGTCGCCGAAGGGCACGCGGATTGTATTGTTTCGGCGGGGAATACCGGCGCCTTGCTGGCAATGGCGAAGTTTGTTCTTAAGACCTTGCCGGGGATCGACCGCCCCGCGATCGCCTCTTTCCTGCCCACGACCACCGGTGAGTGTGTCATGCTCGATCTGGGTGCGAATGTCGAAACCGATGCGGAAAATTTGGTGCAGTTCGCGATCATGGGCGTGATTTTCGCGCGGACGGTTCTGGGGATTTCCGAACCGACCATAGGACTGCTCAATGTAGGGGTGGAGGATATCAAGGGCCGCGACGATTTGCGGACGGCGGCACAATTACTCCGGGCGCGTCCCATTCCTGGAAAATTCTCGGGCTTTGTCGAAGGTAACGATATTCCTGGCGGCAAGGTCGATGTCATTGTCACCGACGGTTTTACCGGAAACGTGGCGCTGAAGACCGTTGAAGGCACGGCAAAGCTGATGGCACATTTCATGCGCCAGTCTTTTAAATCATCGCTTATGGCGCAATTCGGGTACATTTTCGCGCGTGGCGCGATGGTGCGGATGAAGCAGCGCATCGATCCTCGCCGCTATAACGGCGCCATGTTTCTGGGGCTTGAAGGCGTGTGCGTCAAAAGCCACGGCGGTGCCGATCATGAAGGTTTTGCCAATGCGATCAGCGTCGCGGCTGATCTGGCAGTGCAGAACTTCAATGAAAAGATCAAGGCGGAGCTGGTGCGGCATTACGATGCCATTGAACCCGCGACGCCTCCTGAAATTATCGACGTGGCCGCAAACGGGGAACAATGACCAAGCGCGCCGTGATCCTTGGCTGCGGCCATGCTTTGCCCGCGCGTGTTATGACCAATGATGAACTGGCGTCGCGTGTCGAAACGTCCGATGCCTGGATCCAGCAGCGCACCGGGATCAAGCAACGTTATATCGCGGGACCCGAGGAGACGACATCCGTGCTGGCGGCGCACGCAGCGCGTATGGCTCTGGCCAAAGCGGGGATTGATGCGGCGCAGGTTGATGCGGTGATCGTTGCAACCACGACCCCCGATAAAACCTTTCCGGCAACGGCGGCGTTGGTACAGGATATATTGAATATTCAGCAAGGCTTTGCCCTCGATGTCCAGGCGGTGTGTTCGGGCTTTGTTTATGCGCTGGCCGTCGCCGATAATTTTATCCGGCTTGGGCAGGCTAGGCATGTCCTGGTCATTGGGGCCGAGGTTTTCTCGCGGCTGCTCGACTGGAATGACCGCAGCACATGTGTCCTGTTTGGTGACGGGGCAGGGGCCGTGGTTCTGGGTACGGGGGAGGGGCGCGGGGATAAAACCGACCGGGGCATTCTGTCAACCCACCTGCACTCTGATGGCAGCAACTGGAGAAAATTGACCACCACCGGCGGCCCCGGCAGCGACGGGACGGTTGGAACCATTATCATGGATGGGCAAGAAGTTTTCCGTCATGCCGTCCACCGGCTGGCCGAAGTGGTTGATGAGGCTCTTGCGGCCAATCAGATGCAGCCGGAGGAGATAGACTGGCTGGTTCCTCATCAGGCAAACAAGCGGATTATCGACAGTACCGCCAAAAAGCTCCGGATGCCCCAGGAAAAGGTCGTTTTGACCGTGATGGAGCATGCCAATACCTCTGCGGCATCAATTCCTCTGGCGTTATCCACAGCCATCAACGATGGTCGGATCAAGCCCGGACAGGTGGTTTTGCTGGACGCTATGGGGGCAGGGTTAACGTGGGCTGCCGCCATGGTTCGTATGTAAATTAATATGCCGGGGATTTTTCTTTCTCTTTGACGGTTCTTTCTGCCCGTATTAGGGTGGGGCATAGGTGCAAAGCCCGTCGGAGTCGCCAATGGCCGAAAATACTGTAACACGCGCTCAGCTTGCTGAAGCAGTTTATCAAGAAGTTGGATTGTCGCGGAATGAGTCCGCCGATCTCGTGGATATGATTCTTGATGAAATCAGTGGTGTCTTGGTGCGTGGCGATATGGTCAAGCTGTCTTCCTTTGGCAGTTTCCAGGTGCGGAGCAAAGGCGAACGTGTCGGTCGTAATCCGAAGACCGGGCAAGAGGTTCCGATTTTACCGCGCAAGGTTCTTGTGTTTCGCGCCAGTCATGTTTTGAAAGATGCGATCAATCGCGGGTTGACGGGCAAGAGTTTGCCGCCGTCGCGTGCGGGGGGAGAGGACTAAATCATGACGATCCAGATCAGCGAAGAGAAAATCGTTCCACCTAGCTCCCCCGTCCAGAAAGTGGAAATGAAATCGCCGGCGGCGTTCCGCACGATCAGCGAAGTCGCTACGGAGCTGGCAGTGCCGCAGCATGTCCTGCGTTTCTGGGAAAGCAAATTCTCGCAGATCAGGCCGCTCAAGCGTGGCGGTGGTCGGCGTTACTACCGGCCGGAAGATGTTAATCTTCTAAAATATATTCAGAATTTGCTCTATGGGCAGGGCTATACGATCCGCGGTGTCCAGAAAGTGCTGCGCGAGACGCGCGGCAGTGTGATCAACCGCATCTCCACACAAATGCAGGCGGCCTCTCCGGCGGTTGAGGTCGAGAAAATCGGCTCGCTCGGTTTGCCATCGCCGACGGCGAAGGGAACGAATGTCAATTTGCCGCCGCAAAAGCGCCGTGATCTTGAAAGCCTGCTGGTCGAGCTAAAATCTTTGCGCGATTTGTTAAAGCAGTCCGGCATATAAGCACATTTAACCTGCGGATTCTTTATCTGGTTCGGGCGTAACAGGTGTTGCGTCGTCTGCGCTGCGTGGATATAGTCCCGCCCTGTTCGGAGTATAGCGCAGCCTGGTAGCGCATCAGTCTGGGGGACTGAGGGCCGTCGGTTCAAATCCGGCTACTCCGACCATTTTTTTCAATAGGTTATCTGGTAAATCGGCTGTGTTATCTTCGAGCGTCTGGGATTTTTGTCTGGGAATCGAGACCCGTGACGCAGTCGCAACGGTCAGCTTCGCGCTGATCAAATCCATCCCGTCACGGCGCAATTGATCGGCCACGAAGATGTAGCGTTGCGTGGTGCGGTAATCTTTGTGTCGTGAAAGTTTTTGCACCAGTTCCTGGGGTAAGCCTGACATGGCTGCCGTGGTGCTGAATGTGGCTTTTGTATCGTGGAAGGTATATTTTCCCTCAAGACCAGCGTTTTTAAGTGCTGTCGCCAGCGCGCGCCGTGCTTGCTTGACGGGAATGCGTTTTTTGCCCTTCAGGGCGAGAATTAGTCGTTTCTGGCCTAATTTTTTTGCCTGCTCGACCAGCCGCGAAAGGATTGTCATCGCGGCAGGACTGGCATGCATGAATTCGCCGCGCCCGGCTTTGGTCGCTTCCGCCACCAGCCACACGCCCTGTGAGTCAAAATCGACCTGGTCAATCTCAAGCGAAAAAACTTCATCCCGGCGGAAGCCCATCATTACAGTTAAGGCAATGGCATCGGCCAGATGATCGGGGCAGTGCGCGATAATTTTTTCTAAATCTTCACGTGTAATGGGGCGAGGCAACGCCTCCGGTTCCGTCAGTTCAGGGACATCCGGTGGTTCGGCGATCAGCCGTTTTCCGGACATGGGATCGCGGACTTTGGCAGCCATTTTGATTGTCTCGCGCAGGCAATCGAGGTAGCGGTTGGTGGTTGAATCCGCGCGCAAGCGATCAGAAATTTTCCAGAATAAATCGCGTTCTTCTGGCATCATGTCGGCAGGCTTTCGGCTCCCACCCATCCATATCTTGATGCGCGTCGCCCGTGACGCGGCAACATATTTATCGATCCACGCTTCGTCAATCGCCGCCATCTGCGTAGCAGCGCCAAAAAAAGCGACCAGCTCGGCGATTTGGGCGCGTCGATTTGTCCAATTTGCATCGGTTTGATGTTTGGCGGCATAGGCCGCAAAGCCTTTGGCTACTGAATAACCTTTCACGTCATGCCGTCGTCCGGCGCTGACCTGGGCAATGGTTTGTTGTTCGATATTCTTGGCTTCGGACTTATTGCGTGCAGGTTCGTTGGTTTCCGGATCGCTGCAATAATCGAAATATCTCTTGCCGTTCCGCACAAAATCATAACACCAGCGACGGCGGCGCTTGTTGAAATAGACGGTCATTTTGAACCTACAATTACAGGCAGCCAAGCTGCCTTAAATAATTTTCTGCTTCCCGCTGCTCTGCCGATCGTCTGACCGGTGCTTTGCGCGCGCTATCTTTAATCTTATGTTCCGTCTCGTTGCCCAGCTGATAATCGGCAACAGAGTCTTCATAAACCCGCAACACCCTGCCACGCAGACGAAAACCATGCAACTCACCGTTTTTGAGCATTGATCTGACGGTGTTTTCCGCGCAGTCAAGCAGCTCTGCCGTGCGCTGTATCGAAACGCTGGCGCGTATAGCTTCGGGATTGGCTGCGTGGCGGACGCTCATGCCGACTGAATCCCCGACATTGCGTCGATGGTGCGGATTTCAGTCATCGGTGACCTCCACGCGTTTGAACTCGATCACCCAGACCCAAGGATTCGCATCCCATGAGCCGTGGCCGTTGATGGATTCCCACAGCTCGGAAAAATCCTCTGCTGCACTTTTCCATGTGTCAGTTTCTTCATCACGATCACGCATGCCTTCGGCGATAGCGGTATCTTCGCTGATGCCACACAATCTTTCGACGCGCACGCCAGTTATTTCCAGCGTGATGCGCGACATCCATCGCATCATAAATATACCGGGTCTTAGCTTGCCCGGATCCAACATAACAC
Source organism: Alphaproteobacteria bacterium (assembly GCA_049653105.1). Classification (GTDB taxonomy): domain Bacteria; phylum Pseudomonadota; class Alphaproteobacteria; order UBA9219; family RFNS01; genus JBASFQ01. The sequence continues at coordinate 317,468 of JBASFQ010000008.1, forward strand.
AGCCAGTCGTGACGACTGTAGTATCGGCTTCGTACAGGATCGGCTCGCCCTTTCTCATATTGGACGGCTTAATGTTGTCAATCTGGGAGTCTGCGCGCCATGCTTCCCGCACCCAAAGGCGGTCTCCGGGTTTGCCGTGTGGGCATGTGCGATTTTGTAGGCTTTGAGGATTGTTGCCGTACCATGTTCCATGTTCATCAACAGATGATGGCTGCGGCTTCATCGCGCGCCGCGTCTGCGTCTTTCGGTCTTCCAGAATGGCACGCACCATCGGGGCGGTGAACAGGATGGGGCGTTCTTTGCGGACGGGGTGGGTCATTTTTTTACTACCCTTTCCCGCAGCTCAATTTCGCGGTTGATGTACCAAGCGGCCTTCTTCAAATCTTCCAGCCCGTTTTTATGGTCCGCACGCCAGAGATATTTCATGGCGTTGCCGAGGCAAAAATTCATGTGTTCGGCAATGGTGATGCATTCGACACCGGACGGGTGCGCGTTGTAGTGCTTGGGATGGTTGACATGCTCTGGTTCACGCATTTTCATTCAATCAACCCGTGCTTTCTTGCCAGCCATTTCGGCATGGTGAAGGTATTTTTGCCGTCATATTCGACCTGTGATTTCGGCAGCCAGACGGTGCGGATGCCGTCATGGATCATGTAGGCTCCGGGGTTGCGGACATCGCCCGGCGTCTCGTGGCGCAGGAAGGCGCTGATTTTAATCATGCCGGCGCGCTCCGGTTGCGCGAGGCCGCGCTCAAGTTCCGGGAACAGGGTCGTCATGATTCACCGTCGCGGGGTTGGAGGTAATTCTGATTCTGTTTTTCCTGCGCTTCCATGGCCACGACGCCGCGCCCGCAAAGGTACAGGATGGCGAGAACGATCACGGCGATGACAAGCGCGGTGATCATGCGTCACCGTCGCGTGGCCAGTTGTAATGCTCGTTTTCATTATCTTCGCCGCTGTCGTCGCGCAGGACGAAATACAGGTAGAGCAGCGCGAGAAAGAGGAAGACGCCAAGAATTGTGATCATGCGTCACCTGCCTCTTCCTGTTCGTCGGGCGCGGTGTTGTTGGTGAACCGGCTTTGTCCGGCCGTGCCCAGCGGCGTGGTGACAAAATCGCCGATGGCACTGCGGTAAAGTTCCAGCAATTCGTCGCGCTCGATGCGTTCCTGATCGCTCAGGCGGCGATCGCGGACGAGCTGGCGGATGCTTTTGGGGTCGAACCCCGTAGATTTTGCCTCGGCATAGACCAGCTTGATATCGTCCTGCACGTCGCGCTTGTCTTCTTCCAGACGCTCGATGCGCTGGACAAAGGCGCGTAATTTTCCCTGCGAAAAATGGCTGTCGGAGTCGCTGTTGTGGCCGATGCCCCAGCGTGATCGGCTTGCCTTGATAACTTTATCCGACAGGTTTTCAAATTCCTCGGTCGTGCCTTCGAAAACTTTTTCGCCGTCTCCGGTGTGCAGCGATACTTTGGTTTTGCCCATAATCTGTCCTTCCTACCTGCCGAAAATGCGCCGGAGGCGCGTGAACCATGTGCCGCGACGGTGCGGCGGGATGAGCGCACCGCCGGTGGCGAGGCGTTGGGGGTTAAGCCATGTCATGCCGCGCCTTTTCTTTCTTCGCGCCATGACGCGACCAGCAATTCGTCACGCGCCTTCGGCGTCCAGATTCCGGACAGGAGGTGGAGCGCATAGCGGCGTTCGCGGGGTGTGGCGCGGGCATCGGCCAGAATTGAGCGGGCGGCTTGTGTCGTTGTCATGCTTCAATGTCCTCCACGCGGAATGCCGGGCGGATTTCTGTCGGTTCGCTGAGAGTCAGGCGCTTGCCCATGGCCTCCGCCGCTGCGACCAAGGCCTCGGCCATCTTCGCGTTAACGCAGATGCCCTTATATTGCGTGAGCAGCGGCCAGAGCATTTGCAGCGCTTCCTGCGCGGTATAGGGACGTTCTTTCATCGTACCCCCGCCCAATTCTTGACTGGCTTTCTGGTCTGCGGCGGCATGGCGCGGGCGGCGACTTCCATTGCGGCCTTCCATTCGGCGTCTTGTTCAACTTGTCCCCAGTCGATATGCTCGATCTTGGCCGCCGGTGACGGGTTTGAGGTCAGTATCCCGGCGATCATCAGGACAAAGCCGATGAAGAGAAATCCCCTCATAGTCCCACCTCCCGATCCCAGACGCAGCCGAGTTCGAGCCAGTCGCATTGCCGCGTCCGGCGGCGGGCTTCATGCGCGGCTTCGGCTTCGGTGGCGGGCACGCCATAGACAACATGCGGCAGGACACGCACGGTGCTGTGATACTGGCGCGGCGCAGCGTTGATCAGTTCCTCGATCACGTCAGGCGCGTCATGGTCGCCCACCGTGCCGCTGGCGACGATGGTTTCCGTTGCGCCAGCCATGCCGGAATCCCGTGTCATGATGCGGTCGAGGCCGCGCGTGGCCTGCGCCGCGTTGAGCCATCCCATAGCGGCCAGAACAACAAGCCCGCCGAACAGTATTTTTTTGAGGTCGCTGAAAAACTGTTTCATGGTCGCCTCCCTTACCGTGGTTCCATGCCGGGGACTTGCCACGGGCAGATGCCGCCGAGCAGCAAGCACTTGTCGTCGTGCATGCGTTGCGCCGAGGTCAGCTGCACCGGGCGCACCGGCTGCGGCGGCTGATCACAGGCCGTCAGAGCGATGGCGGCGGCGGTGAAGGCGACGATTTTCATGCGGTTATTCATGGCTGAGTCCTCCTTTTTGCGCCGCTCCTCGGCTGGGTTTTGGGGCTGGTTGTGGGGCTGGTTGCGGCAATCGCCGGGGGATGGACTCCCCCGGCGACGCTCCCTACCATCCGGTGTTGCGATTCACCTTTGATGGAGGAAATTATGAATGTGTTGACTGATGTGGCAGTCAGGCCTTTGTTTGAAACGGCGGCTGCTGACAGAATTGCTTTGCAATTTGCCGTGGCGCGTTTGGCTGGGATCATTTTTGAAATGAATCCTGCATCTGGTGCGCTGCTTAAAGAAATGCTGGAAGGTATGATGGACGTGAGCAATAGAGCCGAAGACGACAAGCTGCGCGATGCCTTCAAGAATCTCGCAGACGATATTTCTGAGCAAATACTTTTGCGCATGGCCGCCTGAGCAATCATAATCAATCCCGCTCCGCCGGGGTCGTTGTAAGGCAGGCATCGAGTTGCGCCTGCGCTGCGCGCATTTTTTCGTTGGGAGTTTGTGGCTGACGGGAGGCGGCGGAAAAATCACGACCAAGATATGCCGCAAGGGTGTCGCACGGCGATGTCATCGTCTCGTCATAAATCCGGATCAGACCGACGCGCAGGAACAGCATGTGGCCGGCGTCGCCGGCGGCCAGATAACGCGCCGTGGCCAGCAGCGCGGCGATGGCGCACGGCACGTCGGCGGTGGCGTCGGCAACTGCGTCGGTCAGCCGGTTGACGAGGCTGTGCAATTCCGGATTGTCTGTATTTTCCTTGTGCATGATGTCCTCAATCTTCCGGGTGCGTGGCGGTGGCGTGGCTGCGCATGCCAGACCAATAGGCGTTGGCTCTGTCCAGATAGAGCTGGCACATGCTGACGATGCTTGGGTTGGGGTGTTTGCGCGCCTGCTCGGCTTCGAGGCGGCGGCGTGTCTGGGCGATGACTTCGGGGCTGAACCTGCTCATTTCAATGCACCCTTCCTGCCGCGCTTTGCGCCAGCATGACGGCGGCAAGGCCGCTGGCCATCGGGTAAGCGGCGTCCAGTTGCGCTTGTGAAAATCCGGATTCCGTCAGGTCGGCGCGGGTGCATGCGCCCCATGACCGGGTGATGCCGACGATCACGTCGGCAATGGCCTGCGCGGTGGCGATGATCTGGGCGCGGTAATTATCGGTGCGGGTCATGATGCATGCCCCGTGGCGATTTCAAGGAATTGCAGCAGGGCGATGGAACCGCCGATCACGATAAGGAACCACAGATATTCCCGCACGTCGCGGCGGGTCAGAAGGTAGTGCAGCGCCAGCAGCGGCGACATGATGATGAAGCACAAGACGGCGATGCAGGTGATGAGGCCGAGTACAATGATCAGGTAGATGTTCGTGATGGAGATGAGAACGGCTTCAAGTTCAATCGTGCCGTCGTCTTCTTGCGCGGCGGCGCGGATATCGTTGTCATTGACCAGCGAGGACGCCGCTGAAGGTGGCGCCGGGGTGTGCCTGGTATGGATGCGGGTGACGGTGGCGCTCATGCCGCACCGCCGCTGCGTTGCATGATGGCGGCGACGCGGATGCGCGGCTTGACGGGCAGGGCATATTGCGCCTCTGCGGCCAGCAGGCAGCGTTGACATTCCTGATGGTACTGCGCCGCCGCGAATGGATTATCCTGCAACTCGGCCAGTTTCTGCATCCATATGCACACATGCGCCTTGACGATCAGCGTTTCGATCAGGCGGTCATTGCGCGCCGCCCTGACCTGCGCGATATGGGTGATTTCAGCGGTTTTTGTGGTATGCATCTGGACCATCCGTTGATTGGATGGATGTATAATACATAGATTATGTGTATTTTCAATTAAAAAATACACATTCTTTGTGTTTTGTGTTTTTTATAGGTTGTGCAATAGTTTAGTTGCAATTTTCTGGAGCTTTCTCATGACAATCCGGCGTTTTTCTATTCCGGCCTTGGCTTTTGCCGTGTTGCTGCTGACTTCCGGCTGCGCCCATCAAAGTCAAAATGTCTATAATTACGACGAAGTCGGCAAATCCTCGGCCGTCACTTTTGGCACGGTCGTTGGCATCCGGATGATCGACATCAACGGCAAGAACACTGGCGTTGGCGCGCTGGGCGGAGCCGGCGCTGGCGCTGCAGTCGGTAGCCAGATCGGGTCAGGTACAGGCAACGCGGCCGCCATAGGGGTTGGTTTGCTGGTCGGTGCGGTTGCGGGCGGTCTGGCGGAACAAGCTATGTCTGATCGTCAAGGGGTTGAATATGTGGTCACGCTGGAATCCGGCGTTACACTGACGCTGGCACAGGAAGCGCCCAAGAGCGAACGGATCATGCAGGTCGGCGAGCGCGTTATGGTACAAAATTCCGGCGGATATCAGCGTGTGCTGCCTGCCACGCAACTGCCGACTGAAATCAAGCGCCCGAAGGGGATCAAGGTCGTCGACTAGATCGGAGTAAATGTCATGTTTTCCCGCGCTTTTTTATTATCGTGCGTTGCCGTTATACTTTCTGCCTGTACTGGGCAGGCGATTGTGCCGCCGGTGACGGTGCAATTGCCAGACGGCATGGTTCCCGTGCGCGGTCATTATGCGGCAATGGTTCAGACTGGCGGCTGGGCGCTGAAGGCGAAGTCGCAGGGATCGACATGCACTGTCTGGTCGTTTGACGCCGATCTGAACAATGCGTATCAAACCGCGATGCGCGATATGCTGACACAGGCTGTCGAGAAAGTGACTTTTGTGCCGGACACTATTCCTGGTTCTGAACTGGCACATCGCGGTTATGATGCCCAGATCGTGGTCTATCAGGGCAATGCCGAATCAAAATTTAATGTTGCCCAAAAGTTCTTTGGGGCAACCGCGTTTGCCGATGTGGCGTTGACCAGTGTGATCGCGGTGACCGATACCACAGGCCTTTCCGCGCAATATACCATTACAGGCAAAGGCAGCGGCATGACCGATGTCTTTGTATGTGACAAATCCAAAGAAGCGATTACGGGCGCGGCGCAGGCGGCTATTCAGGACACGACACGCAATGCGGCGCTTTATATCCGCGACGGCCTGCGGTCGCGCATGGAAAAGGCTGCACCCCAGACGGGTCGACCCAAGAAATAACTTCAATTCTCCAGTAACAGTTCCGGCGCGCGATTGATTAAGGCGCTGGGCGTATTTCGACTGTCTGGATTTTCCTCAACTGTTTTCCTGCCTTGGCCTCAGCCTGCGCCAGATCATAATGGCTTTGCAGGTTCATCCAGAATTGGGCGCTGTTGCCGAACAGCGCCGCGAGGCGCAGGGCGGTGTCCGCCGTGATGCTGCGCTCGCCGCGTGTGATTTCGTTCAACCGCGCGCGGGTCATGCCCGTGGCTTTGGCTGCGGCCCCGACGGTAATCCCATATTCGTCCAGAAACATCCGTTTCAGAATGCCGCCGGGATGTTGATAATGCGATTTGCTCATGGTCGTTCTCCCTTAGTGATAATCCACAAATTCCACGTCATAGGCGTTACCGTTCGCCCATGAAAACACGATGCGCCATTGCTGATTGACGCGGATGCTCCAGAATCCCTTGCGGTCGCCGGACAGTTTTTCCAGCCGATTGCTCGGCGGAACCCGCAAATCATCGATGCTGGCGGCGGCGTTCAGCGCCTGCAGCCGATCCATCACGCGCTGCTGCAACTGCGCCGGAATCACCCGCGATTTCCCGGTGTTCCAGAACGATTCGGTTGCTTTGTTTTGCCAGCTGATGATCATGACGGGAATGTATCGCCAAACGATACACAAGTCAAGCGGTTATTTTTCTGCCGGATTATGCCCTGTTTTCAGGCTCGGACGGATGCTTTTTCGTTGTCGGCCGCACCGCAATATCCCGGGCGGGTTGACGGTGGCGCAGGTTGAAGGCGATGTAATACTCCCGTTTTAATGCCGTGATTTCTGGTGCAATGCCGGAGCGCAGTAAGACGGAGCTGCGCGGTTCTGCCGCCGGATACAGCCGCGATGACCCGGGCAGGGCGGATGCCTGCAGTGTGATGCAGGCCAATTCCTCTTTCAGGTAATTCAGAGCGTGGGCGGAAAAATTTGGGCCGGGTTCTTGGCCGCGCGCCAGCAAACGCGCGCGATAGGTGGCGATGTCGCGCCCGACGGCGGCGCGCATGCGGTCATCGAATAATGCGCGGTTGATATTTTCATGCATCGCCGGATATTCCGGGGCCAGACGCCAGCGGTCCCACCGCACAATTTCAAAGGGCTTGCCGCAGTCCAGTAACGTATGACCGTTTGCTTTAATCCATAGGTCGCCGTCGTTCTTGCTTTGGCGTAAGGCCGTTGCATCATCCGTGCCCGACGCCATGAGATTATGTCGTCCCAACGTGTCGGACAGATCAATGCGGATAAAATCAAAATGCCGCGTGGCCCATTCCAGAACGGTACGAAATTTCTCGCCATCCCAGTTCTCGTTGCCCGGACACATCGCAAGCGTGGCGGCCTTGGTATGGTTGCGCCAACCGGGTGTACCGTCGACGCGCAGGACATAGGTGGTTTTATCGAGCATCGGCCAGCACTGGGATTTGTAGGTTGCTCCAGACCACTTCAAACACCTGGCGCGCGCCATCGGCGGCGTCCTGATTCCGTACCACCAGCACGAGTTGCCCGCGCGCCAGTGTAGCAATGCAATCCGCGAAGATGACTTGCACGCCGTTGCGAAAATGCGCGGCGGGCAGGGCGCGGTAATCGTCCCGGGCATAATCGAGCCGGGTAGGGCGTTCCCGGCATAGGTAACGGCACTTAACGCCGCTTGTACGCAGCCTGACATTGGCGTCCACCGTTTCCGGGGTGGAAAGGCTGTCGTCAATATTTGTGAAAAGGGCTGCGCCCTGACCTTTCATATAATGCGTCATATGGTCAATAAAACGGACATAGAAATCTGCACCTTCAAATATCGTGACAATATCGTCGCGTTTGGCGACACCCCGCAAGCCTAAAAATTCTACTCCCATGCGCTCCAGCGTGGCGCAGAGCGCATCCATGCTTGATTTGCGTGGTCTGGTTTGTTCCGATTCATAGCCATCGATGACAAACCGCGACACTCCGGCGGCGGCAGCCAGTTCTATGACTGTCAATCCGACGATTCCACGTGCTGCCCGTAATTGGTGACTTGTTATCTCCATGTGGCAATACCATAAATTACTTTGACTAAAGCCACAAGAAAATTATGTTAATTAAAAAATACCTATGGAAATCAAGAAAAACAATGGGCTATATCCGGTTGTATTGAACGGAGATTTTCTAGGGGAAGTATTTTATGTTGCGCTACGCGGATTTGGCCACCCGATATGGGGAATTGATGGCCTATGACCTCCTGTTAATTTTTGAGCGCTTAGCTCGGATTAAGGGAGACATTGAGGCCGACGAAGAAGCCAGAATTAGCCGCGCTCTAAACGTTCTGGACAAAATCAGTCATGGGCATTGATGGCGGGGCATAGTGTTTGATGTGACGTGGCAGCAGCTGGTGGCTGAATATGGATCGCAACGCGCGGCGGTTATTCTGCTCGCGTTCGAACGTCACTGGCGGATCATGTCGCCGGTCGATTCTAGCCGGGCAGAAAGGTGGTCGGCGGTGATGATGGTGGCGCGAGAGGAGCTGGTGGAATGGGAAAGAAAATAGTTACGCGTGATTCTTGTGAAATAAATCACAAATTTTCTTGCCGCTTAGTTTTATATATTCCACGAAAAAATATTTCATGAAAAAGCGTGTCGGAACCACAAAAAGTACAACAACAACTGCTTGCAAAATAAACAGCACTGCAGGTATGGGGGCGGCCGCTGCGGAAACCACAATCTGCATGAAAATAAACTTTTTAAAATCTCCCGACATATCGCAGGCCTTACATATGACGGGTTTTTTTCCAAACAATTTTTCAAACAGCATGTGAGGAAAAAAGAGGAAGGCAGCCTTCCACATCATGCCTGAGTCTATCGGCGAATTTAGCAATGTTCGGGCGATCGTTTGTTCTTGGGTGGAAAAACGTTGTTCTTGCAACAACTTCTTTCCGGTTTCTGCCATAAGCTCGGCTGCCGGAACCGCGAGATTGAGGAGGCGGCGAACAAGCAGGCCGTGGACAAGCCCGAACAATATGATCGCGGCGCATATCTGCATCGTTGATAAAATGATTATGTATGTTGATGATGGTTCTGAATACATGGGCTGCACTCCTACTGAGTCTCAGGAGGTTCGTTTCCACCAGAAGGTAGAGCCTTGCGTATAATTTCTAAAATTTTATTAAACATGGCTTTCGCCAATGCACGATTAATTCTCCAAGCAGCAATACCACTGACAATCATACAACAGCCAGATATTGTAAAGCCCCACAAATGTGAAGTGAATGTATACCATGCACACAAAAACGCTGCGGCATCTGTGAGGCCGTTGAAGTTGATGCAGCTGTTAGGTAGATCATCCATCACGCTTCCTGATTTTTTTGTCGCTTTTTAACTTCGGCGGTGATGCGACCATGTACCGCTTCTTCGCTGGGGTCGCGTCCGGCGTCCAGTTCGGATTGGACATATTTTGCCACGAGCGAAAAAATGGCGCTGGCCATCTTTGGGCTGCGGATTTTGAGGCCCATTTCCTGCAACTCGTGCATCGCCGCGACGACGCGCTCATAAACGCGGACATCGTCAGTGGGGTGGAGACGGGCAGCTGCTTTTGTGCCAGTTTTAGGGTTTAGAGGTCTTGTGCCAATAATTTCTTCGATGGAAACGCCTAAAGCATCGGCGAATTCATGCGTGCGCTCAAGGGTTAGCTTCGTCTGCCCGGTCTCATAACGATATACAAGCTGGGAGTCCGTACCCATTTTCTCGGCCAACTGGACGCCGGAAAGGCCCATTGATTCTCTGATTTCTCGAATTTTATTCATGGGAATACACACCAAATATGCTTTTTAATTGTAAGTACAAAATTTGTGTATTTTTAAATTGACGAAATACATAAAATCTATGTATACACACTATCATGAAATTAATGGACGTCAAAAGGCAACGCGGTCTGACCAACGAGCTTATCGCGCAACAAATCGGGGCGATATTGGGGGAGCCAATAACGCGGGAGAAAGTGCGGCGGCATGTCAATGAAGAAACGCTGCCCAGCAAAAATGAATATAACGCCTATTTCGTGTGGAGTGGTGGCCTTGTTACGCCAAACGATTTTTGCAATTTGCCCCCCGCCGATGCACCGGCGATGCAGGGCGCGGAGGTGGCGGGATGAGAGGCATGTTAAGCGGCAGCGGCGGGTTTCGGGGTTTTGCGCTTATCCAGCATGCTGGGAAGTTCGTAGCAGTATATCAGGAACATTCTGAGCAGCAGTTCAAGGTCTTCAGCATCCTGTCGCGTCGGTTCCTGATCGTGAACAAAATCGTTCCCGGCGGAACGCAATGTATGCGCCCATTGGGCAAGGTCACTCGTCAAGCGTCCCCCGCTCGCCAGCATATCAATCCGATTGTTGAGCTTCTGCCCTTTTGCGTCGGCCCCCAAAAGGTCAGACGTTGCAAGGTCAAGCGTTTTGCGGAACAGCATGCAGGCTTCTTCGTCACGCTTGGCATCAAAATTGTCGAGTGCTTTGGCGTGAACTTTCTCTATTTCAGAAGGCAGGCTGCCAACGATATTAGAGATGCGGGGCTTAGGGTAGGCATCAAGCAAATGCAGATAACCTCCTATCACTTTTACGCCGTACTTTTCAAGAATAGCCTGCGGCTTCCCAGTGAGCTTATAGGTCTCGAATTTTATAACTATACATTCCTGGCAGCCATTGCACTGCCAAAGCGTATGATACACAGGCTCCTGGAGCTCCCATTCGCCAAGAAGAGTTGCGCCAATTTTCTGTGTCATACAGTGCGGGCAGTAGATGGATATGCTTGTCATGGTTGATCTTCCCTTCGCAATCCGTCGCGTTGATGAAATCCTGGGCGATTATAGCGATCCGTCCAGAAAAGTCTCTAACCTCATGAATCTGGCGATGCACGACGGCGGCGATGATGCCGCCATGTTGGCGATCATCATGCGTCTTGTGGAGCAAGTTGAACGATCCAAGCGATCATCCTCAGGTTCAATGCCTCATGCGTCATCGGTGCCGTGTGTCCCACCCAACCATGGAGCGGGGCGATGAACAGGAGCAGCGCAACATGACCGGCGCGGCGCTCAGGAAATTCCGCACGGCGCAACGCGCGTTGACACCGGGTGCTTATGGTGTGTTGCGCCCGCCCGCGCACAATGAACCCTCTGAACCCGCTGGCGCTCCTGCGCCGCCCCACTACGCGCCCGAAGAATTTGCCGTCGCCCGCGCCCGTTATCGTGCCCGCGAGGCCCAAACCGTCGCCCATGTTCACGCGCTGATTAAGCGCGTCGAGATCATGATCCAGAAAAGTCAGAAACTTCCCGCCATCAAGAAAATCCCCACGCATTTGCTGTCGTCACAATACCACTGAACCCCAAAAACGCTTAAATCCACGAGGATCGACCATGAAAAAAGTTGTCCCGAACCATGCCCGAATTGTGTGCGTCGCCCCAAAGGGCAGCCGTAACTGGTCGACGGCGGATGACGCCAGCCTGAAGGATTTATGGGAAAACAGCACGAACTCGGCACAAGAAATCGGTGACATCATCGGCAGGCCGCGCTGCGGCGTGATCGGTCGCGCACATCGGCTGGGGCTGCAAGCAAGGAAAATTGGCGCTGTGATTTTGTCGCGACCTGTCAAGCGTCGCGCGGCGGTTCCGCCTGCGGAGTCGGTCAAAAAACGACGGATTAAGTTTATCGCCAATGCGCCGGTAGGGATAGGCGCGCAGATTGTGCATGCCGCGACCAAGGCGGCGGAGATTGCGCCGGAAGTTCAGCGTGTGGAAAAACGCGGATTGTTTTCTGGTGTCGGCATTCGGCTTATGGATGCCCGGTTACTACATTGCAGCTGGCCTTATGACGGGCACGCGCCCGATGACCCCCATTGCTGTGGCGCGCGGGTGGTGCGCGAGGGGTCGCCTTATTGCGCCGACCATGCGGCTTTGGCCTATCCGCACATGCGCGCCGAAGAAAGGAGTGTCGCATGATGGCGGAATTTTCGATCATCGAAATCGTCGAAATGATTATGGCGGATGGCCATGACTTGCGGATGCGCTTGCTGAATAAATATCATGCGCGCTTTACGCTGGCGCCACCGCCGCCGACGACGGATGTGAAAGAATCCGTGCCGGAAACTGTGGCAAAACCTGCGGCAGTGGCGCGACCCGGAAAGTGGACTGAGGAGATCGACGCCGAGATCGCCGGTCGTCGCGGGGCAGGGGAAAGCTGTAAATCTATGGCGCTGGCATATGGCAGCACCGAGAAGACGATTTGGAACAGAATATACGCCCACAAGCAGCGCGTCAGGAAAATGGCGGCGGCTACCAAGCAGATCGACGCGGTCGAGGATGAACCAGTCGTGCCGCCGTCAAACATTCCGGAAAAACACAAGCGGCAAGCGCTCCGTTATGATTTTTGCAGATTTCTTAAAGCGCGCGGTCGCGACATCGAAATGGTGAAAGGTGCGGTTGTTTGTGCCGGAGTGGCGCTAAGTGATGATGCTCTGTTGGTGCGCGTGAATTCTGAACGCAACCGCCTCGGACTTACGCCGACGACATGGAGCGCTTCATGAGCCTCGGGCGGATGATGATCGCGGCGGCGGACACGACGACTGTCGAGGTCAAGCGCAAGCGTCACAAAAGTTTGGGGCGGATGATGGTCGGGGCGTCGGGCACGACCACTGTCGAGGTCACGCGCACGCGCCGCAAGCATGATTATTATCCAACGGAAGTCCCGGCAACAGTCGCCTTTATGCGGGCAGAAGAAATGCGCATGCCGCCGAAAATATGGGAACCGGCCTGTGGCGAGGGGCATATGGCCAAGGTGATTGCGCAGCACGGGCGCGAAGTGGTGGCAAGCGATCTGATTAATCGCGGCTATGGAGTGGGTGGAAAGAACTTTCTGTTTGCCACAGAGGCGCGCGCGCCCGGCATCATCACCAATCCGCCGTTTAGCCTGGCGGAGATGTTTATCCGCAAGGCTATGGAGCTGCGCGTGGAATATTTGGCGATGCTCCTAAAAAGCACATACTACCATGCTGGGTGCAGGTCGGGGCTTTATTACCGTCATCGCCCATCCCGGAAGTATGACCTCACTTGGCGCCTTGATTTTACGGGTGAGGATTGCCCGGTCATGGAATGCAGCTGGTGGGTTTGGGACGCGCAATCGCCACCCGGTGTGACGGAACATCATTTGCTGCATCATCCTCACGCTGCGCTTGCCGCACCGATGCCGCTGCTCGGTGGAGTTTAACGATACAATGGCCAGGGTCAGCAAAAATATGCCTTGGATCAAGTTTTATCCCGCTGATTGGCAGCGGGATAATGCCCTGCGTTCCGTGAGTTATGCGGCGCGGGGATTATGGTTGGAGTTGATGTGCCTCATGCACGATTCCGAACCCTACGGCCACTTGCTCGTCAACGGAAATATCCCGACGGACATGCAGATCGCGACCATGACAGGGGGCCTGCCGGACCAGATACCCAGCTTGCTGGATGAACTGGAAAAGGCAGGCATCTTCTCACGGACGCGTCCCGGTGTGATCTATTCGCGGAGAATGACGCGTGACGAACGCAAGAGAAAACAGGGAGCAGAAGCGGCGCAGAACGGCACTTCATCTTCAAGTCGGAGGGGTCAGCAACTTCTTGATAATAAGGAGGAATATTTACCACCCCCCGGGGTGGTCAGGGGGGTGGTTGCAACGCCACCCCTCGCCATCAGAGATCAGAGTCTAGAATCTAAGAATCTCTTATCCCTTCCATCTGTTCCTGATGCTGCGCGCGGCGACCTGTCGAAGTGGCGGGTGGCGCAGGCAACGCTGGACGAAGCGCGAACGCTCGTTCCGAACGGTTGGGATGTCGAAGCATTGGAACAAAAATTTGTAAAGTGGGTTGATGGAAAAAAGTGGCCGGATAATTTTGATCGCGCCTTCATCACTTGGGTCAAAAATTACGTCAGAAGCAGGAAACCATGAACTTCATCGCGCCACTCAGGGAGGCAGAATTGACCGGAATAGCTTTGCGGAATGTGACGGTTGCAGCGGTCAAAAGGAAGCCGACCCAGAAGGCCAAACCGCCGCGCGCACGGAAAGACAAGGGGCTTGGCGGGCAAGGGAAGGCGGCGTCGCTGCTCTCAACGCCTGAGCGTCGCGCAAAGGCAGGCGGTGTGGTGCAGGAATTGATCCCGGTCGATGATCCCAAGAGCCGGGCTGTGTTCAAGCGCCATCGGGCGGCTGCGGAATGCTGGCTTGACCGCTATGCGTTGGTCACGCCCAAGCGCCGCGCGTTGCTCAACGCCGAAGAGCATGATGCAGGCATGGAGCTGCGGCGGGCGTGGTTGTTCTTGCTGCACGGCATTCGCTGGGCGCATCAGGACAGCACGCAGGCGGAGTGCATTGACGGCGGCGGATCAAAGGGAACGCTGTCGGAAAGACTGGAATATTCCGAACGCATCATCAGGGATTTCTATGCTGCCGGATTGAGCCACGCGCAGAAGCTGGTCATCCTGCGCGTGTGTCTGGACGATCAGTCGGCGGGCGATAAAGACAAAGCACAGACTTTGAAGCGCGGATTGCAGCGTATGATCGAATACTGGCGGCGCGGACGCCCAGTGACCAGTGCGGCTTCGCGTGAACGTCTCGTTGAACTGAGTCGAGGCATCGACAAACTGATCGCCGACAATGTCTCAAACATCCACGGAACGCACAGAAAACTGGCCTTAAAAAAATCTGCTTGACCTACCCCCGTTTTTTATCCAAAAGTTGTCACACTTGGAGTTTGTGTCTCCGGCGCGAACTTCAAAGCACAATACAGCCCCGCCGATCATGTCGCGCGGGGCTTTTTGTTGGCTCTATAAAAAATCAAAGGTACTCCCCGAGCCAAAACATATACGGGAGCGCAGAGTCGCGGGAAAAAACTAGAGTGAGAATTTTTATTTGATGCAATGTGTGTTGTGTCTTATCTATATGAAATATATGGATTATTTGTTCTCGCGTGTTGCGCGGCTGTTGCGTCAACTCTTGTGTGTTGGAAGGGGATTTCCCAGCCGACTTTTGTTAAGGATCGGTGCGTTCAGATGATGAGTCTCAGCTCATATGCGTCATCGCGCGGTCTGGACAAATCCACAATCAGTCGTCAGGTGAATTCCGGAGTCATCCCGCATACGCGCGATGGTTCGCGTATCATGATTGATCCTGATGCAGCTGATGCGGCGCGCAGCAAGCACCTTAATTTTTCCAAATCGCGCAAGCCGTCGTTAATGCTGGACGGGCATGATGATGAACTGACTGATTTGCAGAAATTGCGTGCCGGGCAGCAGGTCGATCTCAACGCCGCGCGCCAGATCAAAGAAAATTACGCGGCGCGTACGGCACAGCTCGATTACATGGATCGGGTCAAACTTCTGGTGCCAACCGAAGATGTCGAGCGTCAGGGGTTCAAGGCCGGTCGTGAAGTTCGCAATCGTCTGCTGGCGTTGCCGCGCGATATCGCCGGGCGTCTGGCGCTGGAGACCGACGAGCGCGTGATCATAAAGATTTTGCGCGAGGCGTTGGTTGGTTGTCTGATCGGCCTCGCTGACGGCATGGGGAATGTGGAAGGCGCACATGCTGGATCAGTTGCCGAAGGAGATCCGGGCTGATCTGGCTTCAGCCGATAAAATCTATTTCCGATCATTTGCCGCAGGTCTGCGCCCTGACCCTGAACTGACCGTCAGTGCCTGGGCTGAACGTTACCGCATGGTTCCGAACGAATCCAGCGCGCGTCCCGGGCGATGGTCGAATGAAGTTGCGCCGTACCTGTGTGAGGTTATGGACTGCCTGTCGCCCAGTCATCCGGCGCGGCAAGTGACGTTTATGAAATCGGCGCAGGTCGGTGGCACGGAATGCGGGCTGAACTGGTTTGGCCTTATTGCGCATCAAGCTCCGGGGCCAATGGGCATCTTCTTGCCCACAGTGGACATGGCGAAAGCCTATAATAAAACAAAGCTCACGCCTTCAGTTGACGCGACGCCGGAACTTCGAGATACCGTCGCCGAGCAAAAATCGCGTAATGATCGCGGGAGCACGACACTTTTCAAAAAATTCCGTGATGGCTTTGCGTTGATCACCGGGGCGAATTCCTCGTCCGGCCTGCAGATGTTTTCCCTGAGATTTATCCTCAAGGAAGAATTGTCGGAATGGCCTTATGACGTTGAAGGCCGTGGAGATCCAGACGGGCTGGTTGATAAGCGCGCGACCAGTTTCGGCGACACCGTCAAGATTTTTAACAACAGTACGCCCGGCATCAAAGGCAGTTGCCGCATTTCGGTCAAATTCGAAGCTGGCGACCAGCGCCGATTCTTTGTGCCGTGTCCGGAATGCGGGCATGAGCAAATTCTGAAATGGAACAACCTTAAATTCAACGCCAAGCCTCCCTATGAAGCTGCCTATGTTTGCGCGGGGTGTGGTGTTCTGATCGCGCATTTTCACAAACGGCAGATGCTGGCCAAGGGGCGCTGGGTCGCGCAGAATTCTGGATCAGGCTGTGAACCGAGTTTCCACATCAATCAGCTCTATTCGCCCTTTGTGACCTGGGATGAGACGGTTGCCGAGTGGTTCAAAGCCCA
Source organism: Alphaproteobacteria bacterium (assembly GCA_049653105.1). Taxonomy (GTDB): domain Bacteria; phylum Pseudomonadota; class Alphaproteobacteria; order UBA9219; family RFNS01; genus JBASFQ01. Next base: position 333,867 of record JBASFQ010000008.1, read on the forward strand.
AGGCAATGTCACCAAGGAAAAAGTTTTCAGTCAGCAGGTTCTGGGCGAGCCATACGAGGTGCGCGGTGACGCACCAGATGAAGAGAAACTCTATGAACGGCGCATGTCATACCGCCCGCGCCATGTGCCTCCGGAGGCCATCTGGATCACCGGAGCGGCCGACGTGCAGGTCAACCGGATTGAATATGCGATTTATGCCTGGAAGAGCGATTTTAGCAGCTGGTTGATCGACCATGGTGTGATCGCGGGTGATCCTAATACCGAAGCGCCGTGGCTGGAACTGAACAAGATTGTTGACCGCAAATATCCTGACCCGTGGGGGAAACTGTGGAAAATCGACGCTTTTGGTGTCGATTCAGGCTACGCGACAGGGCGTGTCTATCAATTCGTGCGGCGCAACGCGCATAAAGAGCGTGTCTATGCGCTTGACGGACGTGCTGGCGAGGGATTGCCGCCGCTCGGTGGGGCGGTCGTCAAGGATGTTGACGCCGACGGCAGAAAAATTGGCATGGTCAAGCTCTGGCCGGTCGGAACTTGGCCGATGAAATCAGAAATTTATTCGGCCTTACGGATGCTGATCAAAGGCGCCAATGCCGACGGCATCTATCCGCCGGGGGTTATGAATTTCTATCTCTCCTGTGATCTGGAGTTTTTCAAGCAGATTACCGCTGAACACTATGCCGAAGATGAGAAACGCGACGGCTATGTCGTGCGTAAGTGGAAAAAGCGCAAAGGTACGTCAAACGAACAGTTGGATATGGCGGTATATGCCCGTGCGCTTGCACATCACTGCCTCGACAGCTGTGATGAAGCGATGTTGCAGGAATTAAAAGCTGTGCGGCATGGCGACGACCGCGCGAATGCTCCGTCGCTGTTTAGCTGGAGCGCGGCGATTCAGGAGCAACCGGAATCTGTCGTTTCTGTGTCTGAACCAGATATCGCACATGCCGATCCAGTCGTGGAAATGCAAAAAGCAGCTATCGTGCCGGAACGTGCCGAAAGCTGGCTTGGTGACCGAACTGAAAACTGGCTAGGAGGGAATTAATGGCGCTTACGTCAAGCCAGTTGCAGGCCAGCATTGATACCCTCACCACTGCCATCGGTCGCGGGGTGCTGAAGGTCGAAAATAACGGCGAGAGCGTAACCTACAACAGCATCGATGACATGATCGCGGCGGTTAATTTTCTTAAAGGTCAGCTGGTTGTTGCTCAGGATGATTCTGCGTTGCGTCAGACTTTTGCCGCATTCTCGAACAGCTGAACATGGCACACTGGATCGATAGCACGCTGGCGGTATTTTCGCCAAAGTGGGCGCTTGAACGCGCCCGCGCGCGTCAGGCATTTAATGAATTCCGCACCTATGACGCCGCGATGCGCGGTCGTCGTACCGACGGCTGGCGTTCAACAAAGAACTCGGCCAAATCGGAATTAAGCCCCGTGATTGAACTGGTGCGTAATCGTGCCCGCGATCTGGTCAGGAATAATCCCTATGCCGCCAGCGCGGTCCGGAAGCTGACCACGGATGTCGTCGGCACAGGGATTGCGCCGCGTTTTGTAGGGCTTGCCGAAGACAAGAAAAATGAACTGCAATCCGATTGGGATTCCTTCGTCGAAAATTGCGATATTGAAGGTCAGCATGATCTTTATGCACTGCAGGCCATTGCCACGCGGGCAATGTTTGAAAGCGGCGAGGTTCTAATCCGGTGGTGGCCGCAGGAAAGTTCAGAAAATTTGCGCGTTCCCTTGCGTTTTTCGATTCTTGAAGGGGATTTTCTTGACCATACGAAAAATCAAGTGGGTACTGCCGGCGCACAGATTGTCAACGGCGTCGAGTATGACAAAACTGGGCGGCGCATCGCTTATTGGTTGTTTAAGGAGCACCCGGGCGACACGATTATAAGCACCCGTAAATCTTTCGTCAGTGAGCGGGTCGAAGCAAAATATATCGACCATATTTTCGAGACTTTGCGACCGGGGCAAGCGCGTGGCGTAACGATGTTTGCGCCGGTAGTGATGCGGCTGCGCGATATCAACGACTACAATGATGCAGAGATCGTTCGTAAAAAGATCGAAGCATGCTTTGCCGCTTTTGTGAAACAGGGCGGTGGGCAGGCAACACCCGTCAGCAACGCGCTGAAAAAACAGGATGACGGCAGCAAGATTGAAGAATTGCGGCCAGGCATGATCAGTTATCTCGGCATGAACGAGGACGTGACGTTTGGCCAGCCAACGGCCAGCGCTCCGACCGATTTCCTTATGCACCAGCTCTATGCCGTCGGCGCAGGCATTGGGGTGCCCTATCACAAACTCACCGGCGATGTGAGCCAGGCCAATTACTCCTCGCTGCGCGCCTCGCTGGTCGATTACTGGGCATTGCTAGATGTCTGGCAATGGCACGTCATTATCAACAAACTATGCCGTCCGGCATTCCGTCGTTTCGCCCAATCCCGCCCCGGGCAATTGCCGAAAAATCTCAAGACTGATTGGGCGGTTCCGGCGCGCACATGGGTTGATCCGCTGAAAGACGCCGAAGCCGAGAAGCAACAAATTAGAATGGGAAGAAAATCTCTGCGTCAATCAATCGCGGAAACCGGAGGTGATCCGGATCAGGTGCTTTCCGAGGTTGCTGCGACCAATAAGCAACTCGACCAACTGGGGCTGATCCTCGACAGCGATCCGCGTCAGGACATGCCGCCATCACCGATTTCTCCGCTCGCCATCGAGCCGCCGTCTGCACCCGCCACAAAGAAGGTGAAGAAAAATGCCTGAATCCGTGCAATTCCGCCGTGAATGGTCACCGCAAAAGCGTTTGCAGGATGCCAGTTTCGCCTCGGCGACGCTTGATAAAGAAAAGCGCACGGTGGAAGTGGTCTGGTCAACCGGCGCCGATGTCAAGCGCTACGATTTTTGGGAAGACCGTTATTATCTCGAACGTTTGAGCCTTGATCCGGCGCATGTGCGGATAGAACGGCTCAATAATGGTGCGCCGTTCCTCAATTGCCACCAAATGTCGGAAGTTGGCGACGTGATCGGTGTGGTGCAACGCGCATGGATCGAGAACGGTGTTGGTAAAGCCATTGTGCAGTTTTCCAGCCGGGAAGACGTTGCCCCGATTATCGCCGACGTTGAAACCGGCATTCTGCGCGGCGTTTCCATCGGTTATCGCATCAACAAAGTCGAAATTGATGAAAGCAATCCCAATCTACCCGTCTATCGGGCGACCGATTGGGAACCTTTTGAAATCTCCCTTGTTCCGATCGGCGCGGATCAGGGTGCAAGTGTGCGCTCCGCCGAAACTTCCACCACCAACCCATGCGAATTCACCCGAAACCACACAAAGGAGATTGTGATGCCCCCCGAAGATGTCCAGACCCAACCCCAGAACAATCCCGTGCCTGTTGATCAGGCGGCGGTTCGTGCCGCAGCACTGCAAGAAGAGCGCGCTCGTGTTGCGGCGATTGAGGGCGAAGCAAGCAAACTTGGCCTGCGCCGCGCCGACATTGAATCAATGCTGACCATGGATGTCAGCATCGACGCCGCGCGCGCTCAGATGATCGATCTGGTCGCCGCGCGCGCCAAGGCTGCGGGAGGTCCCACGCCTGTCGCGCAGGTGTCCGCGACGCCTTCCGGCGATGATCCGGCGGTGCGTGTTGCCGCGATGGCTGAAGCCCAGGCGGCACGCTTCTCGACGCGGATCAAGCCGTCGGACATGGCGCGGCAATATACGGGCTTCGGCGTTCTTGATCTTGCGAAGGAAATTATGCGCGCGCGTGGCGAGCGTAATATTCCTTACGCCCCTGCGGCGATTATTGATGCGGTGACCAGAAACTTCCACACTTCATCTGATTTCAGCGGATTGCTGTCTGCGACCGCGAATAAAATCCTGATGGGGGAATACGAGGCTGCGGCGCCGACCTACCGGGCGCTTACCGCGAAGCGGAATTTCCGTGACTTCAAACCAAACTCTTTCAACCGTCTCGGCGATTTTCCGACTTTGCTGGCGGTGAACGAAAAGGGTGAAATTCAGTCCGGCACGATCAGCAGCGGCAAGGAAACTGTAACTCTGGCGACTTATGGCCGGATTATCGGACTGTCGCGCCAAGCCTTGATCAATGATGATCTTGGTGCCTTTGCCGATATTTCGACCAAAATCGGTCGTCGTGCCAGCGACTTTGAAAACTCAACCTTTTTCGCGTTGCTGGCGCTTAACACCAATGCCGGACCGGCATTGGCGGATGGGTTTAATCTGTTTGATGCCACAAACCATAAAAATGCCGTGGCCTCTGGAACGGTGATCGATGTTGCTGGTGTCGCCGCCGGTCGGGCGTTGATGCAGAAGCAAACTGGCCTCGATGGTCTGAAGCTCAATCTGTCGCCGTCAATTATCCTGACCGGCGCTGATCGCGCGCTGCAAGCCGAGCAATTGGTTGGCACGATCATGCCAAACCAGGCCAGCGCAATCAATCCGTTCTCAGGACGGCTCCAGCCGATCAGTGATGCGAATGTCAGCGGCAATCAGTGGTACTTGTTTGCCGCGCCGACATCCGCCGAAGCCCTGATCTGGGGATACCTTGAAGGAGCCGAGGGGCCGCGTCTTGAAACGCGCAATGGCTTCACGACTGAAGGCGTTGAATTCAAGGTCGCCCTTGATTTCGGCGTCGGTGCGGTCGATCACCGGCCTGTGTTCCGCAACCCCGGAGCCTAATCCGTCACTTAGTGATGCACTGTCTAACTCATAGGCCGCCAGAAAAATTCTGGCGGCCTTTAGTTGCAATATTTCAGCTTTAACAAGGAGAACAGGATGAAAAACTTTGTGCAACCCGGGGAGACCATTGATGTCGCCGCCCCGTATGATCGTCTTTCGGGACAGGCGGCACTTGTTGGTGCAGGCATCTTCGGAGTCTGTGCCTCTGATGCGCTTTCGGGCGTGACCGTGCCGCTCCAGCGCCGCGGTGTCTTCACCAATATGGCCAAGGCGACCGGCGCTGCATGGGTGCAGGGCGATCTGCTTTACTGGGATAATACGGCCAAGAACTTCACCAAGACTTCGGCAGGGAATAAGTTGGTGGGCGTTGCCTATGTCCCTGTGGGAACTACTGCTCCGGCATCCGGTGACACAACCGGTGCTGTTCTTCTTCCAGGCACGCTGCCGACGTAAGGAGAATTGAGTAAATGACCGCGTTCGCCGCCATGACCGAGTCACTTTTTGGTGATCCAAATCTGGCGGTGGACGCGGTCTATAAATCGGGCACAGCGGCTCCTTTTGACCTTAAAGTGCTCCGGACATATGGCGAATCTCATCAATCCATGCTCTCCGGCGGAATTTTGTCGGAGGTTCTGCTGCTGCGCGCCAAAATCGCCAGCGTCCCGACACCGTTGAAGGGTGATCTGATCGCTGTAGGCATAACCAGTTCTGACCCGGCACTGGCCGCGCCCAATTTCTGGACAACGAATCCTGCGGTTCGCGTTCTACGCCAAAGCACGCGCACACGCTCGGGATATGAATGGGAATTTGATACCGATCCGGTTGTGGCATGACCGATACAATCAGGGAACAATGTCTTGTTGCGCTTGTGGCGCGGCTGGCGACGATGGCGGGCGTACAAGTCAGCCGTAATTCGGACATTGATATGGCGCGTGACGCCATGCCAGCTGTTGTTTTGTTCGAGGGCAATCTCGGCGCGATATTGGATAATCAGTACACAACAATCTATCGACAGGCTGTTGAGGTTGATTGCTATGTCAAAGCTGCAAATTCCGATCTTTTAGGTTCTGCGGTCTCTGACCTGTTCGGCAAGGTTACGCTGGCGGTTCTTGGCGACCCGTCTATGGGTGGCGTTGCTGTAAATCTCGAGCCACAGCCGGATTTTTGCAGCGCCCCTATTATTGATCGCACGCCGGGGCGCGCGGCGACGGCGGCATTCACGCTTGGCTTCGTCATTCAATTCCATACCAAAGCCAATGATCCCTACATCCAAGGGTAAGGAGAAAATATGCCCAAAGATCTTACTGAAATTCCGGCACATCGCATGGCGCTTGGCCCTGTGCGCGTTGCCGCGACCTTGTATCTCAACGGTGACGATCTCTCTGAGGTTCCACCCGCGGCACCGTCGTTGAAGAAGTCAATTTTCGCAAACACCCAACCGGAGTAATCGCCCATGTCCATGCGCGCTCAAAACGCTCTCGTCTTGTTTAAACTTGAAAGCACCCCCGGCGTTGATGCACTGCCAACGGCGGCGAACGATGCGGTTGCCATCAATAACCCCAAACCGCCTTCCTTCAGCCCGAACATTATCACCACCAACGAGGCAACCGGTTCGCTTGATGGCCTGGGACCAATAGTTGGCGGCATGACGATGAGTTTGCAGCTTGAAATTATGCTCAAAGGCTCGGGATCTCCTGGTGTGGCTCCGGAATGGGGTAAAATTCTTAAGGCTTGTGGCTGGGCTGAAACCTTGACGGCCACACCGGTTCCGGGATCGCCAGAAGCCTGCGCCGCGGGTGGCTCAACGACATTGGCGGTGCTGGGGACGTCGGCATCTTCGACGGCGCAACACTATCGGGGTATGCCGCTTGTTCTGGCCGGAACCGTACCGGGTACGAGCTTTATTTCTGATTATACGAGCGGAAAAGCGGCGACGCTTACGGATACGATGGGTGGCGCAATTGTTGCGACGACCAATTATCAGGTACCGGCGAATGTGCTTTACTCTCCGGCATCGACTGGAATTTCAGCAGGGACGACATACTATTACCTTGATGGCATTCTTTATAAGATGCTGGGCGCGCGCGGGACAGCTAAATTCGAGCTTGAAACCAACGGCGTCGGCAAGCTGATGGTCAATTTGCAAGGGATGTTCGGTGGCAAGATCGATGCTGCAATTCCGGCGAATCCTGTCTTTGATGCGACGCGTCCGCCGATCTATCTCAACGGAAAATGCTTAATCAACCGTACCGTCGCCGCCGCCTCGCGCTTCTCCCTTGACGACGGGATTCGATTGGTATTCCCGGATGACCCGAATGCTACGGAAGGCATCCAGGCACCCCTACATACCGCCCGGAATATGACAGGGGCTGTTGATCCATTGGAGACGCTGGTGGCCACCCGTGACATCATGACCGATCTTCGTGCCGGGACGCGCCGTATCATTCATACGCGCTATGGCCAGGTCGTGGGCAACCGCATCGGCCTGACCGTCCCGCTGGGACAATACTTGAATCAAGACCCGAGTGACCGTAACGGCCTGGCGCAGGTCTCGGTTCCATTCGCATGCGTCGGGCGCGATGCCGGTGCATTTTTGTGCGTTTATTAAGGAGTGACTTTCATGATCCTATCCGCCAATCAGATCAGTCGCTTCACGCCAGATAAATATGCGGGCAAAGATAATGCCCCCGTTTATCTGGTCAAAGCCGCCAGCCAGATGGAAAAAATGCAATGGCGTCGGGATTGTAGCCTTGCTGGCGCGCGGTTTAGCAGTGATGCGATTTTATTTGAAGAAATTCGGTCAGGTATTGAGACCATCATCGAGCCACAAGAGAGGCCGGAACTTCTAGAACTGCTCGATCAGCAACAGGCCGGCAACACTGACGGTTTTACGGATCAGGAAAAAAAGACGTGGTTGGTTCTGCTGCAAACGCTCTTTGATCTTCATCAGCCTTATCGTGAGATCCAAGTCGCCCGCGATTATGCGCTGGAGGTCATGGCGTATCATGCCGCTCGCCGGTTTCTGGTTGGCTGGGAAAACGTCCCGGGGGAATTCAAACGTCAGAACGGCTTGGTCACTGATGTAGCTTTAGAAAATATCGACGATGGCGATATCCAGCAAATCGGCTGGCACGCAGTGACCATGAATTCAGTGTCCAAGGATCAAACAAAAAACTCCGGATCGCCGTTGCCATTGCCAAAGAGCCAATTGCCTTTGCCGGTGGCAGACGAAGCCCAGACGGCGGCGACTGGGAACTCTTCGGAGAGCGCTACAGCGAAAACCCAAGACTAGAACTTCCGGCTGAATATGAGGATTTGCTGCTGCTCTGGAATATCTGGCGCGGCGGCGGCATGACGCTTGGCTCCCTTCCTGAATCTGGTGGATCGGGAGATCAGGCCGCGTGGGTTCTGGACGCTTTTATGATCATGAATGCGTCTTTGTCCGAGATTGAGAAGGGGGGATGTTGAATTTTTCCCTGAAAATCGCGGGTGATATCAAGGCGGTGATTACTCGAAGTGATCAGCGTCTGCAGGCACAGTTGCGCGCCGCCATCGATGAAACTGCCGAAGAATTGAAAGTTACGTTAAGGCAGCAGGTACGAGCGGCGGGGCTGGGACATGGTCTTGAAAAGGCATGGCAAGTCAAAATCTATCCGCGCCGGGGTGTTCCAACCCTGAATCCTAGTGCTGTGGTCTATTCAAAAGCGCCGCGCCTGCACAGTATATTTGATCGCGACAACATCATTTATGCCCGCGACGGGAAGTTTTTGGCAATACCCACCGACGATGTGCCGATGAAGCAGGTGCGGGGCGGTCAAAAACCCCTGACGCCCGAAGAAACGGAAGCTCGTTTCGGCAGGCCGCTGGTATTTGTGCCCACACAAGGCGGGCGCAAGGTTACGGGTATATTGGTCTTGCGTAATGCCGTCCGTGGGCGCACCGGGCGTTTGCGTGCAACCAAAGCCATTCGTGCGTCAAAACGCGCCAAGATCGAAGATGTCGTGATGTTCCGTCTGGTGGCGGTGGCACGCATTGGTCGCAGGTTGTTCATTGCCGATGCCGCCGCCGATGCTCAGCGCAAATTGCCCTTCAATGTTCTGAACCGGGTGAATAATGGCTAGTGGCGAACTTGTTTCGATCCGCCTGAAGCTGGAAGACGCGGACAGAGTCCGCGATCAGCTCAGACAGTTCGGCAATGCCGGGGAAGACGCGCTTAAAAAGATTGACGCCGCGGCGCGTCGTAATGTCCCGGCCATGAAGGCATTGAATGAAGTCGTCGGGTCAGCGCGCGATAAAATCAATGAACTCTCGGCGGCTGGCGGGGTTCTGACCACGGCGCTGGGAAAAATGGGTGCAGGCTGGGTCGCCGGTGCGGCGGCGCTTGGCGGGTTTGTTGCAATCCAGCGCGCGGCGATCAGGGAATTTGCTGAGGCTGAACGCATCAATCTGCGGTTTAATGCGGTGCTTAAAGCCACCGGTGATGTCACGGGATTCACCCGTGGCCAATTGCAAAACATGGCTGAAGAAATGTCGCGCAGCTTTGCGGTTGACGACGACAATATCAAAGCGGCGATGACCACACTGGCGGCGTTCCGCACTGTGTCCGGCGAAGTCTTTGAAGGAACTATCCGCGCCGCACAAGACCTTTCAGTAACCTTCGGCGGCGATCTGCAATCCAATACCCTTGCTCTTGGCAAGGCGATGGAAATGTTGGGCGGTGGCCAGGCTGATGGTCTGCGCAAGGCCTTCAAGGCGCTGACGGTTGCACAGGAAGATCACATTAAGCAGCTCGCCGAATCCGGTCAGACCTATCAGGCACAGCAGGAATTGCTTGATGCGCTACGCGGCAGTCTCGCCGGCACCGGCGAAGCTGACGCCAACAGCATCGATGGTGCGTTGCGTCAGGTGACGATCTCATGGAATGATTTTCTGAAGTCCATTGCGATTGTGGAGCCAATCAAGGCTACGGCGCAGGCAATATCTGGACTTATTGATAAAACGACACATTTTTTTGCGGTTTTGCGTGGTGAAGGGACGTTTAATCTCGAAAGGCTCAACAAAAGCATTGAGGCACAGAAGGCTCTTATCGAGAAATTGAAGAACGAATTGTCCGGCATCCATGATCCTGCAGAAAGAGGGGATAAGCAGGACTATTTGCGCGGGTTGCAAGGCAGCTTGTTGGAAATGGAAAACCGCAGACGCTATGAGACCAAGGATTTTGGGCAGGATCAGGAGGTCAAAGAAGCCAAGGCGCGTGCAGAAGTTGTCCGGAAGGAAGCGGAAGAAGAAAAACGCCAGCGCGAGGCGCGGAAAAAGTATGAAGAGGCGGTAAAAGCAGCGGCAAAACGCGCCGAAGAAGAACGCCAGCAGCGCGAGAAGGCGCTCAAGACCGTCAATGATCAGATTAAGGCCATTGACGATGAACGCGACGGCCTAAAGCTCAATGAGCGTGAGCGTCTGATTCATACTCAGATCATCGCTGCCGAAAATACTTTGCGGAGCGCCGGTCTCAAACTCACAGACGCGCAGCGTGTGATGCTGACCCAAGAAGCGGGTGCACTTTATGATGCCAAGAATGCTTGGGATGAACATAAAAAAGCGATGGAAGAAAACGAGAGGATCGGCAAACAGGTTGCTGAAAAGCTCGGGGAGACTTTCTTCGACTTTTTTGACAAAACCAAGGATGGATTCCGGAGTCTGAAAGAATTCGCCATCAACACGATCAAGGAGATGGCAAAAGAGAAAATTATCATCCCGCTGATCCAACCTCAAATCAGCAGCCTGCTGGGTGGCGTCGCTGGTGCGCCGACGCCGGGGACAACATTCGGCGGCGCGGCATCGGGCGGCAGCATATTCGACCGGGCGCTGGGTTTTGGGCAGAGCGCCTATTCTTCCTTGTCGAACGGCATCGGCAATTTCGGCGCATTCGGCACGACGGTCAACAGCATCGGCACGCATCTGGGATTCGGAGCGCAGATCGCTGCTCCATCAGCATCATTTATCGGCCCGATGCCTATGCAGTCAGGGGCATTATTCGGCACAACTACTCTTGGCGGTTTTCTTGGCGGTGCTGGCCTTGGTTTCTCCGCGGGCGGCTTACTGAACGGCCTCGTCGGCGGCAACAGTCAGAATGGTTCAATTGGGTCTGCGGGTGGGGCGCTGGCCGGGGCTGCTATCGGGTCCATCATTCCCGGCGTTGGAACGCTTCTTGGCGGGCTTATCGGTGGCGCGGGCGGTGGTTTGCTCGGTGGCCTGTTCGGTCCCAAGAAATCCGTGGGGCCGAATGCCAATGCAAATCTCACGCTGTCGGGTGGTCGCTTTGGTCTCGGCTCGGTAGGCGCCGATAATGGTGCCGATCCTTCAGGTGTTGCTGCCGCGACGGCCGAAGTTGCGCAAAAATTGAACGAGGCCTTGGATAAATTTGGCTTCACCGTCAATCCCGGCCTCGCCAATTGGGCAAATACCACCGGCAATTTCGGCATCAATACCGGCGCGGGCAGCATTGCGGGCACATCGAAAACGCAGGACGATGCGTTTATCAAGGCGCTGCGCGGCATCGGCTATGGCGGTGCGCGGTATGATCTGATCAACACCGGCGGTGGGGCTTATGACACGGTGTTAAAAAACAGCGGCGCCACGACCGCTGACGCGCTGATCAAAGATCTGGATCTGGCCAAGTTTATTGTCGATGCCAAGGCCGGCGCGTCAGCGCTGTCCGACGTGCAGAAACAATTCAAGGAAATGACGAAGCAAGCCGATGATTATATCGCGCAGGCGGCGCGCCTTGGCATAGCAACAAAGGATGTCACCGATGCGCTGATCGGGCAGTTCAACAAATCAATCAGCGACGGCATTCTGAAGATCGAAAACCCGATGCAGGCGGCGCTGGAAGTCTTTGACCGCGATGCCAAAGCGCGGCTGGACTATGCCACCAAAATCGGTGCCGATCTGGTGCAAGTGGAAAAACTGACTGGGTTGGAACGGCAGAAGATTCTCGAACAATCCGCCCAGCAATCGGCCAGTGATCTGCGGAAATGGCTGGATGGCCAGAAACTCGGCGCGACCAGCAGTTTATCGGCGTTTGAAAAAATGCGCACGGCGCAAACGCAGTTTGATGCTCTGGTGAGCAGCGCCCGCAATGGTGGCGGGACGGCGGGTCTGACCAGCGCAGCAGATCAATTGCTGGGCTTCAGCCGCGACGCGCTGGGTGGGGCGGGGTCAGCCTATGTCGCCCGTGAATTGTCATTGCGCACCACCATCGAGAATCTTGGGCGGCAACTTGACCTGCCTGGCTTTGCCACCGGCGGCAGCTTCATGGTCGGCGGGGCGGGCGGAACCGACAGTCAGGTCGTGGCCTTCCGTGCTTCGCCCAATGAGCGGGTCGTGGTGCAGACTCCAGCGCAGCAAAATGACAACGCTGAAGTTGTGCGCGGTTTAGGTCAACAAACCATGGTTCTGGCCGAACGTCTCGACGGCATGGCGGCGCAGATCGCCATTTTGGCGCAAGCCATTAATTCCAGAAATATCACACAGCGCGTCGCCTGATGTTTGGCGCGGATGTTGCGGGCACGGTTCCGGCGGGCACCACGGGCTTTGCCGCGCCTGCCGCAAATCTGCTCGATGTCCCGGATGTCGACGATAGCGTGGTGTTGTTCGAACTGCGTCCTGCCGGTGCTGCTGGCGAGCCGGAATATGTGCCGATGACCGCAGGAACCTTCACGGCAGGAACATTGCCTTATCCGATGCCGTCGCCGCCGGAAGTGCCGCTGTTCTTCAGCGACGTCGACTGGACTAATCGGCAAAACAATCCGCCGGTGCTGGATTTCGACCTTACCCGCCTGCCGCTCGATCCGCGCATCGTTTTCATGCGTGCATCCGCAGCATGGCATTTCGACAGTTCAGGAAATTTGCGGCAGGCATCGGCGCACACGCCACGGATCGATTATCACCCGTGGTCTGGCCACGTGCTGGGGCTGCTGTGCGAACCGGCATCGACCAATGCACTGCGCACGCCGGATAACACAGGATCGATAGTCGGTGACGTCGGTGATCCGTTCGGGACATTCCCGGATCATTGGGATTTCGGCTGGTTTGGCGCGGCGGTGACTTTTTCGGTCACCGGCAAGGGCGTCGAATATGGCATGAATTATTGTGATATTCGCATCCAAACCACAGCCACCGGCAACGATCAGGCAGCCTATATTTTTCTGGAAGCCGACGACCATATCGCTGCCATCAAGAACGAGACCTGGACATTCTGGACATTGGCGCGGATCGTCTCCGGCGGCATGGCCAACATCACCGATCTGCGGATCGGGTTGGACGAATTCGACAACGCGCACAACAATCTGACCGGATCGCTGGATACCGTTCTTGCGGCGTTGCTCAGCAACGCGCCACGGCAAATCATGGCGACGCGAACTTTGACCGAAAACGCCACGGCACGGATCCGTCCTTTTTTCTCGGTGCATTATGACAACGGCGCGGTGGTGGACATCACCGTGCGCTTCTATCACGCTCAAGTCGAGAAAATGCCGTTTGCCACCTCGACCATACCGGTCGGCGGCGGCACACGGGCGGCGGAAACGCTGGCCATGCCCGTCGCTGACGACTGGTTCAATCCCGCCGCCGGTGCCGTAGTGGCTGAATTTTCGGCCTATGCCCTGAACGCCGCCAAGACGCAATCGGTGTTTTCGTTTGATGATGGCACTCTTAACGAGAGTCTTTATCTGCGTGCCGTCGGGGCGGGATTGGCGGTCAAGGCTACACATGGCGGCGCGGCGCAGGCCGATATAACCATCGCGGCATTTCTGGCGGCGCAGGTTATCTATCGCGCGGCGCTGCGTTACGGCATCAATGATTATGCTGCCAAACTCAATAGCAGCGATGTTATCGTCGATACTTCTGGCGCCATTCCGACCGTGACGCATTTGCGCCTCGGCTGCCGTGCTGCCGGCGTTGATCAACTAAGCGGCCATCTGCGCCGCCTGTCGTATTGGCCGGGGACATTGTCGGATCAACGTCTGACGGAATCTGTCGTGCTTGGGGCGTGGCCACCCGCCTTCGCCGCGCCGAACGACGCGACCGCCAATCAGCATTATGAGGGGCGTGCGCTTTTGCCGCAGATTGAGCAGTCTTTACCGCTGCCGCCTGAAGGAAATCATCGTGCCGGGCTTACCATCGGTGAACTGGTGATCGATAACACTGACGGCGTTTACGACACGCTGGCGCGCACGGTTGGCATCGATGGCCGTGCCGTTGCGATCAAACGCTTGCCACGACGTGGGGCGCGCTATGCCGAGGCCGTGCCGATCTTCACCGGCGTCGGGCAGGATTGGGTTGCATCGGGGAACCAGCTCAGGATAGCTCTGCGCGATAACAGTCGTTTGCTGGAAGTGCCGTTTCAGGCGCTCTACGGCGGAGCAGGCGGTGCGGATGGTACGGTGGACAGCACCGGACAGCCGATCATGCAATGTTACGGTCTTTGCCGGAACGTCGCCTCGCGCCTGGTCGATCCGGCCAAGCTGATTTATCAGCTGCACGACCGCATTATCGCGGGCGTGGATGCCGTCCGGGTGCGTGGGGCGGTGGTGACAGCCGGAGCAACGCAGGCCAGCTATGCCGCCCTGAACGCGGCCACGGTGAGTGCCGGAACCTATCAGACAGCTTTGACGGCGACCGGTAGCTATATCCGGCTCGGCAGTAACCCGGATGGCCCGGTGACTGTCGATCTGCGTGGCGACGCCTTGGGCGGGTATATCGCCGACACGGCGGGGATCATGCGCCGCCTGCTGCTCAGGGTTTTGACCTCGGATCATCTCGCGCCCGACAGCTTTTCATCGCTGACGACGCAACTGTCCGGTGCAATTGGTTTGGTCATTAACGAAACGATGATGCTTTCCGGGGCAATCACACTCGTTCTGGCCGGAACCTATACCTATCTGGCGGATCAGTCCGACGGACGGCTGGCGGTTGGGCGACTGGGGCTGCCCTATGCCGGGGCAAGTTTGGCGATTTCACAAGAAAACCTGATCGGTGAGCCGATGCGCGTGCCGTTGCCGGATGCTATCGCGCCGTGTCTGTGGCGGGTGCGGGTTGGATATCGACGCAACTGGCTGCCAATGTCGGACAGCGACGTCGTGCCATACCCGACCTTGACCGAGACGCAACGACAAGAATTGAAGGAAACAGAGCGTCTGGCGATCAGTGCGGACATCTCACGTCGCAGCTGGCATCCGGCGGCGGGCGAGGCCGTACTGCATTCACTGTTCGACAGTCAGGCGGACGCCCAAGCGCTGGCCGATTTTCTGCTCACCATGTTTGCCCCGGCGCGCGAGTTGTGGGAATTGCCGCTGGCGAATACCGGTCACGGCATCGCCTTGAACGATAATATCAACGTCTCCTGGTCGCGCGGCGGTCTTGCTGATGGAAAAAGTCTGCGCGTCGTCGGGCGGACGGTCAGCGGCAACAAGGTTGCATTATTGGGGTTTGGCTGATGGGCAATTGTCTTTTCTCTCATGTCAACTGGGTGCAGCGCCCGGAAACTTCGGTCGCCGCGAGCAGCGCGACGGTGCAGAATCCTGCCACGAATTTGCAGCAGTCATATCTGCGGCGCCGTCATCGGACGCTAGCGGGGGTGACGAATTACAATCTGGCCTTTGACTTCCATCAGGCACGCGATATCGGCGTCATCGCGCTGGCGCAGCCGGATGATGCTGGATATCTGGACAGCGCAGGCGTGGCTGTCGGCGCGTTTGCGGCCACGGACACGGTGCGGCATCGGCTTGACCTGACGACCGCCGGAGCCGGGGCGTTGCTGGACACTGGCGCAGTGGCTGGTAATTGGGCGGCTGGATACGGGCTGCATGTTCATGTGCCCAGTTCGCCGATCACGGCGCGCTATCTGAACATCGATATTAATGCGCCGTCGCTGCTGACGACACCGGCATATTGCGATCTTGGCCTGGTCTGGGCGGGTACGATGTTCCGCCCGGCTGCCAATTTCTCTTACGGCTGGTCGCATGTCTGGCAGGACGGCAGCGCGATCAGCCGCAATCAACGCTCCGGACTGACGCTGGTGGATAATGCCGCAAAATTTCGGGTTCTGACGCTTGGCCTCAAATCTCTGCGTGAGGCCGAAGCGAAACAGACCTTTC
Organism: Alphaproteobacteria bacterium; assembly: GCA_049653105.1. Classification (GTDB taxonomy): domain Bacteria; phylum Pseudomonadota; class Alphaproteobacteria; order UBA9219; family RFNS01; genus JBASFQ01. Next base: position 349,727 of record JBASFQ010000008.1, read on the forward strand.
TGGAGTTTCAAAGGGTCATTGGTCTGGGCGGGCTTCTGCTCTGCATTCCGGAACCGGAAGATGGGTACTCCCCGCGGCAGGCGATCATCGGACGGCTGGCACAGGTCGCGCCGATCACGCAAACCGATTTTGTCCAGTACGACGCGACGTTCCAGATTATTCAAAATCTATGAGGCTCTAACATGTTCAACACTCGTGCCGAGCAAACCACACAATCGACTGGGCTCGGAACCCTTACGCTCGATCCTCCGTCAATCGGTCGCCGCAGCATGGGCAATGCCGCGGGTGGAACCGGAAAGAAAATCTATTATACAGTTGAAGATGTAACCCGCGCGAACTGGGAAGAAGGCTGGGGCATCGTCACCGTCGGCAGCGAGGACACATTGACCCGCAACGTGATCCGGTCGAGCAATGCCGATCAACTTGTGAATTTCGCGTCGGGCACGAAGCGGGTTTATTGCGCTGAACAGGCCGACATGCTGCGCTTCGGTGCGGTCGGCGAAATTCCGACCGCGACCGGGACGGCCAACGCGCTGCTCGTCGGATTCTTTCCACCGTTGCGCCACTACAAGGCCGGACAGAAGCTCATGTGGTTTCCCGCTGCGGCGAACACCTTGGCGGCGACGATTGATTTTGGGCCAGGTTCCGTGCCAATCCGCAGAGGCGACGGCACGGTGGCTCTGTCCGGCGGCGAAATGCAGCCCGCGACTTTGTGCATCGGGGTTTATGACGAAGGCGGCGGCGGGCGGATGATTCTGACTAATCCGCAAAGCGTCGCCGCACCGGCGTTGCCGTCGGTGGAAGGCGGGTTTCTGAACAAGCTGCGCAACGCCGCGATGGATATTGCCGCGCGTGGCTTGACCGGAACGATCACGGCAGGCAGCCCTGATTATACCCTCGACGGTTGGATCGTTTCCACCACCGGGGCCAACATAACGTGGGATCAGGCACAGACGCCGTCACCTTTTGCCGGTGCGCCCTATAACAGCCTGAAACTGACCGGCGTGACCAGCGTGTCGAACAGCTTCGTTAAGCAGCGCATTGAAAGCCTGATTGCCGCGCCTTTGGCTGGGCAAGTCGTCACCATCTCGGCGTGGATTTACAATAACACCGGTGCATCGATTACCCCGACGCTCACCGTGAAGCGCCCGACCGCCAAGGATAATTGGGGCGCGACGGCCACGGATTTGAACGCGGTAAATTTGCAGCCTTGCGCGAATTCCGCATGGACGCATGTGGCCTATAGCTACACGGCGCATGTCAGCAGTTTTAACGGCCTTGAAGTGACGATTGATTTTGGCGGTGCGCTGAATGCTGGCAGCAAGATCGTCTATCTCACCGCGCCGGATGTGCGCTACACGCCCGGCGTCAGCACCGGCTTGAACGCCACGCCACCGGTGCCGGAATTGCGGCCGCCATCCACGGAATCTCTGTTGTGCCAACGGTATCTGTTTGCCTTCGGCAATCAGGGGTCAACCGGTGTGATCCCATACAAATCACAGCGCGTTACCACGACGCTTGTCGACACGCTTGTGCCATTTCCGGTCGCAATGCGCGAGGCACCGAGCTTGCAATCAACCGCGCCGTCATGGCCAGGCGCGAGTCCGTCGGGAAACCAGATCAATATGTATAACAACGTCGCCGCCAATTACGTGACGATCAGCGGTGCGGCGACATTGTCCATCACCGGCGCAACCGCAACCAGCGCGGTTCTGCGCGTGACCGCAGGTGCGTCTTTCAGCGGCGCGTCGGGCGACATGGGCGACTTTTATTTCGGCAGCACCGCGCAAGTGCGGTTCAGCGCAGAACTATAATTCATAAAACCACCACAACAGGAGAAGCTATGAACAAGCTGTGCCATATGCTTGGCGTCGCGCTATGCGCCGTCATGCTGTTTTGCGCCATGACGGTCAACGCTGCGCCGTCGCGGTCCTATGTCATGTTGTCGGAAGAAACCGATACCGCCGTCATCGCCAACGGTGCGGCGCTCAGTGGAGTGGTTGATTCCGGCGGGATGCGTCTGGTGGGGATTCTGACGCCAGCGGCCGTCACGGGAACGCAGATGACCTTGCAGGCATCGCCTGACAGGGGGGTGACCTTCTTCGACGTCTATGACGCGGCCGGCAATGAATATGTCATCAGCGTCGGGGTGTCGCGCTTCATCCCGCTCGATCCAGCTGCGACCGCTGGAATGCGCTATCTCCGCCTGCGCTCCGGCACGGCGGCGTCTCCGGTCAATCAGGCTCAGTCCACCACCTTGACACTGTTCTTCAGGAGTATGTGACATGAAGATATTATTCAATGCGTTGTTTCTGCTTCTCGTATTTCTGTGTGATCAGGTGCAGGCCGGTAATGCCATGTCACCGGCATATGCAAGTTCGGCTCTATCCCCTGCGGCTTCCGGACAATCGCGCGCAAGTCAAAGTTATACGATCGGAGCGCTCGGCGATTCCATGTCGGCGCAGTCGATCTATTTCCCCCCTGATTATGCCGACACAACCACACAGACATGGACAGCAAGCACAACATATGGAGCGCTTGAGCAGGTCAAATATAACAATGAATATTTTGTAACATTCCCTGCCGGGGGAACGTCGGGTGCGACTCCGCCTGCGCCCGGAGCAACCAATGATGGAGGGATCAACTGGGTCTGGCTCTCGCGCACCGCCGTCAAACAAGGCAATAATTATCTTTTCTGGGCTGAGATTTTTAACAGCCGTTTGCGCTGGGATATGAGCGAGGGCTATGCCGGTCCGTGGTTTGGCGTTAGGAAAATAATCGTTCGCAACGGCGGCAGTAATTATAGTCCATCCGACACTCCAAATTTCAGCAACGGCGGAAAAGGAACGCTGCAGGTTACAAACGGCGTCATCACCGGGGTCACAGTAACCAGCCCCGGCTATGCCACCAGCGGCGTCAATCTGACCAGCCTTACTACCAGCACCGGTTCGGGGGCACAGTTTACAACCGTCAAAAGCGCCGGCGGCACATTGGCGATTCCGGGCGGGACGACGACCGATGTCGTCGCCACGCTTGATGAAGCCTGCGCTTCGACCACCGATATTTTCGTGGTGCTGGCCGGTACGAACGATGTGGCGGCCGGGACGGCATATTCGGTGATAAGGGACAATCTAAAGACCATCTATGAAAGACTGGGTCGTTGCGGAAAAAAAGTTATCGCCATGCCGATCCCGCCGCGCGGTTTTGGAACGACTGCCATCACGACGGCGATCATGAAGCGCGTCAATCGCTATATCCGCGCCTTTGCCACGGGAGAACCTTGGGCGAACACCAGCGGCTTAAAAAATATCACGCTCGCCGACCCCAGCGGTTTTATGACCGACGGAACCAGCACGTCTTTTAATAATGTTATCGGTGGCACGGGCGGCGTAGCGGGGGCCATGACTCTCGACGGTGTGCATCAGTCGGAACGAGGCGCGATGTATATGGGCTATGCCGTCGCCATAGCTGCCGAACGATTTGTAGGTCCGCCGGCCGATTACGCGGCACGTGAATATGGGCAGTTTGACGGGTATGATCCTGATCGCAACCCGGCGGGCAATATGGTCGAGGGTTTGCCTTGGGCCGTTAACTCAGCCTATGCGCTCGGTGCGCTGGTGAGCAACGGCGGCAATGTCTTTTACTGCGTTCAGGCGGGGACTTCGGCGGGCAGCGGCGGGCCGACGGGCACAGGCAGCAATATCGTCGACAATACCGTCAGGTGGACATACTCCGGCTGGCCGAAGGGCATGTCGGTGATGGCCAGCAGCAGCACGGCTTTGGCGATTCAGGGTGGTACACCGGCCGGCATCACGCCGTCGGGAAATATGCCATCAGGATATACTTTCGGCAGGCAGTCCGGCAGCGCTACCGGTACGATCACCAGCTCGATTGAAAGTCCGTGGTCAAATGGTCAGACCGGCCAGCGCTGGGTGCTGACATTCTCGCTCGGGTCAGGCACGAATGGCGAAATATGGTACATAAAGCTCCCATTTAAAAATCTTGCGAATTGGGGGATTCTGTCCGGAGATCTTGGAACAGCCTATGTCGAAATGGAGGCTGAGATTGAAATTTCTGGCGTCGCCAACGTCAATTACCTCAATGTCTATGGTCCATCCGGATCGCGATTCTACAGCAGCTTTGGCCCCGGAACTGGTGGTGCAGGCCATGCTATTATGAATAGCGCCGGTGAAATGATGCCGATTCCGATCGGCGGCAAGATGCGGATAATGTCGCAGCCGATGTTGCTGCCCGTGACGGAAACCACGTTGAGCGGAACCATCAACATAGGTTTTGACGCGTCGGGTGCGGCCAACTCGGCTACGGTGACGGTGAAGATCAATTATATCGGCATGCGCCGTGCGAAGCAGGCGCGACTTGAATCTTCCAATGACAATTTTGCCGCGCTTTCCCATGACCTCATGCGGCAAGCGGCATAAGGTTGCGCCCGATGATAAAAACGCAATCAGCCGATGCCTGCCCGCAAATCTGCCGCATGCCGCCGGATGTGCTGGAAGAATTTCTGGCGACGCTGGCCGAGCGCAGCGCGGAGGCTGGAGCAAAAAAGGCGTTGGAGATGGTCGGCCTCGGCGACAAATACGCGCTGCAGGACATCGCGGCGGTGCGGGAATTGATAAAAAACTATCAAAACGCCAAACGCACATTTTGGAAAACCTTATTCAAATCCGTCGGACAGTTTTTCGCCGTCGTAACTTTGCTGGGCATGCTGGCTCTTTGCAGCAACCGCCCGATCGCCGACGCGGCGTCGGAAGCCGCGATAAAATTATTCAAACCATAGGTTTTCGGCATGCCGTATTTTTGCGCCAGCATCGTCGCTGCCGCGCTGTGCGGAGCCATGCTTTATCGTTGCCGGGGCGCGATTGTCGCGCTGCTGTTCCCGTGAACGATCACCAGCTGATCGCCCTGTGTCTGCTGATCTTCGGCGGCGCGATGGCGGGACTTTATGCGTGGCTTGAAGGCAGGAGAGGGTAGCGATGGAACTGGAACTGCGCCGCCATAAATCAGTCGAGGATGCCACGCCGGGGGAATTGTTAATCGACGGCGTAAAATTCTGCGCGACGCTGGAAGATGTGGTGCGCGAAGTTGCGGATCAGCCGGTGGCGCAATGGAAGGTTCCGGGCACGACGGCGATCCCGACTGGGCGCTATCGGGTCGCGGTGAATTTCAGTTTCAGGTTTCAGGCATTCCTGCCGATCCTGCGCGATGTGCCGGGCTTCACCGGCATCCGGCTGCATGCCGGCAACACGCCTGCGGATACGGAGGGCTGTATCCTCGTCGGTCTGGCTTGGACGCCGTCGCAACCGACCTTTATCGGCGACAGCCGCGCCGCCGTGGCGAAACTCGTGCCCCTGATCGCCACCGCGCTGAAACAGGGTGAAGAGGTCTGGGTGACGGTGAAGAACGCGGCATAACCGGCGGAGAGCATTAAGGCGTCATCGGGCGTATTGATTTTTCTAATTTCGCTCCGAAAAACCGCGATTATCAATTCGCATAAATCTAAACATATCGTGACGCTCAAAATGGAAAAGTGTCAGATGATCAATTTTTTCATTACGGAAAATTAGGACACGCACGTGATCTTTTGAGAGGAAGAAAATAAAATCACCTGTCTTGCCTAGATATTTATAAACATCATCCGGTGAAAAATCAGATCTGTCTCCACCTAAAGGAAGGAATTTTCCTAATAGACCCGATGCAAAAGTCGGGAGATATCTTGAATTTTTGTTAAGAGCTGCGTGATTCAAAGGTGGAAGGTGCTGGAGGCACCTTCCGATGGCAAAGTTTAATAGCGCGTGGCTTATAAGCAAGC
>JBASFQ010000009.1:0-12374 GCA_049653105.1 Alphaproteobacteria bacterium
CGCGCAAACTGCGTCGTTTCGTTCCCCGGATCGCAGACAAATTCCTGCCCCCGCGCCACACAGGTCGCAACCAGCCGCGCCTTGGGAACGGACAAAAGCGGCCGCCACAGAACCAACCCCTGCGCCATTTTCCCCGCTACCCGCATTCCCGCCAACCCGTCAATGCCCGAGCCTTTGGCAAAACGCATCAAGACGGTTTCCGCTTGGTCATCCTGGTGATGGGCCAGCGCCAGCATGCCGATCTCGTGCCGCACGCAAGCGGCCGCCAGCAGATCGTACCGAGCCTGACGCGCGCGCGCCTGCAGACGTCCCTTCAGCGCCGCGTGTTCCCAACGCAAAACTTCATGCGGCACGCCCAGAGCGGCACACCGGCGCCCGACCTGTTCTGCCTCGGCCGCCGCCGTGGCACGCAAAGCATGATCAACGGTAAAAGCCTGCAACCGCACCTGCCGCCCCGCAGCCCAGTCGCGCAACAGCAGCAGCAACGCCATGCTGTCCGGCCCACCCGATACGGCAACCGCCAGCGCCGCTTCCGGCCGCACCGGCAGCGCGTCCACCAGCGCTGCGAATTCCGCATCAGATACGGCATGCACCGTCATCGCCGCCATTGAAGTCATGCGCTCCTTACATCCGTTCCGCCTTGCATCAGGCTTCCAGTTTTTGCCGCGGCGCGCCGGAACGCGCCAGCAGCGCGCCCCCAAGAATAAGCCCTGCCGCCAGCCACACCAAGGCCGTGACTTCGTCGCCATACCGCAACGCCAACCAGAATGTTGACAACAGGGGCGTCATATAGGCTGCGACCGCAATCCGGTCGCGGTTCTCCTGTTTCATAGCCATACTCCACAGGCAATCGCCCAGCGGCAACACGACCCCCAAGCCAACAATCCCACTCCAGCCTAACCAAGAGATCGCACCAAATTCGACTGGTGCCTCCATCTGGCGATGCAAAACCCAGAACAAAAGCGCCGCAACCCCATACCACACCCCGAATATATCGAGCGGCGCGGCGGGATAACGTTGCACCAGCACGGAGAAAATCGTCCACACACAGGCGCCAAGTATGGCCAGAACATGCCCCGGCATAAAAGAAAAGTTCAAGGCGCCCGACGCGTTGTTCACTCCGATACAGATCACCCCGGCAAAGCAGGCCAATGCCCCACCCACAACACGCGACGACCAGCGCCCGCCACATTCCTGGGTCAGCCACAGCACCGTTAACAATGGCCAAAGATAATTCAGCAAATTAGCCTCAATGACCGGCGCGGTACTGAAACCGACGATGTAAAATCCCTGATAGGAAATCATCGGAATGGAATAGAGCGCCCATACCTGCCACGGTTGCCGCATTACGGCGGCCAACCGCGTTGGACGAACACTCCAGACCCCGATGAAAAGAGCAAACCCGACAACCGACGCCATACTGGCGACCAGTAAAGGCGGAATCCCGGACGTCAAGCTGATCAACAAAGCCGCAAACGACCACAGCAAAATCGCGCCATAACCGGGAAGCATGCTCCACAGGCGCGGCGGCATCACCCCGTCACCCGCACCAGTTTCCAGCTGACGCCGCCATCGTCACCGCTGCGACCATGAATAGCAATCTGCTGTGTCCGGCGCGGCGCGCCGTCGCCGCAATACATGCTGGCCTCCAACGCCACGACATGTCCATCCGTCTGTAATTGCCAGCCCTGCCCCGACGCCGTCCGCAGCAGCACGGCCTGCCCGCCCTTGACCACGCCACACTGAACTTTGGGATGCAGATGGAAACGCAACGCGAACGGAAACACCCCATCGCCGCGCAACAGATCGCGTCCCGCCAGCCAGGATCCGTCAGCAGCCAACGACAGTTTCCGCTCATGCACCAACCCGCAACTGTCGCGGTAACCGTCATGCGTCGCTTCGATCGTATAGACGCCGTCCAGCTCATAGCTGCGCGCCGTCACCTGCCGGGGACGATGGCCGATCCCGCCTTGACGCAACACTTCGGCGGCATTGGTATCGGCAACCGTCATGGTGCTGTGCGCGGCAGTCGCGGCCAGCGCCTGCCGCCAGTCACCAAGGAATGAGCCCCCGCCGCAATTGACGATGATGCGCTCACGCGCATGGCTGAACTCGAAACTCAACAACCCCGCATGGGCAAAACGATCCAGTCCCCGCGCCGGCGGCATACCGGCATCGCAAAGCAGCAGGCAGCGCCCGGCCTGCAACCGCTCGAAACCAAGATGCGGCAGGGATTTTCCGCCCCGGCTGCGAATTTTCGCGCGTTCCAACGTCTGTTCGATCAGCAGCGGATTGCCCACGGCGCTGCCCTGAAACAAGGCCAGTCCACCATCGCCGTAACGCAGGCTTCGCAAGGCCGGAACCATATGCGCCACGGCATGGTCAAGCTCCGACGGCGCGGCCACGCCCGCGCGCGCCAGCGCATCGCGAATATCCAGAATATGCCGCAGATAGAGTAAATGCGTCTCCGGCGACCGCGCCGCATGGCCGCCATCGGGCAGAATCTCTTCCTGCACTTTACGCGCCAGCAAGGTCAGCGCCACGCCCAAAGCCTTCGGCCCCTCTTCCGGCAGGTTCATTGCCGCATAAATCACGCCTTTATAGGCGGCCATCGCCGCCAGACCCGCCAGATTGCCGGGCAACAGCCGCAACACATGCCGCATTTGCCGGGCGATGCTGACCAGCAGCTGCGCTTGCGCCGGTTCCGCCATGGCAGGCAGGTAAAATTCCGCCGCGCCCACCCAGGCCGCCAGCCGTGCCCCCAGGACAGCAGGTTCCCAGATCAGGTTTTGCCATTGATCGAATTGCTGCAACCAGTCGATGATACAATCCACCGCCATCTGGCGCGCCGCATCGTTTCCTACCGTGCGCAGATCCTCAAGCCAGCCGAAACCATGCATCGCTTCCTGCCACCCGACGCTGGCCGCAGGCGGTTGCCAGGGTGGTGCGACACCATGATGCGTTTCATGAGCAAAGACGAATTGGCCGCCAAGAATCTTCTCGCCCGCCGCCGCATCGCCGCAGGGAAAATATTGCGGCGTGAATTGCAATTGCTCCGGAACCTGCCCTTGCAGGAAATAACGGTACAGCGGGTTGCCATAGGTGATGGTCGCGGCTCCCTGACGCACCTGCTGCCACAAATTATGCGCGTGTTTGGCCATGATCCCCGCGCCTTACGCGCCCCGCAGACGTCGCAGATTCTCCGCATAGCGTGCTGCACCGCCCTGAAAACTGGCTGTACCGGCCACCAGCACATTCGCCCCTGCGGCGATAACCTGCGCCGCCGTTTCGGCATTGATACCGCCATCCACTTCCAGATCAATCGGCTTGCCCAGCGCGTCGATTCGTGCCCGCAGCGCGCGGATTTTCTCCAACTGGCTGGTAATAAAGCTCTGCCCGCCGAACCCGGGATTGACGGTCATGACCAGCACCAGATCGCACGCGTCCAGAACCGGCAAAACCGCGTCAACCGGTGTCCCGGGATTAAGCGCCACCCCCGCCTTCTTGCCCTGCGCCTTGATCAGCTGCAGCGTACGATGCAAATGCGGCCCGGCCTCCGGATGCACTGTGATGATATCCGCGCCCGCCGCCGCGAAAGCAGGGATATAGGGATCGACCGGCGCGATCATCAGATGCACGTCAAAAATCTTGGTGCTGTGCGGACGCAGCGCCTGCACCACATTCGGCCCGATGGTCAGATTGGGAACAAAATGCCCATCCATCACATCGATATGAATGTAATCGGCTCCGGCAGCGTCAACGGCGCGCACCTCGGCTCCCAGTTGGGCAGCGTCGGCAGAGAGAATCGATGGAGCAATCAGGATCGGGCGGGTTTGTGTCATCATCATGGCAGTATATCGTCCCCGTCTCCGGGCGCAAACAGGCATTTACGCCATGCCAGACTTGTCACAATTTGGCTTGGGACGCGTCGACCGACGCCTGCCGCGATGGCACCGCCGCACGCGGTATCGCCCGCGTGATCGCATTTTCCAGAATCTCCGGGGTGATCGCACGGACTCGCGTCCCCCCCGCGCCGCGCCGGGACGCATAGATCGCCTCTGCTTCGCAATGCATCAAGGTATCATTGATTTCAGCCGGCGAAGGATCTTTCGCCAGAAGTTTGCCGACAAAATCGCTGCGCGGGATGTCCGACAGGACATAACCGCTGCTCAGCGCCGCATCCAGATAGCCGTGGGCGATCTGTTCAAGCATTTTATTCCAGGCTTCCTTGGATTCAGGCAAGGCCAAGGTCGTGCCAAACCAGCTGGCCACCTCGCCGTTGCGCTGCGAGGTCTCGGCCGTACCGACGATCAGGACATTCGGCATGTTTCCGGCTGTTTCAATCAAGGCAGCAAGCTGATCAAGCCAGGCCGCGCCGTGATGCGCCGCGACTGGATTAAGTCCCGGCAATAACAGCATCGTCTTGGTCGCAGCCGAAGGCTTTTTCCTGGTCAACGTCCGCGCCACGCGTTGCCAGACCGTAGGCACATCCTCGATCATGCTCTTGGCGCGCGCCAGAACATCCGCATCTCTGGGATTATAAACGACGATGATACGGTCAATGCCGGTTTCCCGGGCGATATGAAAAGCGAGGGCCTTCTTCCCGCCCTGCTCCGGCCCGACGATCAGGATTTCATTGCCTGAATCGACACCGGCATAGGCTTCGGGATGCTTCACGCGGTCAAGCAACCCACCGATCTGCGCGGTCAGTTCGCTGAGGCCATAGACCTGCCGGTTTATTTTTTTGGGGTCGAGAACCTCGATATTCAGGCTGATTCGTGCCTTGCGTTCCTTGCGCTCGGCCAGATGGCGCAACAGCTCGGGCGAGAGGACGGCGATCAGCCCCAGCTCGGCGGCCAGCGTACACCAGGCAAGTATCTCCGGCACTGAATAAGTCGACACAAGAGCCCCTACAGCCCGCAACGGCTAAACCGCGTCTTTCTGCAACAAAGCCGCATAGAATCCATCCATTCCGCCTTGCTTCGCCTCATGACATGGCAGTGTCCGCAAATCGCCCGCCGCTGTCAAACCTTCGCTCCAGCCGCCAAGCAGCGCCGCCGTTACCGGAATCCGCCGCAGCGCCTGATTTGCGGCCAGTACGGCATCAATCTGCATCGCGCCTTCTTCCGGCTGCAGGGAACAGACCGCATAGACCAGGGGCACACCCGTCGGCAACCATGCTGTCACATGTCGCAGCAAGGCCGCCTGCGTTCCCGCCAGTTTCTGCACATCCAGCCGGTCTTTCAACCAGGCGATCTCCGGATGACGCCGCAGCGTCCCGGTCGCGGTGCAGGGCGCATCCAGCAGCACACCATCCACCGCCCCCTCCGGCCGCCATACCCCGGCATCAGCCACCACCACCTCCGCCGCAAGTTTCAGCCGCGCCAGATTTTGCCGCAGCACGGCAGCGCGCGCCGGATTGCGCTCAACCGCGATCACCCGCGCACCGGCGGCTGCCAGCTGCGCCGTCTTGCCGCCCGGCGCCGCGCCCAGATCAACGATGGTCTTGCCGCGCACATCACCCAGCAAACGCACCGGCAAAGCCGCCGCAGCATCCTGCACCCACCACGCGCCTTCGGCATAGCCGGGCAAATCCTCGACCCGCCCGGCATTTTGCAGACGCAGCGATCCGGTTGGCAAAATTTCCGCCCCGAATTTCTCTGCCCAGCCCGTCGCATCCCCTTTGACGGTGATATCCAGCGGCGGCTCCTTCATCTGCTGCTGCGCAATGCTGTTCAGGAGTGTCATGCCATAGGCATCGCGCCATGATTGATACAGCCAGCCCGGCAAAATCAATTGCGGATCGTTGGCGGGGGGGTCCATCACGCTGATCTTCCGCGCCACGGCGTTGACCAACCCCTTCAGGCGCGGTTGTTTGAGCTGTTCGGTCAGCACCACCGCCGTATCGACGGCAGCATGCGGTGGCGTCTTTAGCCACAGCAACTGCGCCGCGGTCAGCCGCAACACATCGACAACCGGCCCCGGCGTCGTCTTCAACTGCACATGCGGCGCCAGCAGCGCATCAATCTGCCCAAGCCGCCGCAAAGTCAGCAGCACCAGCAACCGCACGAAAGCCCGATCCCGCTCCGGCAAGCGCCCAAGTTCCGGCAAGGCCACAACGGCGTCGCCGAAATTCTGCCCGCGCCGCAATACCAGCCCGAACAACCGATGCGCCAGCGTCCGCGCGATCACCCCGGCATCTCCCGGCGCGGTTTTCCCCGGCACAGGCTTATGTTCCTGATTCACCAAACACCCAATCGCCCTTGTTCAATCGCCCATGGCATAGCATAGTCAACGCCATGCTGCACAAAAACCCCGTCCCAAAACCGGAAACCGCCGCGCCCGCGCCAGAAACCCCTGAAAAACTTCAACCCGCGCAAGAATATGGCGGCCAGGCCGGCCCCGAACCGACCCGCTACGGCGACTGGGAAAATAAAGGCCGATGCACGGATTTTTAGGTAACGCGGTGCAGGAACAGCGCCTCACGTCATTTTAGGCTGCGGCCCTTTCGCGCCGAACCTCTGCACGAAGGCTGCAGCCGCGCTCCGGGTCGGAGAGGTAGTTCCCACGACCGCATCCACTTCCTTCAATTTCACCTCGAGACCTTGCCGCAAGGTCGCGATGGATGGAATCACATTATAGAGTCCCGCCACGCGCCGTGGCGCACGCGCTACAGTATCAGCCTGTATATCCAGCGCGGGCTGGATATCCCCACGCTTGGACACGGTCAATTGATGAAAAAGCGCGTACTTGACTGCATCATGCTGTTTCCAGAGTGACGGCACCCGATCAACATTTTTCAGGATAAGATGCGCTGCGGCCAGAACCTGTGGTTCATGATTTGAACCACGAACCTCTTGCGCGGCCTGAATGATCTTGTCCGCCGAAGGCTGCGCCTGCACTGCGCCGGCCCACAGGCTGGCAACCTGCCACTGCCGCGCTTTGCTCAAATTTCTGGCCTGAGAATAAGTGGCATCAAGCCATTCAACACGCGTTTCCACGGGCAATTGCGGCGCGACGCGCGTCGCCAGACGAACTGCCTGCAACACCAGCGAGTGATTTCCGTTATCAAAGACAGCGCGCACAGCCCCCACTTGCTCCGAAACCGGCAATTGCCGCGCATAGCGCACCCATCGCGCCCGGATCTTTTCCTGGACCACAGTCGCTCCGCGATAATTCCAGTCCTTCAGCCCATCGGCACGCTGCGCCGCGACATTCAGCACGGCGACAGCATCCGGAAGATGTTCTGGCTTGGTCGCAAGCCGGTCGGCCATCAGCCTCAAGGGCTCGGCCATAAAATCAAATTTAAAATCCCGCGCCTCTGCCGCCACATCACGCGCCGCCTGCGCCAAGACCGGATAATCCGTTTCTTTCGCCTCCATCGCCAGGTGCGCCCGCTCAAGGGGCGTTAATATCCGTGGCTGCGCTTGAGAACCAGGCCTCGACATCCTGCATGTCTCCTCAAAAATGATTTTCTCTTAATACCGCTTTGCACACCATAGCACCGTTCCACAAAAATAAAAAAAACCGCACTATCTTTAAACTTTTCCTGTCATCGGGTCTATGCACGGCATCTTGAAACCGGCCTTTAATATACCAGCCGCCCCAGCACCGCCGTCGGCGCATAACCATGCGCCGCGCACAAGGCCGTCAGTTTTTCCGGCGACGGTAAAGCGCCCCAATTCTGCCCCAGAAATTCCCGATGCACGCCCCCGGCAATCAGGATTGTATCAATCCCGAAATTTATCCCACCCTTAATATCGGTCAGCATATTGTCACCGATCATGGCCAGCCTTGCCTCCGGCGGTACCTGCAACGCGGCAACGGCGGCGCGATAAGCAGGAACGTGCGGCTTACCGTAATAATGCACCTTGCCGCCCAGTTTTTCATATTCCGCCGCGAACGCACCCGGACAGGCGTTGCGTCCGCCCAGATGAACAACATCGATATCCGGATTCATGCACACCATCGGCAGACCGAGGCCGATCCAATGCCGCATATCGTCGCGCCACGCCGCGCATTCTTCCACCGCATCGCCATACCAGCCGTTCAGAATCAACCCGGCCTGTTTCGGCTCGGTCACCAACTCAAGCTCAGAATCATCATACTGCATCGCCAATGACGCCGCGCCGATCATGAAAATCCGCCCCCGCCGCCGCGGCAGCCACAGCGCCGGATCGTCGCGCAAAGCCGTTCCCACCAGCCCACCCGACGTGATCAGAACATCGTACAATTCCGCGCCGAATCCCGTCTCCAGCAACAAACGCGCTGCCGCGATTGCGGTAGCATCCGACGAATTGGAAACCAGCGCGATTTTTTTGCCGGCATCCCGCAACTGCCGCAAAGCATCCGCCGCCCCGTTATAAGGCGTCGCGCCGTCATGCAGCACGCCCCACAGATCAATCAGAAACCCGTCATACCGCGCCGCGCATTGCCGCAATCCCGATAAAAACTCAGGCACGATGGTCGACGCCGACGGCGTCTTGCAAGCAGGTAAATCCGTCCCGGCGGAGCAACGCGGCAAGGTCATCTTTAATCCTTTGTATCAACATAGGCCCGTCATAAACCAACGCAGTATAAAGCTGCACCAGACTGGCGCCGGCACGAATTTTGGCATAGGCATCTGCGCCCGACGCGACGCCACCGACACCGATCAGGGGCATCTTTCCTTTCGTCAGCCGATACATGGCGCGTAAGGTCTCGGTCGCGGACGCCATGAGGGGCACGCCCGACAATCCCCCGGCTTCGTCCCTGAACGGCGCCGGGATTTCCGCCGGTCGTGCCACGGTGGTGTTGGTCAGGATCATACCGTCAATCCCGGATTCCAGCACGACCGCAGCGATATCGGCGCGCATAGCGTCAGTCAGGTCAGGCGCGATTTTCACCAGCAGAGGCGGTTTTGCTTCACCCGCATCCCGTGCCGCCTTCACCGTCGCCAGCAGGTGCGTCAGTTCGGCGCGGTTCTGCAAACCGCGCAGCCCCGGCGTATTGGGCGACGACACATTCATCACCAGATAATCGGCATAGGCCGCCAGCGCCTGGACACAAATGACGTAATCACGCGGCCCGTCGGCTGTGTCTTTGTTGGGACTCACATTGATCCCAAGCACCCCGTCCCCGCCCCCGGCGCGCCACGCCTGAACCCGCGCCAGAAACTCCATCAATCCCAGATTATTCATGCCGTAACGGTTGATCACCGCGCGCTGCACCGGCAACCGGAACACCCGTGGCCGCAGATTACCCACCTGCGGCAGCGGCGTCACGCTGCCCGCCTCCCCAAAACCGAAACCCAGCCGGTAAAGTGCGCCCAGCGTTTCAGCATTCTTGTCAAACCCCGCCGCCAGACCGATCGGATTGGCAAAGTCCCGCCCCCAGACCTTGCTGGCCAGCACCGGATCATCGGCGCGGCGCAAATCCGGAACCAGCCCGGTGGCCAGAACCCGCACGGCAAACCGGTGTGCGGTTTCGGCATCAAGCCTGAATAAGAAGGGTCGGAACCAAGGATAAAAATCGAACATACCGGCCTTATAGCGTCTGTCATCGTCCGGCGCGATGAAATTACACATCCGGCACATCACCCCGCATTAAGCCCCCCAATCACCTCCGGCACAACAGGCAACCAATTGACAGAACAGGAAAATATTACTGCATTGGTTTGAACAGCGGAACATTTCCAATTTTCCGAAACACCGATACACTCCGGCCATGCTCTCTCATGCCGCTTTATGGATCGCCATCGATCGCCTCGCCGCGCGCGAAAAGATTAGCGTCAGCGCATTGGCACGTCGCGCCGGCCTCGACCCCACCAGTTTTAATGTCAGCAAGCGCCGCCACGGCCAACGCCTGCGCTGGCCTTCGACCGAGAACCTGATGCAGCTCCTCCGCGTCACCAGCACCAGCATCGACGATTTTGTCGCTTTGGCGCCCGGCGCCCCCCGTCGCCCTACATCGTTTAAAGTCCCGCTTTTGTCCCCGGATCGTCCCGGCGCCTTGCTGTCACTGCCGGAACTGGATGATTCGCGCCTGTGTGCCCTGGTAGTTGCCGCGTGCCACAGCCCATGCCCCTATCCGCGCGGCACGATCCTGTTGCTGCAGCCCACGACAAACCCTCGCCGCAGCGCAACACTTGTGCTAGAAACCAGAACGCGGAAAATCAGAATCGGCGTGATGCAGAGCAAAGACAGCCATGCCCTGCACGTGGCCAGTCATGGCAAGAAGATGGAGAAGATCGCGCGTGCGGATATTATCAAGTGTTTCACGGTTGTTTGGACGCGCCAAGGCTCTGTCTGAACCAGCGCAGAACTGGGTTCAGGCCTATGTGCTGGGAAACACGCCAGATTCGCTGCGCGAGGCGCCTTCCCAGGCCGTTGTCTGGGCGTGGGAGGAATTGGCCGACCACAACCGCCCGGTGCGCCATGCGGTCGATATTGGCTGCGGCATGGGACGCAACAGCCTGTTTCTTGCCGGCCACGGCGTCGAGGTCACGGCGCTTGATTTCGCGCCGGGAGCCATCGCGCATCTCAAACAGGCGGCGGTGGAAAAGGGACTGGATCATAAAATCCGTGCTTTGGTCTATGATGCCACCGAAGGCTGGCCGGTCGAACAGCACAGCATGGACCTCGTCGTGGACGCCTTTTGCTTCAAGCATATCATCGGCCGCGAAGCGCGCCTGGCCTATAAACAAAGCCTGATCAACGCGCTCGGTACGCGCGGCGCCTATATGATCTCTTTCGCCAGCGTCGGCGACGGCTATTACGGCAGATATATTGTCACGCATCACGGCGATGGCACGGCACTCACGGTCGATCCGGCCACAAATCTACAATCTGTATTGTTCACGCGTGAGCATGTGCGGGAATTTTTCGCGCCGGAATTCAAGATCCTGGAAGAAAAATTCACCACCGAACCGGGATTCGACAAAGGCGAGAAAATCACGCGCCAGACCTGCGCCATTTTGTTCGAGCGCAATCCCAAAAGTCAGGGCGGCGGGTATGGTAAAATTACCCCGGAAAACCTGACCATGAATCCCAGATTCTACAGCGCTTTTCCTACCACCGACGAAAAGGACGGTTAACGCAACTAAAACAATTTGTTTCCTGATGACTCGGCTCCGGCGATTGGTTATACAGGCAGCCGCAAACAACCGGGGTTCGGCGCGATCATGGCCGCGACACATCAGGCGCATCAGTTTTTTCAAGGCCATGACTGGCAAACCCATCGCTACGTGGTCGCGCAGGCGTTCGATACGCTGGATCAGGTGCGGGAAACTGCGTTGCTGCTGCTGTCCTGCCAGAATGACAGCCATCATTTGTCACCGGCGCGTTTCGCGGCAACACCGCTGCTGGCCGATCTCTGCAACGATCTGGTCGGCGAAATTGAATTGGCCTTGACCGATCTCGCCGTCACGCACCAGCAGAATCTGCCCAACCGCTGGATGATGGCAGAACTGCGGACGCTGACGCGTCAGCTCCCGGCGCTGGCGCGGCGCGCCGAACATGAAACCGACCTCGATCTGATCCAGCAGCTCGGCGACCTTGCCGAACGCGTGCGCTTCGTCCTGCAACGGATTGATCAGTAGCGTGCATCCCGGAAAATGCCCGCCCGGTCATCAGGCGTGACCATTACAAGACGAATTCAGGCGCGACCTTCCAGTCATGCGGGTTATTAACTGGATTAACCCTGAACGCCGCAGCGAAAGGCTTCTTTTTCCGTGACAATCCAGTCCAAAGGCGCATCCGTGCCTCCGACGGGTGTCGCATCAGTCTCCTGCCCCGCAAAAGCCACGCCGATGGCTTGAATGACGCCCTCGCGGCGGAACAAGGCCACCGTGCGGTCATAATAACCGCCCCCATAGCCCAACCGGTTGCCCTTGCGATCAAAAGCCAGCAACGGCACGAACAAGATCCGCGGCACCACGACAGGGGCGCTCGACGCCGGTTCCATGACTTCCAGCACACCTTTGACCAAAGGGTCGCCGGGGCGGTAGCGCCGGAACGCCAAAGGATGCCCGCGCCCCAGCACCACGGGCAAGGCCAGGTCATAACCGGCATCGACGAGCGCCTGATTCAACGCCGTCATGTCCATTTCGCTGCCGCGCTGATAATAGGAACTGATGACCGCACCGGGCTGCCATAAATCATATCCCGCGCCACGCGACGCCGCGCGCACCGTGTCCAGCACATTGGCGACAACCAACCGTCCGGCATCCGGCGTTGTCTCCTTGATCTGCTGGCGCAAACGCTCCGCTTCGGCGCGCAATTGCCGCTTGCGGGTGCGAAGGTCGGGCGAAGAATCAATCATCGGTCTATTGTTAGCCAATCGGCCCTAACTTTAACAGTACAATGGCGTCCACAGTGAATCGTGCGCCAATATAA
>JBASFQ010000010.1:0-2069 GCA_049653105.1 Alphaproteobacteria bacterium
CCACCTGCACCGCCATGATTTTCTTGCCGTTGACCAGCAAATGGTCGGCTTCGGCGCGCACGTCGCCGTTATAGCGGCCATGCACCGAATCATATTTCAGCAAATGGGCGTTGGTGGCCGTATCGGCAAGGTCATTGATGGCAACGACTTCGATGTCGGTACGGCCGGATTCGATCATGGCGCGGAGGACGAGGCGGCCGATGCGGCCGAAACCGTTGATAGCGACGCGGATGGTCATGGTGATGTCTCCTGCTTTAATAATGTGCCTGTGGCACAAAACGTGATTTCCGCCGGAGCCCGTTCCCACGAAGCTGGGGACGGGAATGACGGGGGTTATTCTTTGGTCAACCTTTCTGCGGCGGCGACGATGGCGGCGCTGGTGATGCCGAATTTTTCGTAAAGCTGCGGCGCGGGGGCGGAAGCGCCGAAATCTTTCATGCCGATAAAGACGCCGTTGGTGCCGAGATAACGTTCCCAGCCGAAGCCGATGGCGGCCTCGACAGCGATGCGCGGCGCTGTGCCCAGAACTTGCGAACGCCAGGCCGCGTCCTGCTCATCGAACAATTGCCAGCAGGGCATGGAGACGACGGCGGTGCGGATGCCTTTGGCCTGCAACTGCGCTTGTGCCGCGACGGCGAGATGAACTTCGGAGCCGGTGGCCAGCAACGTAACCTGACGCGCGCCGCTGGCTTCGCTGAGAACGTAAGCACCACGAGCGGAAAGATTTTTCGAATCCGCGCCGCGCAAGGTCGGCACGGCCTGGCGCGTCAGGCTGAGCAGGCTGGGCGCGTCTTTAAGTGCCAGCGCCGCTGCCCAGCATTCCGCCGTCTCGATGCCATCGGCAGGGCGAAAGACATAGAGGTGCGGCATGGCGCGCAGGCTGGCCAGATGCTCGACCGGTTGATGCGTTGGGCCGTCTTCGCCCAGCCCGATGCTGTCATGTGTCATGACGTAAATTACCCGCTGGCGCATTAGCGCCGACAGGCGGATCGCCGGGCGGCAATAATCGGCGAATTGCAGGAAGGTGCCGGAATAAGGGATCACGCCGCCATGCAGCGCCATGCCGTTCATCGCCGCTGCCATGCCATGTTCGCGCACGCCGTAATGGATATAGCGGCCGCCAAAATTGTCCGGGGTAACGGCGGCGAAGTTTTTAACCTGCGTATTCACCGAACCGGTCAAGTCGGCTGAGCCGCCGATCAGTTCAGGCAGTGCCGGCAAGAGCGCGGCCAGCGCATTGCCGGAAGATTGCCGCGTGGCATGTGACGGCTTTTCCGCCGCCAGTTTGGCGCACAGGGTCTTCAGCGCATCGGTAGCCGTGGCGGGGATGTCGCCTTGCAGCGCGGCCTCGAATGCCGGGCGCTGGGCGTGGCTCTGGCGGCGTTTTTGCCAGGCATGATAGGCTTGCTGGCTGCGCTGACCGGCTGCGCGCCAGTTTTGCAGGGTGCCGTCGGGGACGGTAAAGGCTGGATGTTCCCAGCCCAGCGCCTTGCGCGTGGCGGCGGTTTCTTCTGCGCCGAGCGGGGAGCCGTGCGAATCCTTGCTGCCTGCCTTGGTCGGGGCGCCAAAGCCGATGGTGGTGCGGCAGGCGATCAGGCAGGGGCGGTCGGATTTCAGCGCCTGCTCCGTGGCGGCGGCGATGGCGGCAGGGTCATGCCCGTCGATGCGTTGCGTGTGCCAGCCATAGGAAGCGAAGCGTTGGAGCGTATCGTCGGTAAATGACAGGCTGGTCGGCCCGTCGATGGAAATATTGTTATCGTCATAATAGACGATCAGGCGGTTGAGTTTGAGATGTCCGGCCAGCGAGGCGGCTTCATGGCTGATCCCCTCCATCAAATCGCCGTCGGAGGCGATGACATAGGTGTGGTGGTCGACCAGATCGGCCTCGAACCGCGCCGCCATGATCCGTTCCGCCAGCGCCATGCCGACGGCTGTGGCGATACCCTGACCCAGCGGGCCGGTGGTGGTTTCAATGCCGCAGGCGATGTCATGTTCCGGGTGGCCGGGGGTCTTGCTGCCCCACTGGCGGAAATGGCGGAGTTGGTCGAGGGTGATTTCCGCGTAGCCGG
>JBASFQ010000011.1:0-51310 GCA_049653105.1 Alphaproteobacteria bacterium
TATCCCGTCGAGCCTGAGCATGGGGCTGACGGCGCTGATCACGTCGGACATGGGATCAATCCCGCTGTTCTGGGTCGTGCCGCTGGGGCTTTATCTCCTCACCTTCGTCATTGCCTTTGCGGCGAAACGGCCTTCGGATCATCAAATTTTGGCGCGGGTACACCTTGCTGCCGTTGTCTTGCAGTTGCTGGTGTTTACTATGAACAATGGGGTGTTAGTCCCCAGCTGGATCTACGTCGTCCTTTCTTTGACGGTTTTTGTTGTAACGGCGCTTCTGTGTCACGGCCGTTTGGCTGATGCACGCCCTGCTGCTGCGGCGCTAACTGAATTTTATTTGTGGTTGGCCGTGGGCGGGGCGCTTGGCGGTGTTTTCAACGCGTTTCTGGCGCCCCTGATGTTCACATATCCTGTCGAATTCGTGCTTGTCTTATGTGCGAGTGTCATGGTGACGCATCAAACCAGAACAACCGGATTCTTTTATCGTTTTCGGTACTATCTGGCGGTTTTGGTATTGTGCGCTTTTGGAGCGCGCGTGCTGGTTATGCCGCCGCTGTGGACAATCTTGGCAATGCTTACGGTGTTTTCCGGCCTTTTGCTCCTGTGTAAATTTCCACGACTGCTCAGCATCGTCGGAGTCATTATCGCTTTGTTCCTGCCAACGACCCTGGCGGTTAGGGAGCGGGTGACTCTCGCGCGCAATTTCTTTGGTGTGGCCATGGTCATTGATCGCCGTAATGCCGAAGGAGATACTTGGAGGATACTGGGTCACGGCTCAACAATTCATGGTATTCAACGCATGACACCTTTCCCCGACCCTACGCCGGTTTCATATTTTGAATCGGTAGGGAACTTGTTCGCGGCGCGACCTTTTGCCGATGTTGGCGTGATCGGACTGGGAGCCGGCATCGTCATCTGCTTTGACAAACCAGGCCGCCGCTTCACGGCTTATGAAATTGATCCTTTGATCAAAAAACTTGCTATGGAATACTTTACATACATCAAGGATTGTGGCGCGCCGCGCTGGCGCATCGGTGATGGCCGGATTGAACTACATCGCGATGGTGATGCACGATACGACATGATCATGGTGGATGCCTTTTCATCCGGCTCTATCCCCTCGCATCTCCTGACACGCGAGGCTCTGGATGTTTATATCGCACGTCTAAAGCCCGAGGGCATCATCCTCTTCAATATTAATAACCGCTATTATGATTTTTCTGAGCCTCTGGCCGCTATGGCACGGGATGCCGGTTGGCAATCATGGCGCATGGTTACGGATGCCGATGATCTGCTGCATGGCAAAAGTGCATCGAACTGGGTGTTGTTCGCGCCCGGTGTTCAGGATATGGACTATCTTAAGCCTTTGGGATGGCATAAAATGCCTGTCACCAATTTTCCCGTATGGCATGATGACCATGCCAATATTCTTGCAGCTATGAAGTTGTTTTCCAATGCCAAAACGCACTGATATCAAATCGATCTGCATCATCGGCGCTGGGCCGATTGTCATCGGCCAGGCCTGCGAGTTCGATTATTCCGGAGTCCAGGCATGCAAAGTCTTGCGCGCCGAGGGCTATCGCATCGTTCTGGTCAATTCCAACCCGGCCACGATCATGACCGATCCCAATCTGGCGGATGCAACCTACATTGAACCGATTACGCCGGCGATGGTGGCCAAGATTCTGGAACGCGAAAGACCGGACGCCTTGCTGCCAACAATGGGTGGACAGACCGCCTTGAACACGGCGATGGCCTTGGCCAAGGATGGCACGCTGGCGCGCCTGAGCATTGAATTAATCGGAGCAAACCGGCAAGCGATCGAGAAAGCCGAAGACCGCTTGCTGTTTCGTGATGCGATGGACAAGATCGGGCTTGAATCCCCGCGGAGCCGCATGGTCAAATCCATGGCCGAAGCTGCGGAGGCTCTGGCTGAGGTTGGTTTGCCGGCCATCATCAGGCCGAGTTTCACGCTGGCGGGCACTGGCGGCGGGATTGCATATAATCGCAACGAATATACCGATATTGTCGAACAGGGGCTGCTGGCCAGTCCTGTGCATGAAGTTTTGGTCGAGGAATCTGTTCTCGGCTGGAAAGAATACGAGATGGAAGTGGTGCGTGACCGCAAAGACAACTGCATCATCATTTGCTCCATCGAAAACCTCGATCCGATGGGCGTGCATACAGGAGATAGCATCACTGTTGCCCCTGCCTTGACACTTACGGATAAGGAATACCAATCGATGCGGAACGCATCGATTGCGGTCTTGCGCGAAATCGGTGTCGATACCGGCGGTTCGAATGTTCAGTTTGCGGTCAATCCTGCCGATGGTCGCATGGTGGTTATCGAAATGAACCCGCGAGTCAGCCGCTCTTCGGCGCTGGCCAGTAAGGCAACCGGTTTCCCTATTGCCAAAGTCGCAGCGCGTCTGGCGGTCGGTTATACACTTGATGAGCTGCAAAACGATATCACCGGCGTAACACCGGCTGCGTTTGAGCCGACCATCGATTATGTCGTTACCAAAATTCCGCGTTTCGCTTTTGAGAAATTTCCCGGCACCGAGCCAACCTTGACCACGGCGATGAAGTCCGTCGGCGAGGTGATGGCGATTGGTCGTACCTGGCAGGAGTCCGTGCAAAAAGCTTTGCGCGGGCTGGAATATGGCTATGCGGGATTTGACGAGATCAAGCTTGCTGACGAAGATCCACAGACCTTGCATAAGGCGCTGGCGCGACCGACGCCGGAACGTATGCTGGTAATCGCGCAGGCCGTGCGGCAAGGAATGTCTGTCGCCGACATTTGTGCAATCTGTAAATACGACCCGTGGTTTGTCACGCAGATTGCCGAGATTGTTGCCGTCGAAGCGCAACTTCGTAAAAATGGCCTACCTCAGAGTGCTCAGGCGTGGCAGCGCGTGAAGCAGATGGGTCTTGCCGATAAACGCATTGCCCAGTTGACCGGCAAGAAAGCACCTGACGTTACCGCCGCGCGGCGTGCGGAAAATGTACGTCCGGTTTACAAACGTATTGATACCTGCGCGGCTGAATTTGCGTCGCTGACACCCTATCTCTATTCGACCTATGAAGGTAACGGCTTACAGCCCGCACAATGTGAAGCCACGCCTAGTGATAAACGTAAGGTCGTTATTCTTGGTGGCGGGCCGAACCGGATCGGGCAGGGGATCGAATTCGATTATTGCTGTGTGCACGCCGCCTATGCGCTGCGTGAAGTCGGCATCGAGACCATTATGGTCAATTGCAACCCTGAAACCGTCTCCACGGATTATGATACTTCGGACAGGCTTTATTTTGAGCCTTTGACGGCTGAAGATGTTGTCGAGATCATACAGTGTGAGCAGAAAAACGGACAGCTTCTGGGTGTGATTGTTCAGTATGGCGGTCAGACGCCGCTTAAACTGGCCCATGCGCTTAAGGCGGCTGATATCCCCATTCTCGGCACGCCTGTGGATGCGATCGACCTTGCCGAAGATCGCGAGCGGTTCCAGGTTCTTTTACAGCATCTGCAACTGCGTCAACCGGAAAATGGCATAGCGCGCAATCTTGAAGAGGCAATCAAGGCGGCAGAACGCATTGGCTATCCCGTGGTTATTCGCCCCTCCTATGTTCTGGGGGGAAGGGCAATGGAGATCGTCTATGACCAGCCGGGGCTTGAGCGTTATCTGGAGCGCGCGGTACAGGTCTCCGGGCACAACCCGGTGCTGATCGACTCCTATTTACAAAATGCAACCGAAGTTGATGTTGATGTGCTTGCCGATGGCAAGGATGTGCATGTCGCCGGGATTATGGAGCATATCGAGGCAGCGGGCATTCATTCCGGTGACAGCGCATGCAGCCTGCCACCCTACAGCTTGTCGCAGGAAGTGGTGGACGAGATTGCGCGGCAATCGACGGTTCTGGCGCGCGCCATCGGCGTTGTTGGCCTGATGAATGTGCAGTTCGCGGTCAAGGATGAGATCGTTTATATTCTGGAAGTCAATCCACGCGCGTCGCGTACTGTGCCTTTTGTCGCCAAGGCCACAGGTGTGCCTCTGGCAAAAATCGCCGCGCGGATAATGGCCGGAGAAAAGCTGAAGAATTTCGATTTGCGCGCCGCTAATGCTGGGCATGTGGCGGTCAAGGAAGCTGTGTTTCCCTTTGCGCGTTTCCCGGGAGTCGATGTGATTCTGGGGCCGGAAATGAAATCCACCGGTGAAGTCATGGGGTTGGATCGCGATTTTGCGCGGGCGTTTGCCAAGGCACAGTTGGGCGCAGGGGATCAATTGCCCCTGTCGGGAGCGTGTTTTATCTCGGTGCGCAACCAAGACAAGGCGGCGGTCGTACCGATTGCCCGGCAGTTGGACGCGATGGGGTTCACTCTGGTTGCGACCGTTGGCACGGCAAAAATCCTCAAGGATGTGGGATTGGAAGTCAAACTTGTGAACAAGGTCTATGAGGGGCAGCCGCATATCGTGGATGCGATCATCAACGGCGCGATCAGTCTGGTCATTAATACGACCGAAGACACGCCTGCGGCACTGGCCGATAGTTTCAGTTTGCGGCGCACGGCATTGATGGCAAAAATACCTTACCAGACCACGATTTCCGGGGCACGGGCGGTCGCGGAAGCTATCGCGGCGCTTCAAACAGGAACTCTTGCGCCAGAACCGCTTCAAGGGTATCTTAAGCTGTCCGCTGAGGGCTAGAGCGCGTCATCAATGGCGTGATCATGGGCTGTAAATGCAGGTTTTCTGCGCTACCGGTGCTCACGTATCATAAGGTACGCGGCGCCCCGGTTCTGAAAATGTGCGTTTTTTGTACATGCTCACGCCATTGATGCCGCGCTCTGGCTTCTGATAATCTGTGTGTCGTGGCGCGGTAGATTGTGCCGCGGTACTATTTTGCTGTTTTGACTTAACAAATATCCGGAGTTGCCATGACGGAACGTATCCCTATGACGCTGACCGGTTTCCAGCGTCTGGAAGAAGAGCTGAAGCACTTGAAATCTTCCGAACGCCCGGCGATTGTCAAGGCGATTGCCGAAGCGCGGGAGCATGGTGATTTGTCGGAAAACGCAGAATATCATGCGGCGCGTGAACGCCAGAGCTTTGTCGAAGGGCGTATCGAAGAACTGGAAGACAAAATCGGGCGTGCCGAAGTCATTGATGTTTCAAAATTATCCGGCAAAATTATCAAGTTCGGAGCCCTGGTGACTTTGCTCGACGAAGATACCGAAGACGAAGTCAAATATCAGATTGTCGGTCAGGATGAGAGCGATATCAAGGCCGGACGCCTGTCGATTACCGCGCCGTTGGCGCGTGCGCTGATCGGCAAATCTGCTAAGGATCGCGTTGAGGTCAACACGCCGGGCGGATCGAAGTCTTACGAGGTCGTCAAGATTTCCTATCGCTGATTCTTGTTTTCAGCTGTGCGGTTTTACCTTTCTCTGCGCCTTGCTTGTGTCTATGCTCCACGCCAGTCACAATAGGGGCGTGCTGCATCCATGATTGAAGAACTCCGCGAGTTGTACCAGAGCTATGGTGCAGTTTTCTACGTCATCACTTTTTTCTGGGCGCTGCTTGAAGGCGAGACGTTCTTGATTTTCGCCGGCTTGCTGGCGTCACAGGACGTCATGCGGCTGGAGTACCTTATTCCGGCTGCGGCGCTGGGTACGACATGCGGTGATTTTATTTTCTTCATGCTTGGGCGACGCTACGGTTTGAAGCTGATCGAGCGTTCGGCCAAGCTGAAGCGCGGCAAAGACAAAATTTCCGGCTGGTTGGAGAAACACGATGTCGGTTTCATTCTGACTTATCGCTTTATTTATGGATTGCGGAATGTCAGTGCGATTGTGATCGGCATGAGCAAAATCGACTGGCGACGTTACTTCGTCTTGAACTTTATCGCATCCTGGGTATGGGCCATCTCTTTCGCAGGCTTGGGATACCTATTCGGCGATATGTTCGATAGTATGGATCCGACTATCGTCATCACGGTTGGTGCCCTCTTGCTGATCGCGATCTTCACCGGGCTGCGTTTTTTCCATTCCCGGCACAAGGCTAAAAAGGGCAGTGATAGTACGCCCGACTAGTCTTGTTTGAACTGCAAGGCGGCAAGTTGCGCGTAAAGACCGCCGGTCTGGCTGAGTTCCAGGTGTGTCCCTGTCTCGACAATGTGTCCGTGATCCAGAACGGCGATGCGGTCGGCCGTCGTGACGGTTGCCAGGCGGTGCGCGATGACCAGCGTCGTGCGGTTCTGCATGAGCTGCTCCAGCGCATTCTGCACCAGTTGCTCGCTTGTGGCATCGAGCGCGGAAGTCGCTTCATCGAGCAGCAAAATCGGCGGATTGCGGAGTACGGCGCGGGCGATGGCAATGCGCTGCTTCTGCCCTCCCGAAAGCCGCACGCCTTTTTCTCCTAAAAAACTGTCCAGGCCGTGCGGTAGCCTAAGCAGGAATTCATCGGCATGAGCAGCGCGTGCGGCGGCCATAACTTCATCATTTGTCGCATCCGGACGTCCGTAACGGATATTGTCCCAGGCGTTGAGGGAAAAAATAACCGGCTCCTGCGCGACGATACCAATGGCACGGCGCATCTGCACAGGGTCAATTTGTGTAATGTCCACGCCGTCGATGCTGATTGTACCGTTTTGTGGATCATAAAAACGCAAGAGCAGCTGGAAAAGCGTGGTCTTTCCTGCGCCGCTAGGACCGACCAAAGCAAGCCTCTCTCCGGCGCGAACGGCAAGATTAAGGTTAGAGATGGCCGGTTGCTCCGGACGGGAAGGGTAGGCGAAGGTCACCGCGTCAAAGCGAATATTGCCCAGAACAGGATTTGGTAATAAGCGCGGAATTGTCGGGGCAGAGATTTCAGGAACAACAGTCAGAATCTCAAATATCCGCTCTGCCGCGCCGGCGGCGCGCTGCAACTCGCCCATGACTTCACTTATTGCGCCGACGGCTCCGGCAACGACAATGGCATAGAAAATAAAGGACGATAATTGGCCCGGTGTCACGCGCCCGGCCAGAACGTCATGGCCGCCGACCCATAAGATGCCGCCGATGGCGCTGAACACCAGCAAGATGACCAGCATGGACATAAGCGCGCGGGCGCGAATACGCTGCATTGCCGTGGTGACGGAGTCCTCCACTTTGCCAAAAAAAATACGGCGGTCGATAGATTCGTGATTGTTGGCCTGAACCGTCTTGATGCCATAGACGGTTTCTTCAGCATAAGCGCTCACGTCGGAAATTTTTTCCTGGCTCGCGCGGGAATGTTTTCTAACCTTACGACCGATCAAAATAATCGGCAAAATCACAACCGGCACGACGATAATCACCAGCATCGTCAATTTACCGCTGGTCAGCAGCAGCATGACCATTCCGCCGATCAGCAGCAGCACGTTCCGCAACGCCATTGACGCCGAAGAACCGATCACGACTTGCAAAACCGCTGCATCCGACGTCAATCGGGCGATGATGTCGCCACTGCGCGCTGTCTCAAAAAATCCGGGACTCAGGTGCAGCAGGTGGCCATAGACTTCGCGCCGCAAGTCGGCGATAACCCGTTCGCCCAGCCATGCGACCAGAGAGAAACGGGCATAAGTCGCCGCAGCCAGAAAAACAATCACGACCAGCAACAGCAGCAGCGCGTGATTCAGCATGTCAGGATCTGCGGTAATAAAGCCCTGGTCGATGACAAGGCGCAGACCGGCGCCAATGGCCAAAACGCTGCCCGCCGCGACTGTGAGTGCCAGAAAGGCTCCTGCTAATTGTAACCTGTAGGGCGTCAGGAACGGCAAAACCCGTCGCAAGGGAGCAAAACTCTTTTTATCCTGCGCTGGTGATGCAGAATTGGCAGACAGTACGGGAACAGCAGTTTGATGAGTGCTTTGATGCATGAAATGACCCGAGGACGCCTTATTAACTCATTGAATGAAAACAAAAATTATACCTTTGTGGGCGGTTTGTCATGCGCTATCACCGTGGGGTCGTGAGGGGTGTTTCGGTGTACAAATCTTGAAATGCAGTAAGAGACTGGACAGTCAGGCAGTTCGAGCTTAGACAGTTGCCCTAGTTTGCGTTGCCTGATTCAGCCATGTGGCCGATTTAGGTGTGTACTTGGCCGCCGGTTATAACTGGCAAGACAACATACGGAAAGGTAAATCGTCAAATGAGTGATGTTGCCGAACAGGTAAAGAAGATCGTCGTCGAGCATCTGGGCGTCGACGCTGCCAAAGTCACCGAAAATGCCAGCTTCGTCGATGATCTCGGCGCGGACAGTCTGGATACGGTTGAACTGGTCATGGCTTTCGAAGAAGCCTTCAGCGTCGAAATTCCTGATGATGCAGCGGAAAAGATCGCGACCGTTAAAGACGCTATCGACTATATTTCCCAGAAGAAAGCGGCCTAGGCCGTGAACACGACTGACTGTATGATGCGGTAAGTTGGGAATATATCGCGCGCGCAAGGTCATTGGCGCGCGCGGTTCCATGCACATCATCAAGAAAACCAGACAGGCAAAAAAGGGCATGAGAAGAGTCGTCGTCACCGGGATGGGAATGGTTTCGCCCTTGGGCGTCGGCGTCGCCCATAATTGGCAGCGCCTGACGGCGGGCGTCAGCGGCATCGGCGTGACTCAGGGGTTCCCTATTGATGATCTGGCCTGTCGGGTTTCGGGGCAGATTCCACGCGGCGATGCCGCTGGCGCGTTGAATCTTGATAAATACATTGTTCCTAAAGACCAAAAAAAGATGGACAGTTTCATCCATTTCGCCATCGTGGCGGCGGATGAAGCAATCAAGGACAGTGGCTATGTTCCTGCCAGTGATGAGGCGCGTGAGCGTGTTGGCGTTTTAATCGGTTCCGGCATCGGTGGACTGCCAGAAATTTATGACACCTCGGTCACTTTGTTTGAACGTGGGCCGCGCCGCGTTTCTCCGTTTTTCATTCCTGCCTCGCTCATCAACCTGGCTTCCGGTCAGGTTTCGATTATGCATGACTTCCGGGGGCCAAACCATGCTGTGGTGACGGCCTGTTCTTCGGGGGCGCATGCCATCGGTGATGCAGCGCGCATGATCATGCTTGATGATGCGGATATCATGGTGGCGGGTGGCGCGGAAGCCGCTGTCTGCCGCGTTGGGATCGCCGGATTTTGCGCATCACGCGCCATGTCAACGGGCTTTAACGAGACCCCGTTAAGGGCTTCGCGTCCCTATGACAAAGACCGTGACGGGTTTGTTATGGGTGAAGGATCAGGTATTCTGATTCTTGAAGAATATGAGCACGCCAAAAAGCGCGGCGCGAAGGTTTATGCGGAACTGGTCGGCTATGGCCTCTCGGGTGACGCTTATCACATGACCGCACCGCATGAAGAAGGCAACGGAGCTTTCCGCGCCATGCGTATGGCGGTAGAACGCGCCGGGGTCACGCCGGCGCAAATCGACTATATCAACGCGCACGGAACTTCGACGCCCAAGGGCGACGAGATTGAATTGCGTGCGGTCAGACGCCTGTTCGGCGATTCCTTTGGCACGGTTGCGCTGTCTTCGACCAAATCTTCGGTTGGGCACTTGCTTGGGGCTGCCGGAGCGGTCGAGGCGATTTATTCGATCATGGCGGTACGCACGGATATAGCGCCGCCAACCCTGAACCTCGATAATGTTTCCGATGAGTGCGCGGGCATCAATCTGGTGCCGCATAAGGCTCAGGAAAGACCCATCAAAATCGCCCTTTCCAACTCCTTCGGGTTTGGCGGCACGAATGCCTGTCTGATTTTCAAAGAATCAGTATAAATTTTCCAAGCTTTTCTTTTGACCGGTCGTCCTGACTTGTAGGGGCAGGTGATGCCACGTGTTTTTTCTAGAAATTTTATGGAGATAAGCGATGTGCAAGACCTTAAAGATGCTGTTGCTGACGCTTGGTTTTGGCTTTCTTAGTCATGCGGCGATGGCCGCCGAGATTAAGGCGACAACCGATGTTTCTGCCGCGACGATTTATACGGACCGCGCGTTGGTCAGCCGCATCGGGCGCGTCAAATTGCCGGCCGGAGCACAGACCATTTTTGTTGAAAATATGCCCGCTGGTTTTGACGAAAGTTCTTTGCGGGTTCTGGGTAAAGCTGATGCCGCCGTTAAGATCGGCGCGGTTGAGGTCAAGCACGTGTATCTGGCCGAATTGGCCGCAGCTGCTGAGCGCGAGCGCAGCAAGCTGCTGCAGGCTAAACAGGATGAAAGGGCGCAGGCCGAGGCGGATATTAAGGCGTTTCAAGCTCGTGCCACATTTATCGAACGCTTGATCGCCAATGGCGCAGATAACACGACCGACAATACATCCAAGCTGGATTTTGCCCCGGAGAAATGGACGCAGGCGTGGACCGCATTACAGACCGGCATGGCAGAGACCCAAAAAGGCATCTTGGCAAAACAAATCGCCATCCGGACAATCGACGAGGAAATTGCAAAATTACAGAATGAAGTTCGTCAGGTGCAAACCCGGCAGCGCGAACGCCGCGATGTCTATATTCACGTTGAAGCCAAAACCGAGACGGAATTTGAATTTACGCTGACCTATCAAAATCCAGGCGCGTCTTGGCGCCCGGTCTACGATGCACGGTTGGATACGGGCAAAGCTACCTTAATGCTGGAGCAGTATGGCCAGGTGATGCAGCAGACCGGAGAAGACTGGCATAATGTCAGTTTAACGCTCTCTACGGCGCGTCCAGAACTAGGCACAGAGATGCCGCGCATCACCCCCTGGTATATCCAGTCAGTGCAGCAAGTCTATGCCCAGAATGCCGCCATATCATCCTTTGCCGGTGGGGCGATGCGCGCGCAAAATGTGGCCGCGCCCATGGCAATGGAGAAGGACGCGGCAAAAGGGGAGGAAGAGAGCCGCAATGACCGTCTCGAGGCAGATCTGGTCAGGACGCAGGCTATGACGACGGATTAATCGGCAGAATTTCGTGTGCCGGGACGTATCGATCTAAAATCCGTGGCCGTGCCGGCCAAATTCTTTATCGGCAAGAACGATATGGCCGCACCGCTTTATGTACAAGCGACGCCGCGTCTGGGGCCGCAGGCATTCTTGTTTGCCAAAATCACTAATGGTGAAAAATACCCAATCATTCCCGGCATGGTCGCAAAATATCGCGACGGCGCTTTTATGGGCAACGCGCCGATGAAGTTGTTACGTCCTGGAGAGCAAACCGGTCTGTCTTTCGCCATCGATGATCGCGTCAAGGTTGAGTATCAGAAAATCAAGCAGTCAGCCGATAATCCAACGCTGGTTTTTGTCGGGGATGTGACCGTTGAACGCGTCTATCGCAGCAAGGTCAAGAATCTGCATGAGGCCCCGGTGACGATCACCGTTTATGACCAGTTCCCCATAGCCGGAGATCCAGATATCAAAACAGAGTTATTGGAATCCGCGACGACACAGGGCTTTGCCAAAGACGATGAAGACCGGCAGGGCGTCATTATGTGGAAAAGCGAATTCAAGTCGCAGGAAGAGAAAGCCTTTGATCTGGGATTTAAGGTCAAATACCCCAAAAACAAAACTGTCCCGAATTTTTAGCGGCAGGAGCGGGGAGATTGGCCTGCCTTACGCGGCGATGTCCGTGCTGTGGCGTATGCCGACGCGATAGCCAGCGGCCAGAAAACCGCCATAGACGCTTTCGATGGTCACTTCGGCCATGCCGAGAAGCGCAAGGATTTCAGGGCATTCGACGAATTTTCCAAGAGGCAGCCTGCCGCCGTCACTGAGCGCCAGGCTTAGTTCATGTGAGTTCCCGTTGACATAAAGGGCTAACGGTTCCGCTGTCAGCATGGTTGTGAAGCTGATCGTGGCTTTGCCATCTTCGTGGCGCTTCATAATAACATTATCCATTATCAGTACCTTTATATGGCTGTTTCTTATTTTTAAAATGTAACACGAAAAATGGCGTTTTATAGTTTCGTCTTTGGTAAACAGTGTGTTAACGGCTACCTTCAATGAAAGGCAATAATGTTACTCGATAAACTGTTCACGGATAATGCGTTCTTCGAGGTTTTCTTCCGGGTCAAACAGCAATGTAACGCTGGTGATACTGTCTTGCCGAATATCGACCTTGATGACATCGCGCACTTCGGTGAAATCGGCCACGGCGCTGACCGGGCGTTTGGCGGCTTCTTGGATATTGATGGTGATTTGAGCCTTGGCCGGCAACACGGCGCCGCGCCACCGCCGCGGGCGAAAAGCACTGATCGGTGTCAGCGCCAGGACATTGGCGGTCAATGGTAGAATAGGGCCATGAGCGGAGAGGTTATAGGCCGTACTTCCCGCCGCTGTGGAGACCAGAACACCGTCGCAGATCAGTTCCTGCATGCGCTCAATAGCATCGATACTTATACGCAGTTTTGCGGCCTGCCGTGTTTCACGTAAGAGAGAAACTTCATTAAACGCAAAAGCTTGTGTGGCGGTTCCTTTGCTGTCCACGGTTTGCATAAGCAGCGGACGCAGCGCCACATTCTGTGCCTTGGCCAGACGCTCTTGTAAGCCGTCGGTACGGTAGTCATTCAATAGGAAGCCAACCGATCCGCGCCGCATGCCATAAACCGGTTTATTGTGGTGCAGACAGGCGTGAATAGTCTCCAGCAAGAATCCGTCACCGCCCAAAGCGACGACAAAGTCAGCCGACTCGAGACTCACTTGTCCATAACGTGCCGTCAATTCCTGCAGGGCACTGTCGGTCGAGCCCGCAGCTTGAAAGTTGATTTTCATGAAATATACTTCCTTCCTGCCCCACCGTTAAAGATTTTGTAACCACTGTCAACGCATCCATAAAAAGCACAGGTTTGTGGCCGGGAACACCGCCCCGTGGCAGCCCAGCATAATCCCGTCCGATGAGGAGCAAGTTAATGGATATCGACCTGCGGATCATGGAGCTCTTGGCCTCAAAAATATGCCATGATCTAGTCAGTCCGGTCGGCGCCATCAATAATGGTGTTGAGTTGATCGAGGATATCGGCGGCTCTGTGGTTGATGAGGCCATGCAGCTTATCGGCAACAGCGCGATCCAGGCCGCGCGCCGCTTACGCCTGTTCCGTCTGGCTTATGGTCGGGCGGGAAATGAGAACACCGTAACCTTCAAGGATGTACGCGAGACGATCGAGGCATTTCTTGACGGCGGTAAAATAAAATTAAATTTCGCACAAAATTTCCCCCCCGAAGGCCTGACGGATACCCCAGGGGCGCTAAGAGTCATGATGAACATGATCTTGCTGGCTGATGAGGCTCTTGTTTATGGCGGCGAGGTTCACATCCGCCCTGCGACAGACGCTTTCCAGGGGGGGGTGTCAATTGCTGCTAGTGGGCGCGCAGCGGCCTTGGGCGAGGCTACCCTTGACGCTTTTAATGGTGCGGCAGCGGCTGAAAATATCGGTCCGCGGACGGTACACGCCTATGTCACCGGATGTTTCGCCCGGCATTTTGGATTTAGGGTAGGTATTGAATCAACCGCCGCCAGCGAGACTGTGTTGTTGCATTTTGCGCGCAGCTAAGCGTGTTTTTTGTGGAATGCATACCGAAATGTGCTCGCGATGCCGTTCACCCGCAAGAATCCTTCTCGCGACGGACTCTGGTAATTGCTTGTTAAGCTTTCCTAACCATGATGGCACGAAGCTAGCCATAGTAATCCGGCCTTTGCCGGTATTTTTACGTTGAGGTCAAAAATGGATGATCTGCTGCGCGAATTTCTGACGGAAACTGCTGAAAATATGGGGCAGCTCGATGTGCAACTTGTCGAGTTGGAACAAAATCCGAATAACCCGGCCTTGCTCAGCAGCATCTTCCGGCTGGTGCACACGATTAAGGGTACTTGCGGTTTTCTTGGCCTGCCCAGGCTGGAAAAGGTGGCGCATGCCAGCGAGAATGTGCTGGGAAAAATTCGTGACGGTGAATTGGTCGTCACGCCCCAGGCAGTTACGCTCATTTTGCGCTCGATGGACGCGATCAAATATCTTCTGGGCGAACTGGAAACGAAGGAAAAAGAACCGGACGGTGATGATGCTGCGCTGGTCGCCGAGTTAAACGCGATGTCGGAAGGCAATGCTCCTGCACCTGCAGCCGCCGCCATGCCGGAAGTGACATTTGAGTCGGTTGCCGCAGCGGCAGCTCCCGCCGCACCAGAGGCTGCAGCCGTGCCGCCGCCGGTTGTTGAAGAAAAAAGTGCTGCTCCCGTTGCTGCGCCGCCGCCTAAAGCGGCTGAGCATCATCCTGTGGCAGCGGCAGACGAGCATGCGCCGAAGGAATCGGCGGTTGCCAATCAATCGATTCGCGTTAACGTGGATTTGCTTGAGAATCTAATGACAATCGTCAGTGAGCTGGTGCTGACGCGCAACCAGTTGCTGCAGATTTTACGCAACCAGAAGGATAGCGAGTTTACCGCACCTTTGCAGCGCCTGAACCATGTGACTTCGGAGTTGCAAGAGGGGGTTATGAAAACCCGTATGCAGCCCATCGGCAACGCATGGTCGAAATTGCCACGAATTATTCGCGACCTTACGACGGAACTCGGCAAGAAAATTGATCTGCAAATGCTGGGAGCCGAAACCGAGCTTGATCGGCAGGTGCTGGAGCTGATTAAAGACCCGCTGACGCATATGGTGCGTAATTCCGCCGATCACGGCATTGAAATGCCTGCGGAACGTCTTAAGGCCGGAAAATCAGAAATTGGTAAAGTGGTGCTGAACGCCTATCACCAGGGCGGGCACATTATTATCGAAATTTCGGATGATGGTCGTGGTTTGGCGCTGGACAAAATTAAGGCGAAAGCGATTCAGAACGGGATGGCGACTGAGGCTGAACTCGCCAATATGTCCGATCAGCAGATTATGCAGTTTATCTTCAAGGCAGGATTTTCAACGGCGGCGAAGGTCACCAGCGTCTCTGGTCGTGGTGTCGGTATGGATGTGGTGCGCACCAACATCGAAAAAATTGGTGGTACCGTCGATATGCAATCGGCCTTGGGTAAAGGGTCGCGCTTCCTCATCAAGATTCCGCTGACTCTGGCTATTGTTTCGGCGCTGATCGTTGAATGCGCCAATGAGCGCTTCGCGATTCCGCAGATCAGCGTCGTGGAATTGGTGCGCGCTTCGGGAACCAGAGAGCATCGAATCGAGCATATCAACAACACGCCGGTCTTGCGGTTGCGCAACCGGTTGTTGCCGTTGGTGTCCTTGCGGCGTCTGCTCAATCTCGGCGCCGATGCGGCGCAGGAAGAGGACTGCTTTATTATTGTTGCCCAGGTTGGTCCAACCACGTTCGGTATTATGGTCGATCGCGTTTTCGACACCGAAGAAATCGTGGTCAAACCTGTGACGCCAATTCTGCGTAACATTTCCTTGTTCTCGGGCAATACGATTTTGGGTGACGGCAGCGTCATTATGATTCTCGACCCCAATGGCATCGCGCAAAGCGCCGGAGAAATCCAGAGCAACGAAGATACACAAGACAAAAACCAAGTTGCCCACGGCCTGGGGCGTCAGGATGGCAAGCAGGCTCTGCTGCTCTTCACAGCGGGGGACATCTCGCCCAAGGCTGTGCCGCTGGCGCTTATCGCACGGCTTGAAGATGTCGACATGGCGACGGTTGAGTTCTCTGATCGCCTGCCGTTGGTGCAATATCGTGGCAAACTCATGCCTCTGGTCACGATTGATGCGAATTATACGGTCAAGCGCGAAGGGAATCAGCCGGTTTTGGTTTTTGCCGATGGCGACCGCTCAATGGGGATTTTGGTCGACAAGATTGTGGATATCGTCGAGGACAGGCTCCAGGTGGAGATTTCCACGGAAAAGCAAGGCATGCTCGGCAGTGCGATCATCGCCGGGAAGGCAACCGATGTCATCGATGCGGGGCATTACCTGACGCAGGCTTTCAGCGACTGGTTCGGCGTGAAAGATGAGAAGCCGATGGATGGGGTCAAGTTGAATCGTGTGTTGCTGGTTGATGATAGCCCCTTCTTCCGTAATCTGTTAACGCCGCTCTTGAATGTCGCGGGATATCACGTCACGACGGCGGAAAATCCCGGCCAGGCCTTGCGTATGCAAGAGGATGGCGCGGAATTTGATGCGATCGTCAGCGATATTGAAATGCCGGGGATGAACGGATTCGATTTTGCGGCAGAGGTTCGGCGTGCCGGCAGATGGCAGGAAGTGCCGATGATCGCCTTGTCGTCGCATGCGACTCCGCGTGATATGGAGCATGGGCGTCAGGTCGGATTTACTGACTATGTGGCTAAGTTTGACCGGGATGGATTGCTGCTGGCATTACAGCAGAGTCTCGCAACGGTGGGAGGACACGCATGAATATGATGACTAATACCAACGTTCCGGCGACAACTACATCGGCGCGTCGTACGCTCATCGCTACCGAGTCCAGCGATCTGGTGACGATGACCGTCGCGGGACAGTTATTCGGTATTCCTGTGCTTCAGGTGCAAGACGTGTTGAAGCCGCAAAGGATCACTTGTATTCCTTTGGCTCCACCGGAGATTGCTGGAGCGCTGAACCTGCGTGGACGCATCGTGACCGTGCTTGATGTGCGGACACGGCTTGGCCTGCCGCGGATGGAAGGCGATCAGCAGCGTATGAGCATCGTCGTCGAACATAAGGGCGAGCTTTACAGCCTGATGGTTGATCAGATTGGCGAAGTCATGAGCCTGCCCAACGCCAGCTTTGAACATAATCCATCCACACTTGATAAACGGTGGCGGGAAGTTGCCCAGGGAATTTACAGGCTGGAGCAAACCTTGCTGGTCGTGCTTGATGTGGCGCGTCTCCTGAATTTTGTGGCAGTCGACGATATCGCTTAAAAGCCTGTTGATTCTGAAGGAGCCCGATGATGAAGTCGTGTCTTATTGTTGATGATAGTCGGGTAGTTCGTAAGGTTGCGCGTAAAATTCTTGAAGATCTTGGTTTTTCCTGCGACGAAGTCGAAGACGGCAAACAGGCGCTGGATTTCTGCACCCGGAAAATGCCGGAATTTGTGCTGCTTGATTGGAATATGCCGGTGATGACCGGAATTGATTTTCTCCGCGAAATGCGAAAGCTTCCGAACGGGCAAGCGCCGACAGTCGTTTTCTGCACAACCGAGAACGATATGAAGCATATCCAGGATGCCTTGGCGGCCGGCGCAAACGAATACATTATGAAGCCGTTTGACAGTGGCATTATCGAGGGAAAACTCACCCAACTCGGCCTGCTTTAAGTTGGCTATGGCATAGTGAACCTAATGACAGAGATCATGCACATCACAGATGAGGCCACAGCCCCCGTTTCAGGCGGCGCGTATCGGGTGATGCTTGTCGATGACTCGTCCGTTATTCGTGGTCTTCTTTCACGCGCTATGGATGGGCACCCGATGATCCAGGTCGTCGCTACAGCAGCCGATGGCGCGCGGGCGTTGATGACCTTGGAGAAGACGCCTGTTGATGTCATCATCCTCGATATTGAGATGCCGGTGATGGATGGGCTGACAGCCTTGCCAAAATTGCTGGCGGTAGACCCCGCCGTTAAAATCATCGTCGCCTCGACGTTGAGCCTGAAGAACGCAGAAATTAGCATGCATGCCTTATCACTTGGCGCTGCGGACTATATGCCTAAGCCATCCTCGACGCGTGAAATCACGAATACGCGCGATTTCAAAGATGAACTGATCGATAAAATTCTAGTTCTTGGTGCTGTGGCACGTAAAGCCGGAGTGCGCGGCTCTGCGGTCTTAAAGCCCACTATAAAGCCAGTCGGCACACCGCACGCCACGGCCGCATCTGCTGCGCCACAGCCCGTGCCGCAACAATCTCCGATCAAGAAGCCGCTGCCGCCTATGGCGGCGCTCCCCAGGACTGCTGCTGGAGCTCCTGCTTCAATGCCGCGACCGGCAACGGCTGCGCCATTGACGCGTATGCCACCCCCTCCGGCAACGGGGAAAATCTCCCTTCGTCCTGCGCCTAAACTCAGTCCCGACATTATCATGATCGGAAGCTCAACCGGGGGGCCACAGGCATTATTTTGTACGATAAAAGCCATGGGGCGCTTGAAGCAACCCGTGATGATAACGCAGCATATGCCGCCAAGCTTTACGACCATCCTGGCTGAACATATCAGCAAGCAGTGCAGTGTCATCTGTGTCGAGGGCAAAGATGGTATGGAGCTTGAAGGTGGTGTATATTATGTTGCGCCGGGAGATTATCATATGTTGGTGCAGAATCAGTCCGGCAAGCACGTTTTGAGCTTGAATAAAGATGCCCAGGAAAATTTTTGTCGGCCTGCTGTCGATCCCATGCTGCGCTCGGCTGTTGCAGTTTTTGGACGAAAAATTCTGGTCGTTATGCTTACAGGCATGGGGCAGGATGGATGGAAGGGGAGTGAAGCAGTGGTTGAGGCCGGGGGCGCCGTTATTGCACAGGATGAGGCGACAAGTGTGGTCTGGGGAATGCCCGGTGCTGTTGCGAATGGTGGTGTGTGTTCTGCCGTACTCCCGATTGATGAAATCGGCGGCTATGTCCGGCGTCTTGCACAGGGGGCGCTGGCATGAAATCCGAAGATTTTGAGTATTTTTCCACAACCCTCAAGCAGCGCTCCGGTCTGGTGCTCACACAGGACAAGGCGTACCTGCTTGAATCGCGTTTGATGCCTGTGGCACGGAAATGGAATCTCAAGGGTCTGGAAGTGCTTGCTGCCGCGCTGCGCTCCAAACGTGACGAAAGCATGTTACGTGACGTCACCGAGGCGATGACGACCAATGAATCGTCATTTTTCCGGGATCAAAGGCCTTTTGATATTTTCAAGCAAGTTGTCCTGCCAAAATTGCTGGAGACGCGCGCCTCGCGTCGATCATTGCGCGTCTGGTCGGCGGCTTCGTCCAGCGGACAAGAGGCCTATTCCTTGGCGATACTCTTGGCCGAAATGGGAGCGCGTCTTTCCGGGTGGAAGATTGAAATTGTCGGCACCGATCTGTCATCGGAGATGGTCGAACGTTCGCGCAGCGGCATCTATAGCCAGTTTGAAGTACAACGCGGTTTGCCAATTACGCTTCTTGTCAAATATTTTTCGCAACAAGGGGATCGCTGGCAGATTAATCAAAATATTCGCGATATGGTCACATTCCGTGAAATGAATCTTCTCACGGACTTTGGCTCGATTGGAACATTTGACGTCGTCTTCTGCCGGAATGTTTTGATTTACTTCGATCTGGCCACCAAAGGCCGCGTTCTGGAAAGTATTGCGCGTGTCATGCACCAGGACGGGGTGCTCTATCTTGGGGGCGCAGAAACGGTCATTGGTGTTTGCGATAAGTTTAAGCCCGTCGAAAACCAGCGCGGACTCTATGTCCAGCAATCTCTGGCGAGTGGCCACTACGCGGCACCCGCGCAAAAAATGTCGGCATAGGTAGTGCTGCGATTGCTCTAAGGTGCTGCACACACGCTGACTGCAAAAGCTCTTTTAATGTCATGAAAAATGTGCGCGGACGTAGCTACACGCACGCAAAAATCTACAGCACCCAAGAAACAGAAAAATCTTCTGTAACGCAGAAACGCCCGTACCAGAAGCAATTAGGCTATGACAGCCTGTTTCTCCGGGGTCTTTCCGGCCTGCGCTCCAGACGGATCACGCAGGACATAGCCGCGTCCCCAGACGGTCTCAATGTAGTTATCGCCGCTGGTCGCTTGCGCCAGCTTCTTGCGCAGTTTACAGACAAACACGTCAATAATCTTCAATTCCGGCTCGTCCATACCGCCATACAAGTGGTTGAGGAACATTTCCTTGGTCAAAGTCGTGCCTTTACGCAGCGATAGCAGCTCAAGGATACCATACTCTTTGCCGGTCAGATGTAACGGGGCGTTGTCCACTTCAACCGTGCGGGTATCCAGGTTTACCGTCAGGCGGCCTGTACGAATAACGCTATCAGAATGCCCCTTGCTACGACGGATGATGGCGTGGATACGGGCAACAAGCTCGCGCCGGTCGAAAGGCTTGGTCAGGTAATCGTCTGCGCCGAAGCCAAGACCTTTGATCTTGTTATCAAGTTCGCTGAGACCCGAAAGAATCAATATTGGTGTTGAGACGCGCGCCGAACGCAGACGGCGTAGAACTTCATAGCCGTCGATATCCGGTAACATCAGATCGAGAATGATAATATCGTAATCATAGATCTTGCCGATTTCGAGGCCGTCTTCGCCCAGATCTGTGATGTCGACAATGAACCCTTCGGCTTGCAACATAAGCTCAATGCTTTTAGCTACGGAGGTATCGTCTTCGACAAGTAATACACGCATGACAGGCCTCGTGGTGGTGATAAAAAGAAACAGATTTGAGGAACGCCACAACAAACGGAACCTACCTATGGCGTATCACTGCTATTAACCTCTGCTAAAATTAACCAAATTGATTAATAATTGGTGAAAATTGTTAATACAAGTCGCCATCTTCGGATTCCGCACATTTTTTTGCTGCATTTTTCTGCCCCCGGCAGTATGTATTACTTCTGGTTAGCTTAGTCAGAAGCCATTTATCCCATTATAGTAATTGAGGAAAATATGAAAAACATCATGGGTGCGGTGGTCTGTTTTGCTGTTTTGTTGTGCGCGCCACAGGACGCATATGCAGGTGGTGATGTACGCGAGGTTGTACAAAAAATTGCCTCCTCCTTACTGGCAAAGCATTCTGGAGCCAAGGCTGCATTGTTAGAGTCCAGCGCAGATCGGGCGTTTAATGAATATTTCACGGTGAATGCCCCGGAAAAGAAACGCGCCGCTAAGGCTGCGGTCGAGAAGCTGATGCTGGAGTTCAGCAAGAAACATGATTCAGGTGAGATGTGCCTTATTGGCGCCGGCGGGCCAGAGCTGGCGCGGGTCAACGACGGACATATCGCGCATGATCTTGACCCGAACGAGGTCGACAATGAATTTTTCGGCCCTGCCATGGCGCAAAAGCCGAAAACGGTTTACATCACCCGCCCTTATATTTCTCATGATATGAAAAAGTGGGTTATCGCTTATGCGACACCCATAGCCTTCAGCGGCCAGACCAAAGCAATCTTGCATTTTGAGTATAGCCTTGAAGTCTATCAGATGTTGTTACGGCAAGCGGACAATCCTGAAATGCGTGCCATGCTGGTTTCTGCCGAAGGAAATATTCTTGGTGACAGTCGCGCAATTATACCCGTCAGCCAGCTTGGCGAAGACAATAAACCCGAGTCATATTTTAAGAAATTTTCGTTGTCCGGCCTGACGCTTGATGCCGTGAAAAACAAACTGCGCGGCGGCGCGGGTCGTCTGGGGCAGGGGGATAACGCTCTAAGTGTGGCGTGGCGCGCTTTGCCAAGTGATATGACACTCGTTGTTGTGCAAGACCCATAAAATTCTTCACAAGCATTTGTTAAGCTTTTGCGTTAATATATTCCCATGGATCGCAGTATTTTTGAGCCGCTATGGTCACGGTAACGCAGCGTCTTGTTGCCCGCATCAATGCCGTGCGCGCTCATCGCGTTTATGGACGCATCGCGGCGGTGCAGGGCTTGTTGATCGAGGCCGCAGGATTAGAACGGCATGTGGCCGTGGGCGGGCGCTGCGTCATGATTGCGCGCGGGAAACGCAGGGTTCTGGCCGAAGTCGTTGGTTTTCGTGATGATCGGGTCCTGCTTCTGCCTTTTGGTCAGGTCGATGGCATTGGTTTGGGGTGCGAGGTCGAAGTCGCCGATGACCAACCCTCCGTCGCGCCGACAGAGGCCTGGCTTGGTCGGGTCATCAATGCTCTGGGCGAGCCCATCGACGGCAAGGGGCCCTTGCCGCATGGCGATATCAGTATTCCGATCCGCAACGCGCCACCTGCGGCCAACGCACGACAGCGCGTCAGCGGAAAACTGGATCTGGGGGTGCGTGCTTTAAATACGTTCCTGACTTGCTGCCACGGGCAACGCATGGGGATTTTCTCTGGCTCGGGCGTAGGAAAGTCCAGCCTGCTGTCGATGATCGCCTCCTATACTTCCGCCGATGTCTCGGTCATTGGGCTGATTGGCGAACGCGGCCGCGAGGTGCAAGAATTTATTCATGACGACCTTGGCTCTGAAGGTTTGGCACGCAGCGTCCTGATTGTCGCGACTTCGGACGAAGCGGCGCTGCTGCGGCGGCAGGCGGCGTATATGACTCTGGCCGTTGCCGAATATTTCCGTGATCGCGGACGCGCCGTGCTCTGCCTGATGGACAGCGTGACGCGCTTTGCCATGGCGCAGCGCGAAATTGGCCTTTCTGCAGGTGAACCGCCGACGACTAAGGGCTATCCACCGACCGTTTTTGCCGAATTGCCGAAACTGCTGGAACGTGCCGGGCCCGGATTGCCCGGC
Source organism: Alphaproteobacteria bacterium (assembly GCA_049653105.1). Lineage (GTDB taxonomy): Bacteria > Pseudomonadota > Alphaproteobacteria > UBA9219 > RFNS01 > JBASFQ01. The sequence continues at coordinate 22,370 of JBASFQ010000011.1, forward strand.
ACAGGCTCGATTACGGGTCTTTTTACGGTTCTGGTTGACGGCGATGATCATAATGAACCGATTTCCGATGCCGTGCGCGGCATCCTTGACGGCCACATCGTTCTGGATCGCGCAATAGCAGAGCGCGGACGTTATCCCGCCGTCAATATTATGCGGAGCGTGTCGCGAACGATGCCGAATTGTAACAGCATGCCCGAGAATGAAGTCGTCAACCGGGCGCGACGTTTTTTGGCCAATTATGAGAATATGGCCGAACTGATCCGGCTCGGCGCGTACCGGCGCGGTTCTGATCCCGATACAGATACGGCGATTTCATTGAACCCCCAGCTGGAAAATTTCCTGAGTCAGGGCATTCATGAACGTGCCGATCTGGCGTCCGGCTATGACGCTTTGGCAAAAATACTTGGTGTGGAATGGCCGCCAAAAGCCTCGTAACTCTCATCAAATTACAGAAATCTCTGGTTGATGAGCAGCGGCGGATGCTGGCCGATTTGCAGAATATCTATGACCGCATTGTGGCCGAAATAGCCGCGCTTGAGGCTGCGCGACGGCGCGAGGAAGGCATCGCGCGGACGGCGCAGGTGGGCGAGATGATGACGTTGGCGCAGTTCCAGAATGCGGTTAAATCCCGTCTGGAGCAACTCGGCAAAGCGCGGGACGATGCGAATAAGGCCGTTGAATCTGCACGTGAAAAACTGGCTGAACTATTTGAAACGCAAAAGCGCTACGAAATCATTCGCGACAATCGCGATGCTGCCGAACTGGCCGAGGAGCAGAAGCGCGAACGTCTGGAACTCGACGAAATCGCGGAGCAGGGACACCGGCGGAAGAGCGCTAAAGAATAGTCCTGCATTGGCTCATGCTGCTGATTTGCAATGATAATTTTTGCTGAATACTTTCATGTATTTTGGGTAATTTGTCATTGGCATTCAACCACGCCCAGCCCACTGGGTACATAATATAAAAGGACAATATATGAGCCACAATATCACCCGCTTTGATCCAGAACGTATTGCCGATCTGTCCGTTAAATTGATCATGGCTGCCGGGAATAATGATGTCGTGGAAATGGAACGGCTTCGCAAAAATGGAGCCGATATAGATTTTAAAGCGGATGTTACATTCGGTGCAGGGGCAATCTGTTTCAATGCGCGCGGTTTTTACGAACCTAAATCTCCCGCCAATGCGCTTATCGCAGCATTGCATAACGGTGCGTTTGATGCGGCGATGTATCTGGTGAAGGCTGGAGCTGACCTGACCTTTAGCAGAAAATCAGAAATCGGCAATCGTGACGAAAAAGCCCTTGATTTTCTAATCATGGATCAGGTTCGGGAAAGTGTGCATAACGCGCATCGGTCGATGCCTGATTTCGACAGCTTCTTAAAGGATGCCTTTGACGCGACGGCGTCGGCGCGCCGCCACAAGAATTACCAGACCGATCTCTATACCTCGCAACAGCGTGTCCAGTTGTTTGACGCCATGGTCGCGAATATGCAGGCAAAGGCGCTTGATCCTATAGGCATAGTCTCAAAGCACACGATGCTCGAGACGGTACACTGGGGACGTGCGGAGATGATCCCGAAGCTGGCCGGGATTGGCGTGAAAACTGAAGACTGGCATTTTGTTGAGGCGGCACATCCCATTCATCGTGAGGATAAAGCGATTGCGACAATGGCTGCTGTCCTGCCTTATGTGAAAGATGTCAATGTCGTTGATCATTCTGGCTTTAATGCGGGGCATACGGCTGCGCGCCAATTTGATCTTCCAGCCTTTCAATGGCTGGAGCAACGCGGTCTGAATAAAACGGCAGTCGCGGGAAGAGAAGGGGAATGGGGGGGGAACAATATGCCGACCTACGCTCACGCCGTTGCATTTACCACTGGATATGGGAAGTCCAAGAGTAAAGATGCCAAGGACTTTGCCCAATACCTAGTTGATCAGCACTATCCGCTGAATATGGCGAATCCACATAACCTAAACATGACTCCAGCGGAAACAGCGCTCCGTGAATCCAGGATTGAAATTGGACTAACTTATATCAATGGCGGCGCAGAGGTTAAACCGGAATTTCTTAAATCGGCGCTCTGGGGGCAGCATTATGGCAATCCTCCAATACCGCTTCTCTTCCAGTTGATCGACAAGATGGAAGAGCGCGGCGCTCTGACCCAGGAAGCCATGCACATGGCCTTTGATGTCATCGCAACAAGGATGACGTGGAATAGTGAACGTAACGGACCAGATGTCCGCCCGGTTCTGCAAAAAATTCTTGATAAGGGGCTGGCCCTTAATCCTGAAAACCAGCAGGTGGCGAAGAGAATTCTCGCAGGTGAATCCCTGACGCAACCCGATGAATTTGACACGCCGATAAGAAGCACGCGTCAACCTTCGATGCGACCTCCGACCAAGAATTTGTAACAAACGGATCACGGATTTTTGATAAATTTCCGTAGCCGCGTTCTTAAAAATTCGCCGGGGACGCGACGTCATTTGGTTTAGGCCGTCGCGCGTACGGGTTATCCTGATTGAATGATGTGTCTTGCCCCTGCCGCTGCTGCAGTCTAGCCTGCTGAGCATGAATCAGGTCGCCACTTCGACGCCCGAACTGTCCTTTGTTGTGCCTTGTCTGAATGAGGCAGCAACCATCGCGCAATGCGTCGGTATGGCGGCGGCTTATCTGCGCGATTCGGGCATTAATGGCGAAATTGTCGTGGTTGATAATGGCTGCGCCGACGACTCTGCGGCGCGCGCGCGTGCCGCAGGAGCACGAATTGTGACGGTCATGGAGAAAGGCTATGGGGCGGCGCTGGCGGGGGGCATCGCGGCGGCGCGTGGAACCTATGTCATCATGGGCGATGCCGACGGCAGTTATAATTTTGGTGAATCCGCACCCTTCATGGCGGCTTTGCGCGATGGTGCTGATTTTGTGATCGGTAACCGTTTTCGCGGCGGCATTGCACCGGGTGCTATGCCGCCTTTAAACCGCTATTTCGGCAATCCGTTGCTAAGCTTCATCGGGCGCCTGTTTTTTAAAATTCCCATTGGCGATTTTCATTGCGGCCTGCGCGGCTTCCGGCGGCAGGCGGTGCTTGACCTCGATTTACGCACCACGGGCATGGAATATGCCAGCGAGATGATTGTCCGTGCCGCGCTGGCCGGGTTAAAGATCAGTGAAACGCCGGTAAGCTTGGCCAAAGACGGGCGCGGACATAAATCGCATCTTAATCCGTGGCGCGACGGGTGGCGGCATTTGCGCTTTTTGCTGTTGTATAGTCCGCGCTGGCTCTACCTTTACCCCGGCATCGCCATGATCCTGTTCGGGATTATGGTGGCAGCCTTGTTGCTGCCCGGGCCTTTCATGGTTGCGCCGGGCATCGGGCTGGATGTTCATACCTTGCTGGTGGGGGCTCTGGCGATCCTCGTCGGAGTGCAGAGCGTGACCTTCGCCTTGCTGGCGCGGCACTACGCGATGAAGCAAGGAATACTGCCGCCCAAAGCGAGCTATGAAAAACTCTTTGCGGCGCTGACTGTCGAGCGCCTGTTATTCGCGGCTCTGGCCATTATCATCGTGGGATGTGGCGGGATTTTCTGGGCAGCGCGAATCTGGACGGCAGCGCAATTTGGAGCGCTGGATTACCGTGATGTCATGCGCGTGATGATTTTCGCCGCCACCTGCATTGTTGGCGGGATACAACTTGGTTTTGCGGCCTTTATGATGGGGATCATGCAGATCAAGCAACGTTGATCAGGTGATGTCCAACACGACCGGCGTGTGATCAGAGGCCTTCTCCCAGCCGCGCGGCGTGCGGTCGATATGACAGTCCTGTAAACGGTCGGTTGCTTCAGGAGAAAGCAGGAAATGGTCGATTCTTAAACCATGGTCGCGCTGCCAGGAATTCTGCTGATAGTCCCAGAATGTATAGGCATGCTTCTTATCAGGATGCAGCGCGTGGAAAGCGTCGGTCAGGCCAAGATGGAGGAGCCGTCGCCAGGCGGCACGACTTTCCATCCGGAAGAGAGCATCATTTTCCCAGCCTTTGGGGTCATAAACATCGTGTTCGGTCGGAATGATATTGAAATCCCCACCGAAGATGAACGGTTTCTCCGTCGCGAGTAACGTGCGGGCGTGGGCTTCCAGCCGTTCCATCCATTTAAGTTTGTACGGATATTTTTCTGAATCAACCGGATTGCCGTTGGGCAGATAGATGCTGGCAAGCGTGACACCGTCGGCGACGACTTCCAGATAACGCGCTTGCACATCCTCCGGATCGTTGGGAAGGCACGTGTGGGATACCGTCACCGGCATACGGCTGAGTACCGCAACGCCATTATAGGATTTCTGCCCGACAACTTCGGCGCGATACCCCATCGCTTCGACTTCAAGCCGTGGAAAAGCCGAAGTCTCGCATTTAAGTTCTTGCAGCAGGATAATGTCAGGCTTGACCTGTGCCACCCACATTTGTAAATGCGGCAGGCGCATTTTTATGGAATTGACGTTCCAGGTTGCGACGCGCAACTTTATTCTGCGGTGCTGAACGAGCTGCCGCAGCCACAGCGCGACTGCATGTTCGGGATTCTCTCGATCACAAAGCCTTCGCGTCCGATCTGATCGACATAGTCGATTGTGGCGCCGTCAATCAGGCTGAGCGAAAACGCGTCAACGAGAAGTTCGGCTCCGGCCGGACCAAAGCGCAGGTCGTCGGCGCGCGGGGCATCGGCGGCGAATTGCAGGTTATATCCCGAACAGCCTCCAGGGTGGATTTCCAACCGGACATGCTTGCCATTCTGGGATACGAATGTTGCCAGCTGGCGCGCCGCGCCTTCGGTAACATTAAGGGATGCTGATGTGGTGCTCATACCCGGATTATAACCGCAGTATCCGGCGGTGTGAAGTGTATTATAGTGATGATCTATCAAACAGTTATGGCTTGGACTTATCGAAATTGATGGGCTAGATTGACCCCGCCGCAATGCAAGGCGCATCGAAGAGCGGCATGACCATAACGAGCATTTCATGGACTTAGCACCCTATGCCACGCTGGCGGCGGCAACGCGCGGGCGTCTGATGCCCGAAACGGCAAATCCGCTGCGAACGCCATTCCAGCGCGACCGCGACCGGATCATTCATTCCGGAGCTTTCCGCAAATTGCGAAACAAGACGCAGGTTTTTGTGGAATTCGAGGGTGACTTCTACCGCACCCGCCTGACCCACACGCTGGAGGTGGCACAAATCGCGCGCACGATCAGCCGGGCACTGCAACTGGACGAAGACCTGACGGAGACCATCGCTTTGGCGCATGATCTGGGGCATACGTGCTTTGGCCATGTGGGCGAAGACGCCTTGAACGCCGTGATGCAGCCTTATGGAGGTTTTAATCATAATGACCAGACGTTTCGGATTCTAACCGAGCTGGAACATAAATATCCCCATTATCGTGGCCTCAATCTGTCATGGGAAACTCTGGAAGGCATCGTCAAGCATAACGGCCCTTTGTTGCCCGCCAAACCCGGCAAGGATGTGCCGACGACGATCAAGGCTTTCCAGGAGAAATGGGATCTTGAACTTGCACAGTGGTGCGGCCCCGAAGGGCAGGTGGCGGCGCTGGCCGACGATATAGCTTATAACACGCACGATGTTGATGACGGTGTGCGCGCCGGTTTCTTTACCATTGAAGACATTGCAACTTTGCCTGTTTTTGAGGAAATTACTGCGGTAAGCCGTGCCAAATACCCCGGCATTCCCGACAGTCTGCTAATTCAGGAAATTGTGCGGCAGGCCATTGGTTTTATGGTTGATGATTTGCTGACAACCACGCGGGCGCGTTTGCGGGACATGAAACCGGAAAGTGCCGCGGATATCCGCAAGGCAGGCGCGGCAACCGTCTGTTGCAGTCCGGCGATGCAGGGAAATTTCCGTACCTACCGCCGGTTTTTGATGCAGCGCATGTACCGTCACCAGACCGTCAACCGCTTTAACACCAAAGCCGAACGCATTGTGACCGATTTATTCGCGTTTTATATGCAGCACCCCGATTGTCTGCCGGCGGGGTGGTTCGCGCGGCTGGAGGAGGGCGGCGAGGCCGAAAAACGCAAGGCGCGCTTGATCGCCGATTATATTGCTGGCATGACTGATCGCTATGCCGTGATCGAGTTTCAACGGGCATTTTCAATGGAAAAATTTATCTGATGACAATCTTTGACGCATATCGCGCGATTTTGCAGCAAGCTCTGACGGCAACGGCGGCGCAGGCAGGCTGGACTCTGCCCAATCCATTGCCTGCTTTCACGCTGGAGCCGCCGCGTGATACGGCACATGGCGACATGGCCACCAATCTGGCCATGACGCTGGCGAAACCGCTGGGCAAGCCGCCGCGCGCGGTGGCTGAGGCCTTGGTGCCGCAGTTACAAAAGGCATCTCATGTCGCGGGTGTGGAAATCGCCGGGCCTGGCTTTATCAATCTGCGTCTGCGCCCCGAGGCATGGCACGAAGAAATGCGGCATATTTTGAAAGAACAAATGGACTATGGCGCTTTGCAGATCGGCAAAGGCATCAAGGTCAATGTTGAATATGTTTCCGTGAATCCTACAGGACCGATGCATGCCGGCCATGTGCGCGGCGCGGTGATCGGCGATACGCTGGCTAACCTGATGCAAAAAGCCGGTTATGCCGTGACCCGCGAATATTATTTTAACGATGCCGGGGCGCAGATCGATGTTCTGGGGCGTACGACCTACTTAAGATACCGCGAAGCTCTCGGTGAAAATATCGGGGAAATTCCTGAAGGCTTGTACCCGGGCGAGTACCTGAAAGACGTGGCGCAAGCATTGGTTGCCCGTGATGCCAAAAAGTGGTTGGGCAAAGATGAAGCCGTGTGGCTGGAACCGATCCGCCGTTTTGCCGCCGAAAGCATCATGAAACTTATTGTTGCGGATCTTGATCTGATCGGCATCAAACATGATGTTTTTACCAATGAAAGCGTGATTGTCGCGAATGGAACTTTGGACGCGGCCTTTAACATCCTTAATGACAAGGGGCTGATCTATACAGGCACGCTGCCGCCACCACGCGGTAAAGAAATGGAGGACTGGGAGCCCGTACCCTTGACCTTGTTCAGGTCGAGCCAGTTCGGCGACAGTACCGACCGTCCATTAAAAAAGCGCGATGGTTATTGGGCTTATATTATGCCCGACATGGCCTATCACTATGACAAAATGCGCCGCGGTTTTGATGTGATGATCAATGTTCTGGGCAAGGATCATGGCGGATATCTGGAGCGTTTACGCCCTGCAATTACGGCCTTAAGCGACGGTAAAGCGAAACTGAACGTCGTTTATAACAGCATGGTGAAGATTTTTAAAAACGGTGAACCGGTGAAGTTGTCCAAGCGTTCTGGGAATCTCATCACCCTGCGTGAAATGGTCGAAGAAGTCGGGGCGGGGGCGGTACGGTTTTTCATGCTGACCCGCACGCCTGATTCGGAGCTGGAGTTCGATTTCGTCAAGGTCGTCGAGCAGTCTCGCGATAACCCGGTCTTTTATGTCCAGTACGCGCATGCGCGGTGCTGCTCGGTGATTCGCCACGCTCGCGAAGTTTATGGGGCTGCTGCCGATGATACGGCCGCGCTGGCGCGCCTGCCGCTTGACCGCTTGAATAGCCCGGAAGAGATGTTACTATTAAAGTGTCTTGCGCAATGGCCGCGTCTGCTGGCAACGGCGGCTGAGGCGCAGGAGCCGCACCGCCTGACTTACTATCTTATCGAACTTGCCGGATATTTTCACGGGCTTTGGAACAAGGGCAGGGAACAAGCGACCATGCGTTTTCTGATCGCCGACGATCACGAAGTCTCGCAAGCGCGGCTGGCGCTGGTGCAGGCAACACGCCTGGTCATCGCCAACGTTCTGGGCGTTCTGGGAGTTCCACCGCTGGCGGAGTTGCGCGATGAGCAATCAGCTGTCGCCTGATCTGTTTCCCGATCCGCCGCGTCGTTCGCGCCATCGCCGTAATCCTATGAACCGGCGGCAACGCCTCGGTGTATGGATGATTATGGTTGCCGGAATATTTTTTATCGCCGGCGGTCTTTACTCATATTATGACCCGAAGAATATCCTTAACAGGAAAACAGAAATCCCCCTGATAAGTCCGGCACCAGGACCAATCAAGGAACGTCCCGAGACCCCGGGTGGCGTTGAGGTGCCACATAAGGATGTCACGATTTTTGATCAGCTTGGTAAGAAGAACGCGTCGGCGGCGCGGATCGAGCACCTTCTTCCCCCGGCAGAAACTCCAAACGACAAAGCCGTTGAAGTCGGTGGTCAAAACCCACCGGAGCAACCGGAACCCTCGGCCAGCACCACACAAATACCCACCGCCCCAGTTCAAGCACCTGTCATAGCGGACGTCCCGCCGGTTGCCCCCTCTGTTGCTTCCCCGGTTGGTACTCCTGTTACGCCTCCTGTTGTTTCACCGGCTACACCACCGGTTACAAAGGTTCCGGAGTCGCAACCTGTGCCGCAGTCAGTGCTGTCTCAGACTGATCTTGAGCCGATCAAGCCGCTGGCCATCGTCAAACCTGTAATGACTGAACTTTCAAAGACTCCGTCGAAGGATGTGCCTCCCAAGGAGGTGCTGCCGCTCAAGGATATTACGATAAAGCTCGGAAAACCGGGTGAGAAGGCAACCGTGAAGCCTGAGTCTAAGAACCAGCTCAAGGTTGAATCCACGCCGGTGATGCCGGCGGGACAGCAGCGCGTGCAACTTGCTGCCTATCCCAGTGTGGCGCAGGCGGAAGAGAAAATGCTGCAAATCGTTTCCGGTCACGCGCAATTATTGCGGCAAGTGAAGTTGAGCGTCGCCAAGGCTGATTTGGGGGCGCGTGGCACCTTCTACCGGATTCAAAGCCAGCTTTTATCTGTTCCGGCGGCGCATAAACTTTGCGCTGATCTGAAGGCTGCTGGAGTGGGGTGCATCCTTGTCAAATAAAATAGGCAATGTGCAGGTGCCCAGGCCGCTTCCGGCAATCTTCGGGCTCTCGGGGCCCGAACTGACGCCTTATGAAAGTACCTATTTCGCGCAGGTTCAACCTTTGGGTTTTATCCTGATGGGACGCAACTGTGCCAACCCGGCGCAAGTCCGGCACTTGACCACAAGTTTGCGCGCCTTATTGCGCCACACGCACGCGCCGATCCTGATCGATCAGGAAGGTGGACGCGTCGCGCGGCTCAAGCCGCCGCATTGGTCGAAGTTACCTTCTGCAGGCGTTATCGGAGCAATCTATAAGTATGATCCCGCCTTGGGAATTGAGGCAGCTGGGATTCTCGGCAGCTTGATCGGGCATCAGTTGCGTCAACTGGGGATAACGGTGAATTGTGCCCCGGTTCTTGATCGCGCTCACCCTGACATGCATGACGTGATCGGTGATCGTTCTTTTGCCGCTGAACCGGAAGTCGTGGCTGTTCTGGGCAAAGCTTTTGCCACGGCGATGCTGGAGCAGGGAGTTTTGCCTGTCATCAAGCATCTGCCCGGCCATGGGATGGTCAAGGTTGACCCCCATCTCGAGCTGCCGGTCGTTTCGCAACCGCTTGATGAATTGGAACCCGACTTTATTCCTTTCCGTGAACTTGCCGGAATGCCGATAGGGATGACCAGCCACATCCTGTTCAACAAAATCGATCCGGAGTATCCGGCGTCGCAATCTTCCGTCATCGTTGATTCAATTATCCGAAATAAAATCGGATTTGATGGGTTGCTTCTTTCCGACGATCTGGATATGCGGGCACTGAAGGGCGATTTGTTATGTCGGTCGCAACGCGTTCTTGCGACGGGAACCGACCTGATCCTGATCTGTAACAGTAATATTGCCCAGATCTCGCAAATCGGCACGCTCTTGCCGCCGATGACTGAGGCTGCCTGGAGCCGGTGGGAACGTGCTAAAAAGTTATTGCGTACCCCCGGCCCGTTTGACATGAGTGCCGCCAATCACCGGCTTGATATGATACTGGCCGTTGGGGACATTGCCCATCAGTTGAGCTGATATGGGCGGGATATTGTCATCATTAAACATAGGCGCTATTTTAATGAAATGCCCGAATCCCGGGTGTGAGGGTAAATTCAGGTATGAGTACGGATACAATCCCAACGACTGCGCCGGAACCGGCAGCATCCGACCGCCCGCTGGCGCAGGATTTGGTTGTGCGCCTGGAAGGTTTTGATGGGCCGCTCGATCTGTTGATGAGTTTGGCCCACGAACAAAAAGTCGATCTGAGCGCAATATCCATCAGCGCCTTGGCCGAGCAGTACCTTGTCTATATCAATGCTGCCCGCCGCCTGCGGCTGGAAATTGCTGCCGATTATCTGGTGATGGCGGCGTGGCTAGCCTTTCTGAAATCGCGCCTGCTTTTGCCCGCGCCGCCCAATGACGAGCCTGACCCCGGCGATATGGCGGCGGCTCTGAAATTTCAGTTGCAGCGTCTGGCTGCGATGCAACAGGCCGCAGAAAAAATGCGCGCCTTGCCACAACTTGGGTCGGAAATTTTTCTGCGGGGCATCCCCGAGCCGATCCGAAGGATCGAAAAGCCGGTCTATGACCTTAAACTCTATGATCTGCTTCAGGCTTTGGCCGCGCCGCAACGCCGTATAAAAGCGCCGCGCTACACGGTGCCGCAGTGGCGCCTGATTTCGCTGGAAGCGGCATTGACGCGTATCCGCAACATGGTCGGTTTTATGCCCAGCTGGACGGCGTTGCATGAATTCGTGCCAGACTTGACGCTTGATCCGCTTGAAACGCGTTCCGCCATCGCCTCGACCTTTGCCGCCAGTCTCGAAATGGTCAAGTCCGGCGAACTTGAATTGCGTCAGGAAGGAATCTTTACACCAATTTATATTCGTAAAACAGAAGCGCCATCACAAAATGAGGAAAGCCGGACATGAATCAGGACGAGGAAATCCATCCGCAATTACGCCTGATTGAAGCGCTGTTGTTTGCCAGTCCCGTGCCGGTCACGCATCAGATGTTGCTTGATCGCATCGGTGACGACGTTATTCTTGGAACCCTGCTGTCGATGCTGAAAGAGCATTACGCGGGGCGTGGCGTTAATCTGGTTGAAATCGATCAGACCTACAGTCTCCGCACAGCCCCTGACCTGGCGGAGCAGTTGCAAATTGTCACCGAGCCCAAACGCAAACTGCCGCGCGCGGCAGCGGAAACATTGGCGATTATCGCTTATCATCAGCCAGTGACGCGCGCCGAAATCGAAACCGTTCGTGGGGTCGCCACCGCAACCGGAACCATCGATATGCTGTTGGAACGCGGCTGGATCAGGCCGGGACGCCGTCGGACAACCCCGGGCAGACCCGTCACCTGGGTGACAACAACAGAATTCATGAGCCACTTCAATCTGGCCTCGCTGAACGATCTGCCGGGGCTTGAAGAATTAAGAGCCTCAGGCCTTCTGGACGCCAAGCCGGTTCTGGCATCAATGACGGTCGATGAACAGGATACCACCCTGCGTGAACATAGCGTGACCACTGATACCGAAGAACCGGCGCATTGGGTCGCGGAAGATGATGTGACCGACGGAGATCCGGCATCCAATGCCGCTTGAAGACACGCTTCATGTGGTGACCTTGATCGCCGCGGCGCCACGGCGCGGTTTCGTGCAATTTGCCCAGGACTGCGTTGCGAATCTTGCGCGCAACGGTTTTATTGCGGACAAGATCATCGCCCTGCACGCAGAGCAGGCCTATGATCTAGTCGTGCGTGGAGCTTCGGCGCATGATCTCCGCTTACTGATTGCCGGTTTTGCCAAAGGGCAAAAGATCGACGTTATTGTGCAGGCACCGCAGCCGCGCCGGAAGAAATTCCTTTTGGCAGATATGGAATCAACCATGATCCAGCAGGAAATGCTGGAAGAAATGGCCGATGCCATTGATGCGCGCGCGCATGTTACCGAGGTTACGCGCCGTGCCATGAATGGCGAAATCGATTTTTCTGACGCCCTGCGTCAGCGTGTTGCTTTGTTCTCTGGACAGCCGGAAAGTCTGTTGGCGACGATGGCCTTACGCATGACCCCGATGCCAGGGGCGCATGTGCTGGTGGCCACGATGCGCAAGCACGGGGCAAGCTGCTGGTTGGCGTCCGGAGGTCTCCGATATTTTACGCAACGCGTTGCGGTACTGCTTGGCTTTGATAAGAATATGGCAAATGAACTGTTGCTCGAGAACAATCGTTTGACCGGGAAGGTCGCGGAGCCAATTCTTGATAAGAATTCAAAACTGCAGATCCTGCGGCGTGGACTGGACGAACTTGGCTTGACGGCAGAGGCAAGTATTGTCGTCGGTGACGGTGCGAATGATCTGGATATGATTAATGCCAGCACTTCCGGCGCCGGATTGGGTATTGCTTTCCACGCCAAGCCCAGCGTGGAAGAACGTGCGACACATATCATTAATTATGCTGACCTGACCGCCCTGCTGTATGCCCAAGGATACCGTCGGGAAGAATTCGTGGACGTGGATTAGGCTTTGGGTGTTCCCATCGTGCCAAGAATCTTGTTTGACCAGAGCGCGAACAACATATAGGCCATCCAGAGGGGATAAAAAGTTCCATCCCGTAGCGGCAGCAAAAGTATAAAGATCATACAAGGAATGGCCGTTGCCGCCGCCAACCTGACCCCGCCCGTATAATCAAGGTTGGATTTAAGGGGTAAGCTTAACAGCAAGGCAATGAGTCCCCCCAGAAAGGCACGCAAAAGCCCGCCACAAAGCGCGCCGATAAAAACAATCAACCCATAAATAGGATAGACATAAGACCCCAATGACGCGGCAACAGTACCCCAATGGTCACGCGTGATGATGACGTCGATATTCTGCAAATTAAGGGGACTAACCTCCACCCGGCCAGCATGATAAACCGCCAGACGGTCGGCGGCCAGGAGAACAAAGATGTTCTTCTGTTCCATCAGGAGGCGTAACGCCTCCTGATCATCCATCTTCTGATTGGTATCGATTGCGAAGACTCGCGTATCCGCAGACGTGGGATCAAGTTTAAGGAAAAAAGGCATCGGCTTATCAATGGAGGTAAATTTGCCGTCGCGGAGCGTCATTTCGGGCAGGCCTGAGAAAAACTCTGGAATCATCGCCTGTATTTTTTGCGTCGGCGCATATAGGGATGATGCGACATGCAGGCACAGAAGCAGGATCAGCACGACAATGTAACTGCGGCCAAGCCCTTTCTGGTTGCGGATGACGTTGCGATAAAAATTCTGGGAATAAAAAGATTCCGGGAGAGACTTCAGGACATCAAACATTGCCTGCTTCCTTCAGTGCAGATCGCGCCGTAGCTATTTCTTATCTTCCTGCTTTTGTGGTTTATCATTTTGCGGCTTTTCGGGTTCGCTCTTCTTCGTGGGGATACCGACAAAGCGTGCGTCGCCTTTATGATTGATTAAAAAGAGCACCGGCTTGCCGTCAACACCTGCGTCCTTGACTGCCTTAAGGACTTCGGCTGGGGTGGAGACTTCTTTCTGCGCCACTTCGATAATCACATCTCCGGTCGTCAGACCGCGCTCACGTGCCGGGCTGTTCGGTTTAACATCCGTGATCAAGACTCCTGTGACATCGGATTTGATGGAATGCTTCTTCCTGTTTTCCGGCGTAAGTACCGCAATGGTCAGTCCCATATCGTCAAGTTTCTCAACCTTTGACGATAAAGATTTTCCAGGACCTTTGCCGTTGTCTCCGCTGTCTTTGTCCTCGCTCTTCTCATGAGCTTCCAGCTCGCCGAGCTTGACGCTCAAAGTTACTTCCTTGCCTGCGCGCCAGACCGTCATTGGAACAGTCTTGTCAACCGGGGTCTCGGCCACGATCCGGGGAAGTTTTTTCATCTCCGAGACCTCTTTACCGTCGAAGGTCAAAATCACATCGCGTGGTTTAACCCCGGCTTTGTCCGCCGGGCCGTCGGGCGTGTTGCTGTTGACCAGTGCGCCGCGTTCCTTGCCAAGCCCAAGGCTTTCGGCAATATCCGCCGTAACAGCTTGAATCCTGACGCCAAGCCAGCCGCGCCGCGTATGGCCATTGGTTTTCAACTGGTCGACGATCTCCTTTGCCATACTCGAAGGTATGGCAAAGCCAATGCCGACCGAGCCACCGGAAGGAGAATATATAGCGGTGTTGACGCCAATCACCTGGCCATCAACATTGAACATCGGGCCGCCGGAATTGCCACGATTGATAGCGGCGTCGGTTTGCAGATAGTCGTCATAAGGCCCCGAGTTGATATCGCGCGCACGGGCAGAAATAATACCCGCCGTGACTGTGCCGCCCAGCCCGTAAGGGTTGCCGATGGCCAGAACAACATCGCCGACCCGGCTTTTTTCACTGTCGCCCCAGGCGACGGCGATTAAAGGCTTGGTTGGCTTTACGCGCAAAACAGCCAGATCCGTTTTCTTGTCCACACCCACCAACTCGGCTTTCAGGTTGGTGTTGTCCTGCAAGATCACGTTGATCTCGTCGGCATCCTGAATCACATGTCCGTTTGTAACGATGATTCCTGAAGCGTCGATGACAAATCCGGAGCCTAAGGATGTTGCTTTGTGGGGCGAAGAATCCTGCGGCTGCCCGCGCTTGCGACGCTCATTAAATTCGCGGAACAATTCTTCAAACTGCGACCCCGGAGGGAAGGGCAGATCCTGGAGCATTTCTTCCATGTCTGACGTGACTTCGACTTTTTGCGTTGTCGAGATGTTCACAACGGCGGGCAAGAGCTTTTCAACGGTGTCGGCAAAACCGTTTCTCGGCAGGAAAGATTCGGCTGTCGCCGGAACGGCCAACGTCACAAAGATGAGGGCGCAGAACAAGGACTTCATGGCGCGATGCAACGACATGGAATTTACTCCCTTAAACGACCCGCACAGGATCAGGAACGGCATATGACTCATAGATAGCGACAAAATTGTGATGCCTTATCGTGAGACAAGTGTAGCATTCTGTCTTATTTCAAGAGTGGACTGCCGAAAAATTTGAAGAAAGCGCTGTCCTGAGCCAGAAAATAGGTCGTGTTGTCTGGTTTGAGCGCCGTCCTGTAGGCTTCCAGCGAGCGATAGAAGCTATAGAATTCCGGGTCACGATTCATGGCATCGGCCATGACCTTGATCGCCGTCATATCGCCTTCGCCTCTGACTTTTTGTGCGTCGCGCTGCGCTTCGGAAATTTTGCGGGTGCGGTCGCCGTCTGCTTTGGAGGTGATTTCCAGAGACTTCATCTCTCCCTCAGCGCGCAAGGTTGCGGCTTCGCGCTGACGCTCAGAACGCATGCGATTATACACATTTTGCACGGTTTCTGGGGGCAAATCTGTCCGGCGAATGCGGACGTCAACGATTTCCACGCCGTACAGGGCGACGTTGCTGTTCATTTCGTCTCGGATTTTCGTCATGATTTCATCGCGCTTTTCCGACAACAGGTCGGCAACGCGATAATTACCCAGAACGTTACGCAAGGAAGAATTCAAGAAACCGCCCAAACGGTTGGTCGCCTTGCTCTCGTCTCCAAGACTCTGCATGAAAACCAGAGGGTCCTTGATCCGCCAACGCGCAAAGCCGTCAACGTCCAGAATTTTCTGTTCAGCCAGCGTGGCGCGCTGTCCGGGAGGTTCCAGCGGCAAAACGCGGCGGTCGAAATACACGACGTCCTGAAAGAAGGGGACTTTTGCGTACAAGCCTTCCTTTTGAATCACGCGTTTGCTTTCACGGAATTGAAAGACAATCGCCTGTTCCTGCGGATTGACGACGAATAAGGCGTTGCTGAGCATGGTCAGAATGACGGTCAGCACAGCAATAGGGAGCCAGATTTGCTTGGGCATGGTTTAACGCTCCTCTTTCTTCGCACTATTCATAATGTTCGTAAGCGGCAGATAGGTGGACACACCCTTCAGACTGGGATCAACTACTATTTTGTTGCTGTCTTTCAGGACGCTTTCCATCGTATCCAGATACATCTGACGCGCCGTGACTTCGCGGGCGTTCTGATAGGATTGATGCACGCTGATGAAACGCGCGGCATTGCCGGTGGCCTGATTAACAATCTGCGCTTTATAAGCTGCCGCTTCCTGCAGCATTTTTGCCGATTGCCCTTCGGCTTCCGGAATGACCTTGTTGCGATAGGTCTCGGCCTGATTAATTTTGGTTTCCTTGTCAGAACGCGCACGTGTTACGTCCTGAAATGAATCCGCCACCTCAACCGGGGGCATCGCGCCACGCAGGTTGACTTGAGTCACCTGAATACCGGTCTTGTATTGATCAAGATTTTTCTGGATCAGATCCATGGTCTTTTGTTCGATATCGGTACGACCCGTGGTAATCGCGGTCTGAATGTTGGTCTGGCCAACGACTTCCCGCATCGCGCTTTGCGCCACGGCCTTGACCGTCGTCAAAGGATCCTTGATGTTAAACAGGAAATCCTTCACCCGGGTCGGATCGACCTGCCACATAACGTCGAAAGAGACTTCGATGATGTTCTCGTCGCCGGTCAGCATCATGCTTTCGCTGGCGTTCGGCGTTTCGGAGTTGCGGCGGAAGCTATCATCCGAGCTATAACCAACTTCGACCTTTCGTGACGAAGTCACTTCGGCAAGGATCACATCTTCAATCGGATAGGGCAGGTGATAACGCAGTCCCGGACTGACCACCTGTTTGGGTTCGCCGAAACGCATGACGATGCCCAGCTGGGTCGCGCTGACCTGAAAAATGCCGCTCAGCATCCACAGCAGCAAGAGAATCAAGCCCATGATCGTAAAGGTTTTTCCGCTGCCGATATGGCCGCCCATGAAGTCATTGACCAGCGACTGCCAGAATTTTTTCAGGGCAACGATATCGAAATCCGGCCCCTGCGGGCCGCCTGAACCACCGCCAGACCCATGATTCCATGGGTTGGGATTGGTGTTCGATGGTCTTTTACCGCCGGAAGGGCTGCCCCAGGGGTTGCCGTTATTGTCGCTTGGTGCAGTCATCAACGTAGCTCCTCATTGGGGTGACCAAAATATATATACGGGATATATATCATGCCGTTTCGTGATAGGGCACTATGTTGGTGTTATATTTGAGCTAACAGGTCATTTGTCAATCATAGAAGGACAAGATGCCGGAAATCGATGAAAAGAGCGTCCTCGGGGCACTCGAACAGATTGTTGACCCCTCTGTGGGCAAGGATATTGTCGCGCTGGGGCTCGTATCCGGGGTGGCAGTTCGCCCGGGTGAGGGCGGAGCACATGTTACATTTGTGCTTGAGGTTGATCCCGCCCGGGGAACCCAGCTGGAAGAACTGCGCCAGCAGGCCGAGCGCGCCGTGCGCGCCATACCTGGTGTTACCCAGGTAGCCGCGGTCTTGACCGCGCACCGCAAGCCTCCGGCCGCGCCGCCGCGTCCGGCGCGCCATATCAGTCTGCCGAACATCCGTTTCATGATCGCGGTAGCCTCCGGCAAGGGCGGCGTCGGCAAATCCACGACGGCGGTTAATCTGGCGCTGGCGCTGGCGGCGCAAAAGCTTCGCGTAGGTTTGCTTGACGCGGATATTTACGGCCCATCTATTCCCCGCATGCTGGGTGTAACCAAAAAACCGGAAAATGAAGGGGGAATGTTACAGCCTGTGATGGCTATGGGGCTAAAAATCATGTCCATCGGCTTTATGGTGGCCGAAGACAGCCCGGTGATCTGGCGTGGGCCGATGGTGCAGGGGGCTTTGCTGCAAATGCTGCGTGACGTTGCCTGGGGAACTCTGGATGTCCTGGTCATCGATATGCCGCCAGGAACGGGAGATGCCCAGCTGACTTTGGCGCAACAGGTTCCACTAGCCGGGGCGGTGATCGTCTCAACGCCGCAGGACATTGCCTTGATTGACGCGCGGAAGGGGTTGAACATGTTCCGTCGTGTTGACGTCCCGGTGCTGGGGATTATTGAAAACATGAGTTATTTTGTCTGCCCGCATTGCGAAACCCGCAGCGAGATTTTCAGCCACGGCGGCGCGCGGGTCGAAGCTGCGCGGATGGGCTGTGACTTTTTAGGTGAAATCCCGCTCGAACTGCGTATTCGCCAAAGTATGGATGAGGGCAAGCCTATCGTGGCGGCGGAGCCTGAAAGCCCCCCTGCCGGAATATACAATAATATTGCCGAGCGTATTTGGGAGAAGCTATTGACCCCGGAACAAGTCAGACCCGCTCCGAAAATTGCAATTAACTAGGGGCTAGGCAGCGGGCGGCTCGTCGAAGCTCGGTCATAAGATTCGGCAATCAGCACGCGCATCCGTGTCCGAAGTGCAATTCGATCCTGAACTTGTTTCGGTAAATCGCTGATTTTAATTACGCTTTTCTTGAGTAAAGCCGTGATAAGATCCTCGACGGCGCGCGACATATCCATGTCGGTGCGTTTGAGTTCACCCAACGCATCGTCGATCTGCTTGGTATCAACTCCGCGTTCCTGAAGAAAAGCGATCAGATCGGGGTGCCCATGTTGAACGAACTCGGCATTGGGAACCGAGCGCGTCATGGCTTTGACAATCTTGCCATTTGTGGCGTCGCGTTGAACGAAGGGCATAAAGGGGATTCCGTACAGTGAGAAAATTAAGACATAAGTCCCGCCATGCAGGTTTGGCAAGCAAATAGCACATAAAACTTAACCGCTTGGTAATAAGTCCTTCTCTAAATTGCCATTGTCGAGATTCAGGCTTTGGCCTAGCCTCGGAATCATAGATGGTCTTTTTACATGAAAATGTGGGGGTATTGCATGTTCGGTTTTGCGCGTTTGACGGGCCACACGGCCATCGTCGTCATGATGGGCGTTTTGGCATCGGGCTGCGCGTTACAGGAAACAAAACCTCTTGATGTGCGTGTGACAGAGTTCGCCCCCATCCGCACGATTGCTATCGCGACGATTGCGACGCGCCCAAGCCAGTCTTTTCCCCTCTTTACCGGAAACCGGGGCGAGCTGGTACGCGTGCTTGGCAAGTATGAAGATGAACTGACCAACGCTTTGCTGAATCAGGGGTTCAATGTCATTCCGGTTGGCCAAAGTGCTCTGATATATAATTCTGGCAACCTGGAATACGAAATTTCCTATCTGCATAACACGCCGGATTACATGGCGCGTTCGCGCGGCGAGGAAGAATTGGCCGGTGTGGCGCGTAAACTGCGCGCGGATTCGAACAAGATGATAGGGCGCCGCGATGACAAGCGCATGTTCGTGGATGATCATGACAAGACCGATCAGATCACCAGCCCGAACACCAGGATTTTCCCGGAAATTGGGTTGAATTATCGCATGATGCTGCCGCGCTTTACGGAAAATGGCGGCGCGCTGGATAATCGCTTTATGTCGGATGCCTCGCGTATGGCCATTGGCGAAATTACCCGCGATATGGGCGCCGATGCCTATCTGCTGATTGATGCCAATCTGGTGCTTTCGGCGCGGCAGGAAGGTTATGTCCTGACCGGCTTGACCGGCGGCTCACGTTATCCAACATTGGATGGCACAGCCGCGCTGGTGCGTAATGATGGCGCGATCCTGGGCGTTGACTGGTTCCGTGGTCAGGCCGTCTTGCCGGTTGGCGGCGTGACGCAGATTCCCTTCTCGACAGAGCGCGCTTCGGGCATCCATGGCTTCCATCAACCGATGGATCAATATACTTTGCTGGAGGGCAGCTATCAGGCAATCCGCGTCGGCGCGCTGGATCTGGCCGACCGCTATTCAAAATACCGTAACGAAGGGCGGATAGCTTTGGCAAAGGCCGAAGCTGAACGCCGCGCTGCTGCGGGAGAGGCGGAGAAAGCCGCTAAGGAAAACCGTGAAAAGGTTTGCGAATCCTGCAAAAAGACCGCCAAGTAATTTTCTGAAAGAACTTGCCGCGCAAAAAAATTTTTCATCGTCTTGTTTTTTGCGCGCGAGACTATTAGGGGTATGGCCTGCATCCGCTTCTTCGGATGTGTGTCACACCCCTTAAAGTTTCAGCAGGAGCCAAGCGATGCCCGAAGCCAGTGGCAATTTTTCCGCCGACCGTCTTAAATCCTTCATCAAGCGCATTGAAAAACTTGAAGAGGACAAGGTCGCCGTCGCCAACGATATTCGCGACGTTTATGCCGAGGCCAAGGGAACCGGCTTCGACCCCAAAATCATGCGGCAAGTTATCCGGCTGCGTAAAATGGAAGATCAGCAACGTATTGAAATGAACGAGCTGGTCGAGTTGTATCAGTCCGTTTTGGGCATGGAATAACCCACCCCGGGCGGAGATTTCTGCGCCGCTTCCGTTCCGGAGTATCTGCCTGTATGTTATCCAGCGGATAAGGGAGAGTCCTTTGGCGCACGAACAATTTTTCCTTCGTGATATCTGGTACTACGCCATGTCCGGGTCTGCTTTGCGGCGCGGGCAAATGGCGCATCGGTTGCTTCTCGGCGAGCCTGTCTTGCTGTGCCGTAAAAACGACGGTTCTGTGTTCGCGTTGCGGGATATCTGCCCGCATCGTGGCGTCCCGCTTTCGGACGGTTGTTTTGACGGCAACGAAGTTGCTTGCGCCTATCACGGCTGGAAATTCAACCAGACGGGGCGTTGCACGCATATCCCTTCGCTGACGGGGCATGAAAATATCACGTCGGAAAACATCGCCGTTCGGCAATATCCGGTGCGTGAGGCTGCGGGCAATATCTGGATTTTTATGCAGGAAGCTTCAGAGACAAAGCAGGCCACACTGCCCGAAGTCCCTGGTATTCCAGATTTTTCCGGCGCTCCCAATCTGGTCGAAACGATGCGTTTTCCCTGCCACATCGATCACGCTGTCATCGGCCTGATGGATCCGGCGCACGGGCCGTTCGTGCATCAGTCATGGTGGTGGCGCTCACGCCGCTCGATTCACGAAAAGGCGAAAGCGTTCGGGCCAGAGACTCTGGGATTTGCCATGCGGCGCCATCGGCCTTCATCAAACTCTTTTGCTTATAAAATCCTCGGAGGTGTCCCGGAAACTGAAATCCGCTTTATGTTGCCGGGGGTGCGGATCGAGCATATCGTCGCCGGGTCGCGGCGCGTTGTTAATTTGACGACCGTAACGCCGGTTGATGCGCAGACAACGGAAATCAATCACAGCATTTACTGGAACTGGAACCTGCTGAGCCTTGCCAAACCCCTGGTGCGTATTTTTGCCCGGCGCTTTCTTGGACAGGATCGCGATATTGTCGTCAAGCAACAGGCGGGCTTGCGCTATGAAATGAATCTGATGCTCATCCGCGATGCAGATACACAGGCACGGTGGTATCATCAGCTGAAAAACGAATATGTGCGTGCGGCGGCTGAAGATCGCGCCTTTGTCAACCCTGTGCCAGAAACGGTTCTGAAATGGCGGAGTTAATCTACCAGGCAGGAAAGATGTTATGGATGCTGGTAGAACCAGGGCATCTGCTGATGCTTTGGCTGTTACTTGGCACGCTCTTGCTGTTTATGAATAATCCGGCGCGGCAAAAACTTGGTCGACGCCTTGTCGCCATAGGCGTTGTGGCAGGCGTGGTGATTGCCACGATTCCCGTTGGCGTTTGGGGAATGAATGTTCTGGAAAATCGTTTCCCGCGTCCTGAATTGCCCCCACATGTCGCGGGGATTATTATGATCAGTGGCAATGAGAACGAAGATGTCGCGGCGACGCGCGGTGCGCAATATGCAGGCTTCGGCACGATGGGGCGTCAGCTTGCTTTTCGTGCCATGGCCGAAAAATATCCGCAGGCGCTGCTGATGTATTCAGGGGGGTCGGGGCATGCTGATGGGCTGCGCGCGCTGCGCCAGGCTGACATTGCTGCGGCAGTATTTAAGACTATGGGATTGCAGCGCGACGTCGTGTACGAACGTGAATCGCGCACAACCTATGAAAATGCAATTTTTGCCGCCAAACTGGCTGGAGATAAAATCAAGGAGCCATGGATTTTGATCACCAGCGCCTGGCATCTGCCGCGCGCGACCGGCACATTCCGGAAGCAAGGATGGAATATTATCCCGATGCCGGTAGATTACCAGACCGTGGGCGATGGCGGGGCGCTGTTTCGGCCGGCTTTTACCGCGAATATGTGGGCGCTTTTCAGCGTGACGCGCGAGTCTCTCGGCATGTTATGCTATTGGCTGGCGGGGCGTAGCGATGAACTTTTTCCGGGGCCCCGCTGATGCATTATATTCTGCTCATTGCCATATTTTTGTGTTCGTCCGCAGGGGCTAATGATTTCGAATCCTGGCGCGACGAAGTAAAACAGGAAGCGGCGGCACAAGGTATCAGCCCGGAGGCGTTAACCGCGCTGGATGATATCGAAGTCAATCCGCGTGTGATTGAGCTTGATCGGCGCCAGCCTGAGCATGCCATAACTTTTGCCGAATATCGCCGTAATATAATGACTGACGCGCGTTTGCGGCGCGGTCGCGAGCTGGCGCAGCAGCACGCCGACATTCTCAACAGCATCGCCACATCCTATGGTGTTCCGGCCAAATATTTAGTCGCGCTTTGGGGAATGGAATCAAATTACGGCAGCATCCAGGGGAATTTCAGCACGCTCCGATCCCTGCTTACGCTGGCTTATGAGGGGCGGCGGGCGGCCTTTTTCCGAGGTGAATTGTTCGCCGCGTTACGGATCATGGATCAGGATCATCTTGCGTCCTTGGCCATGCGTGGTTCCTGGGCCGGTGCAATGGGGCAGTGTCAGTTTATGCCCAGCACATTCCTGCGCTTTGCTGTGGACGGCGATGGTGACGGTCAACGCGATATCTGGAACAATTTATCTGATGTCTTTAATTCAATGGCAAATTACATGCGGGCAGAGGGCTGGCAACCCGGCATGGATTGGGGGAGACAAGTCGTCGCCTTGCATGCCATTGCGCCGCAACTTGTTGGGCTTAAGCAGGCGCAACCTATGACGGTCTGGCAAAAACTCGGCATACGCGATGCCGAGGGAGGCGATTTGCCTGCCGACCCGCTCTCCATGTACTATCTGGTGCAGCCGGATGGTGGGGCAGGGCCCAGCTATCTGGTGACACAGAATTATAAAATTATTATGCGTTGGAATCGTTCTACATATTTTGCCACCACCGTCGGACTATTAGCCGATCTGATCGAGACCGAATCATGATCCAGAATTTCCGCCAACCTGTTCTGCGTAGCCTTTACCTGCTGAGCCTGACGAGCCTGTTGTCTGGGTGCGCGATGTTCGGCGCGGGACCCAAGTTACCGTCGGGGACGGATACAGCATCTCCGGGCTATAAAATCGGCGCGCCTTACCAGATTGGCGGCGTATGGTACTCCCCCGCCGAGGACTATTCCTATGATGAAACGGGTATTGCCTCATGGTATGGCCCAGGATTTCACCTGAAAAAAACCGCCAACGGCGAAATTTTTGATGCCGAAGAACTGACCGCCGCGCACCGAACCTTGCCGATGCCAACTCTGGCGCGGGTCACGAACCTCGATAATGGCCGCTCCGTTGTTGTACGCATCAATGACCGTGGCCCCTTCGCACACGGACGCAT
This sequence comes from Alphaproteobacteria bacterium, assembly GCA_049653105.1. Classification (GTDB taxonomy): domain Bacteria; phylum Pseudomonadota; class Alphaproteobacteria; order UBA9219; family RFNS01; genus JBASFQ01. The sequence continues at coordinate 45,894 of JBASFQ010000011.1, forward strand.
CCTTGATCTCAGCCGCAAGGCCGCGGAGGTACTGGAATTCGTCGGCAAAGGAACGGCGCGGGTGCGAGTTCAGGTTCTGGCCGATGAAAGCCGTGCCATCGCGCAGGCAGTTCGCGGGCGTGGAGGAAGACAAATCACGACGGCTCCCCGAGATGGAACCTATTCCACAGCTGAGGTTACACCGGTGCGTGCCACGCCAGCGGTCGCGCGCTATGCGCCGCCACAGCCGCCCGCCCCGCAGCCGGTCATGCATGATCTTGCTGAAATCGGCCTTGATTTGCCGGATGTGACCCAAGAGGATGTTAAGCCGGATACGCTGATCTATGTGCAGGCTGGCTCTTTTACCATGGCCGGGAATGCCGAGATGCTCAAAAGAAAGGTTCAGCCTTATGGGCCCGCCAAAGTTGATGTCACGGCCGTCAACGGTGTGACGTTTTATCGAGTCAGGATTGGGCCGATGGCGAATGTCGCCAAGGCCGATGCGATGCTGGCCAAAATTGCCCAGGCTGGCGTTACCAATTCGCGCATTGTCCTTGATTAGCCGTGCCAGATGAAAAAAAAGTGGAGTCCTATGATGCGTTCCTCATTGCTCGTCGCGTTGCTGCTTGTTCCGGGGTTTTCTTATGCGGCGGCACCGCAAACAGATACAATCGCGCAACAAGCCGTCTTGATCGAGGCCGAGACCGGCACTGTATTGCTTGAAAAAAAGGCCGACGAGAAAATGCCCACCTCGTCGATGAGCAAGATGATGACCATGTATCTCGTCTTTGACGCGTTAAAGCAGGGCAAACTTCGTCCGACCGACATGATCCCGGTCAGCGAACGGGCATGGAAAGCCGAAGGCTCGCGCATGTTCCTGAATGTAGGATCACAAGTTAAAGTTGAGGACGCCATCCGCGGAGTCATTATCCAGTCCGGCAATGATGCATCGATTGCGCTGGCCGAAGCTGTCGGTGGCACAGAAGGTTCTTTCGCCAACCGGATGAATGAAGTGGGAGGCAAGATTGGGCTGCGTAACAGTAATTTCGTGAACGCAACCGGCCTGCCTGATCCACAGCATTATTCAACGCCGCATGATCTGGCCAAAATTGGCTTGGCGCTTATCCAGGATTTTCCGGAATATTATCACTATTTTTCGGAAACAGATTTTACCTATAACAATATTAAGCAAGGGAATCGCAACCCGCTTCTCTACCGCAAGATGAATGTTGATGGCATTAAGACCGGCCATGCCGAAAAGGCAGGGTTTGGGCTTACGGCGTCGATGAACCGTGGTGGCAGGCGTTTGGTGCTGGTCGTCAACGGTCTGGAGAATATGCAGGCACGCGCCGATGAACCGGCTCGGTTGTTGGAATGGGGGTTTCACGAATTCAAGACTTATAACCTGGTCAAGGCAGGACAGGAGTTTGGCACCGCGAAGATATGGGCCGGAGCTGCGCCACAGGTTCCTCTTATTGCGGCGCGCGATGCTGCCCTGACCTTGCCGCTGGCAGCGCGGTCAGGAATGCAGGTATCTGTGGAGTATCACGAGCCTGTTTCCGCGCCAATCAAGAAGGGGCAGGAGTTAGGAAAACTGAAAATAACCGCGCCGGAGAGAGAGCCCATTGAGATTCCGTTGCAGGCCGGGGCTGATATAGCCGCGCAAGGCTTCTTTGAGAAAGTATTGACCAAGGCGCGCCATATTCTGGGCGGTAGTGCATGAAGTATGGCCGGTTCATTGTCCTGGAGGGTGGAGAAGGAGCCGGCAAATCGACGCAGGCAAAGTTGCTGGCCGATAAACTGGCCGCGAGCGGACAGAAAACTCACCTGACGCGAGAAGTCGGCGGCGCGCCCTTGGCCGAGGAGATCAGGAAATTCTGGCTTGCCGACCGTGCCGAAAAATGGGACGCGACCACCGAGGTGTTGCTCATATTCGCGGCACGACGTGAACATCTCGTCAAGACGGTTTGGCCGATGCTGAAGCACGGTACCTGGGTGATTTGTGACCGCTTTGTTGATTCAACTCTGGTCTATCAGGGTGATGGCATGGGGTTGGATCACGGCCATATCCATGCACTCTACGCGATGACGGCGGGAGATTTTGTCCCGGATCTAACCCTCATCCTCGATCTTCCGGTTGCGACGGCACAACAACGCATTGCCGCGCGGCAACTGGATCGTTACGAAAGAAAAGGCGCGGATTTTCACGAAAAATTACGCGAAGGTTTCATGCGTCTTGCGCAGGAGACCCCCGACAGGCGCAAAATCGTGGATGCCACTCAGCCGCAGGAACATGTGCAGGACGCGATCTGGCGGTATGTGCACCCCTTGCTGTCGCGGGGACTATGATGGTTGCTGCTGTGCCGGGAGCGCTTCAAAGCCCGCATTTGATCGGTCATGATGCCGCGCTGGAGACTTTTCGGCGTGCTGTGGCGACGCGCTTGCATCATGCCTGGCTGCTTCATGGTCCGGATGGGATCGGTAAAACCAGTTTTGCCTTCCACGGCGCGCATTTTTTGCTCACGGGTGGGAAGGGAAAGCTTGGGGCATGGGATGCGGCGGAACCGCATGCCAAACTGATTGCATCGGGGGCGCATCCGGATCTGCTTGTCGTGAAAAGGCCTGTTGATGAAAAGACCGGTGTTGTTAAAGAGGAAATTCCTGTCAGCAGTGTGCGCGAAATTACGGAATTTTTTCGCCTGACCCCGGCCATGGGCGGTTGGCGAGTTACCATCGTTCAGGATGCTGAACGGCTGGGGCGCAGTGCCGAGAATGCCTTGTTAAAAATCCTTGAAGAGCCGCCACCCCGTGCCATCATCTTTCTTGCTACCGCCGCCCGAGGCCGATTGCTGCCGACAATCCGCTCGCGTTGTCGCGCTATGGCATTTTCTCCGCTGCCGCCGAACCAGTTACTTGAAGTTCTCCGGCCGCATCTTGGTGATCTCGCGCCGGGTGATGTCGATATGCTTCTCCGGCTGGCGGCAGGAAGCCCGGGGCAGGCCTTAAGGATCCTGGAGCATGACGGCCTGCAAATTTATCGCGATCTCCTTTCCCTGCTGCAAAACTCTGGGCCGGAACAACCCGTTGCCTTGATGAAGTTCGCGCAAAGCATGGGTGGAAAAGGGGATGGTGACCGGTTTGCTCTGGTTACGCAGTTTTGCGAGGAATGGTTGGCGCGGTTGTGCCGTCTGGCTGTATCCGGGCAGGTCACGGAAATCGCAGGTGGCGAGGGGCAGTTGTTACGCCGCATGATCGCGGTTAAGCCGCTTGCCAACTGGCTTGAGGTAGCCGAGAATTGCAGAAAGCAGTTTAAAGCGGCTCTGGATGCCAGTCTGGATCGAAAACTGATCCTTATGCAATGTTTACAGCAGTTTATTGTGGCGCGCTAAACGCCATTAATCAGGTGAGATATGTCTAAAAAATTCTATCTAACGACTGCAATCCCTTACAGCAATGGGGCGCCGCATATCGGCCATGCTTATGAAGCCATCGCCACCGACACTTTGGCGCGCTTTAAACGTCTGGATGGTTATGATGTCTTTTTCTTGACCGGAATGGATGATCACGGCCAGAAAATTCATCAAACGGCGCATAAGGAAAATATCGAACCGCAACAGCTGGTCGATCAGGCCGCGGCGCAATTCAACGCCATGCGCGCCATGTTTCACATTACGCATGATGATGTGCTGAGAACAACCGAGCCGCGCCACAAGAGCGGCGCTCAGGAATTCTGGCGACGTCTGGCGGCCAATGGCGACATCTATCTGGACAAATATGCAGGGTGGTATTCCGTACGCGACGAAGCCTATTTTCAGGAAGAAGAGCTGACGACGGTGGACGGCGAAAGACGTGCGCCATCGGGTGCCCCCGTGACCTGGATGGTCGAAGAAAGTTATTTCTTTAAATTATCGGCCTATCAAGACCGTTTGCTGGCGTTATATGAGGCACAACCGGATTTTATCGGCCCCGACACGCGCCGTAATGAAATCATCAGCTTCGTGAAATCCGGCCTGAAAGATATTTCCATTTCACGCACATCATTTGACTGGGGTGTTCAGGTTCCTGATGCGCCGAAACACGTCATGTATGTGTGGGTTGATGCGTTGTCGAATTATATTACGGCGCTGGGCTATCCCAAATCCGGTGGCCGCATGGATTATTGGCCTTGCGATGTCCATATGATTGGCAAGGACATCATCCGCTTCCATGCCGTTTATTGGCCGGCATTTTTGATGGCGGCGGGATTGCCGCTGCCGAAATGTGTCTTCGCGCACGGATTTATCTATAACCGCGGCGAGAAAATGTCGAAGTCGGTCGGCAACGTGATCACGCCGGAGGAACTGGCCACGCGCTATGGTGTCGATCAAGTGCGCTATTTCCTGATGCGGGAAATAGCCTATGGGCAAGACGGAAATATTTCACACGAGACTTTGGTACAAAGGATCAACAGTGATCTTGCCAATGGCCTCGGCAATCTGGCGCAACGCAGCCTGTCGATGATCGCCAAGAATTGCGACGGCAAGGTTCCTGACCCCGGACAAATGACAGCAGAAGATCATGCATTACGTGGTGCGGCCGATGCTTTACTGCCGCGCGTGCGCCATGAAATTGAGGTCAAGCAGTTCCATCGTGCTTTAGAAACAATCTGGTCTGTCGTATCCGCCGCAGATCGGTATATCGACGAGCAAGCGCCCTGGGCTTTGAAAAAAACGGATCAAGCGCGTATGGGGGCTGTATTGTACCACATTGCCGAAGTTGTCCGTCGTTTGGCGATCCTTGCTCAACCCTTCATGCCGCTGGCCAGCGCCAAATTGCTGGATCAGCTTGCCGTCCCCGCCGATCAACGTCAGTTCACAGCGTTGGCGCCGACAGTGGCCTTAACGCCGGGGACTGTTTTGCCCACGCCGCAGGGGGTGTTTCCACGCTTTGTGGAATCAGAAACAGAACAGAAAACAACGTAAGACATTTTATAGTCTTTTTCGGCTTGCCAACAGCATGACTACGGATGTTATGACGGCCAGGATGGCAAAAGCCTCAGGATAAGAGAACATCACAGGTATGATGAATAACACGCATAATATTCGTGCGACAGTTAACAAAATTTCCTTCCCCAAAATCGCCGTTGCGGAACGGTTGTGATACCAACGGCCTTCGATCCCAGTTCGGTAAAGAATGTTTCCGCACGACCACAGAGGGATGGATGCCAGTAAAATCCATGTGTGTGGCACATAACACCAGGGCAACCATCCGGCGAGCCCTAAAAAGCTGCCCAGACGTAATTCGTCATGCTTGTCCGCAGCATAAAATTTACCACTTAGTGTCCGTTCCGAAACTTGTTGAATTGAATGAATCATTTGTGATTCATATATAGGCAGCCCGATAGGAGGGGCTGCTGATGTGGACACGAGAAAACCGCCCGCGCTACAACCGGGATAAGC
>JBASFQ010000012.1:0-126780 GCA_049653105.1 Alphaproteobacteria bacterium
AAGGTCACCTGAAAGAATGCCAGCGCCGTCAGCCATCCGCTTGGTGATCCTCCCACCAGCGGCAGCAGCATCTTTCCCAGCAGCGGCTGTACCGCAAATACCAACCCCGCTGATAAAAATATCGTCAATGCATAAAGCGCGGTGCCACTGGCTGGTTTCACGTCCTGCATCATCCTCTCCAAGTTGCCCGTGGTCAAAATATCAGCCTTATTTTTCCATCATGCCCACAAAACGCCGGAACAAATGCTGACTATCGTGCGGCCCCGGCGATGCCTCGGGATGATACTGCACAGAAAATGCCGGGCGATCTTTTACCCGCAACCCTTCGTTGCTGCCGTCAAATAAACTGACATGCGTCGTTTCCGCATGCGCCGGAAGCGAGTCAGATAAAACCATAAAACCGTGATTCTGACTGGTGATCTCCACCTGACCGGTCGCCAGCTCTTTCACCGGGTGGTTCGCGCCGCGATGGCCGCGCGGCATCTTGGCGGTCTTTGCTCCTAAAGCAAGCGCCAGCAATTGATGTCCAAGACAAATGCCAAAGATCGGAATATTTTTTTCCAGTAATCCACGGATCATCGGCACAGCATATTTGCCGGTTGCCGCAGGATCTCCCGGACCGTTTGACAAGAAAACGCCGTCCGGTTGAAGCGCCAGAATTTCTTCAGCCGTCGTCTGCGCCGGAACCACCGTTACGCGGCATCCTGCCGTCGCCAGCAGGCGCAGAATATTATGTTTGGCGCCGAAATCGACGGCCACGACGTGATGCGTTGTTTGCGTGCGACGGCTATAACCTGCTTTTCCGCCTGCGCTCCAGTTCCACGCCGTTTCCTGCCATTCATAAGGTTGCTTGCAGGTTACTTCGGGTGTGAGGTCCATGCCCTCCAGTCCTGGCCAACTACGTGCCTGCGCCAGCAGAGCATCAACATCGAATTTTCCTTTCGGGTCATGGGCGATGACCGCGTTCGGCGCGCCCAGATCGCGGATACGGATGGTTAGAGCACGCGTATCGATACCACAGATCCCCACCAGATTATTTTGTTCCAACCATTCCGGCAAGGCTGCGGACGCCCGCCAGTTCGACGATTCCGTGATCGCGGCACGCAGCACCAAACCCCGCGCAGCAGGACGCTGGGCTTCAATATCCTGGGCATTCACGCCAACATTGCCAATATGGGGAAAGGTAAAAGTGATGATCTGCCCGGCATAACTGGGGTCAGTTAGAATTTCCTGATACCCCGTCATAGACGTATTAAAGCAGAGTTCTCCTGTCGCGCTCCCGGTTGCCCCGACACCATACCCCCATAAAACCGTTCCGTCGGCAAGAACCAGAATTCCTGTTGCGTCTTTTGGCTGCGGCGCGCGCGTGGCGGCGCGCTCGTTCAATGAACTGGGCATAAACATTACACGGCGGTCATGTTCGGGGAATGGCAACAGCCATATCAAGTCCATAATATGACCGAGGATTTTGCTTGTGGCAATGCTGATTTATCTTTATCTGCACGTCAATCCGGCTTCCGCAGACTGGAAAAATCGGCTACTGCTACACTTTGGATTAGTTAAAATCGGAGTTGTAGCATGAGTTTGCGTCAGAAAATCATGGATGGCTTAAAGAGCGCGATGCTCGCTAAGCAAGAACGCGCCACCGCAACATTACGGATGGTCGTCGCCAAGTTACGCGAACGCGATATCGAAGCGCGCCCAAGCGGCAATATGGATGGCATCGGCGCGGCAGAAATCCTGAGCATGTTGGAAGGCATGGTGAAGCAACGCCGCGAGTCCATCGCGCTTTACGAAAAGGGCAATCGCCCAGAATTAGCGCAGCAGGAAAGCGAAGAAATCACGATCATTGAAAGTTTCATGCCCCAAAAACTGTCCCCCGACGAAGTAAGCAAGATTATTGCTGCGACGGTGGCCGCCGTCGGCGCCAAAGATATCAAGGACATGGGTAAGGTTATGAACGAGCTGAAAAGCAAATATGCCGGGCAAATGGATTTCGCCCAGGTCGGCGCTTTAGTTAAAAGCCAATTGGGCAAGGCCGCCTGATCCTGTGACCTTGGCTTGTGCCGAACGCTTTTTCCCGGCACATTGCCGCCATGTCGCTGCCGCCATCATTTCTGGAAGATATCCGCCTTCGCCTCCCCGTCTCAGAGATCGTGGGCAAGCATGTGCGTTTGGTCAAGGCCGGACGGGAATATAAGGCGTGCTGCCCTTTCCATCATGAGAAATCGCCGAGTTTTTATGTCAATGACGAGAAGCAGTTTTATCACTGCTTTGGCTGTGGAGCACATGGCGATGTCATTTCATTTACCATGCGGCAGAACGGCCTGACTTTCCCCGAAACTATTGAGACATTGGCCGGTCTGGCAGGATTGACCGTCCCAAAATCCGACCCCGTCTCGCGTGAAATATATGATCAGCAAAAAATTGCTGGGCAGCTCCTGGAGCGCGCCACGCGATTTTTTCAGCAGCAACTATCGACCCCGGCAGGACAGGTCGGGCGCGATTATTTCTATCGGCGCGGGTTAAGTGATGACGCTATCGAGCGATTTCGGCTGGGTTTTGCGCCACAAGATGCCCAACTCCTTATCAATACACTTAAAGCCGAAGGGTACAGCACGCCCGCCATGCTGGAGGTAGGATTAATAAAAAAATCCGATAATTCAGATGGATATTATAGTTTTTTCAGGAACAGGGTTATTTTTCCAGTCGGTGATAAGCGGGGCAATATCGTTGCCTTCGGAGCGCGTTTACTTGCCGGAGACGGCCCAAAATATATCAACTCGCCGGATCATCCCTTTTTCCATAAGGGTAAGCTTCTCTATGGTCTTTCCCGCGCGCGCGGCGCGATCCAGCAAAATCAGCCCCTGATTGTGATGGAGGGCTATATGGATGTCATTGCCGCCGTTGAAGCCGGTTATGCAGGCGCGGTTGCGCCGTTAGGCACAGCGCTGACCGAGGATCAGATGTTGGCACTGTGGAAACTTTTGCCCCGGATCGAAGACAGAATGCCGGCGCATGATTATACGCCGATCCTCTGTTTTGACGGCGATGCAGCCGGGCAACGCGCCGCCACGCGGGCAATCGACCGTGCCTTGCCTCTGCTCAACCCGGCACAAAGCCTGCGGATCGCCTTTATGCCACCGGGCGAAGACCCGGATAGCCTTTTGCAAAGCAGCGGTAAACTCGCGCTGCAGAATGTTCTGGATCAGGCAAAACCGTTGATTGATGTCATCTGGGAACATGCTCTGCTAGGTCGCCGTCTTCGCACGCCCGAGGAGAAAGCGGCATTGCGTCTGGTTTTACGGCAGAAAATCCAGGCTATCGGCGATGAAGCACTGCGAAACCTGTATGCCGGAGACCTTAAGGAACGGCTGAGCCGACTGTTCGGGCAAGGCAGGGAACCGAATCAGACGTTCGGTAACCGGCAAAATCAGCCCCGCTGGCAGGGGCAAGCCGGAAAATCCCGCCCACAACCACCTGTTTTGATTACCCGGCGCACGCCCAACCAGCCCGGTCAGAAGTTGGGGCGAATTATCCTTGCGACCCTTATTAATCACCCGGATTTGCTTGGGGAATTTCTCGAAGACATGCTTCAGTTTCCGTTCCAGACCGACGCCCATCGCATCATGGCGACGCATATGGCAAAGATTTATGCCGAAAACAATGATGAAGTCCTTGACTATGAACAATATTTTCGCCATCTCTCTGAGGCGATTAATCACGTGCCCGATACGAATCAGCTCAACGCATGTCTCTCGGAACTCCTGTCCGAACATACGTATATGCATGCCGGCTTTGCCCGGCCCGAGCAAGAGACGGAATCGGCGCGCGTGGCTCTTCGTGAAATATGGAATCGGCAGCACGCCAAACAAGCCGATCCGGATATTGCTGCAGCGCATCTTAACTTCCTTGCCGACGGCAGTGAGGAAAATCAGCGGCGCCTTCTGGCAACAGTCCGGAGTAAGCAGGCGATGCAAAGCGACGATGCCACGGAGTGGAACGCAGAACAGCAGGACGGAACGGGCACGAACGGCACGAGATGAAAACCGCAGCTTCCTGCGCCCGCAAACCGGACGCACCGGTTTTAGCAGCGGGGCAGGATTAGGGAAATTCACCGCAGGAACGTAGACACATGGCACCTTCGAAGAAAGTCAAAAAACCCGTTGTCACATCGACCGGGCAAAATGACGACGAATCAACCTCGCGCGACAAGACCAATGAGGCTGTCAAGAAGCTGCTGAAGCTCGGCGGTGAGCGTGGCTATGTCACCTATGACGAAATCAATACGGCGCTTCCTCCTGGCAAATTAAGCTCGGATCAGATTGAAGATACGATGGCCAAACTGTCGGAACTTAGCATCGCGGTGGTCGATGGCGACGGTGAGGAAGAGGAAAAAACAGGCGGTAAGGCCGCCTCAAGCGACGATGAAGCCAAGGATGACGACGCCGAAGAAAAAGAAGAAGCCAGCACCGGCAATATTGACGAAGAAACCGCCAGTCGCACCGATGATCCAGTGCGCCTCTACCTGCGCGAAATGGGCACGGTCGAGCTGCTGAGCCGCGAAGGCGAAATCGCCATCGCCAAGCGTATCGAAGCCGGCAAGGAAATGATGATCGGCGGCATTTGCGAGTCGCCGCTGACGATTCAGGCCATTCTCGCCTGGCACGACGCCTTGGCTGAAGGCAAGATGCTGTTGCGCGACATTATTGATCTGGAAGCCACCTATGGCGGCGGCGATCCCGGCGCGGAAGAACTGGTTCCTGGCGCGGAACCCAAAGAGGCTGTTGAAGAAGTAGCCCGCGACGAAACGGAAAAGCCCGAAGGTGAAGAGTCCACCGGTGACGGGTTTGAGGATGACGAGGAAAATAATCTCTCCCTGGCGATGCTTGAAGAAAAACTCAAGCCGCAAGTCATCGAGACCTTCGACAAAATCGCCGTTACCTACGCCAAATTATTCAAGATACAGGCACAGCGGCACGCTGCAGAACAAAAGGGACAGGACGTTCCGCGCCAGTCCGACAAGAAATTCCAGGGCGTCAAGGATGAACTGGTCGATCTTGTCCGCACGGTACGCCTTAACCTGCACCGACTTGAACAACTGGTGCAGCAGCTTTACACGCTGAACAAACGCCTGCTGGGCATCGAGGGCAAAATCCTGCGCTACGCCACCGAAAGCGGCATCAAGCGCGAAGAGTTCCTGGCATACTATTTTGGCAACGAGCTGAATCCAAAGTGGATCGCGTTTGTCTTCGACCCGATCCATAGCGTTAAACCAAAAAAGGAAGAAAAAAAGAAAGAAGAAAAAACCACCAAGGGCAAAGCCGGAAAGACCGGCAAGTCAGGCGGAAAAGCGCCGGCTAAGGCGGAAGAACCGCCCGCCAAAGCAGCGCTGCCGATCCCGAACGTTAAGCACTGGACAAAGTTCTTTGAGACACGCGGTGAAGAAGTTGACCGTCTGCGTGCCGAAATCGCGTCAATCTGCGATGAAGCCGGTCTGCCGCTCGGGGATTTCCGTCGCATCGTCATGACCGTGCAAAAGGGCGAACGCGAGGCCGCGCGCGCCAAGAAGGAAATGGTCGAAGCCAATCTCCGTCTCGTCATCTCTATCGCCAAAAAATACACCAACCGTGGGCTGCAATTCCTCGACCTGATTCAAGAGGGGAATATCGGTTTGATGAAAGCCGTTGATAAGTTTGAATACCGGCGCGGTTATAAATTCTCCACCTATGCCACCTGGTGGATCAGGCAGGCGATCACCCGTTCCATCGCCGACCAGGCACGCACAATCCGTATTCCTGTGCACATGATCGAAACCATCAATAAGCTGGTTCGCACCAGCCGTCAGATGCTGCACGAAATCGGTCGCGAACCGACACCGGAAGAGCTGGCCGAAAAGCTGCATATGCCGTTGGAAAAGGTTCGCAAGGTGCTTAAAATCGCCAAGGAACCGATCAGCCTTGAAACTCCCATCGGCGATGAAGAAGATTCGCATCTTGGTGACTTCATCGAAGACAAGAACGCGATTATTCCGCTCGACGCCGCGATCCAGTCGAACCTGCGCGAAACCACAACCCGTGTGCTGTCAACCCTGACGCCGCGCGAAGAGCGCGTTTTGCGGATGCGCTTCGGCATCGGCATGAACACCGATCATACGCTTGAAGAAGTCGGGCAACAGTTCAGCGTCACCCGCGAACGCATTCGTCAGATTGAAGCCAAGGCGCTCCGCAAGCTGAAGCATCCATCACGGTCGCGCAAATTACGTAGCTTCCTGGACACCTGAGGCTCATGGAAACCGGCATGTCCAGGCTGCGTCGCCTGCTCATTGGGGTCGCCTGCGTTTATCTGCTTGGTCTTGGCATCTTGTTTGTGATGCAGCGTTCGCTTGTCTTTCCGGCTCTTGGAGGTTATCTGACTCTGGCTCAAGCCAATGCGCCAGCGGCCATGCAGGAAATTGACATAACAACCGATGACGGTCTGGCACTCAAGGCATGGTATGCTCCGGCAACATCCCGTCACCAGACCATCGTTATGTTCCACGGCAATGCCGAGACTCTGGCCACGCTCCTGGCTCAGGCCAGACCGTTTATAGCCGTAGGTTATGGAGTTTTGCTGGCAGAATATCGCGGCTATTTCGGCATGCCGGGGGCGCCCAGCGAAACCGGCCTTTATGCCGACGCCCGCGCCAATCTACGCGCACTGGCATCGCGCGGCATAACGCCGACGCAAACCGTTCTGATGGGACATTCGCTTGGAACAGGCGTCGCCACCCGCATGGCGCAGGAAACGCCTGTTGCCGGGGTTATCCTCTCTGCGCCCTATACCTCCATCATGGGGGTTGCGGCCGACAGATATCCGATTTTCCCGGTTCGCGCGCTGATGCTTGACCGTTTTGAAAATGTTGCAGGCGTTAAAAACATGCGCGCACCGCTTTTAATCATCCATGGTGATCAGGATCAGATCATTCCTGTCAGTCATGGCGAAGCTGTCTTTGCGGCGGCTCTTGAACCTAAAACACTCAAGATACTACAGGGCGCAGGGCATAATGATATGCGCTCCTTCGGATCTTCTGAAGCCGCTCTGGCATGGCTGGATACAACGTTTAAGAACTAGGTTTTAGACACATCCGCAGCACGCCAGAGATACCAACTGGCAATGGTGCGATAGGGCCGCCACCGCGCCCCATGTTCCAGAACGACGCGGGGCTTGGGCATGGAATCAAGCTTGTATGCAATGCGAAAGCCGTTGCGGACACCGAAATCATCGACCGGAAGTATATCGGGACGCCCCAGCTGAAAAATCAGCAACATTTCGACCGTCCAGCGCCCGACACCGCGAATTTGCACCAGACGTCGAATGATTTCATCGTCCGGCATCTTTCTAATCCGCGCCAAGCTTGGCACTGTCCCCGCCCGCGTGTGTGCTGCGATGTCGTATATCGCCGTGATCTTCGACGCCGAAAACCCGCAACCGCGCAGGGTTGTGGTTTCCGTATCCAGAATTGCTTCGGGTTTCGGAAACTTCCCCGGATAAAGCGCCACGAACCGTCCCAGAATGGCTTCCGCTGCCTTGCCGTGAATTTGCTGATGCGCCACGGCACGCACTAAACTTTCAAAAGGCTGGCGCGCCCGCTGTGGCTCCAGCCTGCACGAGCCGATCTTTTTGATCAACCGCCCCATGACAGGGTCAGCTTTGGCAAGAAATTGCTGTGCGGTACGATACGATGTCACGTTAATTAACGCCGGGAAAAATAAGATGTTTCAAATCATCGCCATGCCGCCATTGACGTGCAAAGTCTGCCCGGTCACATAGCGCGCTTCTTCGCTGGCCAGATAGACACAGGCGGCGGAAATATCCGTCGGCACGCCCATCGAACCTAGCGGAATGACCCCCATCAATTTCTGCTTCTGCTCATCGCTCAACACATCGGTCATCGCCGTCTGGATGAATCCCGGCGCAACGCAATTGACGGTAATGCCACGCGGCGCCATTTCCTGCGCCAGCGATTTGCTCATGCCAATCAGACCGGCCTTCGAGGCCGCATAATTCGCCTGACCACCGTTGCCGGTCACGCCGACGACTGAGGTGATATTGATGATGCGACCCCAGCGCCGCGACATCATCCCCTTCATCGCGCCACGGATCAGTCGAAAAGCGGCGGTCAGGTTTACATCCAAAACCGCCTGCCAATCCTCGTCCTTCATCCGCAGCGCCAACCCATCGCGGGTCAGCCCGGCATTATTAATCAGGATATCGACCCCTGCGCCCAACTGCGCCTCGGCATCCTTCAGCAACTGCGCTGGGCCGGAGGGTTCGCTCAAATTGGCGGCGACGACAAAACTCCCCTCACCCAGTTCCTTTTGCAAAGTCTCCAAAGCCGCAATTTTCGTTCCCGACAAGACAACCCGTGCGCCCTGCTTATGTAAATCCCGCGCAATGGCCGCGCCCAATCCACCCGAAGCGCCGGTGACCAAGGCTGTTTTTCCAGTAAGTTTAAACATGCGGCGAGTCCTTTTTCGTTAGACGGTTTTCAAGAATGCTTCGATGTCCTGTGGCGTATGGAGCGAAACGGCGGCGACTTCCTTATCGATGCGCTTCATCAGCCCGGCGAGAACAGCTCCCGTTCCACATTCAATAATCTGTTCAACGCCCTGTTCTTTAAGATAAATCATTGATTCACGCCAGCGCACAGCCCCCGTGACCTGTGCGACCAGTAGTTTACGGATCTGTTCCGGCTCGGTCACTTGCGCGGCTGTGACATTTGCGATGACCGGCACGGCGGGCGGCCGGATGGTGGCCTTGTCCAGTGCTGCGCGCATCACATCGGCAGCGGGCTGCATCAAGGCGCAGTGAAACGGCGCACTGACCGGCAGTTTGACGCTGCGTTTGAAACCTTTCTCCGCCGCCAGTGCTATCGCACGATCCACCGCACCGACATGCCCGCTGATGACCACCTGCCCCGGCGCATTATCATTAGCAGCCGCGCATACTTCGCTTTGTGCCGCAGCGGCGGCAATTTCCTGCGCCTGCGCCAGATCAACACCCAGCAAGGCCGCCATCCCCCCAACTCCAACCGCGACCGCCGACTGCATGGCTTGCCCACGTTGTTTCAACAAGCGCGCCGTATCAGCCAGGGTCAAAGCTCCCGCAGCGCACAGGGCGGAATATTCTCCAAGGCTATGCCCTGCGACGAACCGCGCCGCTTGTGGCAGGTGGAAATTTCCTTCACTGGCCAGTACCCGCATCACCGCAACGCTGACCGCCATCAAGGCAGGTTGGGCATTTTCAGTCAGGCGCAGATCCGCCTCCGCGCCATCGAACATCAAGGCTGCGAGTTTCTGGTTCAGACTGTCATCGACTTCCTGAAAAACCTCACGCGCCACAGGAAAGGTATCGGCCAAAACCTTACCCATACCGATAACCTGACTGCCTTGACCGGGAAATACGAGCGCGCGTTGCATTATAACCTCTATATATTGATGCCCCAATCAACCCGCTTGCCAAAGCGAAGTCAAGATTGTCTATTATCAGCGACTTACAGCAAAGGCACTCTTATGATTCTTGTGACCGGTGGTTGCGGCTTTATCGGCTCCAATCTCGTCGCTGCGCTGGAAAAAGCGGGCGAGCGCGTGGTGATCAGCGATTGGCTGGAGGACGGCGATAAATGGCGCAATATCGCCAAACGTGACCTTGAGGATATTATCCGCCCCGAAGATCTGCCCGCCTTCCTCGAGGCCAATAAAAAACAGATAAGCATCATCTATCATATGGGGGCAATCTCGGCGACGACCGTGACCGACGGCGATGCGGTTTTGAAAAACAATTTCCGTCTGAGCAAAGATTTATGGCTTTGGAGCGCCGAAAACTATGTGCGCTTCATCTATGCCTCGTCGGGCGCAACATATGGTGACGGCGGCGCCGGTTTTGATGACAGCGACGTCCCGGAGCATCTGGCCGGATTACGCCCCCTTAACCTCTATGGCTGGAGCAAGCACCTCTTTGACCGCTGGGTCGTCGCCCAGAAAGCAGCGGCCAAAAAACCACTGCAATGCGTTGGGCTTAAATTTTTCAACGTCTATGGCCCCAACGAATACCACAAAGGGAGCATGCGCTCTGTCGTGCATCAAATCCATCCGGTGGCGCAACGTGGCGAGAGTTTTTCCCTGTTCAAATCACATCACCCGTCCTATCCCGACGGCGGCCAGCTGCGCGACTTTATCTGGGTCGGCGATACCGTTGATATTATGCTCTGGCTGCGCCAAAGCCACGCGACGAACGGCCTGTATAATATCGGCACGGGCAAGGCGCGAAGTTTTGCTGATCTCGGCGCAGCCGTTTATCGTGCGTTGGGGCGCGAGCCGATGCTGAACTACCGCGACACGCCGGTGGAATTACGCGCGAAATATCAGTATTTTACCGAAGCGCGCCTGGAGAAATTACGCGCCGCCGGCTATGACACATCCCGCCTGACTGGACTTGAGGAAGGCGTGCGCCGTTACGTGCAGGATTACCTGCAACAACCCGATCCCTATTTGTGAGTTCCGCCCATGATGGATAAAATCCCCGCTATCCTGCAAAAATTCTCCGAACAACGGGTACTGGTTCTCGGCGACCTGATGCTTGACCGCTTTGTTTATGGCACGGTTGATCGTATTTCACCCGAAGCACCTATTCCGGTGATGCGCGTGCAGCGCGAGACGGTGACTCTGGGCGGCGCAGGTAATGTGGTGCGCAATCTGGCGGCGCTTGGCGCGGCGGTCGATGTCATCGGCGTGGCCGGACAGGACCAGGTCGGCTATGACATGGCCAAACAGTTCGCCGACATCCCCGGCATCACGCCTATGCTGCTGACCGATTCCGGGCGACCCACGACCTTAAAAACCCGTTATATCTCCGGCAGCCAGCAATTGCTGCGCGCAGATCAGGAAACCAGCGCTCCATTGCCTGCCGCGCTCGAAGACCAGGTGCTGATGCGCGCGCAATCCGCCATGTCAGGCGCAGGGATTATTATCCTGTCAGACTATGCCAAGGGCGTCCTGACCGACAAAGTCGTGACCAGCGTCATTGCACAAGCCCGGGCACAGAACAAGCGCGTGCTTATTGACCCCAAAGGGCGCGATTTCTCCCGTTACCGTAACGCCTTCATGCTGACGCCAAACCGCAAGGAACTGACTGAAGCAACCGGACTCGATGCCATCCGCACAGTGGATCAGGCCGAACAGGCCGCCCGTGTGCTGATAACGGCTTTGAATATCGAAGGTGTTCTGGCCAAATTGGGCAGCGACGGCGTCTGTCTGGTCATGAAGGATCAGCCTGCGTTGCATATCCACGGCATGGCCAAGGAAGTATTTGACGTTTCCGGCGCGGGCGACACCGTGGTGGCCGCTTTGGCGCTGGCGCTGGCTGCGCGCGCCGACCTGACCGATGCAGCCTATATCGCCAACCTTGCTGGCTCAATTGTGGTCGGCAAAGTCGGCACGGCGACAGTCACTATCGATGATCTGCAACACGAACTCCATGATGACCGCGTCCGTCAGAACGAGACCAAGCTGGCAACCTGGCAGGAAGCCCACGAACAGATCGAGAAATGGCGGCAGAAAGGACTTAAGGTCGGCTTCACCAATGGCTGTTTCGACCTCATACATCCCGGCCACCTGTCGTTGTTGCGGCAAGCGCGATCGAAATGCGACCGGCTGATCGTCGGATTGAACAGCGACGCATCCATCACCCAGCTTAAAGGCCCCTCACGGCCGGTGCAGAATGAAATTGCCCGCGCCACTGTGCTGTCGGCCATGACAGATGTCGATATGGTCGTGGTGTTTGATCAGGATACGCCTTATCAGTTGATTGAAATGTTGCGGCCACAACTTCTGGTCAAGGGCGCGGATTATGCTCCGGATCAGGTCATCGGCTGGGATTTGATGCAAAGCTGGGGCGGAGAGCTGTTTCTGGCCGATATCGTCACCGGGCAAAGTACTTCGGCTATGATCGCCCGTTCGCAGGTTAAAGCGGTTGCCACCTGATGAGCATATGCATCCAATATGCCCGCCCTACCTCTGGTCTCACCGGAGCGGAGATTTTCGGGTTGGACGTTGCCGTCAATAACTTGCTGTCCGGCTGGTTTAAGTATGGCAAGCAGGAGAAGTTCCTGATCCGCCCCACGGATGATGACAGCTTTGCCCACTGCAAGACACTGGCACGGCAGAATGGGCTTGATCCAGAGCAAAAACTGCTCGGAATCGACCCACGTTTTCCCGTCGATACCCTGCGGCATGTGCACTGCCTGGTTCAACCCGATCCTTTGGTCACCGATGCGGCCTGGCTGCGGCGGCAGATACCCGGCGCGGGCTATGCTCTTTGCGGGCTGATCCACACGATGTCCGGCGAGCGCATCGCCCGGGTGGTCAGCGATTTGTGCGTTGCACCAATGACGGAGCATGACGCCCTGATCTGCCCTAGCCATGCGATCAAAAGCGCCGTCGAGAACTTATGGGCAGGGTATGGCGACTATCTGGCGCATCGTTTCGGAAATTATGTCCCCTGCCCGGTACAGTTGCCGGTCATACCCCTGGGCGTCGATACGGCAAAATTTTCTGCAAGAACAACTGCGGACAAGCGCGCAACCCAACGCAAAATTCTTGGCGCAGCTCCCGACGAGGTCATCCTGCTTTTTCTTGGGCGCATGAGCTTCGCCACCAAAGCGCATCCAGCTCCACTGTTTCTGGCGGCTGAGCAAGCTGCGCTGCGAAGCCGTAAGACTATCCGGTTGGTCATGTATGGCTATTATAAGCCGGAGCAGATGGAGGCATCCTTCAAGAATCTGGGTGCGGATATCTGCCGCAACGTGAAATTGGATTTTATCGCTAACGACGACGCGCGTTTCCCCGATGGTTTATGGGCTGGGGCAGACATTTTCATTTCACTCGTGGACAACATTCAGGAAAGCTTTGGTTTAACCCCCGTCGAAGCTATGGCTGCGGGTCTGCCCGCCATTATCAGCGACTGGGACGGATATCGCGACAGCATTCGTGATGGTGAGGATGGCTTTACCATTCCGACTTATGCCCCGCCGATTGCCACCGGACTTGCCATTAGCGACCGTTATTTTAACCGCCGGGAAAATTATGGCGAATACCTGACGACTGCAGCGCAGAGTTGTGCTGTCGATGTCGGCAAAACGGCCACTGCTATCGCCACGCTGGCCGATAATCCGGAGTTGCGCATGCGTTTTGCCGCCAGTGGCCGGAAGCGCGCGCAGGATATCTATGGCTGGCGGCATATTATCACCGCTTATGAAGAGCTGTGGGGCGAACTGGGTAAGCGCCGCCGTGCCACACCGCCCGCGGATCAGTTTCCTGCCCATTGGCAAGCTGCGCATCCGGCCTATCCCAACCCCTATGCGATGTTCGCAAGTTTCCCGACGGAGTCGCTTACGTCCGAGACACGGATGGTTTTCAGCGGTGATGTGGCCATGTTTTCCACCCTGATCCAGCATGAAATGAATTATTTCACGCCTGATTTACTGCTGCCCAAGGAAGACCTCCTGGATCTTGCGCAAAAGTTTACCTCTGCGGCCGCTATCGGCCCCATTGTTGCCGCCTATCCGGCCGCGCAGCGCGACCACGTTTGGCGCAGTTGCGGGTGGCTGCTGAAGTTCGGCTTGTGCCAGATCAAGGCCGCCTCATGACGGATTTTTTGCTGCACGTCCTGCCGGTGATTGGCCATGCCGCCGTTGGCTTCGTCTTTGGGGCTATAATCGGCAGCTTCATCAATGCCTTAAGCTATCGCCTGCCGCGCGGCATCTCTATGCTCAAACCTCG
The DNA here is from genome assembly GCA_049653105.1 of Alphaproteobacteria bacterium. GTDB lineage: Bacteria > Pseudomonadota > Alphaproteobacteria > UBA9219 > RFNS01 > JBASFQ01. The sequence goes on from JBASFQ010000012.1 coordinate 13,821, forward strand.
CTCCAGTTGTCCATCGTGTAAGTCTGTTCTTGGCATTCTTGACCTCATTCCGATTGCTTCCTATCTCTGGAATCGTGGTTCTTGCGCTCATTGTGGCGTGAAAATCGGCCGCCGCTATCTGGTGATCGAACTGGTCATGGCGCTTCATTGTGCTTTCGCCTTCGCCTTATTGTGGGGCAACTGGTTTCTCATGCCGATTCTCCTGATGATCGGCACAGGCATCACCCGGATCGTTATGCGTCTGGAAAGCGAGCACCGCCGGTAAAATACATTTTTAATAACTGTTGAGGACGATTAACGATGAAAAACAAATTTAAGAGCCTTGGCGCCCGTACGACCAGCTATCGCTATGATAGCGCCGACCCGGTTTTACTCGAATCATTCCCGAATCCCATGGAACGAGCTCCGAAAGGATCGGAATGCAGTATTGAGATCGTGGCGCCGGAATTTACGTCGCTGTGCCCGATCACCGGCCAGCCGGACTTTGCCACCATCGTTGTGCGCTATACGCCCAACCGCAAATGCGTCGAGTCGAAATCCTGGAAACTCTATCTCGGCAGCTATCGCCAGGCGCAGGAGTTTCACGAGTCGTGCGTCACCCGTATGGCCGGACACCTGGTTGATTTGCTTGATCCACTTGTTCTGGAAATCGAAGGTCGATTCACGCCGCGCGGTGGCATCAGCTTCTGGCCCAAGATCGTCTATCACAAAAAGAAACGCGGCTAATATTTCTGCCGAAAGGTAGGCGTGACTGCGATTCGCGGCCTATAGCGCGCCCCCCCAGCTTAAATGAACAATTGGTGCCGTAGGTGCGGCTTGCGCCGTGCATGCACCACAAGTGGGTCAAAGCCTGAAAGCATAAACATGCGTAAATATAGGCTATTTAGCGTGTAATTCGTCCGTTTCCGCAAAGAAAAACCCCCGTCCGATATTTCCGCATAAGCAGGATTTATCGAACGGGGGCTGAAGCCTAAGCTTCCAACAAAGCGTCCAATTATGGACGCCGCGAAGTTACTTCTTCTTCGCGGTCTTCTTCTTTGCAGTTGTCTTCTTCGCGGTCTTCTTTACCGCTTTTTTCTTCGCAGCCATAGTATCCTCCTCAAAAGTGAAGTGAGTGCATGTTGTTTCTTGTTGCTCGAACAGTCAACAACAAATCACGTCATCATCGTCATTCATGCTCATTCTACGTTGTTTGTCCAATTCACGTTGCACACATGCAACATATTTTGAACGCAACAGGTGACAAGCAATCATCACGCGATGCGTGGATCATCTTCAGGGCGTCGCACCTGACCGCACCATGCGAATCAATTTTTGCGATGCCACGAATATGATCGCCGTCATTTTGCGCCTGAGTCCCTAATGAAAAGTAAAATTTTTCATGCCCGCATCGTCACGTCGGATCACGCGCGCGCATCACGAACACAAACATTGCACTTGAAATAAATTGCGCGTGGATCCACGTGCATAACTCAGGCCGCACGCCGCAACGCAGGCTGCTGGTGAGGTGAGACAAGCTACAAGAATTTGAATCTATTTAGAAAAACAGCGCAGGGCTTTGGCGCATCAATGATGATTTTCCGGGGGAATGGTGGGCCCGGTAGGACTTGAACCTACGACAACACCGTTATGAGCGGTGCGTTCTAACCAACTGAACTACAGGCCCCCGTCAAGAAACTACCCATTCATCATAGGTCGTGCAAGCATCACGATCGGAGCCGTTCTGGTTTAGAAATTGGTAAGTTTTCGCGCTGCGCGCAGGTATCCGTTGTCCGCATGAGGCGCCAACGGTGTTATTTACCCTGGCCATTCGGGTTTGTGGCCTGGTTAATCTGGCTCAGCAGCACATTCTGGAATTCTTGCGGATCAGCGATACAATATATTGGCGCAAAGCTGTCACCGACACCTTTGATCCAGATATTGCCGTAGCCGAGGAGCCTTCCCAACGCAGGCTGGTCAAGATTGGCACCCTCAATTTTACTCAAAACCAATTCAATCGTCGTCCTGGAGACAATGCCATATTTGGCCACAACCCTCCGGTTGGTCAGCATCAGGGAAAATGAAGCTTGCCTGATAAAAGCCGAAAACAGCACCAAGCACCCCAGAACAGTGATCCCGAGAATGATGTAGGACAAAGGTCGGATAGAAACCTCAAGCGCTGTTTCCCCAAAAAGAAATTTGATGGCCGGATGCGCCCCGAAATGGAGCGCCAATCCCAAAAGCGTCATCACCAATCCACGCACATAGATGATCCAATGCAGTGTAGTCAGATAGACAGGAACTTCGCCCGGCATCAACATCATGCCGGAAAAATTTCTATGTGCTGCCATCTGGTTATCCGTCCTTGAGGCTCAACCACGCCATGCTTGGTGTAGCATAGGCTATTAGTCAGAATAATAACAATCAGCCTGCTGTGCCGGTTCGAGCGTGAGCGTCCGACTGTGCTCCCGCTGCCAACCAGCGTTCGGCCTCCAGCGCGGCCATGCACCCCATGCCGGCGGCAGTCACGGCCTGCCGGAACACTTTGTCCTTTACGTCTCCAGCGGCAAAGACGCCAGGAACATCCGTGGCTGTCGAATCTGGCGCTGTGACGATATAACCAGCAGCATCCATCCTGACCTTGCCTTTAAAAAGCGCCGTCGCCGGGTCGTGACCGATGGCGATAAAGGCTCCATCAACCGCTAAATCCGTGATCTCTTGTGTTTGCACATGCCTCAGCTTTAATCCTGTGACCGCTTTGACCGGAGTGGTATCGCCGATGACCTCCACCACTTCCTGGTTCCACACCACCTCGATCTTAGGGTTTGCGAAAACCCGGTCGTGAAGAATTTTCTCGCCACGGAACGAATCACGGCGGTGCACCAAAGTCACCTTCTTGGCATGGTTGGTCAGGTACAGGGCTTCTTCGAGCGCCGAATTGCCGCCGCCGATCACAGCCACATCTTTGCCTCTGAAGAAGAAACCGTCACAGGTCGCGCAACCGGAGACGCCAAAGCCCTGAAAAAACTTCTCGCTGTCGAGCCCCAGCCAACGCGCTTGCGCTCCCGTCGCAATAATGACCGTGTCGGCCACGAAGACGTCACCGGATTCGGCGGTGCAGCGGAATGGCCGACGCGTAAAATCGACTGACGCAATCATGTCGTAAATCAGTTCAGTTCCCACTTTACCAGCCTGCGCGGCCATTTGCTCCATCAGCCACGGCCCTTGAATGATGTCGGCAAAGCCGGGATAATTTTCGACGTCCGTGGTGATGGTCAGCTGCCCGCCCGGTTGCATCCCCTGCACGAGAATCGGTTTTAGATTGGCGCGCGCCGCATAAATCGCCGCCGTATATCCGGCGGGGCCGGCTCCGATGATAAGCGTTTTCGTCTGACGGGTCGTAGGCATGGCATACACTCCAGATATCGAACATAGAAATGGGAATCCTCAATATATACTGCTTCCAGAGCCTAGACCAGTGACGCCGCCTGACTCGCGGACTATCATAGCCCCATGAATGATCGCAAACCCCGTTTGATCCTGATCGCAGGCCCTACCGCCTCCGGCAAGTCGACTTTGGCAGCCGCGCTGGCGGAAAAGGTGCATGGCACGGTTATCAATGCCGATGCCATGCAGGTTTACCGCGATATGCCGATTTTGACCGCGCAGCCAGGCGCGCTATTAATGCAGCGCGCTCCACACCTTCTATACGCCTGCGTTGACCCGACGGAGGCCTTTTCAGCAGGAAAGTGGCTGGCTCTGGCGCGCAACTATATTGAGACTTGCTGGCGCGACGCAAGAGTTCCGGTTCTGGTTGGAGGAACCGGCATGTATTTTCAGTCCTTGCTCAAGGGACTGGCCGCTATTCCTGCTATCCCGCCCGCGATCAGGCAAGGCCTGCAGGAGGAGTTTGCGCACGACGGTGAAACCACGTTTCGCGCCAGGCTGGCTGAGGTAGATCCTGCCGCCGCCGCATCTATTCAACCTGGGGACAGGCAACGGTTGCTCCGGGCAATGGAAATTTTTGGCGCGACTGGCAAGACCCAGAGCACATGGCAACGCGAAATGCCGGAAGGCTTGTTACAACAAGCCGACATCTCTCCCATCCTCATCATGCCGCCACGCGCGACGCTCTATGCCGCGTGCGACCAAAGATTCTTGCTGATGCTTAAGGATGGAGCTCTGGAGGAAGCGCGCGGTGTGCGCGCACACACTCTGGATCCAACACTTCCAGCCTTTAAGGTTATCGGGTTACGGGCGTTTTCGGATCATCTTGCCGGGAAGATCACTATGGAAGAAGTTATCACCATGGCTCAGCAAGCCACACGCAACTATGCCAAGCGGCAAGTGACCTGGTTCAAAAATCAATGGATCGCGAACAAAATCGGCTTTGCGCGCGCGCCTTACGTCATCAATGATTTTGGGTCGGAGAATTGCTTGGCGCAGGTTCTTTTACATTGTACCGCAAAGTGAAAACGGTACGACGTCCTAGGCTGCCAGTTCCAGCTTGGCCTGCGCTACGGCAATTTTCTGGCCAATAGCATCGCGGTCGGACTCGTCTGCCTCGGCCAAATCTTCCCGCAACTGCTTGATCTCGGCATCAATCGCCGCGCGTGACAGGTCGGAAACCGGCACAGCATCTTGTGCCAACACGGCGCAACGCTCGGCCGTCACCTCGGCAAAACCGCCGGCGACGAAAATCCGGTCGGTGATGGCGTCCTTATCATAAACCTCGATAACGCCGGGGCGCAGGCTCGCAATCACCGGGGCATGACCGGCCAGAACTCCAAAGTCCCCCTCACCGCCGGGCAACGTGACCATAGTCACGGCTTTGCCGAGCAATTTCCGGGTGGGCGACACAAGGTCAAATTGAATGCCGATCATGTGAAAAGTCTGCCTTTATGCTGCTTCCGCAAGTTTCGTAGCCTTGGCTACAGCATCTTCAATTGTGCCGACCATATAGAACGCCGATTCTGGCAGATGGTCATAGTCGCCATTCACGATTCCCTTGAAGCCGCGGATTGTGTCTTCCATTTTCACAAATACGCCCGGACTGCCGGTGAAGACTTCAGCAACATGGAAAGGCTGTGACAAGAAACGCTGAATCTTGCGCGCCCGCGCGACGGTAAGCTTATCGTCTTCCGACAGTTCATCCATGCCCAGAATAGCGATGATGTCCTGCAACGACTTATAGGTCTGCAAGACTTTCTGCACACTGCGCGCCACTTCATAGTGTTCCTTGCCGACGACCCGTGGATCAAGAACGCGGCTGGTGCTGTCCAGAGGATCAACGGCGGGATAAATGCCAAGTTCCGCAATCTGCCGTGACAACACCGTGGTCGCGTCAAGGTGCGCGAACGACGTCGCCGGAGCCGGGTCGGTCAAATCGTCGGCGGGCACATAAATCGCCTGCACCGAGGTAATCGACCCTTTCCTGGTCGTTGTGATCCGTTCCTGCAGCATGCCCATTTCGGTGGCCAGAGTCGGCTGATAACCGACGGCCGAAGGAATACGCCCCAGCAAGGCCGACACTTCCGAACCGGCCTGCGTAAAACGGAAAATATTGTCGATGAAGAACAGCACGTCCTGACCTTCAACATCGCGGAAATATTCGGCCTGCGTCAGGCCGGTCAAAGCCACCCGGGCACGCGCACCCGGCGGTTCGTTCATCTGGCCATAGACCAGCGCCACCTTGGATCCCGGACCATCGGTCTTGATAATTCCTGCATCAATCATTTCATGGTACAGATCGTTGCCTTCACGGGTACGTTCGCCCACCCCGGCAAAAACAGAATAACCGCCATGCGCCTTGGCGATATTGTTGATCAGTTCCTGAATCAGCACAGTCTTGCCCACGCCCGCGCCGCCAAACAGGCCGATTTTACCGCCCCGCGCGTAGGGCGCGAGCAAATCAACGACCTTGATGCCTGTGACCAGAACTTGCTGCTCGGTTGACTGCTCTGAAAAATCAGGAGCCGCGCGATGGATCGGCATGGACTGTTTCGCGCCGACGGGGCCGCGCTCATCAATCGGCTCGCCGATAACATTCAAAATGCGCCCCAGCGTTTCCGGGCCGACCGGAACAGATATCGGCGCGCCAAGATCGACAACCTTTTGTCCGCGCACCAGTCCGTCCGTCGTGTCCATCGCAATACAACGCACGGTGTTTTCGCCAAGATGCTGCGCGACTTCGAGGATCAGGGGACGACCTTCATTTTCAAGTTTGACCGCGTTCAAAATTGCGGGCAGCGCGCCGCTGAACTGCACGTCAACGACCGCGCCCATCACCTGCGTTACCCGGCCTTCTGATTTTGCCTGCGTCATGACTTTCTCCAAACTGATTAAACGGCTTCTGCGCCGGAAATGATTTCGATGAGTTCCTTGGTGATAAAGGCTTGGCGGCTACGGTTATACTGCAACGTCAAACGTCCGATCATATCGCCTGCATTGCGCGTCGCATTATCCATTGCGGCCATGCGCGCCCCCATTTCACCCGCCATACTTTCCAGCAACGCGCCATAGATTTGCACGGCCAGATTTTCAGGCAACAGCTGCCCAAGAATCGCACTTGCGTTCGGCTCAAATTCAATCACGGCCTCGGCTGCACCCGCGTTCTGGTTGGCGGGCGCCGTTCCTGGCGCAACGGGGATGAGCTGCTGCACAGTCACGACCTGAGAAATGGCCGATTTGAAACGGTTGGAGATAATTTTGCAGACGTCAAACGCGCCTTTATCGAACAATTGTAACAAGGCAACGGCAATTTTTTCGGCGTCGCTGTATTCCAGCCTTTTACGGCCAACCTCATCCACCGATCCCAGCATGAAACTGGCATATTCGCGCCGCAGCAGATCGCGTCCCTTGCGACCCACACAGAAAATTTTGACCGTCTTACCTTCGGACAGCAGAACTCTGATCTGCCGCCGTGCCTCACGCACCACGGAACTGTTAAACGCGCCGCACAACCCGCGATCCGAGGTCATGACGAGCAACAACTGCGTCGCATCTTTTCCGGTTCCGGCCATCAGCGCGGGCGTCGTGCTGTCAATCACCAGGTTAGTGGAGATGGATTGCATCATACGTTCCATGACCTGGGCATAGGGACGCGCGGCCTCGGCCTGCTCCTGCGCGCGACGCAGTTTGCTGGCCGCAACCATCTTCATGGCCGACGTGATCTTGCGCGTTGATTTGACGCTCGTGATCCGATTTTTGAGGTCTTTTAAACTCGGCATTGTATCGTCAGGTTGTTGAAAACTGTGCTTCTTTTCCCTGACTAACCCGCACAGGTCAAGTTAAAAATGGAATTTTCTTTCGTTAATCTCTCCGCCGCACACTCGACACGAAAACACAGGGAGAATCCGGTCTTTAGACCACCGCGCGGGGCAGCGTATGTTCGCGGCATATCTGTCTGACCTCTTTTTCGTGTAACGCCTCCCCGGTCAGTTTGCAGCGATATTCCCCCGGAGCCTCACAGGCATTATAATGACAGGTTCCACATATCCCGAACCCGTTCAGATCGGCTTTTGCTCTCCATGCCAGCAGAAGGCTACGCAACTCACTTTCCAGATTTGGCGCGACAGCATCGCATTCCGGCAAAAGGTCGTGAACTTTCTCCAGAACCACCTGCCCCTTGGGCGTCAGGATCAGGCGCTGGATGCGTTTATCACTTTTATCCGGCTCTCGAACGATATAGGCGTGTTTTTCCAGCCATGCGATGCTTTGCGAAACACTACCTTTGGTTTGTCCAAAAAATTCTGCAACAGCCAGCATGGTATTGGAATAGCGGTTGCAGTTGCCCAGATATTCGATGATCTCGACATGAATGAACGATAGCCCCTGGGCGGTCGCAATCTGACGCAGCATCGCGCGACGCATGCCCCAATATTGATTCAGCCATGTCACAATACCCGTCGCCATGCATAAAGCATAGCAAATCAATGCCTTGCCAACAAGGGGCGCCAGAAGACGCCCTAACCTGGTTGAAAGAATACCTCCACAACTGTCGGAGCGTCCTTGTCTTTCTTGCCCCGTGACGCATGAAAAGAAGAAAAATGGGAGCCAAGGCCTAAACCATGGCTCCCAGGTACGGTACCGGTGCAGGGGTACCGGGGGGGAGGAACTCTTGACGAGTGTGCCATCAGTTGCGCCCCGCCGGAGGGAAGCGACGGCCATGGGACTGGCCAGACAGGCGCAACTGGTGGCACACTCTAATTAATGCAGAAACCTGTTTATCATCGACACATGCCCTCGCGCGCGTCGTTCTATCGTCTTGAACGCACCAGCGGTTGCCTCCATCTTATTTGTCAGCACCCGCGCCTCGGCAACATGTCCCAGCAATTCATCCAATTCTTCCAACAGCGGTTTGTGCTCTTTCTTCGCCTGCGTCATTATCGGTGCTCTCCCGTTTTTTGCTTCTGAATGGGGAGTTGCATGCGTCATGCCAAACCGGCGCGATGGATTTCTTCTTATATATCAAGGCAACAAAAACTATTAACCAATGCATGAATCCGCGTTTTGCAAATCCGGAATGCAATATGAGAGTCGTGATGCGATTTATCGCGACTTTTTGGGGTGCAGCAATATCCCCGGGATACGGGTGGACATCAAACCGCCGGGACGCCAGATCATGATCAAGACCATTCCAGCACCAAAAGCCAACATCCGATACTGTTCCAGTTCCCGGAATAATTCCGGCAACCCGATGACAAACAAGGCGGCCAGAACAATTCCCAACTGATGCCCCACGCCGCCCAGAACCACGATGGCCAGGATCGTGCTGGTTTCAGCGAAGGTGAAACTCTCCGGACTTACAAAGCCTTGTCGTGCGGCAAAGAATGCCCCGCATAATCCGGCGCACATGGCTCCCAGCATATAAGCGCAAAGTTTGACCCGAGCGCGGTTGATGCCAACAGCGGCGCAGGCAATTTCATCCTCGCGCAAAGCCTCCCATGCCCGCCCGATCGGCAAGCGCCGCAAGGCCCAGCTCAGCCCGCCCACGACGCATACCACCAGAAGCATCAGATAATAGAGAAACATCATGCGCTGGATCGGCGCAAAATCGATGCCGAAAAAATCATGAAAGCCGTTTCCTTCGACGCGCGGGTTTGCGCTGAACTCCAGACCGAACAAAGTCGGACGCGGTATCCCTGATAATCCGTTCGGGCCGCCCGTCAATTCCGGCAGGTTTATCAACGCCAGCCGCGTGATTTCGGCAAAACCCAAAGTCACAATCGCCAGATAATCACCGCGTAGCCGCAACACCGGACCACCGATGATCCCGGCCACCACCGCCGCCAACAATGCGGCGCACGGCAATGTCGCCCAGAAACCAAAATCAAAATTTCTTCCCAGCAAGGCGCAGACGTAAGCGCCAATGGCGTAAAAAGCCACATAGCCCAGATCAAGCAGCCCCGCATAACCCACAATCATGTTCAAACCGAAGGCCAGCGCGATATAGGTCAGCACCATAACCATGACATCAAGCACGTAACGGTCAGCCAGAGGCGTCACCGGCAACAAAGCCGCACAGACCATCATCAGGAAAATAACCGCGTTGGCTCCCCGCCCCTGCAACCGAGGCAAACGTGGTAATGACTGTTCGGAGAAATATTTTTGCTTCACCGCCGCGCAGAAGATCAATGCGCAACCGGCAACTCCTACAAAACGCAGAAAGGGCTCCGGCAATACCGCGCCGTAAATAAGAGCGCCCACGACGAGCGACACCAGCGCCAGGATCCCCGGCATGACCTTGACAAACCCCAGAAGCAATCTGCCCGTAAAAATCATGACCACCAGATAGAACAACGCCAGAAAACGTGGTTCCAGGGCTAACCCTTCAGCCTTGTCGATGGTACGCAATCCGACCAGCGGCAGCGCCAGCACACCGGCAATACCCGCCACCAGCGCCGCATCACGCCAAGGCAGCCACCGATCCTGTACCGCCGCCGTCATACTTTTTCTGTCTCCGGGCGCCCGAGCAGCCCGTTGGGACGCACGATCAAAATCATGATCAAGATCACAAAAGCCGCGACATCTTTATATTCCACGCTGACATAGCCCGACCATAAGGCCTCAATCACGCCGATCAGCAAGCCGCCCAGCATCGCCCCGGGCAAAGAGCCGATGCCGCCCAGAACGGCAGCGGTGAAGGCCTTCATCCCCGCCATAAATCCCATATAGAAATCAACCACTCCGTAATAGAGCGTCACCATCATCCCCGCAACCGCCGCCAGCCCGGCCCCCAGCAAGAATGTCACCGATATCACACGATCCACGTCGACACCGCACAAGGCGGCCATGGTTTTATCCTGTTCCGTCGCACGTTGCGCCCGACCCAGCGCTGTCCGCTGAATGAGCAGCGTAAAGCCGACCATAATCAAAGTCGTCAGGAGGACAATTAAAACCTGAAGATAGGAAATCGTGACAACAAAACCGTCTGGGCGTTCCCACAAGGAAAAACCGCCTTGTAACATCGGCGGCAAAGGCTTCACCCGAGCCCCTTGCAGCAACTGCACATAGTTCTGGAGGAAGATCGACATGCCGATGGCCGAAATCAACGGCGCAAGACGGTTCGCCTTACGCAACGGCCGATAGGCCACCCGCTCAATCGCCCTGCCGTGCAGCGCCGTAATCACCACACTGACCAGCAAGGCCAACAGCAATTGTAGCGGCAGGAATGTTATGCCAAGCATTCCGAAAGCCAGGAAGGCAATCACCGCTACAAAAGCGCCGATCATGTAAATTTCGCCATGCGCGAAATTGATCATGCCGATCACGCCATAAACCATCGTGTAGCCGATAGCGATCAGGGCGTAAATCGCGCCCAGCGTCAAACCGTTGATCAGTTGTTGCAGAAAATATTCCACGGCCTAGGACACTTTGTCAGGAAAACTCAGACAGGAGCGCGGGTCACGTGCCCCACAGATCAAGATTTCTTATTCTTGGCTTTGGCTACAGTTTTACCCTTTTCTGCCGCAGCCTCGCAGAGTGGCGCATGCGCCGGATATGTTTTAATGAGGTTCTGGACTTCACTGCTCACTTCTTTTGCGCCCCACTGACCCGCAGTCGAGGCATAATCGCGATAGCGATCACAAAAGACAACCGGAGTCATATCCGCGATCTGCTGTGAATAGGCGTTGGCCAGCGATGTACGCAATTTGTCGAATTTCGACTGCGGAGCAGCAACTCCGTTCCGAGAGTACCATGCAATCAAAGATTTTTCTGATCCCTTGATCAGGTCAAGATGGTTTTTTGTAAACAAGGTGTAAACTGCGGGTAAAGGCTGCCCCGTCGAAGATGTCCGGCAGGATAAGGTCACTACCATCAATTCGGAATGCAGCCGAACCAGCATTTCGGCCTCAAGCTCGGCCGCACTATAACATTGCTGGTTCTTGGCTTCGACCGGGAAAGAGAATAACACAGCCAACAAAACCAATGCAGATCTACACATACGCCGTTTCCCTTTAATCTATTTTAAGTGATTATCGCTATGACGAATCAGGATAGCCAATAATCCCCCCTTGGTGAAGCCCTTAATCAGCCCACTCTCCTTCCCGGTGCAAAATGGATTTTGATCAAAAGGTACGCGAAGAAGCCCGCCGTGTTGCCAACACGAACGATAGTGACGCCCGCACCACGAACACTCACCTGCTGAGTATGATGCTGTGGCATCGTTCCCGTTTGCTGGAGCAAATGCTGCTTGAAAACCTTGGAGCCAAAGACCATGTCGCCGTTACATCCGGCCCCTTCAAAGGTTTAAAGATGCAACTGCCGGTTCATGCTGGCGCACCGCTCCCCATGATCCTTGGTTTATACGAAAGTGAATTACATCCCTTTATCGAGGGGGCAATCGCGCGCGCCTATGCCCATGTGGTCAATATCGGCTGCGGCGATGGGTACTATCTGACCGGCATGGCGCGGCGCATGCCCCAAAGCAAATTTTTTGGTTATGACATCAATCCGAAGGCACGCGAAGGCGCGACCCAGTCCGCCGCACTTAACGACGTATCAGGACGCGTCACTATCAGCGGCGAATTCCGGGGCGAGGATTTTTCCGCGCATCCAGCCAATAATACGCTGGTCATTTGCGATATCGAAGGCGGCGAAGATGATTTACTTGACCCCGCGAAGTATCCGGGACTGAAAGGTCACGATGTGGTCGTTGAACTGCATGAAGTCTATCGCCCCGGCATCTCCGAGCGACTGCGGCAACGCTTTGGCGCAACGCACGACATTATCTTTTTTGACCATCAGCCGAAACAGGCCAGAGTTCCCCAGTTGCAGGGGCTAAGCGAAATGGACGAATTTTTACTGCATTATGAAGGCCGCGGCGGCCCAACACCGTGGTTTGTCATGACGGTGAAGTAACGGCAACCCGTTACTCCCACTCGATGGTGCCGGGAGGCTTGCTGGTGACGTCATAGGTCACGCGGTTGATGCCGCGGACTTCGTTGATGATGCGGGTAGCGACTTGCGCCAGGAAGGCGTGTTCGAACGGATAGGATTCCGCCGTCATACCATCGATGGAGGTTACGGCGCGCAGCGCCAGCACCTGATCATAGGAACGTCCATCACCCATGACGCCAACACTGTGCACCGGCAACAGGGCGGCAAAAGCCTGCCAGATTTTGTCGTACAACCCGGCTTTGCGAATTTCGTCGAGGTAGATTACATCGGCGGCGCGTAAGACACGTAACCGCTCCGGCGTAATTTCGCCCAGAACCCGGATCGCCAAACCCGGTCCGGGGAAAGGATGCCGTCCGACAAAGGTCTCAGGCAGGCCGAGTTCACGCCCCAAGGCGCGCACTTCGTCCTTAAATAATTCGCGCAACGGCTCGACCAGTTTCAACTTCATCCGCGCGGGCAAGCCGCCGACATTATGGTGCGATTTGATCGTGACGCTGGGACCGCCGGTGAAAGAGACGCTTTCGATCACATCGGGGTACAGAGTCCCTTGCGCCAGAAAATCTGCACCGCCGAGTTTTTTCGCTTCAGCGTCAAAAACATCGATGAATTTTCCGCCGATAATTTTGCGTTTCTTCTCGGGGTCAGTGACGCCCGCCAACGCCCCCAGAAAATCCTTTTCCGCATCCACGGCGACCAACGGGATATTATAATGCTGCCGGAACATGTCCACAACCTGCGCCGCCTCGCCGGTACGCATCAGGCCGGTATCGACAAAAATGCACGTCAGTTGGCTGCCGATAGCCTCATGGATCAAAACGGCGGCGACGGCGCTGTCCACACCGCCAGAAAGACCGCAGATGACCTTGCCGTTGCCGACTTGTGCCCGAATGCGCTTGATTTCCTCTGCCCGGAACATGCCCATGCTCCAGTCATGGCCGCAGCCGCAGATTTTATGCACGAAGTTATCGATCAGCTTTGCGCCGTCCGGCGTATGCACGACTTCCAGATGGAATTGGGTCGCATAAATGCGCCGCTTTTCGTCGGCGATCATCGCAAAGGGCGCGCCGGGGCTGGTTCCCGTAACCTTAAATCCCTCCGGCAGGCTGACCACGCGGTCACCGTGGCTCATCCAGACCTGATAGTCCTTGCCGACATCCCATGCGCCGTCGAACAGGGCGCTGGGAGCAGAAATTTTCACCTGCGCCTTGCCGAATTCGCGTGCATGCCCGCCTTCGACCTTGCCGCCAAGCTGCACACAAATGGTCTGCTGCCCATAGCAGATGCCCAGCACCGGAACGCCGAGTTCAAACACGACCTGCGGCGCGCGCGGGCTGTTCGGCTCCAGGACGGAACAGGGGCCGCCGGACAGGATGATGCCCTTGGCGCCGAAAGCCGCAATCTGCGCCGGATCGCGGTTAAAAGGATGAATTTCGCAATAAGCCCCGGCCTCGCGCACGCGGCGGGCGATCAATTGCGTCACCTGCGAGCCGAAATCGAGGATCAGGATGCGGTCATGTTCGGGCTGGATCATATTGTGATGGCCTTCACGGATTGTTGTGGCGGTGGATAGAGCATTTCAAGATGAGGGATTCCCTCTTCATCATAAACGTCGGAAACCGTGACATAGCCCAGATCATGATAAAAGCGCTCAAGATAGTGCTGCGCCGAAATCCGATTACCCAAACCCGGATAAAACCGTTCAGATTCCTCTATACCGCGACGAACCAGTTTCTTACCTATCCCTTGCCCACGTCCTGCTCGTGTGGTCAGGATGCGTCCCAAGGCCGGTTCTGCAAATTTTACTCCCGGAGGTACAAGGCGGAGATAGGCGATAAGAGCGCCATCACGCCAGCATGTCAGATGGTGCGCGACATCGTCGACCGCATCGGCATCAACATAACGAATGGCTTGTTCAATGACAAAAACCTGCTGCCGCGCCGTGTAGACTTGACGCAATTGCGCGCACGACAAATCGTTAAAATGCAGACAACTCCATATGACGGCTGACGCCTCGCTCATCCACAACACCCGCTTCCAGGAAAAATAAAACCGCACACAACCGTTGCCGGAGCGTTTACAAAAGTTGGTGCGGGCAGCCGGACTTGAACCGGCACGCTGTTGCCAGCTCCGGATTTTAAGTCCGGTGCGTCTACCAATTCCGCCATGCCCGCATCGCCCGATAAAATAGGGGAATAAGGTGTCCCCGGCCTGAATCGGCGCGATTATTAAAGAAGTTTGGGATTTTATCGGCCAAAATCGCCAAAACCGCAAGCGCGCCGCCTTGCCGGGGCAAATAAATCCTTGTTGCATAGGTTTTTTTAAGCCGCTAAAAGCATGCCTTCCGGCCTTTGTTCCCTGGTAGCTCAGTTGGTAGAGCAGGTGACTGTTAATCACCGGGTCGGCGGTTCGAGCCCGTCCCAGGGAGCCATTCCCAAGATCCAGGTTATGATCTTGTCATACCACCGAAAAAATGAAGGTTTTTCGGGAACCGGCATGGTGGCTCGACGACGCCTATGAGCCTCTGAGACGCAACCAGTGTTCGCAACCCAGCAGCATAAAATCAGACACCGGCGCTAAACCTGCCGTGGCGCGGAGTTGTGGGAAAAAATGTGGCCGAATCTTATCACGGGCTGCTGCGGCGTGGGCTTGACAGGAAGCAAAGGGTAAATATCTTCCACCTTCGACATAACAAAGGGGAAAAACTGCTGCGGCATTTCGCGGAAAATCCTTGCGGCACGCTGATATTGTTGTTGAATATCTTGGCCGCTGAAAATTTCCTGACGAAGCCTACCACCCAATATTTTGACCGCCCGTTGGCTGAACCGCGCCCGGCGCTGCAACCAATGATCAATTGGGTCCGGCTCTAACCGCCCTAAGAGTGTGAGCGCTTTCTCTCGCCCATATGTTTTTTCAAGGGCGTCCAGTTCAACCTTCCGTTTGGCACTTATGGACTCAGATTCATATTGCAGCGTGGCAAAAGTGGCAATGAACGTGCTGGAAAGGGCAAGACGTTCATCCTGACCAAACCCGGCAATTTCAGATTTGATGAAAGAAAAAAGTTTATAGGGAACTCCCTTGGGTGCTTCCACAGCCTCCGTGGATGTATTTTCTGTCACGTCAAAAAACACGTCCCTTCCCGTTCGTGCCAACCTCAGCAAACTTTCATAGCGCGCACGATGCGGATCTCCGGAGACACTCTTATAATCTTCCAGAATTTTATTGATATCGATTATTCTTTTGTCGCTCATCTCTATGGCTCCCGGTCAATAAGGCAGACTAGCCGCCCCGACCGGAAATATAAACCGCTTTCATCAGAGCAATACTTGCGACCGGGCTCCCCTGCCCCTATCATCAGGCCATGACCGAGATGCCCGAGATGCCCTACACCGTTCACAAGCGCGAAGCCCTGTTTCAAGGGTATTTCCGTATTGAACGCCTGCATCTCACCGTCACGCGTTTTAACGGCGGCACGATGGGGCCTTTTACGCGGGAATTGCTGGAGCGCGGTCACGCCGTGGCCATCTTGCCCTATGACCCCGCGACCGATCATGTCCTGCTGATCGAGCAATTCCGGCCTGGGCCGGTGCTGGCGGAAGATTCCCAGCCCTGGCTCATTGAAATTGTTGCCGGAATTATCGATGCGGGCGAAGCGCCAGAACAGGTCGCACGGCGTGAGGCCGAGGAAGAGGCCAACTGCGTCGTCGATGATCTGGCACATATTATGGATTGCTATAGCAGCCCCGGTTGCGTCAGCGAGCATGTGGATCTGTATATCGGGCGCGCCAAATTAAAAGGCACTGGCGGTGTCTTTGGGCTTCAGTATGAGCAGGAAGATATCCGCACCCACATCCTTCCCTTCGATACCGCACTTGGCTGGCTCGACGAAGGTCGGATCAAGCACAGCATGGCCATTATCGCCCTGCAATGGTTGGCACGCCATCGCGGAGCGCTGCGTAACCAGTGGCTAACGGGAGCGCGCTAACATGACTACTTTTCAGGCCACGCCTCCTGCCACGCCCCGGGTGCAAGTCTCAGGATTGATCGAACCGGCGTGGTTGCAGCAGCATCTGGCGGAGGTGAATCTGTTTGACGCCAGCTTTGCCATGCCTGGCAACGGCAATGACATGGCGACCGCTTTCCGCCAGCGCCATATTCCGCAGGCGCAATTTTTTGATCTCGAAAACGCCTCTGACCCACAAACTTCGTTGCCGCATATGCTGCCACGGCTGGAAGACTTCGCGGATTATATGCAGAGTCTTGGCTTTGATGAACGCAAGGCAACGGTCATCTATGACGACGGCACATATGCCGGTGCGACGCGGTTGTGGTGGATGCTGCGCGTCTTTGGTTATGACAATATTGCCTTGCTCAATGGCGGTCTGCCCGGTTGGGAAGCCGCGCAATTGCCGGTTACGGCAGTTGTCAGTCCTCCTCACCCCGGGTGCATGACCCCGGTTTTTCGTCCGGAACTGGTTTGGACAAAGGATCACGTTATCGCCAATCTCGATCATGGGCAGGCTGTGCTGCTGGACGCACGCGCCGCACCGCGTTTTCGTGGGATGCAGGACGAGCCGCGTCCCGGCCTTCGGCGTGGCCATATTCCGGGCGCGCTTAATCTGCCCTGGTCGGAATTGGTCGACCCAGCTTCCAAACGTTTCTGGCCAGTAGAACGCCTTCGAAAAATATTTTCCAGCGCCGACGTCCGTCCGGGTGAGCCGATCACCACCACATGCGGCAGCGGTGTCACCGCCTGTGTGCTTGCTTTTGGCCTTTTCTTGCTGGGACGCGCGGACATCCCCGTCTATGACGGTTCATGGGCCGAGTGGGGCAAGGAGACATCAACGCCGGTCATGATGGGGCCCCCGCAAAGGCTGCATAATATTGAAAATATTCCTGATCTATAAGGAACCCCGCTGAGGATATCCCCGTGATTCACAAGACGGTTATCCACAGCAATTCCCCACACACAGAAGTGCAAAAATCTGATAAAGCTACACCATGACCGAAAGCACAGCCTTAGCCACCACTCGCAATATCCGCGCCGTCACCACGCAGCCGCAGGATAGCTTCGCCAATTTGCGCCAGCCGCCACATAATCTGGAGGTTGAGCAGGCCTTGTTGGGCGCCATTCTGATGAACAATGCGGCTTATGAAAAAATCGGAGAGACACTGCGCCCCGAGCATTTCTATGACCCGGCGCATGCCCGCATCTACGGCACAGTCGAAACCCTGATCAGCCGCGGCCAGATAGCTGACCCTCGTACTCTGCGCGGCATGTTCGAGAATGATCCAGCCCTTGCCCAAGTCGGTGGCGCGAATTACCTGGCTGATCTGGTCGCGGGTGTCGTCACAATCTTTAACACCGAAAATTACGCGCAACTACTTTATGACCTGTTCTTACGGCGCCAACTGATTACGCTGGGCGAGGATGTCGTCAATGACGCCTATGAACAGAATGTTGACCGGAGCGCCAATGACCAGATTGAAACCGCTGAGCAACGGCTGTTTCAGCTGGCTCAGGCTGGCGAAGCCGGGCGCGGCTATGTCGATCTCAACACCTCGCTGACCGCCAGCATCCGGCAGGCCGAACTGGCCTTCAAACGCGACAGTCATATCACCGGCGTCACGACTGGGTTGCGCGATCTTGATCATAAACTTGCCGGACTGCACAAATCTGACCTTGTTATTCTGGCTGGACGCCCCGCGATGGGAAAAACCGCCCTGGCAACGAATATCGCGATGGCGGCGGCACGAACCTGGAAAGAAAGCGGCGGCAAAGAGGGAGCCGGCGTTATTTTCTTCTCTCTTGAAATGGCGGCGGAGCAGGTAGCCCTGCGTCTGCTCGGCGAGCATACCGGAATTTCAGCAAACGACATTCGCGCCGGGAAGTTTCAGGCCGACGATTTCCCGAAATTTATCGAAACAGCGCAGCGTTTAAGTCATATGCCTTTTTATATTGACGACACACCTGCTCTCGCCATCGCCGCCGTACGGACTCGGGCGCGGCGGATTCAGCGCATCAATAATAATATCGGCCTTATCGTCGTTGACTATTTGCAGCTGCTGCGTGGCTCGGCGCGACGCGATGACAATCGCGTTCTTGAGATTTCAGAAATTACCCGCGGCCTTAAGGCGTTGGCCAAGGAACTTCAGGTTCCCGTGCTTGCCCTGTCGCAATTGTCGCGGAACGTAGAAAACCGCGAGGACAAACGCCCGCAACTGGCCGATCTGCGCGAATCCGGATCGATTGAACAGGATGCCGACGTGGTTATGTTCGTTTATCGTGAAGAGTATTACCACGCCCAAGGCGAGCCAAAACGACGTGAAAATGAAGGTGACGACCAGTTTAATTCCCGGCATCAACGCTGGCAGGAACAGGGGGAGAAAATCCGTAATATCGCGCAGGTCATCATCGGCAAAAATCGCCATGGCCCCACGGGTACAATCGGAACCCATTTCGACGGGCGCTACACACGCTTTTCAGATCTGGAACAACGCTACGAATTTCAGGAAGACTGATTTTGTCCTGCGCAGCACAACTGACGATCTCCTGTCCCGCAATTGCCGCGAACTACCGGCTGCTGGCGCAACAGGTCAACGGCAAACAAGTTGCAGCCGCAGTCAAGGCCAATGCCTACGGACTGGGCGTCGCGCAAATTGCCCCCGTTCTCAAAGCCGCCGGATGTACCTTTTACTATGTCGCATCACTGGAAGAAGCCACCCAGTTACGCGGCATCGTGGGAACTGAACCTGATATCGCCGTCTTGCATGGCATTGCCGCGCGGGATCACGCTATCGCGACGGAACATCGCCTGATTCCCGTCCTTAACGATCTGGGCGCTATTCAAGAGTGGCACATCCACGCGCAGCAGCATAAACTTTTCCAGCCCGTCATCATCCACCTCGACACCGGCATGAACCGGCTGGGCTTAAGCAAAGACGACATCGACGAGTTACTCACGCATCCCGACTGGTTCAACGGCCTTAAAATCCTTCTCTGGCTCAGCCATTTGGCTTGCGCCGACGATCAGAACAACCCCATGAACGCCCAGCAGCAGCATCTTTTCACGAAGTTTC
This sequence comes from Alphaproteobacteria bacterium, assembly GCA_049653105.1. GTDB lineage: Bacteria > Pseudomonadota > Alphaproteobacteria > UBA9219 > RFNS01 > JBASFQ01. The sequence continues at coordinate 33,279 of JBASFQ010000012.1, forward strand.
TTATCAAATTGCCGTTGGCACCGCTCAGTTTTGCCAACTCCTCCGGCATTTTCCTTGGTTCCAACTATCATTTCGATCAGGTTCGCCCCGGCTGCGCCCTTTACGGCATCAACCCAACCCCGGGAAGAATCAATCCGATGCAGCCTGTTGTCCGGCTGGAAGCTCCTATTCTTCAGCTGCGTGACCTCACCCCCTGGGTTACTGTCGGCTATGGGGCAAGCTGGCGCAGCAAACGTCTTGGCAAAGCGGCAACTTTGCCTGTAGGTTATGCAGATGGCTTCATGCGAAGCCTCAGCAACCGGGGGCTGACCTATTGCTCCGGGCATCCTGCTCCAGTTATCGGCAGGGTGTCGATGGATCTGATTGTCATCGATGTTACCGACGTTCCCGATGAACACAGGCAACCGGGAACGATGGTTGAACTGATCGGCGCGCATCAGGACGTTGACGCGCTGGCCATGCAGGCGGACACGATAAGTTATGAGATTCTGACGCAATTGGGGTCACGTTATCAACGGGTGTATGAAGGCCGGGAAACATGAGCGCTTTATCTGCCAATCCTCTTGCCATGCTGGGTCGCGCGGGTCTTGAGTTTTTACAATCCTGCGGACGTTTCGGCATTTTCGCTGTTACGGCTACATCGCATGTGCTGCGTCCCCCGTGGCATCTGCGTCAGATTATTCGCCAGTTTGTTGAGATCGGATATTACTCCTTACCCGTTGTCGGCTTGACCACCCTGTTTGCCGGGATGGTGCTGGCACTGCAAACCTACACCGGCTTTGCGCGCTTTAACGCCGAGAACGCCATCGCCAATGTTGTTGTCCTGTCCATTACCCGCGAACTTGGCCCCGTCCTCGCAGGTTTGATGGTCGCAGGCCGAATCGGCGCGGCTATCGCCGCCGAAATCGGCACGATGCGCGTGACGGAGCAAATCGATGCGCTGACTACGCTGTCTACCAATCCCTATAAATACCTGATCGCGCCGCGCCTTCTGGCCGGAACAGTCATGCTGCCGCTGCTGGTCTTTGTTGGCGACATTATCGGCGTCTTCGGCGGCTATATCGTCAGCGTCTATCGGCTGGACTTCAACGGCGCGAATTACCTGCACACGACATGGGACTTCATGCAGTATATGGATGTCGTTTCCGGTCTGGTAAAAGCGGCGGTGTTCGGATTTATCATCGCGCTGATGGGATGTTACAATGGGTTCAACTCGCGCGGCGGCGCGCAGGGCGTTGGCGCAGCAACGACAAATGCGGTGGTTTCGGCCTCGATCATGATCTTGATCGCCAATTACGTCCTGACCGGACTTTTCTTTGTCGGCAAATAGGGCGCGCACACGATGATCGATATATCCTTATCCGCGCTTCCCAAGCCCAAGATTGAGTTGCGCGATGTCAAGAAATCCTTCGGCGACAAAACCATTCTGAACGGGGTCAGCCTGACCGTACCGCGCGGCGAGTCCGTCGTCATTATCGGCGGGTCGGGGACGGGGAAATCGGTTACCCTGAAATGCATCCTTGGCCTTCTGCAACCTGATGAAGGCACGATCAAAATCGACGGCATTGATACAGCACATATTTCCGGGCGCGCCCGCGACAAGCATATGGCGCGTTTTGGCATGTTGTTTCAGGGGGCGGCCTTATTTGATTCTCTGCCGGTCTGGGAAAATGTTGCCTTCAAGCTGATCCAGGGGCTGCGCATGTCACGGCGCGAGGCACATGACCGCGCCATTGCCAAACTTGCCGCCGTCGGCCTCAGCCCCGATGTCGCAAAGCTCTATCCCGCTGAATTATCAGGCGGCATGCTCAAGCGCGTGGCGCTGGCACGCGCCATAGCGGCGGAGCCAGAAATTATTTTCTTTGACGAACCAACCACCGGCCTTGATCCCATTATGGCCGATGTCATCAACGAACTGATCATCAAATGCGTACGCGAAGTCGGCGCCACGGCTCTGTCGATTACGCACGACATGGCCAGCGCCCGTAAGATCGCCGATCGCATCGCCATGATTTATGACGGCCATATTATCTGGCAGGGATTGCGGCGTGATATCGACAGCTCCGGTAACCCTTATGTCGATCAGTTCATCCATGGCCGCGCCGAAGGCCCAATCAAGATGCAGGTTCTGAAGAACTAACCCTGCGCCCTAGCCTTACACACGCCCCAGGTGCTAGACTCTGGCCATGAGCAAGCGCACCAGCCACTTCGTTTGTCAAAGCTGCGGCGCGTCTTTCCCTAAATGGGCGGGGCGCTGCGAGGCCTGCGATGCCTGGAACGGCCTGATTGAAGAAGCTGTCTCACCGCCGCCGCCAAAAAGCCTGGGTAAAAGCCCGACCCGGAGCGGAGCGCTTGCTTTCGTCGATCTGGCGGGGAGCGATGCACCAATCCCACGCCGCATGACAGGCATCAGTGAACTCGACCGTGTGGTGGGCGGAGGCTTCGTGCCGGGTTCCGTCATCCTGATTGGTGGTGATCCCGGGATCGGCAAATCCACACTGACGCTGCAAACCGTATGTCAGCTGGCGGCACGTGAACGCTGTGCCTATATTTCCGGCGAAGAAGGCGTCGATCAAATTCGCATGCGTGCCCGGAGACTTGGCGTCGCACAGGCTCCCTGCGATCTGGCCAGCGCCAGCGCCGTGCGCGACATTCTCGCCGCCATCGATCGTGAAGACGCTCCGGCTTTTCTGGTCATTGATTCAATCCAGACGATGTATGTCGATGTCATCGACAGCGCTCCGGGTACGGTCGCGCAAGTCCGCGCCTCGGCGCAGGAGTTGATCCGCGTCGCCAAAAAGCGCAACATCACCCTGCTGCTCGTCGGCCACGTCACCAAGGAAGGTATGCTGGCGGGGCCGCGCGTACTGGAACATATGGTCGATGCCGTCCTTTACCTTGAAGGTGAGCGCGGCCATCATTTCCGCATCTTGCGCGCTGTGAAGAACCGTTTTGGTCCGACCGATGAAATTGGCGTCTTCGAAATGACGGATCGGGGATTGGTCGAAGTCCCCAACCCCTCTGCCCTCTTCCTCGCCGACCGCCGGGACGATGTTTCTGGAGCGGCAGTCTTTGCGGGATTAGAAGGTACGCGCCCTGTTCTGGTGGAAATTCAGGCACTCGTGGCACCGTCATCGCTCGGCACGCCGCGTCGCGCCGTGGTCGGATGGGACAGCGGGCGTCTGGCCATGGTACTTGCTGTACTTGAAGCGCGCGGCGGCGTCGTCATCGGCCCCAACGATATCTATCTAAATGTCGCCGGTGGTCTGAAAATCAGCGAGCCTGCCGCCGATCTTGCTGTGGCCACTGCCCTTTTATCCTCTTTAAGCGGCGTCCCCGTGCCTCCCGAATGCGTGGTTTTCGGAGAAATCGGTCTCGCGGGCGAAATTCGGCCTGTCAGTCAATCAGAGCTCCGCCTGAAAGAGGCGGCAAAACTTGGTTTCACTCGTGCTATTCTGCCCCAAAGCCAGCGCAGTAAAATCAAACCGGAATCAGGAATAAAACGCACGGAAATCAGTGGCTTGGCGGAGGTTCTGCCGCTCTTTGAGGCGCCCGATGCCAAATCGGCGAAGAAAGTAGCGTCCGGCTATTAGTTTCCGGAAAATTATGCTATTGCGAGAACGGATTTTCTGGGTTTATCAACCCCTTCCATAACTCTCTTGAGGTCAAAACAATGGAACAGGAAATTTTGCAACCACCCGCCGTTGCCACTACCGCGGCCAAAGCACCGGAAACACAGCAGGGCGGTTTTAACTGGATCGACGCGGTCGTTCTGACCGTCACGCTGCTTTCTGGTGGATTCGCGCTTATGCGCGGTTTCGTCAAGGAAGCTTTTGTCTTACTCAGCTGGATTGCGGCAACTGTGGCGACGATTAAGCTCTATCCCGTCTTCCTTCCCTGGATGCAGCAACAGATTACGAGCACATGGGGGGCCAGCATCACCACAGGGCTGCTGATTTTCTGCACTACCTTGGTGGCCTTGCTGCCTTTCACTAACTTTATTATCGGGAAAGTTCAGGGATCAGCCTTAACGTCACTTGACCGCTCACTCGGGTTCTTGTTCGGCGTTTTACGCGGCGCTCTGGTCGTCAGCCTGCTTTATCTTGTGGCGCAGACCTTTTTCTGGAGCAGCGAAAAGGACGTTCCCGATCCCGTTCGTTACGCAAAAACGCGTGGACTGCTTGAAACCGGAGCTGCTGTCATCGACGATATGATCCCTGAAAAGAAGAAAAAGCAATGGGCCGATCAAATTGACAAGTCTTCAGAGCGCCGCGAACGCGCCAATAACGCACAGCGTATCTTGGAAGAAATGGCGACCCCGGAGCCGGAAAGAAACAGAGATCAACCAACCTATGACGATCAGGCACGCGCTCGTATGAACGACCTGATCGACCAGAAATCGAGATAGGCATGTCCGAAAAGCCGCAGATGGTCACAACCGACCCCTTCGATGATGACAAGTTACGCGAGGAGTGCGGCATCTTCGGCATCGCGAATAAGGACGGCGCGGCCACAATGGTCACACTTGGTCTCCATGCCTTGCAGCATCGTGGCCAGGAAGCCGCAGGGATCGTTGCGGCGGACGCCGAAGATTTCAACGCCCATCACGCGATGGGTCTGGTCGGAGATACATTCAACAGGCCGGATATCATCGCCCGACTTGACGGCCATTCGGCTATCGGCCACGTGCGTTATGCAACAACCGGGGAGACGGCGCTTCGCAATATTCAGCCTTTTTTCTCCGACTTTTCCTTCGGCGGCTTCGCGCTGGCGCATAACGGCAATATCACCAATGCCTATACCTTACGATCCGCGCTGGTCAATGAAGGCTGCCTTTTTCGCTCGACATCGGATACCGAGGTCGTGCTGCACCTGATGGCCAAGGCGGCTACCGGAAGCGTGATTGAACGTTTGATTATAGCGCTTAAACAGGTTGAAGGTGCCTATTCACTGGTTTGCCTTGCCAAAAATCTTTTGATCGGCATTCGCGATCCGTATGGCGTCCGCCCTCTGGTTTTAGGAAAACTCGATCAGTCGTGGGTTCTGGCCAGCGAGTCCTGCGCTCTCGACATCATCGGCGCGGAATTTGTTCGTGACGTAAAACCCGGCGAAGTCGTTACCGTGCGTAACGGTGAACTGCAATCTCTTTTTCCATTTGAGAAAGTCCCGCGCAAATTCTGTATCTTCGAGTACATTTATTTTGCCCGTCCGGACAGCCAGATGGAAGGCAAGTCAGTTTATGAAATGCGCAAGCAAATCGGGATCGAACTGGCCAAAGAATCTCCGGTCGATGCCGACATCGTTGTGCCAGTTCCGGATTCCGGCGTCCCTTCGGCCATCGGCTACGCGCTTGAAAGCCGACTTCCCTTTGATCTGGGCATTATCCGTAACCATTATGTCGGTCGCACCTTTATCCAACCGACCGACAAAATCCGGCATCTGGGTGTCAAGCTCAAGCACAACGCCAACCGGCGCTTTATTGAGGGCAAGAGGGTAATTCTGGTTGATGACTCCATCGTACGCGGTACGACATCGACCAAGATTGTCGAAATGATCCGCAGCGCCGGAGCCAAGGAAGTTCACATGCGGATCAGCAGCCCGCCGACGAAGCATAGTTGCTTCTATGGCATCGACACGCCGGAGAAAGAAAAACTGCTGGCGCATAATTATACTGTGGAGCAGATGGCGCATTTGATCGGCGCGGACAGTCTTGCTTTCATCTCTCTTGACGGCCTCTATCGCGCCGTCGGCGAAGTAAAACGTAACACCAACTTGCCGCAATATTGTGACGCCTGTTTCAGTGGTGATTACCCCATCCGGCTGACCGATCTCAATTCCTCCGCAAATCAGGGGACGTTGTCCTTCCTGCGCGCCAAAGCCGGAGCCTGAATCGTGCCACAGGATATTAGTGGCAAGCTTGCCGTCATCACCGGCGCGTCGCGCGGCATCGGCGCGGCAGTAGCCATCAAACTCGGCGCTCTGGGCGCGCAATGCGTTCTTGTGGCGCGCACCGTCGGCGGGTTGGAAGCAACCGACGATACCATACGCAAGGCAGGCGGAAAGAAGGCCGTGCTTGCGCCACTCGATTTAAGTAAAGACCATGACAAGGTTGATGCTTTGGGCGCAGAGTTATTTGCACGCTATGGCCGCGTGGATATTTTGGTCGGCAATGCTGCACAGCTTGGAGTCCTCAGCCCGGCTTCTCATATCGAGCCGCGCATCTGGGAGGAAACTTTCGCTTTGAACGTCACCGCAAATTACCGTTTACTTCGCAGTCTTGACCCGCTTCTGCGACAGAGTCCTGCCGCACACGCCTTGTTTACAACCTGCGCTGCGGCACAAAATTCTGACCCGTTCTGGGGCGTTTACGCCGCCAGCAAAGCTGCGCTGGAGAAAATTGTCGCCACCTATGCGGCAGAAGTCCGGGAAAGCAAGATCGTGGCACAATGTTTCGACCCAGGAGCCACGGCGACAAAATTGTATTTTACTGCCTATCCGGGCGTATCTCTGGCGCAGTTGCCTGCACCGGAAGCGGCGGCAGAGCGCATTGTTGCGCAACTGTTGGCAACGTAATTCCGCGCTGGTTCAGGATTTCTTGTTTTTCTGATAAGGGTTTTCCCCTTGCTTCATCTGCCAGCGGATTGGCACGCCTGACAGGCCAAATTCCTCACGCAGATGGTTGGTGAGATAACGCAGATAGTCTTTCGGCAAACCTTCCAGCTTGCTGCCCCATAAGGCAAAAGTCGGCGGCCGCGCTTTTAGCTGTGTCAGATAGCGAAGTTTCACGCGGCGCCCCGAGGAAATCGGCGGCGGGTGGTGATCGGTGAGATGTTTGAGCCAACGGTTAAGCGCCGACGTGCCGATGCGCTGGTTCCAGACTTCGTAAATCTTGAAAACTTCCCGCATCAGGAGATCAAGCCCAGTCTGACGTTCGGCAGAAATGGGAATAATCGGCACGCCCGCACATTGCGCCAGAACATGATCCAAGCGATGTCGCGCATGTTTGAGATAAGCGGCCTTATCTTGAATTAAATCCCATTTGTTGACGACAACGACCAGCGCTCGCCCCTCTTCTGCCACATGCTCGGCGATGGTCATGTCCTGTTTTTCCAATGCCTGCGTCGCATCAACCACCAGCAGAACAACATGCGCCAGCCGGATGGCGCGCAATGTCTCCTGCACACTCATATGTTCCAGTTTGTCATCGACCCTGGCACGTTTCCGCATTCCGGCGGTATCGACCAGTCGAATGGGCTTGCCGTTATATTCCCACTCTATATGCACGGCATCGCGGGTAATCCCCGCCTCAGGTCCCGTCAGCATGCGTTTTTCGTCAACCAAGGCATTCGCCAGCGTCGATTTTCCGGCATTGGGTCGCCCGACGATGGCAAGATGGATGGTCGGGTTTTCCTCATCCTCCGTATCTTTTGTTTCCGGTACGATCTCCGCCGAAGGCGGAGCCAGAGCGCGCAGTCGCTCATAGACCTCATCAAGTCCGATGCCATGCGCGGCGGAAAAGGCAATCGGCGTCCCACAATTAAGCATATAACATTCGTTGAAAGCAGGCGGGTGCTCTCGGTTGTCGCATTTGTTGACGATCAGAATAACCGGCTTTCCTGTTTTATGAAGCAACCGCGCGATATGTTTGTCGTCCGGCAGTATTCCTGCCCGCCCATCCACCATGAACAATGCCGCATCGGCGTTTTTCAGTGCCTGAGCGCTCTGTTGCCACATGCGCGCCGAGAGTGCCTCTGGCGTGCCTTCCTCAAAACCTGCCGTATCAATCAAATCAAAGGCAATATCATCGAGCCGTGCGGGCGCGATCCGCCAGTCGCGGGTCACACCGGGTGTATCGTCTATCAGGGCAAGTTTTTTTCCGGCCAGCCGGTTGAAAAGTGTTGATTTTCCGACATTAGGTCGTCCGATAACGACAAGGGTGAATCCCGCCGCGCCCGTTTGCTGGTGCACCCGCTTTTTCATTTATAAGCGACCAAATCTCCGGATTCGGTCACGACATACAACACGCCCCCTGCAACCACCGGCGCAATATAGCTTGGGTCAGGAAGTTTGTGTTCGGCCTCTGTCTTGCCGTCAGAGGGTGAAAATTCAACCAGCTGCGCGTTTGAATTGACCGCCCATAACCTGCCACCAGCCAAGACGGGACCCGTCCAGATCACAGGATCTGAATCGCGGTCTGTCTCATCAACATATTTATGCAATGCCTTGACCCAGATAACCTTGCCGTTATCACGACGCAAAGCAATGAGTTGCAGGTCATTGGTGATCGTGAACAGCGTATTACCGGCCAGCAAGGGTGTATTAATACCCCCCATATCAACTTCCCAGGCGCGCTCGCCTGTTCGCATGACCATGGCAACGCTGCGTTCGCTCTGCCCGACAGCAAACACGCCGCCGCGATTAATCACAGGCATGCCGCGAATTGCGGCCATCGCAGGCAATGAGCCGACATTCCCCGGCGCAGCCAGCATGTCGCCCCATGCCGGACGTCCATTTTGTGTGCGCAGGGCAAACAATTCTCCGGAGCTGTAGGCCACAACAACCGTATCGCCCGCGACTGCGGGGCTAGGCGCCCCCAGCAACCCGGCAGTTTCGTTAATGCCCGCATGCGTCCACAGGACGGCGCCGTCGTTAACATTCAACGCTGTCGTCTCATTGATAATGCTGATGACATAAAGGCGCCCATTGCTCACGGTTGGCGCGGAACGCAGCGGGTTATTTAATTGCCGACGCCAGATTTCACGACCGTCATCAGCCGCCAGAGCAACGACCTGGCCAAAACCCGTCGTGGCAAAAATCTTGTTGTCGTCGAAGGCGATGCCGCCCCCCATGACGTCATCATCTGCGTCCTTCGGCGCGGTATCAACGCGCCATAAACGCCGCCCCTCTGTGGGGTCGAAAGCGGCAACCCTGCCCTTGGCATCCATCGCAAAAACTTTGCCCGCCGCCACAATGGGGCGCGCCAGGATGCGGAAATCGCCGCCACTGCCGCGGCCAATGCAGCTGCGCCACTGTTTCTCAATTTTTGCCGCAAGGCTAGGGTGTCCCGGCACATTATCGGCGACGCCGCCCGGTTGTGTCCAATCAATATTCGTCGCGCTATCAGGCAGTTTGATCCAATCGCCGCCGACATCGGCATTAGGTTTAAATTCCTGCGCTGCGGCCTTGACGGCTTCGCGCTTTCCCTCGGTCTTGACCTTGTCGCCTTGCCCTTCGTTCGAGAACAAGTCATTCCACGTGCTGCACCCGTTCAGGGCAACAATCATGCCGATAATTGCGCATCCGCGCCGAAAACTCTGCATCGCTTACCTCTTCGTCGCGTAATAATTGGCCATGTCGCGCGCATATTCCTGCAACTTTGTTGGAGTCTCCTTATCATCGGCAAGTGCGGTAAAGTATTGCCGCGCTTGCTCCAGATCGCCGCTCTTGGCAAAAAGTGCGCCGCGCATCGCCACCGCCGTATGACGCCATGGTGCGCCCGCGGCCATGAAGGGTTCCAGCTTTTTGTGCAACGCGCTAGCCTCCCCCGTGTCCAGTTGCAGGTGAAGCGCCATCAGCCCTGCATATTGCTGCATATGGCCGGGCACGGATTTATCCTGCGCTATATTTTCAAGCACAGAAACGGCCTGCGGCACATCACCCGCACGCGCATGAAGATTTGAAATGATCAGACGCGCCGGGATCGTCTGTTTGGCATTAGGGAATTGCGTAAGAAAGCCTTGTAAGGACTCCAGTTTCTCTTTGTCGCTGCGTGAGGTCGATGTCAGAATTTCATGGAGCGCCCCTGACTGCTTGATCTTGGCGGCCTCGGTATGCTCCTTCCATGCTGAATACGAAGCCGTGGCGATCAGCAAGGCAACAACCAGACCGATCACCAGCTTTTTGTACTTCTCCCACAAAGCCAGCATACGCTCGCGTTGTAGTTCTTCGTCGATTTCACGCAATATGTCAGCCATTAGGGAGTCCTTGTGAAAAGAGAGGGGAATTTAGGGCCGAAGCGCCGCCACGTCGAGGGGTAATTTAAGGACGCTATGATCTTGAAAAGCCACAGGATACCACGTTCCCTCTTCGCGATGATACGCATGAGAGCGTTCGCGTGCTACGGCGTGCTATTTCCGGTGTTCATTGGCGCGAGGGACTAAATTGTGGATTGTCGCGACAGCGGCGACATCAATGCGTGTGCTGTACGCGATCAAGCGCGATGAGCGCCTTGGTGATCCTGTCTTCTTCATTGGCCATAATGTCGCCCTTGATCTGCGCCATGCGCTCGATAATGAGCAAAAGGTCATAGGCCATGACCTCCCCATATCTCGTCTTTAAATCCGCATAGCGCAGCATAATGCTGGTTCCTTGAATATATCGATTCAATCCGCTTCCTATAACGCACTGATCAACATTAGTGAATTAAAAACTTGACGTTAACCATAAATTATACGAATTAAGTCCATAATATTTACGGAGATATCCATATGATGATAACTTCTTGCCAATTACGGGGGGCACGCGGAATTGCAAACCTCACTGTTGATCAGCTTGCCGCGCTGGCCGGTGTTCACCGCGAAACGATTGACAGTTTCGAGAACGGGAAACGACAACCGCAGAAAAAATCGATGGCTGCGATTATGGCTGCACTATATAAGCTCGGCATTGAATTTCTTGATTTTGATGGTGTACGCCGGCGGCCGGAAGGTGTACAGATTTTAAGCGGTCGCGAAGGCCTTATCAGCTTGATGGAAGATATTTTAGACACGTGCCGCAAGGGAACACGCGATATCGTTTTAAGCGGCGTTTCCGAAGCTGATTTTCAGCGCGCGCTTGGCGATTATGATGATGGTTATTTGGCGAATATGAGCGTCATTGAAGGCTTAAAGATGCGAACGCTGATCCGTGAAGGCGACACAAATATTGTTTCGGCGGCTTATTCTGAATATCGCTGGTCTCCCGCCGATCAATTCGACTCCGTGCCATTTTATGCTTATGCGGACAAATTGGCGATTGTTGTGTTTTCAGCCGATCCGTCGCCACGCATTTTTATGTTGCAATCACGTGCCGTTGCCGATGCCTATCGCAGACAATTTGAAAGCATGTGGTCAAATGCAAAACTACTGCCCAGCCAGAGGCAGTAAGCACAATGCAAATCAGCCGTCTGGTCATCGCCAATCCCGGAGGAAACATCACGGGCATCGTGTTTGACCGAATTCCTCAGCCTAACCACACCGTTGTAGCCAAAGCCATTCAGAAGAATTTTCCGGAGATAGAACAGGTTATTTTTGCACAAAGACACGGCAGCATGATGCATGGCAAAATGGCAGGCGGTGAATTTTGCGCCAATGCCGCCCGTGCGCTCGGCTATGTCATGAATGCTGGGCGCGAAGCCAAAATTAAAATTACCATCTCCGGGGTTGCCAACCCCGTCGTTGTGGCCACAAAACCGGGTTATGCCAACCTGACAATGACAACCAGCGCTGATGTCGAGAATAGAGATTGGCGGGGCGGGATTGTTCCGATCGTGCATTTTGAAGGCATCACACATGCCATGATCTATCCGTCGCATCCACAGGCTCCCTTTCTGAGAAATGGCAGCAAGAGCGATATTCATCAGGCGCTCGACGATCTTGGCATTCGTGACCGCCTGGCCTCCGGCCTGATCATTGCCACACCTGTGCAGAAAAACTGGCGTATCAAGCCCTATGTGTTTGTGCGCGATACCGGGACGCTTTACGCAGAAAGCGCTTGCGCGAGCGCGTCGAGTGCCCTCGCTTTGCTTGAGAACCGCCCTATTCAGGTCTTACAACCCAGCGGCAAAAAACTGGCGATTACAATACAACCATCCAATGGCCAACATAAAATTAGCGTCGGCGGCATGATGCGGATTTTATGGGATGCCGCGGCCGACAACATGACCCAGCGCACGCACAAGCCTGACGCGCCTGCCGCAAAATATACTCCCCGGATCAAAGCCCGGGCAGCACGGCTTTAATTCCACAGCCTTAGATAGCCCATTATCAGTTGATATATGACATCATTTACGCCCGAATTGATGGGCGCCTATGAATCTAATTATTTCTGGCCTTTCGGCTGGAAAAAGTTATGATTCTAGGCTTCTGATGATTCCACTTAGGTGCAGTCATGAAAATTCTCAATTCCCTGATCCTTCTCCTGGCAGTCTTTGCCGTCGCTTATGTGGGCGCGATTGCGGGAGGAAAAAAGAGCAGCGCTGGCACCAAAACCGTCAGCGCGCCAAGCCAGAGCGCCTATGCGCGCGTCCTGAGCACCAAAACCCTGCGTTGCGGTTATTTCACCTGGCCGCCGCAATTACGTAAAGACCCGAATACCGGGAAATTGAGCGGCATCTTGTATGATTATGTCAATGCCTTAGGCGGCGCACTGGGGCTTAAAGTCGCGTGGACGACCGAAGTCGGCGTCGGCGAATATGTTGAGGGGTTGGAAGAAAACCGTTTTGACGTTTTATGCATGACCCAATGGCCTGACCCGCCGCGCGTTGCCAATTCCCTGATGACCCAACCAGCTTTCTATACCTCTGTTTATCCCGCCGTACGCGCCGACGACACGCGTTTTGACAAAGGCGGTGTTGAGGCATTCAACAGTCCCGATGTCACGATTGCCGTTATAGACGGCGACATATCTGCGACACTCGCCGCACGTGACTTCCCCAAAGCAAAAACCCTGACACTTCCGCAAATGTCGGATTACAGCCAGATGCTGACCTCCATCATCACGAACAAAGCCGATGTCACATTTTTTGATTATGGCGTGTTGCACGATTTCTGGACGCACAACGGCAAAAAAGTCAAAGTCCCCGGCAACTGGAACGCCGCTTATACCTTTCCCGAAGTTCTCGTGATCAAGAAAGGCGAAGTCGCGCTCAAGCAACTTCTGGATACGGGGATCAATATCCTGACCAACAACAAGATCGCGGACAAAATTCTGGTCAATTACACGACCAGCACCTTTGCGCCAGAGACCGATTTTGACGAAGCCAAGGCCCGCGCCTATCTGAGCGCCGCACAAGCTAAAGAATAGCAACGCACCAGATAGAGAACGTCCGGAATCCTAAGATCAGCCAGTGTCATGGCCGCAAATTCCCGGGCACACGTTATAGGGCTTGAAGGAATTTTCTACGTCGCAGGGAGCAGCCGCGTGGTGGAATGACTGCTGCTCAAAAACAGCCGCAACAGTTCGCCGATATGTTCAGCAATCTCTCGTCGCATATGCGCCGGCGGCCATAACACCTCGGTCAGGCGCGCGATGCCATACCCCGTCAACACCATCAACAATCCCGCGCGCAGGCGCAGGGCATATGGCCTGGTATCGCGTTCAATCATACCTGTTAGAGCATCGCGCATGACATAGCCGACACCCTGGCCACAACCACGCCAATATTCAAATACCACGACCCCGGACTCCACATCGACGCGCGTTACCGCCGGGCCATGCGGATTGTAGAACGCCCCGTTGCATATGCGCTGCTTGCTGACAATCGAAGCGCCGGGTTTGCGTTCAACGTTATATTCAATCCCGCCAACGCAATAAGAAATATTCAGTCCGTGATCCTGCACCATCGCATGCCTCCTGAAATATTTCAGATGAACGTCATCCGTCGTCAATTCAGCGTCAATCATAGGTCACAATGATGACTAATTATGGGCATGTTCGTTACTACTTAATTGCGCCACGCGTCTGCAATTAACCGTACGGCAAGGTTCTGCGGAAATAAGCCAGCACTTACGCGTGACACGAAATATCTTATTAACAGTTGAGAAAAATATTTTTGACCGGAATGAAAAACGCCGTCCACGCGGGTGGACGGCGCAAGAGTCCTGGTTCTATTGTATACGCAGTACTATCCGAAACGCCCGTTATCGGTGACATAGTGCCAGACGTCGGGACGCTCCTGCTTCATACGGCGCAATAGGTTTTCCAGTTTTGCGTAACAAGGCTGACGGAGTCCATGGCACTCCACCATTTCACCCACGGGCGCCAGATGTACGCCGAGTTTTTCCAGCATCTTCATCATCGCCGGCTCCGTAAGAGCCGCAATATGCGTGATGCCGCGTCCGGCCACGAATTCCAGCGCAACACGCAACAGCCCCAAAGACATGTGCGGAATGCGCCGCTGGTTATGCCCATCACCGGAATGTTCCGTGACGGCGCCATAATAATTATCGTCCCAGCGGCGGCGGAATTGTTTGGCAATCACAAAACGTGACAACTCGGCCGTATTGCTCATGGTGATTTCATTGCTCAGTTGTGGGCAACGCGCGAAAACCGGCAAGGTAATTCCGGCGTCGGGCATAAGCACGCGCAAAGTTCCCGCGATGCTGCGGTCCGGACGATAACATAACACCGCATGCATGGCATGCTCATCGAAAGCATCGCTTTCGATCTTTTCGGGGTAATCCGCAGCGCGCAACAACCGCCTTTCCTCGCATAGAACCTGATAGCGCAGATGCAGCGCAGCATTCAGCAGTAGGCCGGACACAGCCGGCACAGCTTCAAAAACCTGGTCATAAATATCCGCCAGTTCCTGCGGCGCCAGATATCTGGCAACCAGGGGCTTGCGCCCTCGTCGTTTGGCAATAATCTCGGTTTGCATCGCATCACCTAAAATATATCTTCCGCATCAATCGACCAGAATTTTGCCGCCAATACATTAACATGTGGTTGTTCTTGCATGGGTTTTAGCCCGTATATTCATAAAGTTTTCATTTAATTTGGCGATGCTGTTTTTTTTCATAGCTTCCGGTTGTCCCATGTCAACGAAAACTCCCATAACCGTCGCGCATGGTGACGGCATCGGCCCCGAGATCATGCCGGTCGCGCTCCGCGTCCTGGAAGCCGGGGGCGCGTTGTTTGACGTGGAAACCATCACTATCGGCGAGAAGGTCTATCTCAGCGGCGTTAAAACCGGGATCGTCGACAGCGCATGGGAATCCTTGCGCCGTACCAAGGTCTTTTACAAAGCTCCCATCACCACCCCTATTGGCGAGGGCTATCAAAGCCTGAACGTCGCCGTGCGGAAAACAATGGGGCTCTTCGCCAATGTGCGCCCCTGTGTCGCGTATCACCCCTTTGTCGGAACCAAATTTCCGGGCATGGATGTCGTGATCGTGCGCGAAAACGAGGAAGATTTATACGCCGGGATCGAGTATCAGCAAACTGTCGATGTCATGCAATGCCTGAAACTCATCAGTGTGCAAGGCTCGGAACGGATCATCCGCTACGCTTTTGAATATGCGCGGACGCAGGGTCGCAAGAAGGTCACTTGCCTGCACAAAGCCAATATCATGAAAATGACGGATGGCCTGTTCCGGACGATTTTCGCCCGGATTGCCACCGAATATCCCGATATCGTCAATGACCAGATGATTATCGATATCGGCACGGCGCGCCTTGCCGCCGCACCGCACGATTTTGACGTCATTGTCACACTAAATCTTTACGGCGACATTATCTCTGACGTTGCCGCCGAAATCACCGGCTCGGTCGGACTGGGCGCGTCCAGCAATATCGGCGAGCATGTAGCGATGTTTGAGGCCATTCACGGCTCGGCTCCCATGATTGCGGGGAAGGATATCGCCAATCCATCCGGCTTGCTGCTCTCCGGCGTCATGATGCTGTTGCATATCGGTCAGAACGAAGCCGCCGCGCGCATCCACAATGCCTGGCTACGCACACTGGAAGAAGGTCTGCATACCGGAGATGTATATAAAGATGGCCTGAGCAAGAAGAAATTAGGCACAAAAGAATTTGCCGATGCCGTCATTTCCCGGATGGGAAAATTGCCCGAAACAATGGCGGCGATTCACTATAAATCCGGCGGCGCACGCATCAATATTCCATCCGCTCCGATGGTTGCGGCCGTGCCACAGGAATTGACCGGGGTTGACGTGTTTATTGGCTGGAACGGCACGCCCGACTCCCTCGCACAAAAACTCGCGCCAATAAAGGCCGCTGGCCTTGAACTGGGCATGATTACCAATCGCGGGGTCAAGGTCTGGCCGAACGGTATGCCTGAAACGCTCTGCACCCAGCATTATCGCTGCCGCTATGCGGGAACCGTTGTCAGTCAGCGCCAGATCCTGGCACTGCTTGGTCAGATGGCTGATGCCGGAATTGATATCCTCAAGACCGAAACTCTCCGTAATTTTGACGGCAAGCGCGGTTACTCCGGCTAACAGGCTTCAGGGTGATTTTGATCAAGCTGTATGTCGAAATTACCCCATACATATATGTATCCTATGAAAATTTTTAGGGTTTTCCGCAACTAGGCATCTTTTGCCGGTTTTGTTAATAAGATTTTCATAAAAATCTCCCCATTGTTGGTTAAGGGCGTGGGTTAACCCCGCGCCAAGGTTAGCGTTTTATCCTTGAAGGATTGAACGCCGAGAACCGCCAAGGGGAGTGCGTTCGTGGATAATTTCTTCCAGACTTTAAAAAATTTGGGTCCGTTGCGGTTGGCGGCGATGGGCATCGTTGCCTTTTCCCTGCTCGGCTTCTTCACATTCATGACCACACGCATGACATCGTCGAAAATGTCGCTGCTCTACAGTGATCTGGACGGGCAGGACTCAAGCGCTATCGCGCGCAAACTCGAAGCCATGAAGATTCCTTTTGATATCGCCCCGGACGGCAAGACGATCAAAGTGGCGACCGATATGGTCGGCAAGGCCAGGATGGCGGCTGCCGGCGAAGGGCTGCCGCGCGGTGGATCTATCGGCTATGAAATTTTTGACCAGAAAGAGGGATTTGGCACAACCACATTCGTTCAGAACATCAATCATTTGCGCGCGCTTGAGGGAGAACTCTCGCGCACGATTTCTACGCTCAGTTCGGTAACACAGGCGCGTGTTCACCTCGTCCTGCCGCAACGTGAGTTATTCAGCCGCACCGAAACACATGCCAGCGCCAGCGTCTTTCTCAGACTGCGCGCTGGTGGCATTGCCCCAACGCAGGTGACCGCAATCCAGAATCTTATTGCCGCAGCCGTGCCGCAATTGCGTACCGATCAAATATCGATTGTCGACGATAAGGGCAATTTGCTCGCCAAACCAAAATCTGCCGAAAGTGTCGCCACCGGCGGCGGCGGCGGCGCAGATAATCAGGGCGACATGCGGATCAATTATGAGCAGGCTCAGTCGCGCAAGATCGAAGAGTTGTTGGCGCAAAGCGTCGGGTACGGAAAAGTACGCGCCAAAGTGTCCGTCGACATGGATTTTGATCGCATCACCACCCAGTCAGAAATTTATGACCCCGAGAGTCAGGTCGTGCGTTCACAACAGACTGTTTCCGAAGAGTCAAAGAATGCGGAAGGCGGTAATAACGCGGCGGTCTCGGTGCAGAACAACTTGCCCACCGGAATCGAGCAAGGTGGCGGCGCCGACGGCGGCAGCAATAATTCTAACAACCGCACCGAAGAAACGTTTAATTACGAAATCAACAAGACCATCCGCAGCCAGGTACGCGAGGCCGGTCAGGTTCGCCGCCAATCCATCGCCGTCGCCGTTGACGGAAAATATGAACCGGAAAAAGACAAAGAAGGCAAGGAAGTCAAAGACGGAAAGCCCACCTATGTGCCACGTACGTCCGAAGAGATGGAGCAGATTAAATCTTTGGTGCGCTCGGCCGTCAATTTTGACGCCACACGCGGCGATACGATTGAAGTCGTCAATATGCCATTCCAGCAAGCCGAGGCTGCGCCTGATCAACCTCTGATGGACATGATGTTCGGCGTTCCCAAAGAAGACTTGTTTCACTTGATAGAAATTCTGGTGATGGCAGGCATCGGCGTTCTGGTTTTGCTTCTGGTTGTACGGCCTTTGCTCAACCGGATTCTCGAATCCGCCAGCGCTTCCGGAGCCTCTGGTGGTGGTTCGGATGGAGCCCAGGCTTTAACCGGAGGAAATATGGCGCAACTGGCCGGCCCCTCGGGCTCGGGGGGGGCGATGAGTCAGGGGCTGCTGGAATCTTCGGGCGAAGATAATGCGCTGGAGCAAATGATTGATATCGGCAAGGTTGAAGGTCGCGTCAAGGCGTCATCATTGCGTAAAATCGGCGAAATTGTCGAGAAGCATCCGGAAGAGTCTGTAAGCATCCTGCGCAACTGGATTTATCAGGAAACGCGTTAGCCGTTCAGGAATGAGCAATCATGGCAGTACGAGTTCGTGACGATATACGCGGCCTCTCCGGCGCCGAGAAAGCAGCGATCCTGATTCTCTCGCTTGGCGAAGAGCATGCGTCGCGTATTTTTTCGCACATGAATGACGATGAGATTAAAGAGCTTTCTCAGGTCATGGCCAATGTAGGAAATGTCAGCTCGAATCTGGTGGAGCGCCTGTTCGTCGAGTTTGCGGAGCAGATGTCCTCGACCGGATCATTAACCGGAACAATGGAATCGACCGAACGCCTGCTCACCAAGGTTTTAGATAAAAGTCGCGTGCAAAGCATCATGGAGGATATACGCGGTCCGGCTGGGCGCACGATGTGGGACAAACTTGCCAACGTGAATGAAGGTGTTTTGGCAAACTATCTTAAGAACGAATATCCGCAAACCGTTGCGGTTGTCGTCTCGAAAATCAAGCCAGACCACGCCGCGCGCGTTCTCGCGCAGCTTCCCGAGAGTTTTGCGATGGAAGTCGTGACGCGGATGCTACGCATGGAATCGGTACAGAAAGACGTTCTCGATGATATAGAGCGCACACTACGCAACGAATTTATGAGCAACCTTGCGCGCACCAATCGTCGTGATCCTCACGAAGTGATGGCGGAAATCTTCAACAACCTTGACCGCGCCAATGAAAGTAAGTTCCTGACTTCCCTCGAAGAACACAACCGCGAGGCATCGGAGAAGATCAAGGCATTGATGTTCACCTTCGACGATCTGGGCAAGTTGGCCGGACCAGCGATTCAGGCAATGATGCGTGTTCTTGACAAGGCAAAATTGCCTCTGGCGCTCAAGGGAACGACAGATACGATGCGCGACCTGTTTTTTAGCAACATGTCGGAACGTGCCGCAAAATTGCTGCGCGAAGATATACAGTCGTTAGGCCCTGTGCGGATGCGCGATATCGAAGAAGCGCAACAGCACCTTATTGCCGTCGCCAAGGATTTGGCGGCTAAAGGTGAAATTGTCATCAATCAGGGCGGCGAAGAAGAAGAGATGGTGTATTAATGATGACAACAACAACCGTACAACCACCGACGCAAAAATTTATGTTCGACCGCACGTTCGACCCGCTCGCGCCGGTCGAAACCGGGCCGGAAAAGGTGCCTACATACACGCAGGCCGATCTGGACGCTGCCCGGCAATCATCTTTCAACGAAGGATTCGCACAAGGTGAACAGGCCGCCAACAAAGAACAAACGGCGCGCATTGCCGTCGTCGTGGAAAAAATCGACGGCATGATCGAAAAGCTTCTCCATGACGCCGCGCAACAACAGCAGGAGCAACAGTCTGATATTCAAGAGCTGACTCTCGCAATTACTCACAAATTGCTCCCTGATTACATCGCCCGTCATGGCCTTAGCGAGATTGAAATGATTTTGATGCAAGTGCTTAAAGAAATGGCGCGGGAACCGCGTCTTGTCGTGCGCGTGCATGACCAGATGCTGGATCCCTTGCAACAGGTTATGCAGGATTTAACCGCGCGCGCCGCATATGCCGGCAAAGTTGTTTTGCTTGCCGACGACAAATTAGGCCCCAATGACTGCAAAGTTGAGTGGGCTGACGGCGGCACGGAACGTGATATCAACGTGATCTGGCATGCCATTGACCAAGCTGTAGGTCGCGGCAAGCTACCAACGCCCGGCGTATCACCTGCTGCGCCGCCATCGCCCGCGCCTGAATCCCCCCCTAATCCCAATCCACCATCTGCTGCTGAGGAGCGCTCCCCATGACCAACAACGAAACCCTGGAACTGAGCGAACTTGAAGGGCAGACACCGCCTGCTGCGCCCCCGACCGCCGCCACACAAAACGTCTCTGTTGAAGAACTGGGCGCGGTTTATGGCATCCCGGTGCAGGTCTCGGCGGTGCTCGGCAAGGCCGAAATGCCGGTCAGCCACCTGCTCAAACTTGGCCGTGGCGCCGTCATTGAGCTGGATCGCAAGGTTGGTGAAGCCATTGATATTTACGTCAACAATCGTCTGGTCGCACGTGGCGAAGTCGTGGTCGTCGAGGATCGACTGGGCATCACCATGACGGAAATAATCAAGGCAGAATCGTAATTCCCTCCTCATTTTTCTAACCAAAGGATACCACGATGCGGTTATTGATCGTCGGCCAACTTGAAGGCTATATCACCGAAGCAGGCCGTATGGCCGTCGCGCGTGGCGCCAAGGTAGCGCATATCGACGATGTTGATGGTGCTCTGGGCGCATTGCGCGGCGGTCAAGGTGCCGATCTCGTGATGTGTGATATCAAGCGCGACATTGCCCGCCTGATCGAAAGCCTTAAGAGTGAGCGCATCATTGTTCCCGTGGTCGCCTGTGGTATCGGCACCGACGCCAATGCCGCTGTGCGTGCCATTCGCGCGGGCGCGAAAGAGTATGTTCCCCTACCCCCGGATGCCGACCTGATCGCTGCCGTTCTGGAAGCTGTCGCCGAGGAAAGCAATGCCATGATCGCGCGCGATCCTGTGATGCGTCCGATCATCGAATTGGCAGAAAAAATTGCCCCCAGCGACGCCTCGGTGCTTATCACCGGTGAAAGCGGCACGGGCAAAGAGGTCATGGCGCGTTTTATCCACCGCAAGAGCAAACGCGCCGCGCAGAGTTTTGTTTCCCTGAACTGCGCCGCCATTCCGGAAAATCTGCTTGAATCCGAGCTATTCGGCCACGAAAAAGGGGCTTTTACCGGTGCGGTGGCGCGACGGATCGGCAAGTTCGAAGAAGCCAACGGCGGCACACTCTTGCTCGATGAAATCAGCGAAATGGATTTACGGCTGCAAGCCAAGTTGTTGCGCGCCATTCAGGAACGTGAAATCGACCGCGTCGGCGGCACACAACCGGTCAAGGTTGATATCCGGCTTCTCGCCACATCAAACCGCGATCTCGAAGCCGAAGTCAAAGCCAAGCGCTTTCGTGAGGATCTGTATTTCCGGCTCAATGTCGTCAGCCTTCCCTTACCTTCCTTGCGTAGCCGCCCGGCTGATATCTCGGCCTTGGCCGATCATTTTTCTCAGAAATACGCGCAAGCCAATGGATTGCCGCCGCGTCCTCTGGCGCCCGCCACGCTCCAGATGCTCACGACGCATTATTGGCGTGGCAATGTCCGCGAGTTGGAAAACACCATGCATCGGGCCGTGCTACTGGCGCACGGCTCGGACATTGGCCCCGAATCCATTGTCCTCACGGGACAAAGTTTTGCACCTGATTCCGGTGCGCCGACAGCCATAGCCGCGCAGATCTCGGGGCGCGCCCATGATCCGGCCCCCCCCAGTCAGCTGGTCGGTCGTACAGTGGCCGATGTTGAACGCGACCTTATCATCGATACGCTGGAACATACCTTGGGCAACCGCACACACGCGGCAAATATTCTTGGCATCTCGATCCGCACATTGCGGAACAAGCTCAAGCAGTATAACGAAGCCGGCGTAAATGTTCCTGCCGCCAGCGGTGAGGAGCGGATCGCCCAATGAACGCGCCAGTCGGCAACAATACCAACCTGACAGTCAGCAACAACGCTCCTGCGCTCTCCACATCGGGAACACCAACCGGGTCCGGAAGCGTGTGGCAGCGCGGCGAGGTTTGGCTTGCCATTGGGCTGATGGTCATTCTTTCCCTGCTGATTTTTCCAATTCCGGCAATGCTGGTCGATTTAGGTCTGGCGATTTCGATTACATTTTCCGTCATTATTCTCATGACTGTACTCTTCATCAATAAACCTTTAGATTTTAGTTCATTTCCTACTGTCCTGCTTATCGCGACGCTGCTGCGCCTGTCGCTCAATCTGGGAACAACGCGCCTGGTGCTGACACACGGCAACGAAGGCGAAGATGCCGCAGGTCAGGTGGTCAAGGCCTTCGCCGGTTTCGTCATGGGTGGTGATTTCATCATCGGAGTTATTGTTTTTGCTATTATTACCATTGTTAATTTTGTGGTCATCACCAAGGGGTCGGGCCGTATCGCCGAAGTCGCGGCGCGCTTTACCCTTGACGCCATGCCTGGCAAACAAATGGCCATTGACGCCGACTTATCATCCGGCCTGATTGACGAATCCGAAGCGCGCAAGCGACGTAAGGAGCTGGAAGACGAAAGCAGTTTCTTCGGTTCCATGGATGGTGCGGCAAAATTTGTGCGCGGCGACGCAGTTGCCGGTTTGATTATCACCTTTATCAACGGCATCGGCGGCATCGCTATTGGCGTTGTGCGTCATGAAATGAAGGTTCTCGACGCTGCCGACGTCTATGTTAAACTTACTGTCGGCGACGGCCTTGTAACGCAAATTCCTTCCCTTCTGGTCTCGGTTGCCGCTGGTATGCTGGTTTCCAAAGCCGGACAAACCGGGTCAACGGACAAAGCCCTGTTCAATCAGCTGGGTGGTTATCCTGCCGCACTGGGACTGACTTCGGCGATGCTGATGATAATGGCGATCATGCCCGGCATGCCGATGATCCCTTTTGTGCTCCTGGGAAGTATCGCAGGTTTTGCCGCCTATGGCAGCAGCCAGAAGATAAGCAAGCTCGCGGTGGAAAAAGCCAAAGCTGAGTCAGATCTTGCCAAAGCGGCTCCGGTTGCCGAAGAGCCGATTAATAAATCTCTGACCATCGACATTGTACGTCTTGAACTGGGTTATGCGTTGTTGGCGCTGATCAATAGTGACCAAGGGCAGAAGCTGACCGACCAGATCAAGGCGCTCCGGCGGCAGTTGGCGGGCGACCTCGGCTTTATCATGCCTGCCGTCCGCATTCAGGATAACCTGCAGTTGCCGCCTAACAGTTATGTCATTCGTTTCAAGGAAATCGAGGCCGGGCGCGGTGAATTGCGTCCTGGGATGTTGATGGTCATGGATCCGCGCGGCGAGCCTCTGGCTCTGCCTGGTGAGATGACCACCGAACCTGCATTTGGTCTACCGGCCATGTGGGTCGATCAGACTTATCGTGAAGAAGCTTTGTTCAAGGGCTATTCTGTTGTCGATCCCCCGACCATCATCACCACGCACCTGACGGAATTGATCAAGGATAATATGGCAGAAATGCTTTCCTATTCTGAAACCCAGAAGCTCCTTGATGAACTGGGGAAAGAGCAACAGAAGCTGATCACCGATGTTATCCCCACACAGATTACAGTCACGGGATTGCAGCGCGTGTTACAACACCTGCTTTCCGAACGCATTTCCATCCGCGATTTGGCGACAATTCTGGAAGGAGTATCAGAAGCATCAAACGCAACACGCAACCTGACCCTGATCGCCGAGCATGTACGCATGCGGCTGGCGCGGCAGATTTCTGACATGCATACCAATGACATAGGGTATATCCCTCTGCTGGCGCTTTCTCCAGATTGGGAACGCGATTTCAATGAGGCCTTGATCGGACAGGGCGACGAGCGTCAGTTGGCGCTTGCCCCCAGCAAGCTCCAGGCGTTTATTCGCAGCGTACGTGAAACCTATGACCGCCACGGAGCGATGGGCGAACAGCCTATTCTTCTGACCAGCCCTGGCGTTCGTCCCTATGTCCGGTCTATTATCGAGCGTTTCCGGCCAGCAACGGCCGTGATGTCACAGAATGAAATTCATCCCAAAGCCAAAATCAAAACACTGGGTCAAATCTGATGCGGCTTAAATCTTTCCACGGCGCTACGATTTCCGATGCCATGCGGCAGGTGCGCGACGCCTTTGGCGACGATGCCATCATCGTGGCCACACGGGACGACGATCAGGGTGGCGTGCGCGTTACCGCCGCCGTTGATGAAGCGCCGGGACAGGCCGTGGCATTGCCAGATATTGAAAGCGGCGAAGACATTATCGAACGAGTCTCCGACGCGCTTTTCCGTCATGGTGTTCACGCAGGGTTGGCCGAAAAATTGTTGGCCACGGCCACGAATTTTGCCGAAGACGACCCTGTTATCGCCTTGGCCGCCGGATTCGACGCGCATATTCCTTTTCGCACGCCATCGGATGCCCCACGCCCAATTGTGCTTATTGGCCCGCCGGGAAGCGGCAAGACCTTGGCCGTGGCGAAACTCGCGACTGCGGCGCGGATTAAGGACAAGCCCCTGGCCGTTATTACGACCGATCTTGTACGCGCGGGCGGTGTTGACCAGCTTGCAGCCTATACGAATGTCATGAAAATCAAACTTTTGGAAATCGAGGAAGCGCAGGCTGCCGCCGATGCTGTCGCGGAAATGACGGCCAAGAACATCGTTCTGGTCGATACGGCCGGATGCAATCCCTTCGATCCCGCAGCGCGCGATGAGTTGCAAGCGCTGATACGCAAAATCAACGGGGACATCGTCATGGCTCTTCCTTGCGGTCTGGACAGCGAAGACGGCATTGATCTGGCACAGACATTCAAAAAACTAGGCGCGACGCAACTGCTCTTTACCCGTGCCGATGTCACGCGCCGTTTTGGCAGCACCCTGAACATCGCCGGAGCCTCGGGTCTTGAACTGGCCTATTTGAGCCAGTCGGCCAATGTGACTACACCACTTTTGACCATGAATCCGATCACGCTCGCGCGTTTTATTTTGGAACCACCCGCCGTGCAACAACGGAATGACCTGCCGCAAACCGGTACGCACGCATAAAGGAGCCTCTTATGACCGAACCCATTCCCCTTAGCGGCACTGCGTCGCCTGCGGCGCAGCTTCGTGTTCCCAACCTTTACGCCGTCGCCAGCGGCAAAGGCGGCGTCGGCAAGACATGGTTTTCTATCACGCTCTGCCACGCTTTGGCAGCACAGGGTAAACGGGTTCTGCTTTTCGACGGCGATCTTGGTCTTGCCAATATTGATATCCAGCTTGGCCTTACACCCAAGAACGATCTTGGCGCTGTGGTTGAAAACAAAGTGACACTAGCCGGGGCCGTGACGCATTACGAGACAGGGAAATTCGATGTTCTGGCCGGACGTTCTGGCTCCGGCAATCTCGCAACAATGCCGACGCAGAAACTGAACGACCTGCGCACGGAACTAATTAATCTGGCCAAGAGTTACGACCATGTCGTTATTGATCTTGGCGCGGGTGTTGATCGCGCCGTGCGCCATATGGCCGGACCGGCAGCAATTTGCTTCATCGTGGTAACGGACGAACCAACGTCACTCACTGATGCCTATGCCTTCGTAAAGTTAACGCGCGCCGCCAACCCGCGTGCCGATTTGCGGATTGTTGCTAATATGGCCGCCAACCAGACCGAAGGGTTACGCACCTATGATACTATTAAAAAAGCCTGCGCCAATTTTCTGCACTTTGAGCCGCCGTTGGCAGGTATTATCCGCCGTGACAATAAAGTGCGCGACGCAATCCGAGCCCAAACATCAATCATGGTGCGTTCGCCAGAAGCCGATGCGGCAAAAGACGTTGTTCATCTGGTCAACGAAAATTTCGGTAAATAGCGGGGACAGGCGCGATGGCCGATATTACGCCAACGCCACCCGTTATTCCGCCGCTGGCGCAGACGACAGCACCACCCGCCGTTTTTCCCACAAGCTTGCTGCCGGTGCAAATACTTGACCTGCCCGACGCTTTGCTTCATGTGCAGCAACAGATCAGCCTGACCGGTGCATTACAAGTTGCCGCCGAAAACCATCTTGCGCTCAGCACCACGCTCGGCAAGATTTTATTCGATCTGCCGCTGCTGCGTAACAACCCACTCTTGCTGCAGCAACTCCTGCCCTTTATCGAGAGCGGGAAAACGGTGCAATTGCATTTGGCGGCCTCTCCCGATGGCGTTCTGCACGGTAATCTTATTCTCTCCGCCACCACGCCACTGTCCACGACGCCTCAACAACCAAGCGGTTCAAGCATACCCAATCTTTTGGGAAAAGAGGTCGCTGTTCTTATTTTATCGCAAGATCCAGAGACACCTGCGTCCACAGCATTTCCAGCCTATTCTTTACAAAATGCGCCGCCAGCACCGGCGCTTTCAAGGCTTGCACAACAATTCCTGCATCTTCTTACCGGCGCTTCTCAGAGCCAGAATGCAGGAGCATCGTCAGACCTTGTGCCGTCACCTCCCCAACTTAATCAGGGCATGAACCTTAAAATCCAGAACTTCGTTGCGCCCGGTCAGACACCACCCGAGCTCGCTGCGGATGAATTTGTCGCGACCGTGACAGGATACAGCACTCCATTGCAAAACCCCGTGCTTCAGGCCGGCAACACCTCTATCATGTTGAAAACCAGCATGCCCCTCCAGATCGGCGGCATGGTGGTATTGAAACTCCCTCAGCCGCAGGCGGCAGAGATTCCCGATGCTTCCGATCTGAACAAAAGCACCTGGCCGATTTTGGAACAGCTTGTAGCTCGACCACAAGTGACAGACCCGGTACCCTTGCAGCAGTTTGTGCAAAACCGCATGCCACAAATGAATCAGGCCATGGGTGGTGCGATGCTATTTATGCTGGCCGCATTCAATCGCGGCGATGCGCGTCAATGGCTGGGACGCGATATGGTTGAATCCCTGGAACAGGCCGGCAAAAAAAATCTCGTGACCGCGTTGCAAGAAGAAATGCGGGAAAGTATGTCCACGACGACTGATCCCGTCGTCGGCCAGTGGCGCGTTTATCATTTGCCCTACCTGACGCAGGGTCAGCTTGCGCCGCTACATATATATGTCCACCATGATGGCGAGAACGGTGAAAAAGGGGAGCCCGGAAAAAAACCGGGGCACAAAACACGCTTTGTCATTGACGTTACCTTCACGCGCCTTGGCGCAATGCAGTTTGACGGCTTTGTCCAGAAGACAAAATTTGATCTTCTGCTCCGCAGTGAACGAATACTGGATCCAGGCCTGCGCCACGAATTGCGTTTTGCCTTCACCGAAGCCGTCGGCGCTGTCGGCTATACCGGGCAACTCATGTTCCAGCAGGGCTCACAAGGCTGGATGCGTTTTCCACAAAACAAACACGAAGTGTTACAAGCTTAAGATTCTGTTCCGTACAGATCATGCGCGCGCGTTTCGAAGGCATGTGCCATACGCTTCATGGCGTTTTCAAAGAAAGCTCCAAAAAGGTTGGCAAACAGCGGCGTCCTGAAGGCAAAAGCCAAATCAAACCCCAGTTCACAGCCTCCCTTGGCTGACGCAAACTGCCAGGAATTTTGTAAGTGCGACAATGGGCCGCTGACATAGCTGACCTCTATATTGCGATGGGGATGCAACGCAACAACCGACGTAAATTTTTCACGAAACATCTTATAGCCAACAATCAAATCGGCTTTCATCTCTTCATCATTGCGTGCCGTTACCCGCGCATCGAGGCACCAGGGTAAGAATTCTGGGTAGCTATCGACATCCGCCACCAATGTGAACAGTTGCTCTGGCGTATAAGGCAGGAAACGCTTCTCGGAATGCTTCAACATAACGCTGGCTGGCCCCGCATCCACAAACAATGAAGCACAATTTACCGTCCTTGCCGCGCCGCTTGCAGTTTTTTGAAGTCATCACCGGCATGATAGGATGAGCGCGTCAGCGGCGAACTGGCAACCAGCAAGAATCCCTTGCCACGTCCCAGAGTCCCGTAATCAGCAAATTCATCCGGCGTCACGAATTTTGCGACAGCCGCATGTTTCGGCGTCGGTTGAAGATATTGCCCTATCGTCAGGAAGTCGACATCAGCCGCACGCAGGTCATCCATAACCTGCATCACCTCTTCCCGCTCTTCACCCAGACCTGCCATAAGGCCTGATTTGGTGAAGATGCTCGGGTCGATTTGTTTGGCCTGCTGCAACAGCCGGAGCGACGTGAAATAGCGCGCACCAGGTCGAATTCCTGGATACAAGCGCGGCACGGTCTCCAGATTGTGATTGAAAACATCCGGACGCGCCGCGATCACTGTTTCCAGCGCGCCATCCTTACGCATGAAATCCGGCGTCAGAACTTCGATGGTCGTTCCCGGCGCAGATTGACGAATGGCGGAAATAACGCGGGCAAAATGCTCAGCTCCACCGTCGTCCAGATCGTCACGGTCAACCGAGGTAATAACTACATGATGCAGTCCCATTTTGGCCACAGCATCGGCCACGCGCTCCGGCTCATGCGGGTCGAGCAAATCCGGTTTGCCCGTCGCCACATTGCAGAACGCGCAAGCGCGCGTGCAAACCGTGCCCAAAATCATAAAGGTCGCGTGCTTATGTTTCCAACACTCGCCGATATTCGGACATGCCGCCTCTTCGCACACAGTATGCAGCTTGTGCTCACGCACCAAAGCCTGCGTCGCAAAATATTCCGGGCTGTTCGGCGCCTTGACGCGAATCCATTCCGGTTTGCGCGGAACAGGATTATCGGGGCGGTGCGCCTTTTCCGGATGGCGTATTTTCTGCGGGTCTGTTTGTCCGTCCATGTATCACAGTTTAATCCGCGTGCGCTCTTTCGACGAGTAAATATAAAATAATGAATTCAATCAATTACATATGAATAACCTTCCCATAGGCATCCAGAACGGCTTCATGCATCGTTTCAGAAATCGTCGGATGTGGGAAGACCGTATGCATCAACTCCTGCTCTGTGGTTTCGAGCGTCCGGCCGATGACATAGCCTTGAATCATTTCCGTCACTTCGGGGCCAATCATATGCGCGCCCAAAAGCTCACCGGTCTTGGCGTCAAACACAGTCTTGACCATACCCTCAGGTTCTCCCAAGGCGATGGCCTTGCCGTTGCCAAGAAAGTTGAAGCGCCCGACTTTGACTTCGCGCCCGGATGCCTTCGCTTTCGCCTCAGTCATGCCGACACTTGCGACTTGCGGCGTGCAATAGGTACACCCAGGAATATTGCCGGCATTGAGTGGATGGACGCCTTTAATGCCCGCGATCTTTTCCACGCAGATAATGCCTTCATGACTTGCCTTGTGCGCCAGCCATGGCGGCCCGGCGACATCGCCGATGGCATAAACACCCGGTTCCCCCGTTGCGCTCCATTGGTCGATAACAATATGTCCGCGGTCTGTTTTAATTTTGGTATTTTCCAGACCGATATTTTCGATGTTTCCGGTTATACCGACGGCCATGATGACGCGATCAACCGTAAGCGGCGTGACAACGCCTTTTTGCTCGATGTTGGCCGTGACTGAATTACCCTTACTCTTATCCAGGGACTTGACTGTGGCGCCGGTGATTATCTTGATACCCTGCTTTTCGAACGCCTTGCGCGCGAAAGCGGATATTTCCTCATCCTCGACCGGAAGAACACGATCCATGACTTCGACGACCGCGACTTCAACGCCCAGGGCGCGATAAAAGCTGGCAAATTCTATGCCAATAGCGCCGGAACCAACGACCAGAAGCGATTTTGGTAATTCCTCAGGAACCATTGCCTCGCGATATGTCCAAACCCGTTTTCCGTCCGGTTCCATACCCGGTAAAGCGCGCGCCCGCGCTCCGGTGGCAATAATGATGTGCTGGGCAGTAAGTGTTGCGACCTTCTGATTATCCTTGCTGACTTCCACCTGTCCCTTGCCCAGCAATTTGGCGTGGCCGTCAATGACCTCGACCTTGTTTTTCTTGAGCAGATGCTTCACGCCACCCGAAAGCTGTCCCGCGACCTTGCGCGAACGCGCGACGATTTTTCCCAGGTCAAAACTTACGCCTTGCACCGTAAAACCGTAATCTTCAGCATGCCTGATAATATTTCCGACTTCCGCAGAGCGCAGCAAAGCCTTGGTTGGAATACATCCCCAATTGAGACAGATCCCACCAAGATGCGCCTTCTCCACCAAACTCACTTTCATGCCCAGTTGTGCCGCACGAATGGCGGTAACATAGCCACCCGGGCCACCACCGATGACGATAATATCGAACTGGCTCATCTTTGATCCTTCACAAATTTATCCAGCCACCACACACGAATGTGCGGCATGGCAAGCGTCACCAACAAGTATCCCAGCACCGGAACCAAGGACGGCACAAGCACGTCATGATGATCGACCAGACGCAAAACCAGCGCTGTACAGAAATACGTGACAATGGCAATCCAGCCGCGTTTAACCCAGCTTACTTCCCACGCCACTTCGGCCGCGACTCGTGCATCGCGTTCCTCAATCGCGTCAATTCTTAATTGTAATTCCTGCATCAGATGACCAAGCTGTAGGGTTGCTCAATCAGGGTTTTAAAGGCTTGCAAAAATTCTGCGCCGACCGCGCCATCCACAGCGCGATGATCAACAGAAAGTGTACATGACATAACCGTACCGACAGCCAATTGTCCATCGCGTACAATTGGTCTTTGTTCCCCTGCTCCGACCGCAAGAATGCATGCCTGGGGCGGATTGATGATCGCCGCAAAATCCTTGACCCCGTACATGCCGAGGTTAGAAACCGTAAAACCACCCCCGAGGAATTCTTCAGGGCGCAGCTTTCCTTCGCGCGCGCGCGTGGCCAGATCTTTCATCTGCTTAGAAATTTCGGCAATGGTTTTGGTGTCCGTGTTCTTGATAATCGGTGTAATCAACCCGTTCGGCGTCGCCACCGCGATGGAAACATCAACACTTTTGTAAATCAAGATTGCATCATCCGTCCATGATGCATTCGCCGCAGGAACCTTTTTCATGCCCAGAGCTACGGCGCGGATGACAAAATCATTGACCGAAATCTTGACGCCGTCGAGCATGTTCATCTGCTTGCGTAAATCAAGCAGCTGATCAATCTGACAATCGATGGTCAGATAGAAATGCGGTACGGTCTGTTTGGATTCCGTCAAACGCTTGGCAATAACCTTGCGAACGGCACTGTTGGGGACGGCCTCATAAGCCATGCCGAGTTTGTCGGCAAGATCACGCGCATCAATCCCCGCAGGCATAGAACCACCGCGCTTTGATGCAGGCGATGTCCCGGCGCCTCCGCTTTCCTGAGCCGACGTAATATCGGCCTTGACGATACGTCCGCCGGGACCGCTGCCCTGCACGCGCGACAGATCCACGCCGACCTGCTCCGCGACCCGACGCGCCAGCGGACTGGCCAAAATGCGTCCTCCTGCTGAAGCCCGCCCCGGAACCGCCGCCGCAAGCGGCGCAGCCAGCATTGGTGCAGGGATAGCCTTGGTTTCCTTGGGAGCTGTGGCCGCAGGGGCAACCTGTTTTGCCGTATCTTTTGCCGTGGGAACCGTAATGGCGGCAATATCCTCGCCGTCCTCAGCCAGAATGGCGATCAGGGCATTGACGGCCACCCCTTGTGTTCCGGCAGGAACCAATATCTTTGCAATCTTCCCCTCGTCAACCGCTTCAACTTCCATCGTTGCCTTATCAGTCTCGATTTCGGCAATGACTTGACCGGATTTGACACTATCACCCTCCTTCTTTAACCAGCGGGCCAGATTGCCTTCGGTCATTGTCGGAGAAAGCGCGGGCATAAGAATGTTGATGGGCATGATACGACCTTGAACCTATTTCCTTTTCCGCAGACGGGAGAAGGAGATTGTTTCCTCGTGAATGTGGACTTGAAAACCAGTCAGAATACTAGGCAGCCCGTTTATAGCACACCTGCCGGGCGGCGGCGACAATGTTATCAACCTGCGGAACGGCCATCTTTTCCAAATTTGCTGCATAGGGCAACGGCACATCGGCGCCGTGCACCCGCACCACCGGCGCATCCAGATAATCAAACGCCTGCTCCATCATCAGGGCGGCGATTTCTGAACCGATCCCCGCAACCGGCCACCCTTCTTCAACGGAAACCAGGCGATTGGTTTTCTTGACGCTGGCCACCACCGTGTCAGCGTCAAAAGGGCGCAGCGAGCGCAAATTGATCACTTCGGCCTGTAGGCCCTCGGCAGCCAGTTGTTCTGCTGCCTGCAGCGCCTGTCCCACTTGCCGCGAGAAAGCCGTGATGGTGACATCATTGCCTTCGCGCATGACCAGCGCCTTGCCAATGGGGATGATAAAGTCCGGATCATCCGGCACATCAAAACTTTGCCCGTACATCAATTCGTTTTCAAGGAAGATGACGGGATTATTATCGCGGATCGCGGATTTGATCAGACCCTTGGCATCGGCAGCGCTATAAGGTGCGACGACCTTAAGCCCCGGCACATGGGCGTACCAGCTGGCATAACACTGCGAATGCTGGGCACCAACGCGCGACGCAATCCCGTTGGGTCCACGAAAGACAATCGGGCATCCCATCTGTCCACCCGACATATAAAGTGTCTTGGCGGCAGAATTGATGATCTGATCCATCGCTTGCATGGAAAAATTCATGGTCATGAATTCAATAATCGGCCGCAGTCCGCCAAACGCGGCGCCAACACCGAGACCAGCAAAGCCCATTTCCGTGATCGGACTGTCAACCACGCGATCTGCCCCGAACTCCTGCAACAATCCCTGGCTGACCTTATACGCCCCTTGATACTCGGCGACTTCTTCGCCCAGAAGGAAAATGGTCGAATCGCGGCGCATTTCCTCTGCGATACCATCGCGCAGCGCTTCGCGCACAGTTTGACGAACAAATTTTGTATAGGTCTTTTCCGTGAAAATCTGTGGCACGGCGGGAGCCTGTGACGCGGTCGGCAGGTGCACGACATTCGCGGCGGCCAGCTTCGGCGGTGGAGCCACTGCCTCAATTTTTGCCGGAGGCCGTGCTGTTTCCTCGCCCTGCATTAAGGCAATTGGCGTGTTCACGGCAACGCCTTCGGTTCCCGCAGGAATCAGGATCTTTTCCAGAATGCCTTCATCGACAGCTTCAACTTCCATCGTTGCCTTGTCAGTCTCAATCTCGGCAATTGTCTGACCAGGGCGCACCATGTCGCCCTCCTTCTTCAGCCAACGCGCCAATTTTCCTTCGGTCATCGTCGGCGATAAGGCTGGCATAAGGATTTGTATCGACATTTTCTTTTCCGCTGCAAGTAAGTTTAAAGCAGGACATCCGTCCACAGTTCCGCAGGATCAGGCTCTGGGCTTTGCTGCGCGAATTCAGCCGCAGCATTGACGGTCTCGCGTATTTCTTTTTCTATTACCTTCAACTCATCCTCGCTGGCCAAGCGGTCGGTCAGCAAAATTTTCCGCAAAGCTTCGATAGGATCATGCTGATCACGCATGGAGTCCACTTCTTCCTTGGCGCGATATTTTGCAGGATCCGACATCGAATGGCCGCGATAGCGATATGTCACCATTTCAAGCAACATGGGGCCGCGTCCTGAACGGACATATTCCAATGCCTCTTCAGCCGCCGCGCGTACTTTCACGACGTCCATGCCATCAACCTTACGCCCGGGAATGCCGTATCCCTCGCCACGACGCCACAACTCACCGGCAGCGTGTCGCGCCTGGCTTGTGCCCATGCTGTACTTATTGTTTTCAATAATGAACAGGACAGGCAGCTTCCATAACGCCGCCATGTTGAAGCTCTCGTAAACCTGCCCCTGATTGGCCGCGCCGTCGCCCATATAGGTCAGGCAGACGCCATTATCCTTCTTGTAGTGATGTGCGAAAGCCAATCCCGTACCGATGGGAACCTGTGCTCCGACGATGCCGTGGCCACCAAAGAAATTCTTTTCGCGGCTGAACATGTGCATCGAACCACCCTTGCCGCGCGAATACCCCCCGCTGCGCCCGGTCAGTTCCGCCATCACCCCCTTGGGATCCATGGCCGCCGCCAGCATATGGCCGTGATCGCGATAGGATGTGATCATCGTATCCTGCGGTAACTGCGCCGCCTGCATGCCGACGACAACGGCCTCCTGCCCGATATAGAGGTGGCAGAAACCGCCGATCAATCCCATGCCATAAAGCTGCCCCGCTTTTTCTTCAAAGCGGCGGATCAGCAGCATATCGCGGAAATGCCTTTTCAGTTCCACAGCAAGCGCCTGAGGCTGTGTGTCCACAACCCTGAAGTTGCCGCTCTGAGGCTTGCCAACATGCATCGCAATGACTCCATGAATTCGACACGCAGAGCGCGGTGCATTTGCGCCCGGTGATATTCCGTTGCCGGAGACCTATAACGGCACGAAGAATTTTTCAAGCACCACCCGAGAAAGCATATAATAATCTGCATCAATATAACCCGGCATGATTGCGAATGCATTAAACATTACGGCTTTGTGCGCTGCAGCATTTGCTGCTTTGCGCCATCATTTTGTTGCGGCGCAACGATAATAACCATTTCATTGGGTCTGGCGACATCAAGCTGCTTGCGTGCCTGCTCATCCAGCAAATCCGGGTCAATACCGTCAGGGCGCATGCGCTTCACGCGCGCTTCAAGTGTCATGCGTTCATTTCGCACCTGCGCCAAGCGATGCTCAGAATGATGCACTTCATTTTGCATCCGCAGCATGGCGATGATGCCACGGTCACCCTGAATGGTCAGGTACAAAAAATAAATAAAAACGAGCACCATGATCAGAGAAATCGCGAGACTGCGTGCGTTTTTATCAAGCCATGCGCGAATCATGCTTGGACTCCCGGCATGCTCGATCTACACGCCCATGCTATTCCCGGCGACGTCTGCAGCATGATTCGATCCGTGTGGTCATCCAGATGTGTGTCCGAGACACCACCATAACAACTTTCTGCTGCCGTCACATGCGTCCGGTAATCAGCCGTTCCGGATGAAGCCGTGAAGCGCGGCTTGAGTTTATGGACGGCTTCCACCACCACCACCCCCTCCTCTATGGAGTTAACGCGCCAGCGCCACCTTGCCGGGATAACGCGCTTGTGTTCCTAACTGTTCTTCAATGCGGATCAACTGGTTGTATTTTGCCAACCGATCGGAGCGCGACAATGATCCGGTCTTGATTTGCCCGCAATTGGTCGCGACAGCAAGATCGGCAATTGTTGAATCCTCGGTCTCACCGGAACGATGTGACATCACGGCGCGATAGCCGGCCTTATGTGCTGTTTCAACGGCTTCCAGAGTCTCCGACAGGGTTCCGATCTGGTTGACTTTCACCAGAATGGCGTTGCCCAAGCCACGCTTGATCCCATCACGCAACCGCGCTGTATTCGTCACGAAAAGGTCATCCCCAACCAGCTGAATTCTGTCGCCCATAGCCTCGGTCAACAATTTCCAGCCGACGAAATCATCCTCGGCCATACCATCTTCAATCGACACGATGGGAAACTTCGCGCACAGATCCCGATAATAGGCGACCATCTGTTCGGCGCTGAACACCTTCCCCTCGCCCGTCATATTGTATTTTCCATCCTTGAAAAATTCCGTTGCGGCAACATCAAGGCCAAGCACAACATCATGCCCCGGCATATAACCCGCCTTCTCAACCGCCCGCACAATAAATTCCAGCGCAGCAACCGAGGAAGATAAATTCGGCGCGAAGCCGCCTTCATCACCAACGGCCGTATTGTGCCCCGCTTCTTTCAAGAGTTTTTTCAGAGTATGAAAAATTTCCGCACCAATGCGGGTTGCCTCGGCGATACTGGTCGCGCCGGTGGGAAGAATCATAAACTCCTGAATATCAATCGGATTATCCGCATGCGCGCCGCCGTTGATGATGTTCATCATGGGCACCGGCAGTACCGAAGCATGCGCGCCTCCGACGTAACGATAAAGCGGCAGTCCACTTTCCTGTGCCGCCGCCTTCGCGGTGGCCAGGCTAACCCCCAGAAGGGCATTCGCCCCCAGCCGCGCCTTGTTCGGTGTTCCATCCAGCTTGATCAATGCCTGATCGAGTGCCAATTGCCCTGCCGCGTCCATGCCCAAGACCTTGTCGGCGATCTCTCCCCTGACGGCCTTGGCTGCCTTTAAAACGCCCTTGCCCAGATAGCGACTTTTATCGTTGTCGCGAAGCTCGACGGCCTCGTGCGCGCCAGTCGATGCCCCGGAAGGCACGGCGGCGCGGCCAAAAGCGCCGCTTTCCAGCGTTACATCGACTTCCACAGTTGGATTCCCGCGACTGTCCAGAATTTCACGGGCAATAATCTCGACAATGGCAGACATGAAATTCCTCGACAGGATTGGGGCAAAGGGTTGCGACGCGTGGCTGGCACGCTTATGCTGACCTATGGTGTCTTACCTCAGCGAAGACGTTTTGACAAATGCGATGCACCATGCCTGCACCGCAGCGCGCGATTGGCTTGGCGCGACCACCCCCAATCCACCCGTCGGGGCTGTCGCACTTGACTCGGCGGGCAATATCCTTGCCACGGCCGCGCATGTAAAAGCCGGTTCCCCGCATGCGGAGGCCGCCTTGCTCCGCAATTGCCGCGAGCATGGCCTGCTTGAGAAAATCCATACGCTGGCAGTAACACTTGAACCCTGCAATCATCAGGGTCGTACCCCGCCCTGCACAAAGGCAATTCTCGATGCTGGAGTCCGTTACATTGCCATTGGTGCTCTCGACCCCAACCCGGACGTAACCGGTGGCGGCGCGAAAATGCTGCGCGATCATGGGGTTACAGTCACCGAAAGCGTCGCGCTTGATATATGTCAGCAACTGATCGCGGTTTTTGCCACGGCCAAACTGCGGCAACGTCCCTGGGTTACCGTCAAGCGCGCCTTTAACGCCCGCGGTTCCATGATCCCACCCCAAGGTCGAAAAACCTTTACCAGCCCAGATTCTCTGGTTCTGGCGCACAAATTGCGCAAAAAAGCCGATGCTATTATCACCGGCAGTGGTACAGTCCACACCGACGGGCCGCTTTTCACTGTGCGGCATGTCCGCGATTATCCTGACAAAAAGCGCTTTCTTGCCATCGGCGACCGACGGCGCGCCGTTTCGCAGGAATATCTTGCCGAAGCCGCCAAACGCGGCTTTTATACGTTGATCTTCGACAGTCTGGAACAGGTTATCGCCGACCTTTTTTCACGCGGCGCACAGGATATACTGGTCGAGGCCGGACCAACCTTGAGCCAGCATATCCTTGACGGGAATTTATGGCATATGCTGGTCGATATTCACGCTGGGAATCCTGATCACGTCACGACGACATTAAACCCCAATATGGAAATGCCCTTTGACCGCACTGCCTTCGATCTCAACCACTTGTTACCCGTATAGACACCATGGCACTCAATCTGATCTCCAGCGCGCAGCTCCCCAACCAGTATGGGGACTTTACGATTCATATTTTTACCGACGACGCAGGTGTTGAGTATCCGGTATTGACCGCAGGCAAACTTGTCGATCCGGTTTTAACCCGTATTCATTCGGCCTGTACCACCGGTGACATTTTCGGATCCATGCGTTGCGATTGTCAGGCGCAACTCAATCTGGCGATGGCTAAAATCGGCGCGGAAAGCTGTGGCATCGTTATCTATGCCGCCGACCATGAAGGCCGCGGCATCGGGTTAAGCAATAAAATCCGCGCTTATGCGCTGCAAGACCAGGGGCACGATACGGTTACTGCCAATGAGCATCTGGGTTTTAAGGCCGACCAACGCGAGTACAAGGTCGTGGCGGAAATCCTGCGCCATTTTGGCATTCGTGCGGTTCGGCTGTTGACCAACAATCCACAAAAAATGGCCGCCTTAACGGCGCAGGGCATTAAAGTTGCGACGCGCCTGCCCCTCTGGATCGCAGATAACCCGCACAACACGGCCTATCTGCAAACCAAGCGCAGAAAAATGGGGCACATCAGTTCATAACCTGATGAATTGCCCTCAAACCAACCGGCTTTGCGCCACAGCAGCTTTGATAAAGGATGCAAACAGGGGGTGGGGGGCGAAAGGCTTCGATTTAAGCTCTGGGTGAAACTGCACACCGACGAACCAGGGATGATCCCGGCGCTCGACAATCTCCGGCAGATGGCCGTCAGGCGACATACCGGAAAAAACCAGCCCAGCTTTTTCTTCCAGCCGCGCCCGGTAATTGACATTGACCTCATAGCGGTGGCGATGGCGTTCGCTGATGATATTATCGCCATAAACGCCCAGGACAAGACTGCCCGGCGTGAGATGGCAGGGATAAGCGCCCAGCCGCATCGTGCCGCCCATATTGCCCGCCTTGGCGCGTTTTTCCAGCTGGTTA
The DNA here is from genome assembly GCA_049653105.1 of Alphaproteobacteria bacterium. GTDB lineage: Bacteria > Pseudomonadota > Alphaproteobacteria > UBA9219 > RFNS01 > JBASFQ01. The sequence goes on from JBASFQ010000012.1 coordinate 71,382, forward strand.
CCCTTCAGCCATTCCGTCATCAGACCAATGACCGGATTGTCATGCGCGCCAAATTCGGAAGAGGACGCATTTTTGATCCCGGCCAGATTACGCGCCGCTTCAATCACCGCCATCTGCATCCCAAAGCAGATACCGAAATAAGGTATCTTGCGTTCTCGCGCGAATTGCGCAGCGCGAATTTTGCCCTCGGTTCCACGCTCGCCGAAACCGCCGGGCACCAGAATGCCATGCACGCCTTCAAGATGCCGGGTCGCATCGAACGTCTCGAAAATCTCGGATTCCAGCCATTGCAGCCGCACGCGCACATTGTTGGCGATGCCCCCATGCAACAGAGCCTCGGCCAAGGATTTATAACTATCCAGCAAAGCCGTGTATTTCCCGACGACGGCAATCGTCACCTCGCCCTCGGGATCGCGCATACGCCGCACAACTTCGTGCCATGGCAGGAGATTTGGCTGCTTCGCAGCGCTCAAACCGAAATATTCCAGCACTTGCTGGTCAAACCCTTCAGCGTGATAACTGGCCGGAACTTCGTAAATCGACCCGACATCCAGCGCCGGAATAACGCGTTCCTGCTTCACGTTACAAAACGAAGCGATTTTTCGGCGTTCCCCGCCCGGAATCGGTTGATCCGCGCGGCAAAGCAGAATGTCAGGCTGAATACCGACGCTCAGCAATTCTTTCACCGAGTGTTGCGTCGGCTTGGTCTTTAATTCGCCTGCTGTTTTGATATAGGGCAGAAGCGTAACATGCACAAAGAGCGAATGCTCTTTACCCAGTTCGTTCCCCAACTGCCGAATAGCTTCCAGAAACGGAAGGCTTTCGATATCACCGACTGTGCCGCCAATTTCACAGATCACAAAGTCTTCATCCATCAGGTCGGCGCGGATGAATTCCTTGATCGCGTCAGTGACGTGCGGGATCACCTGCACCGTCGCGCCGAGATAATCGCCGCGCCGCTCCTTGGCGATGACGTTGGAATAAATTCTCCCGGTTGTAACATTGTCGCTTTGCCGCGTGGCAACACCAGTAAAACGTTCATAATGGCCAAGATCAAGATCGGTTTCTGCGCCATCATCGGTCACAAAAACTTCACCATGCTGCGTCGGGGACATTGTTCCCGGATCGACGTTCAGATAGGGATCGAGTTTCCGTAATCTGACCTTATACCCTCGCGCCTGTAACAACGCCCCCAGCGCAGCGGCGGCAATGCCCTTTCCTAACGAGGAAACGACTCCACCGGTTACAAAAACAAATCGCGTGCTCATCAGTCCCTATGCAAAGCCAAAACCAATATCGTGCAGGCTTTATTGCGCCATCGGCACAGCAGGAGCCACCGGCGCGGTCGGCTTAACGTCTTTTGCGGTTAAAGGGGTCGGCGCGGCGGGCGCTTCCGGAGATGCCGGAGCCTGAGTTGCTGGCTTTCCGGCAATTGTCTCAATATTCAGGTTGCGTTGGGCGCCGCTGTTATTACCGGCCAGTACGGTCAGCGCCAGACTGGTGACGATGAATATGGTGGCCAATATCGCCGTCGTCCGTGACAGCACATTAGCGCTGCCCCGTGCCGTGAATACGCCCCCCATCGTGCCGCCGCCAGTCAGGCCGCCACCGTCCTGCGCCGTGCGCTGGATAAGGATCAGCAGGATCATCGCCAGTGCAACCAGCAAATGTATGACAAGGATAACGTTTTCCATTTTATACTCCCAGGACGCGGCACAGCAGGCCGCCCAGAAACTCCCCGCAAAGAAGGAGATCGCCGTACCAAACCGCTATGGGAATTTCTCGTAGCACGAAGCCAGGGCAGGCGCAAACAGGAAAGATACCACGGCAGGCGTCACATCTTACCTACAATACCCTGGATTAATTGGCCTTTTCGCAAATGGCCCAGAAGCCGTCGGCGTTCAAGCTCACCGATCCAACGAGAAAGCCGTCAATTTCTGGGCTGGCCAAGTAATTTTCTGCCAGTTGTGGCGTCACCGAGCCCCCATAAATCACCTGCACCGCCTCGCCAACAGGGCCCAGGACTTTCCGGATATGCCGGTGCATCTTTTCCACTTCGACCACTTCTGGAGTGACCCCCGTCCCTATCGCCCAAACCGGCTCATAGGCCACGACAAGATTGGCCGCCGTGAATTTCTGGGGCAGAGATTGGCGCAGTTGCGCTTCAACTGCCTCGGATTTCTTGCCGGCGTCGTATTCTTCCCGGGTTTCACCGACACACAGGACTGCGGTCAGCCCGGCATGCTGCACGGCGGTGAACTTATGCGCCACCAATGCTGAATTTTCACAGTGCGCCGTGCGCCGCTCTGAATGGCCGATAATCACATATCGGCATCCCATATCGACCAACATGGCCGCACTGACATCCCCGGTATAGGCGCCGTGATTCTCATGGTGACAATCCTGCGCGCCCAACTTGATCGGCGACTCGCTCAAGACCTCCATCACCGGCCACAACAGTGTAAAAGGTGGACAAATGACAACTTCAGCTGCCAGATTCCGGCGCGCCTTGACACGCTGAACCAGTTCGTTGGCCAAAGACAGGCCGGATGTTAACCGGCCATGCATTTTCCAGTTTCCGACGATGAGTTTACGACGACGTGACATGAGCGATAATATCCGGTAAGGCTTTTTGAAAGCGGTTGTCGAAAAGGCATGTTGCTTTTAACATGCTAGTTAACGACATTGAATGGAAATCTTTAACGAAATCTAAACAAGGAACTTTCGATGTTACGAGCCATGCGCGGCGCTGCCCAGACGTGGGTAATCAAGCTGTTGTTAATATTTCTGATCATCTCGTTTGCGGTCTGGGGCGTTGGCGACATGTTCCGCGGCAATCCGCAACAGCGGGTCGTAGCGTGCATCGGCGGGTTCTACATACCTTTCAAGATTTTCTTCGGCTCGACCGGTTCAATCTGCACGGGGAAATCGATTACCGTGCAGAATCTTCTGGACGGATTTCAGCGCAATGTCGAGTTAGCCCGCAAAACCATGGGGCCAGATTTTACACCACAGGTCGCCCGGCAGATGGGCTATCTGGACAACACTCTGAGCGAACTCATCGCCTACATTTTATATGAGCGCCCAGTTCAGGAGAGCGGGTTAAAATTCGACGATACGTTCATTCTACAAGAACTCACCAACGCACCATCATTGCGAACCAAAGACGGCAAGTTTGACGCCGAAGCGTTCCGCAATGCCGCCAGCAAGATGCGTATGACGGAACAAGAATTCCTTGATTATGCCCGTAAATCCTATGAGCGCGATCTGATCCTCGCGACAATGGCTGGTGCTGTCGAATTACCCAAGATCGTTACCGACGAAATTGTCGTCGCGCATGGCCAGGAACGTCATATTCAGGTTTTACGTCTCGCCCACGATACTTTAGACGTTCCAGCCAAACCAAACGATGAAGAACGCCGCAAATATCATGCCGATCACGGCGCACAATTTACCGCTCCCGAATATCGTAGCGTCAGCGTTCTTGAAATCCTATTCAACGATATCATGAAGAACACCGTTATTTCAGACGAAGAAATTGCTGCCGCGTTTGATAAGAGGCAGGAAGAATTTGCCCTTCCTGAACGACGCAGTCTGCTCCAGGTTATCCTGCACGACGAAGCCAAGGCCAACGCTGTTGCCGCCGAAGCCAAAAGTGGCAAAGACCTTAAAAAAATTGCCGCAGCACAGCGTTTAAACCCCATCAATCTGGAAGACCAAACAGAGCAGAACATCCTGCCATCCCTCTATACGAACGTTTTTACCGCCAGCACCGGCGCAATTATCGGACCGATTCATACCGATTATGGCTGGCACGTCATGCAACTCACGCAAATTAAACCGGCGACACAGCCGACTCTCGCCGATGTTAAAGATGCCTTGCGCGCCAAGTTGCAACAGGAACGCGCCGCGGAAGACCTTCAGAATGTCGCAAACAAGGTCGACGATGACCTTGCCGGGGGGAAGAGTCTTGAGGAAATCGCCGAGGCCTACAAATTCAAGCTGACAAAACATCCGGCACTTGATGCTGCAGGTCTTACACAGGACGGCAAGAGTTCAGGTATCGCTCTACCTGACATAACACTCAAGAATGCTTTTGGCCTCAATGAAGGTGAGAGCAGCAGTTTGCTGGACGATCGCAGGGGCAATTATCTGGTTCTTCATGTTGACAAGATTATAGCATCGCATGTGCGTGATCTGTCATCGGTGCAAGACCAGGTTGACGCTGCGTGGCGTGCGGATCAACAGACTCAGGCCGCCGCAGCCGAAGCAGCGAAGCTGGCTGATCTTTGGCGTCATGAACCTCATACCTATAATGACCTGCTTAAAAAGCGTGGGGTTAGTGCTGTCGCGACACATCCGGTCTCATTACTATCCGGGTTTGACAAGGCATTGCCGCACACCATGCAAAAAGAGGTTTTTGCTCTCAAACTGGGCGAGGTTACCATCGGCGCTGATGCCGGCGCACACTACCTGGTTCGACTTTCTGAGTACAAGGCGTTGAAGACTGCCGAGAATGCTGAGGCACAAGATGCTTTGAAAAAACGAATGGCAAATGATTGGCGCACCGCCCTCATGGAGCAGTACGAAGCCTTGCTCCAGAAAGAAACGCCCCCCTATGTCAATAGAGCCATTATCGATGAGTTACGCCACACAGCATCACTCAACGATTAGGGACAACCCACGTTCCGGCAACAAGGATGTCAGCGGTACCAGCTTAAATCCGCGCGACTCCAGTTGCGCCAGCCATGAGCGCAACACCTCCAGAGTTACCGGATGCGGATGGCCGATAGCAATGGCCGAATTCCGTTCGACCGCGACGGCCTCAAGCCGTGCCAGTTCGCGCCGCACATCAGCCTCCGTGACCACATCGTCCAGAAATATGTCGCGTCCCAAAACGGGAATACCCTGCGTATGCGCCATGGCGAGAGCTTGTGACTGCGACGTTGTTTTTGAATCAAGAAAAAACACTTCATGCTTCTTAATCTCCTGCATAACAGGAAGAAGTCGGTTTTCATCCGCCGTAAACTTGCTTCCCATGTGATTATTGACGCCAACAGCACCGGGCACAGCGATGAAGGCGCGCTGCACCCGCATCACCAATTCATCATCCGACAAGTCCGTCGTCAGCGCCTCTGGCCCCGGATGTTCCCGTCCGACGGGTTGCATCGGGAGGTGGAGCAAAATCTCATGCCCACGCTCTTTGGCAGCCTGTGCTTGCGCCGCAACGCCTTTCCCATAAGGCAGAAATGACAGGGCGACTTCTGGCGGCAGAGCAATCGCTGCACGTGTCGCCGCCGCATTCAACCCCAGATCGTCGATCACGACCGCGATGCGCGGATGTTCTCCGGGATGAATTGCGCTGCGCTGTTCCATTTCCTGCGGTGACGGTACGACCGGCATCGACGACAGAACTTCGGGCACGAGGGTTGATTCTATCGGAACTGATTGTGGCAGAGCTTCGTCACGGCGCGTGATCTCTAGCGTCACCTCAGGTTGAACAGCTGTTTCAACCGCCCGAGATACTTCCACCGGTTCGCGTTGTGGCAATGAAGGCGAACGTTGCGCCAGATTGGAAGGAAAGAACCAGTAAAATAAAAAAGCGATAAATAACAAAACAGCATATGGCCCGACATTGAAACCATTCGGCAGTTTAAACATGCGGCCGCCACCATTTAAGAGTCATGGCCATGCAGATGACCGCCAAACTGCTGAGTCCCATGCCCAACGCCGCCATATGCGGCGGCACACGCCCGATAATCGCCAGAGGCAAGGCAATGGCGTTAAAAACAATTGCCCAGCAGATATTCACAAACATAAGGCCGTGCGCCATCTTCGCAAGGCTGAGTAATGCAGGCACGAGCCGCAAATCATCGCGCAACAGACGTACCGGAGAAGCGGCATCAGCCGCAGCGACACCATTGCACATGGCAATCCCCAGATCAGCCGCCGCTAAAGCCGGAGCATCATTCATGCCATCGCCAACCATGGCAATGACCTCGCCCCATTTCTGGCGTTTCTGAATTTCCTGAATCTTGTCCTGCGGCAACGCCTCGCCGTTCGATTGCCCGATACCCAGCCGTTTGGCAACGGAGAGCGTATTATGTTTGTTATCTCCGCTCAGCACCGCCAGCATATAATGGCCTTGTTGCAAGCGCCCTATAGCATCCTGCGCCTCAGGACGCACAGAGTCGCGGAATGCCATAACCCCCAGCAATGCAGGCAAGGGCGTCAACTCCGCCAGCCATACCAACGCCCGGCCTCTTTCTTCCCAGGCAGCCGCCGTCACGGCGGCGTCATCCAAAGGCACCTTGTGCTGATCCATAAATTGGAGATTGCCGCATATCAGCTTGCGTCCGTCCTGCATCGTCCCCAGAACCCCGCGGCCATGTACGATCTCCGCAGGGCTTTGCAAAACCGGCATCGACGTCGGCGCAATCTTACCGGACGCGATCGTACGCAACGCCTCCGCCAGAGGGTGGTTGACATGCTGGTTAAGCGCGGCGGCCTCGGCCAGAACCTGATCACCCGAAAAAGAACCGAGCGCCAAGGTTTCTGCCAATTCCGGCCTGCCCAGTGACAATGTCCCGGTTTTGTCAAAGATGACCGTCGTGATCGACGCCGCACGCTCCAAAGTTGCCGCATCGCGGATCAGAATACCATAACGCGCCGCCTGGCCTATCGCCACCGTGATGACGATCGGCACGGCCAACCCCAAAGCACAGGGACACGCCATCAGCAAGACCGACAAGGCCGTTTGCAGCCCCATATCGATATCGTCGCGGAGAAAGCTCCATAATCCCAACGCGCCAATGGCACAGATGATCACGGCAAAAATGAAGTATCCGGCAATCGTATCCGTCATGCGTTGAATCGGCGCACGCGAGGCTTGTGCCACAGCCACCATATCCGCCAGGCGGTCGAGCATTGTCTGCCCGACCAGAGTCGTGACATTCATGGCGACATTGCCGCCAAGGCACAAGGCTCCGGCAATCACGGAGTCTCCGGCCCCCAGCACACGCGGCGCCGCCTCGCCGGTAATCAGGGAAAAATCAAAAGACCCTTGTCCACCAACCAGTTCCCCATCAAGCGGCACGCGTTCCCCCGTCCATACCGCCAGCGTATCCCCCACCTTGACCTCGGCCAGGGCAACCATATTTTCGCGCCCGCCGGTTTCGATGCGCCGCACCTGTTGGGGCTGTAATGTAATAAGGTGATGAACCGCCGCGATGGACTGACGCCGCACACGTCCCTCCAGCCACTGGCCGAACATCAAGAACAGAATCACCAGCGCCGAAGCCTCAAACAGCAGCTCGCCCTGCCCATGAACAACGCGCCATGCGCTGACGCCATAAGCAACACTGGAACCGAATGCCGCCAGAACATCCATATTCAGATTCTGGTTTTTTAAGGCGTGTGCCGCGCCATAATAAAATTTCCAACCGCCCCAAAATTGTACAATAGAGGCCAGCGCCAACAAGAGCCAGGGCGCGACGATTGCGTCCAGAACCTCCTTGCCCATGAACATTGGCAGCAGCAAGGGGAGCGACAAAAACCCGCATATAAAAATCTTTAGCAACCCAGAATCGCTCTCCGAAGCCCCAGCACCGCCCCACATACCGGCCCTATACCCGGCCTGAGCAACGGCGGCGATGAGATCCCGCTGCGCGACCATCCCCTCGGTAAAATCTATATCAACACGCCCGGTTACCAGATTGACCGCCGTTTTACTGACACCAGGAACCTGCATGAGCGTTTGCTCGATGCGGGTAACACAGGCCGCACAATGCATACCGGTGACCGCCAGAACCAGATGTCGTACCGGTGCCGATTTAATATTTGTCATGCCCCAAGGATACGCGCTAAATATTGATTATTCAACGCGGAAACACCCCAAGTTAACCATAGAACCCGACCAGGATCATGAATTTCCAAAAATATATGGCGGCAGCACAACAGCCCGCAGGTCTAGGCCAGGAAGCTATGCAGGCAGCCTGCGACATCATTTTTCGCGGTGATGTGACGACAGCGGAAATCGCAGAATTCCTGAAAACACTTGTCGACCGCGGCGAAGCAGGGAGCGAACTCACAGGACTGGTTCAATCTCTGCGTACCCACGCCGCCCCATTTCCAGCACAACCTCAGGCAGTTGATGTCTGTGGTACAGGAGGAGACGGACAAAATACGGTTAATATCTCGACCGCCGTTGCCTTGACCGTCGCCGCGTGCGGAGTTCCTGTCGTCAAGCATGGAAATCGCGCCGCTTCCAGCAAATCGGGATCGGCTGACGTTCTGGAAGCTTTGGGCGTGAAAATTGACGCCGCGCCAGCATTATCGTTGCAAGCGCTTGAGCAAGCCGGGATATGTTTCCTGTTTGCCCCACTGTATCATCCGGCAATGCGCCATGTGGCCGAAGCGCGACGCATGGTTGGACAACGTACCATCTTTAATCTCGCGGGGCCTTTGGCCAATCCCGCCCGGCCGCAACGCCAACTGGTCGGCGTTTTCCACCCCCGTTGGATTATGCCGATGGCCGAAACACTGCAAACGCTCGGCGGCACAGAATCCTGGGTTGTCCATAGCCGCGACGGCATGGACGAATTAAGCATCAACGCAACCTCAGACACCGCGCAGTTGCACGACGGAGCCATCCGTCTCATCCCACTTGATCCGAGAAATTATGGCCTCTCCCCTGCGCCACAAGATGCCTTGCGCGGTGGCGATGCCGCGGCCAATGCCGCCATGATCTATCACTTGTTGAGCGGCAGCATGGGAGCCTTGCAGGATATTGTCGCGCTTAACACCGCCGCAGCACTGGTTATTGCCGGCCATACCCCTGATATCACCCATGGTCTCGCTACAGCACGCGCCACTTTAAATAGTGGCATCGCGCTGACAACATTAAAACGTCTGGTCGCCATAACCAACGGGAAAACCCCATGACCGATCTGCTCCAGGAAATTTGTGCCCGGAAACTGGAACATATTGCATCCAGCCAGCACGCCATGCCATTGCATGTTCTGGAATCACGTATCGCCGCATTACCGCCACCGCGTGATTTTATCGGCGCGTTGCAGGCCAAATGCACGGCGGGACATTTTGGGCTAATCGCGGAAATGAAGCGCGCCTCACCTTCTGCTGGCTCCATCCGTCATGATTTTGACCCGGTCGCTATTGCTGCGGCCTATAAATCCGGCGGCGCAGCTTGCCTGTCCGTTCTAACCGACCAGCCTTATTTCAAAGGGCGTGATGATGACATCGCGGCAGCGTCCTCGGCTGGCTTGCCGATCCTTCGCAAGGATTTTGTGCTTGCGCCCTATCAAATTGCGGAAACGCGCGCCCTGGGCGGCGATTGTGTTCTGTTGATCATGGCAGCTCTGGAGGATGCGCAAGCTGCAGAACTGCATGCAGCGGCCACGCATTACAACCTGCATATTCTGATCGAAGTCCATGACGCCAAAGAGCTGACGCGCGCCTTGCGCCTTCCCGGCGGCATGATAGGTATCAACAATCGGAATTTAAAAAATTTACAGATCAACCTCGATACCACGCGCACTTTGGCCGAGCGTGTGCCGAAGGATCGACTGATCATCAGCGAGAGTGGCCTTCGCAGTCATTCCGACTTGGAGAACCTGCGTCTCTCCGGCGTGAATTGCTTCCTGATCGGCGAGCATCTCTTGATCCAACCCGATCTGACCGCCGCGACGCGCAGGATGCTGGGCCTTAGATAAAACTTGACAGTGAGAATGATTTACTTGAATTAGGATGCCATGAAATCAGTGTATGCTGTTTCTTGGCGTTGTTTGCGCCCTCGACACAAGCTGCAATTACACGCTTGCATGTCCTGGCTTCTTATAGCGGCAATGCTTGTGCGCGGTCTGGTCCCTGTTGGCTTTATGCCTGACATGGACGGAATTGGCGTGATGGCAATCCGGATTTGCAGCAGCGCCGGACTGCAGACCATTTACATTAAAACATCTCCCGAAGAACGCCCTGTCACCGCTGCACAACATAACCAATGTGCGCTTTGCGCTGCGCCTGTGTTGTCTGGAGCGGTGACACAAGAAGCCCTGGCCACTTTTATTGGTTTCCTTATTCTCGCGACGATTGCGGCGGGATGGATACTCCTGACGCACCGACGTTTCTATGTGATCGCATCGCCGCGCGCGCCCCCTTCTGTCTCATGAATGAATCTCAATAAACTCGCGCATACTGAGCTGATGTAGCGGCCTTTTGTTGGCTGTGTTCAGTGTGCGTCATCATCATTCAATGGAGACAGCTATGAAAAACAACACGTCGTTTAAGATTGTCGGTGCGGCTCTTACAACTGCCGGAATCCTTGCATTAACCGACCCTGCTCCCGCTTTAGCTTGGGGGCATTCTGCAGCCGATACAACACGGAATATCGGCTTCCTTGCAGGTGGTGTACTCGCCGCCCGCGCACTCCAGCGTAAAGTCTGCGCTAAATATGCAGCTCCGAAAAATAAGCTGGGCTAATTAGCTTCAATGTGTGCAACGCGGCGTTAGCAACGCTTCGTTGCACCGTTTGGCTTTTTTTCACCATGCTTATCCATGCCAACGACTTGCGCTCCAAGTTCCGAACTGCGGGGACATGGCTTCCCAGCCATCCCAGTCCGGAATCGGCAGCTCGTATCATCACCTGTGGCTTTTCTCAGCTCCAAAGGATAGGCGGCGGGGCGCAAATTAATATGTGGCATCCCAAACACGTTGGAACCGACGCAACAAAACCTATTCCCTTGCAATGGGTTGCTATCAGGCAAGTCGAGATTCTTTTTGAAGGCAGCCACATCGAATTATTCAATATGGAAATGGAAAACTTCAAGCGCAGCCTGAGATCATTTTGCGCTTGCCGTGCAGGTGGCCAGCGCCTGGCAATTGTAGTCGGTGGAATTTACCAAGGCACGAAAGCATCACAAGATCGCCTTGCCTTCTTCGATGCAACCTTACGAGATCGCCTGCATGATATCGTCAACATACTTTGGTTGGATGAATTCTCTGAAACTTTCACGGGGCGTGCCGCCGGCAACACTGGATCCGATATTACAAAGCTTTTGCCTTATGTCGGCACAGCACTCGGCGCCAGACAGTTGTTCCAAAAAAAGACATCAGCACCGTCTTCCTTCACGAATACGCACGACATGGCATTGAATTTTATTTCCGCCGTCGATGCCATGCCGCGATCATGCGCCAAAGAATACAGCGTGCTTGTCGGTTTAAAGATTCCAACCCATCGTCCTGACAACGATATTGATTGGGTCACACCTCATGAATTTCAACGCCTGCCATTCATGCAAGCACTTCATTCAGTCTTCAACACTTTTGGAATGGACACACCGACAACGCATCACCCGCGTGGACACGGCGATCATATGAATTATCAAAAACGCGCCGATCCAGCTCACTTTCTTAGGATCGCGCCATGCTAGATCGCAAACCTCCGCCATTTTATCAAATACATATTTTTATCTGTACGCATGAAGTTTCCGATCACCGCTGCTGCGGTCGCCGCAACAGCCACACGCTGTTCAAATATGCACGAAGCCGCGTGTGTGAACTCAAACTTACCGGTGCATGCGTCACCCAAACGGGGTGCCTCGGAAGATGTATGAGCGGTCCGTCTCTGGTCATCTATCCCGACAATATTTGGTATAGCCCGCACTCCCAGGCCGATATCGATGCGATACTCATCAACCATGTGGGCACGAAAACGCTCGTTGAGAACCTTTTAATGCCAAACACAGACCTTCCTGTACCCGGCTATGACGTGGCTGCGGCAGAAGAGAATGAGGTTGGCGATGTATAAAAAATGGCGCTTTGCAGCACGGGAAATCATGCTTAGTGCTGTAGCAGCAACCGCCATCTATGGCGTCTCCAGCCCTGTCGTGCATTGGTACGCAGAGCAGCCGAAACACGACGGGCAGGTTGGAACGATTGAACAGAATCATATTGAACTGGTTGCGCGACCGGATCAGATCGTTGTTTATGTCACTGACCATGAAGGAACGCCTTCGGAATCGAGGGGTTACGCCATCCGCGCCACCATCGATGCTGATGCCCCGCGCCGTATGTTTCCTACAGAAAATATTAACGGAAGATTTGAGTTGAGGGAAAGTTTCCCTCTCCAGCCGAATACGCGCATTGTGATAGACGTCGAACGCGATTGCGTTCCCGCAGGGGCAGTAGTCTTCAGACCATCCCCTTCGAACGTAATCACGCCAAAAACTGTGGCTTACACCCCAGCGCCTCAACCATGCTCAGCGCACTAACCTTGCTCTCATGGCGTGGCGCGCAAGCAATATTCAGTCTTTATTATCGAGTTCTGCAAACTGCCACTGAACTTCGGGGTAGAGCGTTTTTACTTTTTCTTCAAAGTCATTCACTCGGCGGATCATCGTCTGTGTATCCGGATTATGAGCGCCCGGATTGATTTTGTAAGCCAGCATGACCGCATCCACGCCCTGTTGCAAAGCAACGAATCTGATGAAACGTCCGCCGGGTATAGCTTCCTGCAAAACCCGCTCCAATTCGGGGCGGTAATCATGCGACGGCATTTCACCAATCAGAAGTGATTTGACTTCACGTGCCAGGATAAAGGCTACCGCAACCAACAACACACCGATCAGAAGAGAGCCAAACCCGTCCCAGAACGTGTCCCCGGTGATCCATGTCAAAAGCAATGCCATGAACGCCAGTATCAACCCCAGCAAGGCCGCAAGATCTTCAAGGAAAATCACCAATAAATCCGAACTCGTCGTTTTACGTACCCACTGCCACAGCGAGCCAAAACGATTTTGCACCTTAACCTCGACATAACATTTCCAGAAAGAAAATGTTTCCAGGCCTATGGCGATCAATAAAATCACGATCCCAACCCATGGGCTACTCACGGAGCCGGGGTGGGATATTTTATGCCAGCCTTCATAAATGCTGAACATTCCTCCCATTGAGAAGAGGAGAAGAGCGACCACGAACGACCAAAAGAAGGCTTCTTTTCCAAGTCCAAGGGGATGCAACGGTGTCGGAGGCTTTTTTGCCGCACTTTGTCCATAAAGCAGGAGAGCCTGATTGCCGCAGTCAGAGAGACTGTGTACCGCCTCTGCCATCAACGAGGCGCTGCCTGTCAAAATCGCACCCCCGAATTTAGACGCCGCAATGCCCATGTTTGCCATAAGCGATATAATAATAACTTTCCTTGAACCACCAGACATAACGCTCAATGCTCCATTGTCTTGACAATTTCCTCACACACCTTTTTCGCGTCACCAAAAAGCATCATGGTATTATCACGATAGAATAATTCATTCTCCACACCGGCATAGCCAGATGCCATCGACCGCTTGATGAACAGGACTGTCTTGGCTTTCTCGACATCCAGCACGGGCATGCCGTAAATCGGTGACTTCGGATCGGTCTTTGCCGCCGGGTTGGTCACGTCATTCGCGCCAATAACAAAAGCCACATCGGCGCGCGCAAAATCACGATTGATTTCTTCAAGTTCCAGAACCTCGTCATAAGGCACATTGGCTTCTGCCAACAGCACATTCATGTGCCCCGGCATGCGCCCGGCGACCGGATGAATAGCATAACGCACCTCGACGCCGGCCTTCTTGAGTTGATCGGCCATTTCGCGCAAAGCGTGCTGCGCCTGCGCCACAGCCATTCCGTAACCTGGGACGATAATAACACTGGATGCGTTCTTGAGAATAAAAGAGGCATCTTCTGCCGACCCTGTTTTAACCGTGCGATCGCCGGCCACGCTCGCGCCGGACGCTGCGGCACTGTCGCCACCAAAGCCGCCCAAAATCACATTCAGGATCGACCGGTTCATACCTTTACACATGATATAGCTGAGGATTGCTCCCGACGAACCGACCAAGGCTCCCGTGATGATGAGCAAGCTGTTCTGCAAAGTGAAACCGATGCCTGCTGCTGCCCAACCGGAATAACTGTTCAGCATCGAGATCACGACCGGCATATCCGCGCCACCAATCGGCAGTATCAAGAGAAAGCCGAGTGCCAGCGTCACCAGAATAATCAGGAAGAACACAAATCCCGACTGGCTCATGCATAATATGGCGATCAGGAGCAGGGCGAATAATCCCAAAGCCAGGTTCAATTGATGCTGCAGGGGAAAGGCCAACGGCTTACCGGAAACCAGGCCTTGCAGTTTGGCAAATGCCACTACCGACCCGGTGAAGGTTATCGCCCCAATGGCCGCCCCCAGTCCCATTTCGATCAGACTGCCGACAAAAATCTGCCCGCCTCCAGCACCAATGCCAAAATCATCAGGCGCAAGAAATGCGGCCGAGGCAACGAGAACCGCCGCCAGCCCCACCAGAGAATGGAACCCAGCAACCAATTGCGGCAACGCCGTCATTTTAATCTTTTGCGCGATATACGCGCCGATGCCACCACCAAACGCAATGCCGACAATAATGACGAACCATGACTGGAACGCGACCGCAGGCGACAGCATGGTCGTGACAATCGCCAACGCCATACCGGCAGCGCCAAACATATTGCCCTGACGTGCCGTGACAGGGGACGCCAGGCCACGCAGAGCCATAATGAAGCAGATGGCCGAAACAAGGTAAGCAAAGGCGGCAATGCCGGACATGGACTAAGCTCCCGCTATTTGGATTTTTTTCTGTACATATGTAACATCCGCTGCGTCACAATGAACCCACCGAAGATATTGATTGAGGCCAGAATAACGGCAATTAACCCCAGCCAGCTTGAGGCCGTGATTTCCTCTGCCCCCGTCGCCAGCAAGGCTCCGACGATAATCACCGAAGAGACGGCATTCGTGACCGCCATCAAGGGCGAGTGCAGAGCCGGCGTCACCCGCCAGACAACATAATAGCCGACGAAGCAGGCCAGGACAAAAACCGTCAGACCAAAAATAAAAAAATCCTGATGCCCGCCTGCATGACTGGCCGCCTGTGCTACCAGCTCGTGCGATTGCCCGGCCAGCACCTTCGCGAATTTAGCCAGCTGTTCCTGCTCTTCGGCCAGTTTCTGGATATTACCCGCAAAATTTTCTACGCTCATGGGGTTTTCCTTGTTGCAATCAAGTCTTTCACGGTTTCACCGGAGCCACGATAGGTGTTGCGTTGTGTATTCCAATCGGTTCGTCCGGGTTGAATTCGTGGGGCATATTCGATGGCGCAGAAGGAGCTGCCGCGGGTTCGTTGCCAACCATTGGCACGGCCACTAACGGAACCGATTCAGCCCCTGGCGCTTGCATTTGCACCTGCACCGGCGCTGGTGGCGTTGGTGCGGCGTGAAGACCGCCGGCCTTCTGCCGCCGGTGTTCCCACATGATGTGGCTCTCCAGATGGTTCAGGCGCGCTTCCAACATGCCGGATTCTACCCGTGCCACAGTAACTTCTTTGTGCAAGTCCAAAAAGTTTCCGGAAAAAACCAGAAAAAAGCCCGCACAACAGACAATCGTAATCGCCAGGCTTGTGATCCACTGGTGCAGGCGCTCTTTGTTGTTGGCATTGGATAACATAACCCGCTCCAGTCAAAAGCTCAGATGAATTGCGGATGCACGACAGCGCCCGCATGGGTCAGCAACATGGCCTTGATGATCTCATCCTCGGGATTCAGTTTGAAGTCTCCGCTCTCCTTATCGTGATAGAAAGCGATGAGATTATAGATATTACGCGCATACAATGCCGAAGCATCGACGGCAATTCGGCTGGGTATATTGCGGTAACCAACAATCTTGACCCCACCAATATCAACAATCTCCCCGGGTTTGCTGCACGCGCAGTTGCCGCCCTGTTCAACCGCCATATCGACAATCACAGATCCCGGTTTCATGCTGCGTACCATGGTCTCGGAGAGCAATTGTGGCGCAGGACGCCCCGGAATAAGCGCTGTGCAGATGACAATGTCCTGTTTTTTGACTGTCTCAGCGATCAACACGGCCTGTCTCTGCTTAAAGTCATCACTCATTTCCTTGGCATAGCCACCTGATGTTTCAGCATTTATTGTCTCGTCACTTTCCACCATAACGAAAGTCGCGCCCAGACTTTGGACCTGCTCTTTCGCCGCCATACGCACATCCGTAGCAGAAACCACCGCGCCAAGCCGCCGCGCCGTCGCGATGGCCTGTAATCCCGCTACCCCTGCTCCCATCACCATGACTCGTGTCGGAGGTATTGTCCCCGCCGCCGTCATCATCATTGGAAATGCGCGCCCGAATTCCGTCGCTGCATCGAGAACGGCTCGATACCCGGCCAGATTGGCTTGCGACGACAAGACATCCATGCTTTGTGCCCGCGTGATGCGCGGAACCAGTTCCATGGCCAGTGCACTCACCTGACGCGAGGCAAAAAGCGGTAATTCCGCGCGCGCACTATGCGGACTAAACATCGCAATCACCGTCGCGCCGGGTTTAAGCATGGCGACTTCGTCCGTCCCCTCAGCCGCCGTCATCGGCCGCTGCACCTTCAGAACCAGATCGGCATCTCCGGCAGCCGTGGCGGCATCACGGAGATGTGCCCCCGCGTCACGATAGGCCTGATCGACATAGGAGGATTCCACTCCGGCGCCGGATTCCACGGCGACCTGATGCCCAAGAGCAATCAGCTTCTTCACCGTCTCCGGCGTTGCCGCAACGCGGCGTTCAAACGGCCGACGTTCCTTGAGTACTGCAATTTTCATGACGGAATACTCTGAGAATCATTGAACCGGGATTTTGCGTTAGTTTGCCCTCCTTGTGAAGTGGTTTAGGCAGCCGGCAACGCCAAATCGACGGCCTTAAGGGCTTTGGCCTGCATCTGCGTCAGCTTTTTGACGTCAAATCCGTCTATCAAGCCATGAAAAATCCGATACCAGTTGATTTCGGCACGAAGCTTAAGAAAAACCGACCCCAGCCCCACGGCAGCACGATCCATAAAGACAAATTCCCTGGGCACTTCAATTTTGCCGAGTTTCCGTAATTCTTCATGCACTTTGCGTGCTGTGGCACGGCCATAGACGCCGGAATTGGTTTCTTCAATCAAGCGCGCACGATCTTCCAGAATAGGGGCATAGATGAAGCGCGCCCAGACATTAAGAATATCAATCAGCGCCTTGCTGGGCTTAACAAAGCCCAAGGATTCATAAGCTGCCACCGCTGCATCGCTGTCGTTATCTGTCAACGCATGGTAGAGCCGGATCACGCCCCCGACCACGCCGGGCGAAAATATCCGCACACAACCGAAATCCAGAAGATTAATGCCGTTATCGGCGCGCACAGTATAATTGCCCATATGCGGATCGCCGTGGATAACGCCGTAATTATAGAATGGCACATACCAGGCATGGAACATATGCGTTGCGATGGCATTACGCTCACGCTGCCCGCGATTGACCGCTTCGACAAAACGCGTCCCTTCCAACCGGCTCATGCACAACAGCCGCTTGGTCGAAAGCCGGTCGATGACCTCCGGCACATCAACGTCAGACACATCATGCAGCATCTTTCGATATAGCTTGATATGTTTTGCTTCCAGTTGGTAATCCAGTTCTTCATTAAGCCGCGCGCCGATTTCCTGCTGGACCTTTCCGGTTGATACCGCGCGATCATAGCGTTCAAAGACAGCCATCAGGATTTTCAGTTGTTGCAAATCCGCCGCAACCGCCGACTGCATGTCCGGATACTGGAGCTTGCAGACGATTTGCCGTCCGTCCAGCGTTACCGCTCCATGCACCTGACCCAGTGAGGCGGCGGCAAAGGCGTCCCGGTCAAAGGACTTAAATTTCTTTTCCCAGTCCAGCCCGAGTTCCGCCGCCATCCGCCGCTTCACGAACGGCCATCCCATGGCAGGTGCATCAGCCTGCAACTGCGCCAACTCGGCGGCATATTCGGGCGGCACAAGGTCGGGTATGGTGGACAGCAACTGCGCCACCTTCATCAACGGCCCTTTAAGACCGCCCAGCGCCACACGCAATTCGATTGCGGATTGTTGCCGGTTGGATTTGACTCCAAGATATTTTTCTCCAGCCAACCGCGCGCCGACGCCCGCCATGCGCGTTGTCACTTTGGCGTAGCGTTTGACACGCCCCGACAGGCTGTTGCGATCCTGGGTCATAGTGACAAATTAGCGGAATGTCGGCGCTTTGACGACCCACGTGATTCCAAAGCTGAAATACGCAAGAAAAAACCCTTATGCTGCCCGACCAGCCAACGCTTTCTCAATTGCCGCAATCGCCTGCGGCATGGCGGCAACATCGGTTCCCCCCGCCTGCGCCATATCAGGACGCCCGCCGCCACCTTTGCCACCGATGGCTTCCGCGCCGACGCGAACCAGATCGACCGCGCTGATATTTTGAGTCAGATCGGCAGAAACACTGACGACCAAAGACACCTTGCCCTCGAACCCCGAGGCCAGAACAATGATGCCGGATGGAAGCTGCTGTTTCAATTGATCCGCCATCGGCTTTAAATCCTTGGCCGGCAGGTCATGCAGCAGACGTGCAAGGAAATTCACACCACCAACCTGTTTTGGCGCATCCGCGGCTGATGCCGTTCCGCCGCCGCCGCCAAGGGCTGATTGCCGACGCAATTCTTCAAACTCGCGCCGCAGTTTCTTATTTTCCTCTACCAGCACGGTCACGCGTTCCGTCGCCTCGGCAGGTGAAACCTTTAACGTCGCAGCGACCTGCTGCAAGCGATGTTCCTGCTCTGACAAATAAGCAATTGCTAAAGGCCCGGTCAACGCCTCGATCCGGCGCACGCCCGCCGCGACCGCACTTTCGGCAATAATCTTGAAGGCGCCGATGTCACCGGTGCGCCGCACATGCGTCCCGCCACAAAGCTCGACAGAGAACCCTTCGGCTCCCTGCCCACCCATCGAGACGACGCGCACTTCGTCGCCGTATTTTTCGCCGAAAAGCGCCATCGCGCCTTCTTTGACCGCTTCGTCCGGAGTCATAAGGCGCGTAACAACGTCGCTGTTCAGAACGATGCGACGGTTAACCTCGGATTGAACCTCGGCTAAATCGGCGGCAGTGACAGGCGTCGGCTGACTAATATCAAAACGCAATTTCTCATGCGTGACCAGAGAACCTTTTTGTGCAACATGCGTTCCCAGCTTGCGCCGCAACGCCTCGTGCAGCAAATGTGTCGCCGAGTGGTTGGCGCGGACGATGTTGCGTCGCGCATGATCTACGGTCATATCGACACTGTCGTCGACTTGCAACACTCCTTGCGTCAGTGTGGCCTCGTGCACCCACAATGCACCAAGTTGTTTTTGCGTGTCCGTTACCTGCGCCGCACCTTTCGTCGCAACCATTGTACCGGTATCGCCAACCTGACCGCCGGACTCCCCATAGAATGGGGTCTGATTGACGATGATCTGCACCTTGTCGCCGGCCTTGGCTTCCTTGACGCGCGCGCCGTTCCTGATCAGTGCGGTCACGACGCCCTGCGCCGCCTCGGTGCTATAGCCAAGAAATTCAGTTGCGCCCAATTCCTCTTTCAAATCAAACCAGAGTTTTGACGTTCCGGTCTCGCCCGATCCTGCCCATGCTTCGCGCGCAGCCGCCCGCTGCTTGGCCATCGCCACTTCGAACCCCGCCACATCAACGGCCAGATTGCGCCCGCGCAGGACATCCTGTGTCAAATCCAGCGGGAAGCCATAGGTGTCGTATAATTTGAACGCGACATCCCCCGACAAGGCCTTGCCGGGCAACAAGTGCCGTGTCTCGTCATCCAGCAATCGTAGCCCACGATCCAGCAGTTGCTTGAAGCGCGTTTCTTCCAGTTTCAATGTTTCACTGATCAAAGCCTGTGCCCGCCCCAGTTCTGGATAAGCGACCCCCATCAGCTTCACCAGTTCGGGAACCAGCCGATATAGCATCGGCTCCTTGGCGCCAAGAATATGGGCATGACGCATGCCGCGCCGCATGATCCGGCGCAGCACATAACCGCGTCCTTCGTTGCTGGGCAAAACACCATCGGCGATCAAAAAGGAACAGGCGCGCAAATGGTCGGCAATCACGCGATAGGACGGCCTATGCTCTCCCTTCGGATCTACCTTGAGTATATCCGTCGTCGCTCCGATAATCGTGCGGAACAGCTCAATGTCGTAATTAGACAATTCGCCTTGCATGATCGCGACCATGCGTTCCAGCCCCATGCCGGTATCGACCGAAGGCCGGGGCAGCGGCACGCGCTTGCCGCCAGGCTGTTCTTCATATTGCATAAAGACCAGGTTCCAGAATTCCAGGAACCGGTCACCATCTTCATCTGGACTCCCCGGGGGACCACCTTGCAATTTTGGCCCCTGATCGATGAAAATTTCCGAACAAGGCCCGCACGGACCGACATCGCCCATGCGCCAGAAATTGGCATCCGTCTTGATGCGGATGATCTTGTCATCGCCAAGACCGGCGACTTTTTTCCATATACCAGCAGCCTGATCATCTTCGTGATAAACGGTCACCAGCAAACGATCCTTGTTCAGACCGAAATCCTTCGTCACCAGTTCCCAGGCAAAACTGATCGCCTCTTCCTTGAAATAGTCGCCGAAAGAAAAATTACCCAGCATCTCGAAAAAAGTATGATGCCGTGCCGTATAACCAACATTCTCCAGATCATTATGCTTGCCGCCAGCGCGCACGCTTTTTTGTGCCGACGTTGCACGCTTGTAAGGACGTTTTTCAACTCCGGTAAAGACATTCTTGAACTGCACCATCCCGGAGTTCGTGAACATTAGGGTGGGATCGTTACGCGGAACCAGTGGGCTGGACTCAACCAGCGTATGGCCTTGACGCTCGAAATAGCACAAAAATGTCGAACGGATGTCCGCAAGCGTCTTCATGATTCCACCTGTGTAAACTTTATAACAAAATAATTTAGGCCAGCGAGGGCGGTCTTGTCCAGCAACCTACGGCCTTGTTTTCAGCGCCGGAATGAAAACGCATCCAGCTGGATTAAAATATAAATGATGATCCAGACCACCACACTGGCAAGCGTTGTCCAGATTACCTTGCGTTTAAGATCCGGGTTTTCCGGTGCGCCGGGCATTTCCCCGGCCACGCGCTGCTCCGGTTGCCGCATACCGATGGGCAGCATACAGAAAAATACCACCCACCAGACGATAGTAAAGACGACGATGCCAGATAAAATATTCATGTCGTCCCCCTGTCATAAGGGTGAATCGTTGATTTTATCATCATTGCACACCACATCCTTATCGGCAGCTGCCTTAGACCCGCACGATGTGGATTTCCGTCATTGGCTTTTTACCGTGCAGTTCGTTCATATACTTTCTTAATGTCTGACTGGCGACTTTGGTAACTTCAAAATCATTAATGCGCGCTGATTTGGGCATATTTTCGATGGCATCGGCGATCGACACACCGGCCTCTTGAATCAACGCCTCCACTTCATGAGCGTCCACGACGCCCAGCAAAGTCATCTGCGGTTCTTTAAGCAGGCGTCCCCCTTTATCCAGAACAATCGTCACCACAGCCGCGCCGGTAAAACCGATCTTACGACGATCCTTGACCGCCCCCTGCCCCATTGGTCGCAATGTCCGGCCATCCAGCCCCAACTGCCCAAAGGGAACTTCGCCGACGACCTCGGCCTTGCCGGGAGCAAGCTGGATGATCTGACCATTCGTTGGAATAATAGCGTCAGGAACCTGACAGGATTTTGCCAATTCGGCATGCGCCGTCTGATGCCGCAATTCACCATGCACAGGCACAGAAAGCTGCGGGCGCAACCAGTGATATAGCTGCGCCAATTCATCGCGCGCCGCATGACCCGATGCATGGATGACATCCGACGTTTGATCAGCGGTGATGAGCTCTATTCCTGCTTCGATCAACAAGTTCTGAACCTTGGCAATCGCCTTTTCATTGCCAGGAATATTACGCGAAGAGAAAACAACCGTATCGCCCTTTTCCAATGCCAGATCGGGATGGTCGCCTGACGCCAGCCGCGCCAGAGCTGAACGCACCTCGCCCTGACTTCCGGTGCAAATATAGACGACTTTATGACGCGGAATCAGCCCTGCATCCTCTTGCGACAAGATGTGCTTATACTCCGGCAAATAATTACAATCATCGGCAATTCCGGCGTTACGCCACAGTGAGCGCCCAACCAGCGCTACCTCACGCCGATGGTGTTTGGCCGCAGCCACCACGGATTTTATGCGCGCTATGTTGCTGGAAAAACATGTGACAACAATGCGTTGCCGAATTTTCCCAAACAAGTCTGTGAAACCTTTTTGTACATCGGCTTCCGAAGCGGTATGCCCATCAACCAGCGCATTGGTCGAATCACCGATGACGGCCAAAACTCCCGCCTTGCCTATGGCTTTCAGCCGAGCCTCGTCGGTGACATCGCCAACCAAAGGATGCGGATCGAGTTTCCAATCACCCGTATTCACGATCGTGCCCTGTTTGGTCGTAATCGCAAGCATATTGGATTCAGGAATCGAATGCGTGACATTGACAAATTCGACCGCAAACGGCCCCAAGGAAAAACTGCCGCGCATAGGCAATTCTATGATCCGCACCTTGCTCAGACCGCGTTTGTCGGCCATTTTGGCGCGGATCAGTCGCGCCGTGAACGGTGTGGCATAAATGGGAACCTTCAACTGATCCCACAAATATTCCAGCGCGCCAATATGATCTTCGTGCCCGTGAGTAATGACGATGGCGACCAGATCGTTCTTGCGCTCGGCGATGAAACTTATATCGGGCATGATGATTTCAATACCCGGCGTCGTATCGTCGCCGAAGGTCACACCGCAATCGACCATCAACCATTTGCCATGCGTGCCGTAGAGATTCAGGTTCATGCCGATCTCGCCCGAACCACCAAGGGGCAGGAACCACAAGGCGTCATCGGGTGGACGATGCAGGTCTTTTTTACCTTTACTCATAGCGCGATAACTTTCCCACTGTTGCGTTCATAAACGATTTGCAGCCCCCGCAACGTCAGATCAACGTCACGATGCGTAAACAAGTCGGTCGCCGTAGCAAACAACCCCGACAATCCGCCGGTGGCAATGACCGGAGTCTTCTGTCCGATTTCTTCCTGCATCCGCGCCACCAGCCCTTCCAGCATGCCGATATAACCCCAGAATATGCCGGACTGCATCGCCCCCACCGTATTGGTGCCGATCAGGCTCGGTGGCTTTGCCATCGCCACACGCGGCAGTTTCGCAGCGGCCATATGCAGTGCTTGTAACGATAAATTCGCGCCCGGCGCGATCACACCGCCGCAATAATCTCCGGCAGCATCAATATAATCAATCGTCGTCGCCGTGCCGAAATCAACGATCAAAAATGGCGGCTTGTGCTGCGCCAATGCGGCAACAGTGTTGACAAGACGATCGGCGCCGATTTCTTCGGGGCGGTCAATCCTGACCTTGACTCCGATATCCAACCGCGGGTCACCAATGAACAACGGCTGCAGCTTTAGATAAACCGTACACAAGCGCGCCAGGTGGAAATTGGCATCGGGAACCACGCTGCTGATAATTGCAGCCTCAAGCCCCCCTGGATCAAGCTTAGACTCTTTCAGCCATGCGCGCAGAAACACCGCATGCTCATCCGCCGTCCGGTCGGCTTTGGTCTGGGCGCGCCAGCTTCCCAGCAACTCCTTGCCGGAGAAAACCGCAAAAACAATATTGGTATTGCCGGCATCAATGGCCAGAAGCATTTATTCTAACTTTCAACGGCGTTGAAAAAACACGTCGCCTACCGCGATACTGGACAGCTTACCGCTTTGCTGTTCAAGGAGCAAACAGCCATCATCGCCAATGGAGTTAAAACGCCCTTCCAGCTCGGAATCCGGCAGGCGCACGGTAATGGCCTCCCCTACCCCGGCCGCCCGCACCAGCCAATGTTCGCGGATTGCCGGGAAACCTTGGTCACACAGCATCAGGTGATAACGGTTAATGGCGGTAAGAACCAGCTGCAAAAAAGGCAGGATTTGCAATCTATGGGCTGCAAATCCCAGCGCTTGCAGGGAGGTTGCCGGATAACGGACGTCCTCAGGGTACGGCCCAAGGTTAACCCCTATTCCAGCGACCACGGCGACCCCTGTCTCGGTAGCCGCCGTTTCCAGAAGAATTCCTGCGATCTTCGCCCCGTCAATCAGGACGTCATTTGGCCATTTTAGCTTTACCCGCTCTGATCCTACATAGCTCCCCAAAGCATCGGCCAGAGCCAAAGCCACGACGAAGCAGTATAGTCCGGCACGCGCATGATCCTCGGCCTGCAACAGCACGCTGGCATAAAGATTTCCGTCAGGCGAAACCCAGCTGCGCCCCCGCCGCCCACGTCCTGCTGTCTGCCGGTCGGCATAAATGACCAAACCCGACGTTTCGCCTGCCGCAGCAGCCGCCAGCGCATCGTCATTCGTGCTTCCGGTTACCAGGCAATGCCGCAAGCGAAAATTGAGCGGCGCAGCGGTCATAAATTAAATGTTACGAACAGGCCGATTGTTGCCGCTTGCGCCTGAGCCATGATCGGTGCCGGCCAGAGGCCGAACAAAACGACATAAAGCGCCGCAACAGCCAGAACTGCGCGCAAGGGCCACTCGGAAACCGGGTCAACCGTCGTGTGCATATCATCAAAATACATAAGTTTGATGATCCGCAGATAATAGAAGCACGCCACGGCACTGGTCAGAACGCCGATGATCGCCAGAGTATAAAGCTTCGCATCAATAGCCGCCATAAAGACGTAGAATTTTCCATAAAACCCGGCCAATGGCGGCACCCCGGCCAGAGAAAACATGAAGATGGTCATGGCCAGCGCCAGAAGTGGTCGCGATTGCGACAAGCCGGCCAGATCTTCTATCGTTTCGAGCATAGCACCCTTACGGCGCAAAGCGAGGATCACGCCGAAGACGCCCAGTGTATTCAGGAAATAAATCGCCAGATAGACCAGCATCCCTTGTACGCCGTTCTGGCTCCCCGCCGCCAAACCGACCAAAGCATAGCCAACATGGGCAATCGAACTGTAAGCCATCAGCCGCTTGAGATTACTTTGCATAATGGCCGCAAAACCGCCGATCAGCATCGAACCAAGCGCAACAACCATGATTAATTGCTGCCAATCCGCCTGCATGCCCTGTAACGGCCCAAAAAGAACCCGCGTCAACAACGCCAGCGCAGCCACCTTGGGCGCGGCCGCAAAGAAAGCGGTCACCGGTGTCGGCGCACCTTCATACACATCCGGCGTCCACATATGGAACGGAGCCGCTGAGACCTTAAACGCCAGCGCCGCCAACACAAAGACCAGCGCCGTCATTGCCTCAAGAGGCGGCTTTCCAGACGCAAAGAATTTTTGCAACCCGTCAAAATCCAAGGTTCCCGACATCCCATAAAGCAGCGATGATCCAAACAGCAGCAAGCCGGACGACAACGCGCCCAGAACGAAATATTTCATACCCGCTTCGGCGGATTTGTTATCGTCGCGGTTAAATGTGGCCAGCACATAGAGCGCCAGACTTTGCAGTTCCAGCCCCATATAGAGTGCCAGAAGGTTATGCGCCGAGATCATCAGCATCATCCCCAGCGCGGCAAACAACACCAGAACCGGGTACTCGAACAAGGCACGCTTCTTCGCCTTTAAATAAGGCCATGATAACATCAAGGTGATCAAGCTGGATGCCAGGACGATATATTTTGCGAAGCGCGAAAATCCGTCGTCAATAAACATTCCATTCAGGACAATGTGCCGCGACGGATCGATATTCCCTATGAACCCTCCGGCGACGGCCAATATCACGACCGCAGCAACCATAACCATTAGGCCACCGTGTCTGCCACCGAACAGACCCGCGAGAATGGTAACAAGTATCCCCGCTACCAGATAAAGCTCTGGCCCCAGAGCGATCAACTGCTGCATCGCCGCATCTGTCATGGCCGCACCTCTTGCACGCTTGGAGCCGCCTGATACTCTCTAACCGCCTTGGCGATAGTCGGCCCCATGATGTGCTTAATCTGCGCCGGGTAAATTCCCATCCACAGGATCAGAGCAATAAGAGGTATGAAGATAATATATTCACGGCATGTCAAATCGGACATTGCAGCCGCATCTTCATTGACGGATGGGCCATAAAACACCCGGCGGTAAAGCCACAGCATATAGGCAGCCCCCAGAACCGTTCCGACCGCCGCTAAAGCCGCCACATAGCCGTTGAACAAAAACGCGCCCTGCATACTTAGAAACTCTCCGATAAATCCGCTTGTTCCCGGCATCCCGATGCTGGCCAGCATAAAGATCATGAACACCATGGCATAGCGCGGCATATTGTTCGCCAATCCACCATAACGCCCGATTTCGCGCGTATGCAACCGGTCATAAACCACGCCAACGCACAGGAACAGCGCCCCAGACACAAGTGTATGCGACAGCATCACATACATTGCCCCTTCCAGACCCTGCACATTGCCGAGGAAAATTCCCAGTGTCACAAAGCCCATATGCGCGACCGAAGAATAGGCGATCAGCTTCTTCATATCGCTCTGCACCAAGGCCACCAGCGACGTATAAATGATGGCAACAACGCTCATGACCAGCACGAGCGGCATAAAGTAATGACTGGCGTCGGGCAACATTTGCATATTAACGCGGATCAGACCGTAACCGCCCATTTTCAGCAGCACGCCGGCCAGAATAACCGAGCCCGCCGTCGGAGCTTCGACGTGGGCATAGGGCAGCCAGGTATGAAAGGGCCACATCGGTGTCTTGACTGCAAAAGCGACAAAAAAGGCCAACCACAACCATTGCGCCATTTCGACCGGATAGCCCTGTTTCATCAGCATGGTCATGTCTGCCGTTCCGGCATGCACGACCATGACGATCAGCGCCACCAGCATCAGCACCGATCCCACGAAGGTGTAGAGAAAGAATTTAAACGCGGCGTAAACCCGCCCCGCGCCACCCCATACGCCAACGATCAGGAACATGGGGATCAAAACGCCTTCAAAGAACACATAGAACAAAACAAAATCGAGCGCCGTAAACATCCCGATCATCATGGTCTCGAGAACGAGCATGGCGATCATAAATTCTCGGGTTCGTTTGGTGATGCCGCTGACGGCCGACAGGATGCAAATCGGCGTGAGGAACGTAGAAATCAGCACAAACCAGATCGAAATCCCATCCACGCCACGGAAATAGGAGATCCCGAACTGCGGCATCCACTCAAAACGCTCAATTAACTGAAAACCCGTATTTTGTGGATCAAACCCTTCAAACATCGTCAAGGACAACAAGAAGGTTGTCAGTGACGTAATCATCGCGATCACTTGCGCGGGAACCGCCGTTTTCTTCTCTGTTCCATGCAGCAGAAAGAAAATCGCCAGCGCGCCGACCAGCGGCATGAACGTTACGGTGCTGAGAATGGGCCAATTCATTGCTTATCCCTTAAACCAGAACCAGGTCATGAATACGGCCACCCCGATGACCATCGCGAAGGCGTAATGATAAATCATCCCGGTCTGCAGTGTTGTGGCGCGCCCCGCAATTTTTTGAGCCAGCGCAGCAACGCCATCTGGCCCGACTCCATCGATGACCTTGTCGTCGCCCCAGCGCCAGAAAAGCCCACCAGCGCGACGCGCGGTACGTACAAAGAGGAAATCATAGATTTCGTCGATGTAATATTTGTTGAACATCAGCCGGTAGACAAAGCCTCCTGCCCGCGCGCAGGCTCCCGGCAATGCCGGGAACAGCGTATAGGCAAGATAGGCCAGAAGAATGCCAGAGACTGCCGCCACCAAGGGTGCCAGTTTCACCCAAGTCTCCACATGATGCGCCAAGGCGACGGTATCATGTTCCGGAAGTACCATGAGGGCAGCCCCCCAGAAATGTGCCTTCTCCTCACCAACAAACCAGTCGTACGCGAAATAACCCGCCACAACTGCGCCGATCGCAAGCGGCAACAACGGAAGCAGCATCACCCACGGCGATTCATGAACATGCTCCTGCGTATGATGATCCGCCCGGCTTTCGCCATGGAAAGTCAGGATCAGCAGACGCCATGAATAAAATGCGGTCAAGAACGCCGTGGCGATGCCCAACCAATAGGCCATGTATCCATGCCCACTGGCGCTGGCCCAGGCAGATTCGAGGATGACATCCTTGGAATAATAACCGGCGAACCCGAAAACACCGTAGATACCGATCCCCGCCAGCGCGAGTGAACCAATCCACATCAAGGCATAGGTTTTTGGAATCTTGCGCCAGAGGCCGCCCATCTTTCGCATATCTTGCTCACCAGACATGGCGTGAATGACCGATCCGGCCCCCAAAAACAGCAGTGCTTTAAAAAAGGCATGCGTCATTAAATGGAACATGGCGGCGGAGTAAGCCGAAACGCCCAACGCAAAAAACATATAACCGAGCTGACTCATCGTCGAATAGGCGATGACGCGCTTGATATCAAACTGCGTCAAACCGATGGTCGCCGCGATAAAGGCCGTCAAGGCACCGAGGATGCAAACCACTTCGCGCGCCAGCGGCGCATATTCAAACAAAGGCGACAAACGTGCCACCATGAACACGCCCGCCGTGACCATTGTCGCCGCATGAATCAAGGCAGAAACAGGGGTCGGTCCTTCCATGGCATCGGGCAGCCACGTATGCAGCCCCAGTTGCGCCGATTTTCCCATCGCGCCGACAAAGAGCAATAAACAGACGGCATCCAAAACGCCAATTGCCCCGAAAGGAGTCATCAGATGATTGACCGGGTCGGCCAACGGTGGTGCAGCAGCAAAGATCGCGTCAAACTGCACTGAACCAAGATAGAGAAAACTGGCCATAATCCCCAAGGCGAAGCCGAAATCCCCGACCCGGTTGACGATAAAGGCCTTGATAGCGGCACGGTTGGCGCTGTCTTTCTCATACCAGAAATTGATCAATAGATAGGAGGCCAGTCCCACGCCTTCCCAGCCGAAGAACATCTGCAGCAGGTTGTCCGCCGTCACCAGCATCAACATAAAGAAAGTGAACAGGCTCAGATAAGCCATGAATCGCGACACGCTTTTGTCATGGTGCATATAGCCAATAGAATAGACATGCACCATCGCCGATACGCCATTAACAACCACCAGCATGACCGCCGTTAAACTATCGACCCGCAACGCCCAATTGACCTTGAAATCACCGGAGTTGATCCATTCCAGCAGATGGATGGTCTGTGCGTGTCCTTCCAGCGCAACATCATTGAAAATGAATACTGAATATCCCGCCGCGACCAGCACAAACAGGCTGGTCAGCCATGCCGATACGGTATCACCAAGGCTGCGCCCAAAAAACCCTGCAACGATCGCGCCCGCAAGCGGCAGGAAAACAGCGGCAAAAATACTGCACGCGCCCAAATCCATGCGCCTACCCTTTCATCTGATTCATGTCGTCAACGGCGATGGTACTGCGATTGCGGAAATAGACCACCAGAATGGCCAGGCCGATAGCCGCCTCTGCAGCCGCGACGGTCAGGACGAACATGGTGAACACTTGTCCCGCGATGTCGTGCAGATATGATGAGAACGCCACAAAGTTGATGTTGACCGCCAACAGGATCAATTCGATGCACATCAAAAGCACAATGACATTTTTTCGGTTCACGAAAATACCGAACACACCGATGGTAAACACCAGGGAAGCAACAATCAGGTAATGGTTGACCGTCAAGGGGCCTAATATCTCAGCCATCATTCTACTCCTTGCCCGGACGGGATTTTTACAACCCGCACCACGTCCTGGCGACGGCGGCCAAGCTGCTTGGCATAATCCTGGCGTTTTGCATCTGGCTTGTGCCGCAGGGTCAGGACAATCGCCCCGATCATCGCCAGCAGCAAGATCATGCCTGAGATCTGGAACGGATAGATATAATCCGTGTACAGCACCATGCCGATGGCACGCGTATTATCGCCTTGTGGAACCATCGATGGCGCCGCAGAGCCAAAAGCGCCGCTCACTTGAAAAAAGGCTAATTCAGCAAAAAATACCAGCGCTACGGCGATGCCCAGCGGAAGATGCTGCGTCAATCCGCGCTTCAGATTGCTGAAACCGATATCCAGCATCATGACGACGAACAGGAACAACACCGCCACTGCGCCGACATAAACGATAACCAGGATCATCGCCAGGAACTCAGCCCCCAGCAGTATGAACAACCCCGCCGCGTTAAAAAAACACAAAATCAGAAACAGCACCGCATGCACAGGATTGCGCGCCAAAACGACCATCAGCGCGCTAACGATCAGCACACCGGAGAACATGAAGAAGGTCAAAGTTTCAAGCATCGCATTGAACCTGGTGAGGTGGCGTTTTACTACCGGTAAGGCGCGTCGGACGCAAGGTTGGCCGCAATTGCAGCCTCCCAGCGGTCACCGTTAGCCAGCAGTTTTTCTTTATTGTAAAGCAGTTCTTCATGGGTCTCTGTGGCGAATTCAAAATTCGGCCCCTCGACAATAGCATCGACAGGACAGGCTTCCTGACACAAACCGCAGTAAATGCACTTTGTCATGTCGATGTCATAACGGGTCGTGCGACGACTGCCGTCTTGCCGCGGTTCAGCCTCAATGGTGATGGCCTGCGCGGGACAGATGGCTTCGCACAACTTACAGGCGATGCAGCGTTCTTCGCCCGATGCATAACGGCGCAGGGCATGCTCACCCCGGAAACGCGGGCTTAACGGCCCCTTTTCATAAGGGTAGTTTACCGTCACGCGCCGTTTAAACATATAGGACATGGTCAGCCATAATCCCTGGATGATTTCAGCCAGTAACAGTCGCCTTGTGCCTTCAAGCAACGCCATCTTCAACCTCTGGGTAATTGCCCGGTTAGCATCAGGAAACCGGAAATAACGACGATCCACAGCAGCGATACCGGCAAGAAGAATTTCCAGCCGATCCGCATCAGTTGGTCATAACGATAGCGCGGCAAGGCGGCACGCACCCATAAGAACACGAACAAGACGCAACAAATCTTCAGAATGAACCACACGGCGTTGCCATAATCCCCTAGATCCAGGAACTTAAAAAAATTCAAAGATTGCAGGGGGGGCAGCCATCCGCCTAGAAACAGAATTGTCGTCGTCGCGCTCAACAAAATCATATTGGCGTATTCGCCCAGAAAGAACAGCGCGAAACTCATCGAGGAATATTCGGTATTAAATCCGCCGACCAGCTCGGATTCGCCTTCCGGAAGGTCAAAAGGATGCCGATTGGTCTCGGCCAGTGCCGAGATAAAAAACACGACGAACATCGGCAGCAGCAAAGGCAGGCCAACCGGCCAGCCCTCAGGCGTAAATAGTTTGAACGCAAACCAGCCGTCACGTTGCGCCAGCACGATCTGGCTAAGATTCAGTGAGCCAGCACACAGCAGCACCGTAATAATCACCAGGCCGATAGAGACTTCATAAGATACCATCTGCGCCGCAGACCGCAGACCGCCGAGGAAGGAATATTTTGAATTCGACGCCCAACCGGCGATGATAATGCCGTAAATTCCCAGTGACGAAATCGCCAGCAAGTAAAGAATACCGACATTAAGGTCGGCCAGGACGAGCTTTGCCTCAAAAGGAATAACAGCCCACGCGCATAGCGCCAGAAAGAATGTCATCATCGGCGCACCGAGAAACAAGATTTTGTTCGCACCGGTCGGAATGATTGTTTCCTTGGCAAGAAGTTTGATGCCATCGGCTATCGGCTGCAATAGCCCAATCGGCCCGACGACGTTCGGCCCCTTACGCAACTGCATTGCCGCCAGAACCTTTCGTTCCGCCAGCGTCAGATAGGCCACACCGCCCAGAACTACGGCAATGATGAGGGCGATATTGATAACCGTCCACAAGAGTGGGGGGATCATATCCAGAATATATTGTAGATTCTCCATCATGCCCCTACTCCGCCGCCTGCGGTACCGTCAGCGGCAAAATCTGTTCCACGCACTTCTCCATCGTCGGCGAGGCGCGGCAAATGGAGTTCGTCATATAGAAATTCGCAATCGGCAAGGTAAAGGGCGCAGGGTTGACCGTGCCATCATTACCGAAGATTCCCCAAGGCGCCGGAGTGATGGTGTCAATCTTGCGCCAGAACGGAGCCGTCGCCGTCATCTTTGCCTGCAACTCATGCTGGGTATCGTAACTGGGTTTCTTTCCCAGAAACTCTGCCAGCGCCCGGATGATTTTCCAGTCCTCCCGCGCCTCACCAGGCGGGAAAACGGCCTGTCGCGCCAATTGCGGACGTCCTTCGGTATTGACGTAGATGGCAGTTTTTTCGGTATAGGCCGCTCCCGGCAAGATCACGTCGGCGCGATGCGCACCGCGGTCGCCATGATGCCCCTGATAAATCACAAAAGCGTTACCCAACTTGGTCACATCGACTTCATCGGCGCCCAGAAGATACAGAACTTCAATCTTGCCGCTCCCGGCTGCGGAAACAATTTGTGCCGTCGGCATACCACCGGCGGATTGCGGCACGAAGCCGAGATCAAGCGCACCGACGCGTGACGCCGCGTTTTGCAAAACATTAAATCCGTTCCAGGTCGGCTGGATCATATTAAATTTCTCGGCGACCTTGCGGGCCAGAGCTTGAATCGCCGCGCCATCGATCCGCGCCAGCGCCCCAGCTCCCAAAATCAGCATCGGTTGCTTCGCCTTGGCCAACAAAGCGGCAAACTCGCCCTTTCCTGCCAGAAGATCGTGCAGCGCCGCCGGACCTTCGCCCAGATGCCGGTGCGGATAGCCCAAATCGACCTTGGATCCGATAGATCCGACCCGCATCCCGCCTTGTAACCAGCGTTTGCGGATGCGCGCATTCACCAGTGTCCCCTCGTGTCGCGGATTTGTGCCGATCAGCAAGATGCAGTCCGACTGTTCGATTCCCGCGATCCGGCTGTTCATGATATAGCCGGAACGTTGTGAAACATCATAAGTCGCGCCATCCTGACGGCAGTCAAGATGCGGCGACCCCAGCGCTATCATCAGTTCCTTCAACGCAAAGAGGCTATCACAATCGGCCAGATCGCCTGCCAAAGCGGCGATTTTTTGCCCCGGCACACGATTCAAACGCAGCGCAATCGCGGTGAATGCCTCTTCCCATGTCGAAGGCCGTAATTTTCCGTCACCGCGCCGAACATAGGGACGATCCAGCCGCTGTTTCATCAAGCCGTCACAAGA
This sequence comes from Alphaproteobacteria bacterium, assembly GCA_049653105.1. Lineage (GTDB taxonomy): Bacteria > Pseudomonadota > Alphaproteobacteria > UBA9219 > RFNS01 > JBASFQ01. The sequence goes on from JBASFQ010000012.1 coordinate 104,557, forward strand.
AAAACGCGTTTTGTCGTTAATCCATGCCTCGTTCACATCTTCGTTTAAACGCGGCAGAATCCGCAGCACCTCGTTGCCGCGCGCGTCAATGCGAATATTGCAGCCGACAGCATCCATCACATCGATACTCTCGGTCTTTTGTAATTCCCAAGGCCGCGCCACGAAAGCATAAGGCTTGCTGGTCAAGGCACCGACGGGACAGACATCAATCAGGTTGCCTGACAACTCCGAACTCAGTGACCGCGTAATATAAGTATCAATCTCCAGATGATCACTGCGGTTCATGCCCCCCAGTTCTGGCGTTCCGCAAATTTCATCAACAAAACGTATACAGCGCGTGCACTGGATACAGCGCGTCATGACCGTCTTTACCAATGGACCAAGTTCGAGATCCGCCACAGCGCGCTTGGATTCTTCATATTTGCCCCGGTCAAAGCCAAAAGCGACGGCTTGATCCTGCAAATCGCACTCACCACCTTGATCGCAGATCGGGCAATCCAGCGGATGATTAATGAGCAACATTTCCATTACATTCGCGCGCGCCTTCTTGACGACTTCGCTCGCGGTACGCACCACCATTCCTTCGCCGCATGGCAGGGCACAGCTGGCCTGTGGTTTTGGTGTCTTTTCGACTTCCACCAGACACATGCGACAATTCGCCGGCACGCTCAATTTGTCGTGATAGCAAAAACGCGGCACTTCGAGTCCCATCTGCTCGCAAGCCTGCAACACGCTCGTGCCGGGGGCGACTTCGATAGGCGTACCGTTGATGGTCAGTTTAGGCATTCATTCCTCACGCCGCCCGTTTGCGATATTCATTGATCCGCGCTTCCATCATCGGCCGAAAATGTCGGATCAGACCCTGGATCGGCCAGCCGCTCGCATCCCCATGCGCGCAGATGGTATGACCTTCGATCTGCCGGGTGACTTCCAGCAACCCATCGATTTCTTCAATTGTCGCGTTGCCTTTGACCATCCGTTGCATCACGCGCCACAACCAGCCCGTACCTTCGCGGCATGGTGTGCATTGGCCGCAGCTCTCGTGCATGTAAAAATGGCTCAAGCGCGCGATGGCATAGATCAGATCCGTGGATTTATCCATCACGATCAACCCCGCCGTGCCCAACCCCGTTTTGACAGCCTTCAGACTGTCAAAATCCATCAGCACGGTGTCGCATATCTCGCGCGGCAGTAACGGCGTGGACGAACCGCCCGGAATAACGGCCAGAAGATTGTTCCAACCGCCACGAACGCCCCCGGCATGTTTCTCAATCAAATCCTTCATCGGGATGCCCATCACTTCCTCGACGTTGCAAGGCTGATTGACGTGCCCGGAAATGCAGAAAATCTTTGTGCCGGTATTGTTGGGGCGCCCCAACGCCGCGAACCATGCCGATCCGCGGCGCAGAATATCCGGGACGACGGCGATTGTTTCAACATTGTTGACGGTCGTGGGGCAGGCATACAGCCCTGCTCCGGCCGGAAACGGGGGCTTATTGCGCGGCTGTCCCTTTTTGCCTTCAAGGCTTTCCAGCAAAGCGGATTCTTCACCGCAAATATAGGCTCCTGCCCCACGGTGCAGATAGACATCCATATCCCAGCCCGAACCTGCCGCATTTTTGCCCAGCAAGCCGACGGCATAAGCCTCATCAATGGCGCGTTGAATGTGGGAGGCTTCGTTGTAAAACTCGCCGCGAATATAAATGTATGAAGCATGCGCGCCGATGGCAAACCCGGAGATGAGTATTCCTTCCAGCAGTCGATGCGGATCAAACCGCACAATGTCACGATCCTTGCATGTCCCCGGTTCAGACTCATCGGCGTTGACAACAAGATAGTTGGGACGTCCGTCTTTGGATTCTTTGGGCATGAACGACCATTTCATGCCGGTTGAAAATCCCGCGCCGCCGCGTCCCCGCAAACCGGAATTTTTGACTTCCTCGATAATCTTGTCGCGCCCCAACGCCAGAATCGCGGCAGTATTATCCCAAATGCCACGCTTCCGAGCCCCGTCCAATTGCCAGGACTCGAAGCCGTAAAGATTGGTGAAGATACGGTCTTTATCGTCAAGCATCGCGCATACTACCTGTAAATCCAGATCATGCTGGTAAAGCCGCTGCACACACCACCAGTGTGCGTCGCACAATTGACCGAGGAGCAGGTTCCTTTCAACGCCTCTTTCTTACATTCACCTTCCGACGTCCAAACCTTGCCACGCAACAATTGCTCCGGATCAGTCGCCGGTCGCGCACGCTCTGGGCGTGATGGGCGGGCAGCATCAGGTGTCTTGGCCTGATTCTTGCCACCGAAAATTTTCGCGAAGAAACCGCCGCCTTCCTTGGCACTTTCCTGAGAACTTTCCTGTACCGGCACCGGTGGAGGCGCAATCTCGGCTGCCTTCGGCTGACCTGCTGTCTGGGGCTGTGCCCCTTCCTCAGACGTTTTGGACTGAGTCGGAGCGTCCATTTCCTTGGTGGCTGGAGTTGCAGCAGCCGGCATGGCCTTAATCTTTGGCGCCGGTACAGCAGCCTGCGGCTTCACGGTCGGCTTCTTTACGCTCTTCTCTGCAATCGGCATCCAGGTCTTTGCGCTGTCGATAACGCATTCGCGGCGTGTCGCGGTTTCGCAGTCATTTTGCGTTTTCCATTTTTGCGGCTCTGCAGCATCAGCGCCCTGGCATACGAGAAGTGCCAAGGCAGAAAGAAGCGTGATTCTCCGGGTCATTGTCCACCCCCATCCTGGTCTGTCATATGAATATTGATTGCACACATGATTATGCCTTCTTGTTTTTCAGACTTGTCGAGCCGGCCTGTGCACAGGAACCGCGCCTGCCCGTCAGCGAGCCCGGCGCCGGCTTTTTCCCGGCAGCAAGATCGTTGATCAGTTTTTCCATTGCCGCAGCGTCCAGGTCTTCATAATAATCGTCATTAATTTGCACCATCGGCGCATTAACGCATGCTCCCAGACACTCAACTTCAATCATTGAGAACTTTCCGTCAGGCGTCGTCTGTCCATGACCGATCCCCAATTTTTCACGACACACATGCTTGAGCGCATCCGAGCCGCGCAACCAGCACGGCGTGGTCGTGCAGAGTTGAATGTAGTTTTCACCAACGGGCTGGCGGTTGAACATGGTGTAAAATGTCGCAACTTCATAAGCGCGAATGCGCGGCGTTTCCAACATATCGGCAACATAGTCCATTGCCGCACGCGGCAGCCAATTATTGTGTTGCGCCTGCGCCAGTTGCAGCAAAGGGATTAAAGCGCTTTGCGCCCGGCCTTCGGGATATCTGGCAATAATCGCCTTGGCCTTGGCCAGATTCCCCGGCGTAAAGGCAAAGGCTTTCGGTTGTTCTATGGCAGCAGCGTTCGCGCTCATCTGTCGATTTCCCCAAACACGACATCCATACTGCCGATAATCGCCACCGTATCAGCAAGCATGGAGCCTTTGCACATGAAATCCGTACCCTGCAAATGAGCGAAGCCCGGCGCGCGGATTTTGCAGCGATATGGTTTGTTCGTGCCATCGGCAACGACATAAACGCCGAACTCACCCTTCGGCGCCTCGACGGCCGTATAGGTTTCCCCTGCGGGAACATGATATCCCTCGGTATAAAGTTTGAAATGGTGGATCAAAGCTTCCATCGACTGCTTCATTTCAGCACGCTTCGGCGGAGCGATTTTGTGATCATCAACCTTGATCGGCCCCGCAGGCAGCTCCTGCAAACATTGCCGCATGATTTTCAGTGCCTGTTTCATCTCCTCGATCCGCACCAAATAGCGCGCATAGCAGTCGCCCGTCAGCCCCACGGGCACATCAAACTGCATCCGGTCATAGACATCATAGGGCTGTGCCTTCCGTAAATCCCAAGGCACGTTACAGGCGCGCAGCATGGGCCCGGTAAAGCCCCAATCCAGCGCCTGTGCCTTTGTCACCACACCGATATCGACGGTGCGCTGCTTGAATATGCGGTTGTTGGTCAGCAGGGTTTCTAAATCAGCGAGAAATTTTGGAAAGCGCTCCGTCCATTCCCACATGTCGTTGGCCAGACCTTGGGGAAAATCCTGATGCACTCCGCCGGGACGGAAATAATTGGCATGCATACGCGCGCCGGACACACGCTCATAAAATTCCATCAACTCTTCACGCTGTTCGAAACCCCACAGTGACGGCGTCACCGCACCGATATCGATGGCGAAAGTCGTGATGTTCAGAATATGATTAAGGATGCGCGTGACTTCAGAAAACAACACCCGGATATATTGCGCACGCAGTGGTGGCTTGACCCCCAGCAGCTTTTCGACCGCCAGCGCGAAGGCATGTTCCTGACACATCGGCGACACATAATCGAGCCGATCGAAATAGGGGATCGCCTGTAAATAGGTCTTATGCTCGATCAGCTTTTCCGTACCCCGGTGCAGCAAGCCGATATGCGGGTCGCACCGTTCAACGATCTCGCCATCCATTTCCAGAATCAAGCGCAGCACGCCGTGCGCCGCCGGATGCTGTGGCCCGAAATTCATCGTAAAGGGTCGCTGCGTCCTGCCATTCGGCAAGATTTTTTCTTCCATATCCGGGGCGATCTCGACCATCAGCCACCTGCCTTTGCCGCCTGCGGCGCAGGAGGCGGCACTGCTGCCTTCTCATCGCCGGGCAACTGAACGTCTGTCATGCCCTCCCAGGGGCTGAGATAATCAAAACTCCGGTAATCCTGTGGTAAGTGCACAGGTTCATAAACCACACGCTTTTGCTCTTCGTCATAGCGAACTTCGGTATATCCGGTCAGTGGGAAATCTTTCCGCAACGGATGCCCGTCAAATCCATAGTCAGTCAAAATACGCCTCAGGTCGGCATGTCCGGAGAAACTGACTCCGTATAAATCCCAGCATTCGCGCTCAAACCACCCGGCAGCACTGAAGACACCAGAAACGCTCGGCACCGGCGTATTTTCGTCCGTGGTCACCTTGACCCGCAACCGGGCATTCTGGCTTAAACTCAACAGATGATAGACAACGTCAAATCGTTCCGGCCGTTGCGGGTAATCAACGCCGCAAATGTCGACCAGCAGCTTGCACTCAAAATCCAGCGCATCGCGCAACCGCGTCAACACCGACACGATCCGGTCACGCACCACGGTGATGGTATATTCTCCCAGGCGTTCATGGTAATCCAGAAGCGCATCGCCCAAAGTCGTGCGGATCAAGCGTTCCGGTGAATAGTCCGGCGTGGGGACAAGATCGCTCATTGTTCAGTCATCCCTTCCAGATCTTCCAAGGCGACGGGATGCAACTTGGTCGTTCCAATCAAGGTTTCCAGCGCCAGTCGAAACGCCACATCCGACGCCAAAACTTCTTTCGTTCCGTTCAGAAACCTGCACAGCACCAGAGTCCCGCCTAATACCGCCTCAATCGGCGTCAGTTTGTTGGCGGCATAAATATCCAGAACCTGTTGTCGCGCAAAAGCTGCCCCGGCTATTGACCAAAACATGGGGCGCTGATCCTCGCTCACCGTCAAAACCGGAATTTCCGCGTCTCCGGTATTGACACCGGCCGCAGTCGCCTCAAAAATTTCCTCGATGTCAGGAAACTGCGTCTCATCCATGCCGACTTCCTGAGCCGTATAGACCAGATAGTCCAGCACATTGCCGTCCTCGGCCTCGCAGATCAGTTCCCGCGCCGGATCGGAAAAGATAATGCCACGGTCGCCGTAAAGCTGTGCCTCCGGAACTACCGCACGTAAAACCGCTTCTCCCAAGACAGCCGCCGTCGTGCAGATGAGCGTATTGGCATGAACGCCGCGTTCATCGCGATGCATGTCGAACATCGCCTGTTCGATGGCCTCGGCAGCGGATTTGATGCGGTCATCCATATCCGGGAGCATCACGTTAACTCCGCCTGATCACGCGATTGCCGCGCCGGATCTTGCGATGCAACTGCATAATGCCATACAGCAGCGCCTCTGCCGATGGCGGGCACCCCGGCACGTAAATATCCACGGGCACGATCCGGTCACAGCCGCGCACCACCGAATAAGAGTAATGGTAATAGCCGCCGCCGTTGGCGCAACTCCCCATCGAGATGACCCAACGCGGCTCTGGCATCTGATCATAGACCTTGCGCAGTGCAGGTGCCATTTTATTGGTCAGCGTGCCGGCAACGATCATCACGTCGGACTGACGCGGTGACGCGCGCGGCATCATGCCGAAACGGTCAAGATCATAACGGCTCATATAGACGTGAATCATTTCCACGCCGCAGCACGCCAAACCGAAGGTCATTGGCCACATCGAACCGGTACGCGCCCAGGCAAGAAGATCATCAACCTTGGTCAGAATAAAACCTTTATCCTGCACCTTTTCAGCCAGTTGCTTGGCAACCTGATTGGGAGTCAGGGGTGGCGCATGTGTCGTCGTCATTCCCATTCCAACGCGCCCTTCTTCCATTCGTAAATGAAACCTATCGTCAACACGCCCAAAAACGCCATCATGCTGCTGAACCCGACCCAACCCAGCGCCCCCAAGGTAATCGCCCAGGGAAACAGAAACGCGATCTCAAGATCGAAGATAATGAAGAGAATGCACACCAGATAAAAGCGCACATCAAAGCGCCGCCGTGCATCGTCAAAAGCCTCGAACCCACATTCATAGGCAGAATTCTTTTCCGGATCAGGTTTCTGCTGCCCCACAACAAAAGACATCCCCACAGCTGCACAGGCAACGACAATGGCGATGCCGATGAAGAGGAGTACGGGAAAATATGCTGCGGCTAGATCAGGGGACATAGGTGGTATCATTTTGAAGCGGCGTATGATTCTACGCCTGTGCGGGCAAATTACGCCTTTATGACCAGAAATCAAGGCAGAACAAAGCAATACCGGTTTTTTCTGAAAATCTGCGCTTAGTGTGGCCGAGATGAATCATCGCAGTGTATGAGATTGATTGTCATTCTTGCTCTGTCAGGATCTTACGTCGTAATCAGCTACGCAGCACAGATCATCGATTCTAGTTTTTGAGAAATTCCATGGGATGCAACACGCGCGACGGGACTTGAACCCCCAAAGGCCGAAGGCCGGTCACTTGACCTGTCGCGGGTTCAGGCTTCAGAACGGTAATCGGATTATGGCGCGAGCGACGGGACTTGAACCCCCAAAGGCCGAAGGCCGGTCACTTGACCTGTCGCGGGGTCAAGCTTCAGAATGGTAATCGGATTATGGCGCGAGCGACGGGACTTGAACCCGCGACCTTCGGCGTGACAGGCCGACGCTCTAACCAACTGAGCTACGCCCGCGCATGATATTACCAAGGTCTGGCGTGGTGATAGGGCAAGAACCGGTGTCGTGTCAAATGGTTGCTACATTAACGACGCGGTTATGCCCAAACAGCCGGAAAAGACCGAAAAATCAACCCTATGGTGGGCGGTGAGGGTTTCGAACCCCCGACCCTCTCGGTGTAAACGAGATGCTCTACCGCTGAGCTAACCGCCCTTGACGCGAGTTATAGCAATTTCATCCCTTTTGGACAAAAATATTTCTGAGCACCATTTTAAGAGCCACCACCGCTCCGAACATCATCGGGCGCAGTGCATCAGCCATCCGCGTTGCCGCCGAAAACCAGGAACTCTCTCTGATCGCGGCAAGAATACCGTCGCGATAGGCTCTGGCCAGCGCCATTTGTTGCCCAACCCAAGCATCGGCGCGCGCAGTCCAGGGATAAGTGGCAATGACCTTGGGGCGCGCCGCATGCCATGTCGTGTGTGCAAAATAGCCAAGGCTGATCTTGGCCATGACCGTCGCCAGTACTGCGGCCATCACCCCGTACCGCCCATAAATCAGCAGCACCGCAAACTTTGACACTTCCAGCAACCCCAGCGACAAAATTGAGACGGCCAACCCCAGATGTGGCGGCAACGCGGCGATTCCGGTTTTATACTTCTGTATAATGCTTTGCCGCATCAGCCATAGGGCCAGCCACTTTACTGGCCCGAACAGCAACGTGCCCAGAATGTAAAGAGTTCCGAGCACGCGCCCGATCCAGCGCAAACCCGGGTGGCGGTGTTCAGACGGCGTCAACTCTTCTTCCATGCAGCACAGTACCCGGAATGTCACACCAAGATCAACGGACTGCCAGGTGAATCTGCTGCCGCATGGAAGCACCAGAACGAACCACGCGTGTGGGCGCTTGCGGGGCCGCAAGAGCAGGCACGGCGGTGTTTTGTGTGAGGCGCTCTGCCAGCATCCTCATGGACTGCCCCTGTAATTTCATTTTGATGGCAGGAGGAAGCAAAAGAGTCTGGGTTTCATAAATATCAATTTTCGGCGCAGAAAATTTCTCGACAACCGGCGCTTGGATCGTGCCTGCTTCTTGCCATTCTTCGGCACGCAACCAGGACAATTTCGGCATCAACACATGGCCGGATATCTGCAAGCGCGGCGCATGAAATCGCCGCAACTGTAATGCAACAATATTACCTGAAAACTGCAGAGAAGGTATCGACAGCTGGGCTGCCTCATTCACATTCAAGTCGCCAGCCCTGATTTGGCGTGGTGCCACATATTTTGTTAGGCTCTGGAAATTTGTTGCGCCTGCAACATCCTCTAGTGTCGAGAGGTCGATTTTCATCGCATGGGGCGCAATGATGTCCCCCTCGGCGCGTTTCAGGGCCGGTTCCAAAAAGTGTTCCGCACGTGACCAGATATGAGCTTTGACCACAGCGGGCAAACGTCCGGGCTCAAGCGCCGTGATTTCAATCGTCAACCCAGGATCAGCAGCTAAGTTACGCAATTTTCTGGTGGAAATGCCTTCATCAAGAATTACACACGTCGAGGCCATCATTGACATCCAATAAAAATTTCTAGTTCAAAATTTCGGTTTGCACGGTTGGCCTTATGTTGCCCCGTCTGCGGCACAATGAACAAAACCCGCTTGCAAAAGCAAGCGGGTTTTACGTCTGATCTACTTTCACGTTACATTTCGCCCCAAGACAAGGCGGAATGGTTAACAGCCTTACTTCTTTTTAGGGCCGTTGACGCTTTCCTTCAGCTGCTTCCCAGCGCGGAATTTTGGTTGCCGCGAAGCCTTGATCTTGATGGCTTCCCCGGTCTGCGGATTGCGCCCCGTACCTGCGGCACGCTGCGAGACATAGAAATTTCCAAATCCGACTAGTCGGACTTCGTCACCCTTTTTCAAGGCGCCTTCAATGGTCTCAAAAATTGTTTCAATAACCGTCGTCACGGAAGCTTTCGACATATCCAACTTCGCCAAAGCCTTGTTTTCGGCGACAGCGGCGACAAATTCATTCTTGTTCACTGGAGATCTCCCCTTTTAAGTGGCACCAAACCTGCCGCGTCCAACCGCGCTCCGGCGCGAATCCGCAGGCGGGGTCGACTCTAGGCATCCTGGCTTTTAGCTGTCAACGGTGAAGCCGGAAGAACCCACAGGAAAGACCCCACCTTCCACAACCAAACGAACGAACTAGTGCCGCATCACATCGTCGCCATCTTTGGCACGTTCCCGGGCTTTGGCGGCCGCCTTGGCTTCTTCTTCCTCTTCATTCCACGTAATGGGAACAATGGGCTTGGTCAGTGCCAGCTTCAGAACCTCATCAACAGTCGCCAACGGCATAATCTTGAGTCCGCGCTTAACATTATCGGGTATCTCCGCGAGATCCTTCTCATTTTCCTTCGGGATCAACACCGTGGTAATGCCGCTCCGCAACGCCGCCAAGAGTTTCTCTTTTAACCCGCCGATGGGCAATACCCTGCCGCGCAGGGTGATTTCCCCCGTCATTGCCAGATCGCGCCGCACAGGGTTACCGGTCAGTACCGAGACAATTGAGGTCACCATGGCGACCCCTGCCGAAGGGCCATCCTTCGGGGTTGCCCCTTCCGGCACGTGAACGTGGATATCACGCTTCTCGAGTGTCGTTGGTTTGATGCCAAAGGCAATCGCGCGCGACCGCACATAACTTTCTGCCGCCTGAACCGACTCGCGCATTACGTCACCAAGCTTACCTGTCGTGGTGACCTTACCCTTGCCCGGCAAGGCAACGGCTTCAATTGAGAGAATATCGCCGCCGACCTCCGTCCAGGCCAACCCCGTCGTCACACCGATCAAATCGTTGGCTTCGATTTCGCCAAAGGAATAGCGTTTGACGCCGGCATATTTCTCCAAATTGCGGCGCGTGATATTTACGCTTTTCAAGCCCTTCATCAGAATATCTTTAATGGCCTTACGCGTCAGGTTGGCGATTTCGCGTTCTAGGCTACGCACCCCGGCCTCTCGGGTGTAATAACGGATCAGATCGCGCAGCGCGTCCTCGGAAATGGAAAATTCCCCCTTCCGTACCCCATGCTGCTTGGTTTCTTTTGGCAGCAAATGCCGCTTGCCGATTTCGATCTTCTCGTCCTCGGTGTAGCCCGATAACCGGATGATCTCCATACGATCCAGCAAGGGCTGCGGCATCCGCAACGTGTTCGCGGTACAGACAAACATAACATCCGACAGATCGTAATCGACCTCGAGATAATGGTCGGCGAATGTATGATTTTGTTCCGGATCAAGCACTTCGAGCAACGCCGACGAGGGATCGCCCCGCCAATCAGAGCCGAGTTTGTCGATTTCATCCAGCAGGAAAAGCGGATTCGATGACTTTGCCTTCTTCATGCCCTGAATGACTTTGCCGGGCATCGAGCCGATATAAGTCCGGCGATGGCCACGAATTTCCGCTTCGTCGCGCACACCACCAAGCGACATACGGACAAAATTCCGACCCGTTGCCTTGGCGATGGACTTTCCCAGCGACGTCTTGCCAACGCCCGGAGCGCCGACCAGGCACAAAATTGGGCCTTTCAGTTTGCTCTGCCGCTGCTGTACGGCAAGATATTCCAGAATACGTTCTTTAACTTTTTCCAAACCGAAGTGGTCAACATCGAGCACTTTCTGCGCCGCTTTGACATCTTTCCGGATTTTTGTGCGTTTGTTCCAGGGGATATTGACCATCCAGTCGAGGTAATTGCGCACAACTGTCGCTTCCGCAGACATGGGCGACATGGAACGCAGTTTCTTGACTTCGGCGGAGAATTTCTCTGCCGCCTCCTTGCTCATTTTCAGCTGTTTGGCTTTTTCTTCCAGTTCAGAAACTTCATCACGCCCCTCGACGCCTTCGCCCAGCTCTTTCTGGATCGCCTTCATCTGCTCGTTGAGGTAGTATTCGCGCTGTGATTTTTCCATCTGGCGCTTGACGCGGCTGCGAATGCGCTTCTCGACCTGGAGGACGCCAATCTCGCCTTCCATAAACGAGAATATTTTCTCCAGACGCTCGCCAACTACGGACATTTCCAGAATAGCCTGCTTATCGGCGATTTTCAGCGCGAGATGCGACGCAACCGTATCGGCCAGCTTCCCCGGCTCATCGATCTGGTTGATGGAAACCAGAACTTCGGGCGGAATCTTTTTGTTCAGCTTGATATATTGTTCAAACTGCCCGACGACCGCGCGCGCCAACGCCTCAAGCTCGGCATCGTCGCCGCCTTTTTCGCCGACCGGCTCGGCCACGGCCTGAAAGAATTCCTGGTTCTCGGTAAAGCGCAAGACGCGTGCCCGCTGCCCTCCCTCAACCAGAACTTTGACAGTGCCATCCGGCAGTTTCAGCAACTGCAGCACTGTGCCGATCGTTCCCAGTTGGAACAAATCCTCAATCGCCGGATCATCTTGTGCCGCATTCTTCTGTGTCAGCAGCAAAATCTGCTTGTCTTCATGCATCACGTCTTCCAGCGCGCGCACCGATTTTTCGCGTCCCACAAACAGCGGCACGATCATGTGCGGAAACACCACAATATCGCGCAACGGCAGGATCGGATAAACAGTGCCCGAAGCAGGAGACGTAATCATCAACTATCCTTTCATTGGCAAGAAAATCCCGCCATCAACATATGCAGCGTATTCCTAAAGATTGGTTGCGTCGCTACATAATTCAAGTCCCGATTTGGACTTGCAGTACATTTTAGCGGATTGGCATCATATTGAACACGATTCGATGCATCTGCCACGATGAAAAGGCCGGGCGTAGCGCCCCAGGCTATGAGCATGCCCACGCAAAGGCCTGAATAATCAGAAGATACCGAATGAACAACCGTCAGAACCCATTCAAATCTGGTCAAGCCACGGCAAAAAACGCAGGTTTTTTTGAGAACCGGCGCACCATGTAAACCAGGACACGCCGGACAGGAAACTTAGAAGACGTCACCTTAAAGCCCCGATTCACAAAATTGTAATCAGGTTCTCAAGCCGAGACCCCTGCCCCTTTCGCGGCACGATCGGGTCCATGCACGAAAACGGGCTTTGACTTTCCTTCGACCACATCCCGGCTGACGACGACCTTTTCGACATCGGTAACTCCGGGAATCTCGAACATCGAATCCAACAGGATCGATTCCATGATCGAGCGCAAGCCGCGCGCGCCGGTCTTACGCGCAATCGCCTTCTGGGCAATGGCGCTCAAGGCGTCGGGAGTCACATCAAGATGGACATCTTCCATCTCGAACAAGCGCTGATATTGCTTCACAATTGCGTTCTTCGGCTTGGTCAGAATATCGATCAAGGCCGATTCATCCAGATCACCCAAAGTCGCCAGCACCGGCAAGCGCCCAATAAATTCCGGGATCAAGCCGAATTTCAGCAGGTCATCAGGCTCCACCTGCTGCAGGAGCTCACCAGTCCGGCGTTCTTCCGGTCCGCGCACGTCAGCACCGAAGCCAATCGATGAACCGCGTCCGCGCTGTGAAATAATTTTCTCCAACCCGGCAAAAGCGCCACCGCAGATGAAGAGGATGTTCGTGGTATCAACCTGCAGGAACTCTTGCTGCGGGTGCTTGCGCCCGCCTTGCGGCGGAACCGAGGCAACCGTGCCTTCCATAATTTTCAGCAAGGCCTGCTGCACGCCTTCGCCCGACACGTCACGGGTGATCGAAGGGTTGTCGGACTTACGGCTGATTTTATCGACTTCGTCGATATAGACGATGCCACGCTGCGCCCGCTCGACATTGTAATCGGCAGCCTGCAGCAATTTCAGAATGATGTTCTCGACATCTTCACCGACGTAACCGGCTTCGGTCAGCGTCGTGGCATCAGCCATCGTGAATGGCACGTCGATGATGCGCGCCAGTGTCTGCGCCAAAAGTGTCTTGCCGCTCCCCGTCGGGCCAAGCAGAAGGATATTGGACTTCGCCAATTCGACATCCTGTTGCTTCGCACCATGCGCCAAGCGCTTATAGTGGTTATGTACCGCCACCGACAACACGCGCTTCGCGTGATCTTGGCCAATGACGTAATCATCCAGAACTTGCTTGATGTCCTTTGGCGAAGGCACGCCATCGCGCGATTTGACCAAAGTGGTCTTGCTTTCTTCGCGGATGATATCCATGCACAGCTCGACGCATTCATCGCAGATGAAGACGGTAGGTCCGGCGATAAGCTTCCGCACTTCATGCTGGCTCTTGCCGCAGAAAGAGCAATAGAGCGTATTCTTGGCATCTGTCCCGGCTGACTTCGTCATAGTATCCTCTGTTGCCGCGCGCATTTGGTTAAGGCGACTGGCCGCACGATAGCCAGTCAAAAGCAGTCTGTCTACGTCTCCAGCCTAGCCCTGCCATGGTTACTGGATTGTTAAAGAAAACACGCGACAGAAGCGAATTATCCCTTGATGCAATTGCGCTATTTCTGCCACCAACGCCGTGGCAGCATAAGGTCGCACACCATAGCTGCCGCACATTTCTTTCATACCGCTCGCGGAAGATCCCGCAGAGAGCACGGTATTCCCGGTAGGTGGTTATGGCGGATCGAGTTTTCCGATCATTTGCCCCATCATGAGCAAAAGATGATTTTTATGGATATCGTCCCAGAGAGCACGCTCAACAATATTCGCATTCGCAACAAAGTTTTTTCCCGCCGGGCTTTCTAAAAACTCGATCTGCTGCTCCAACGTGCGATCATCAAGTTCGCGGAATATATATGCCATCCCCAAAATCACCCGCTGAAGCGCTTTGGCACGGCTTTCCGTTATCAATTTGGTAATACTCGCAACCTCCGCCGTGCTGTTTTTGCGATAAAACGTAAAACCGTCAACAAAGATTTTTTGCATATTCTGCAAAATCAGATCCTGATTCTCGGAAGCGCGGCTCAATTCATTTATCCGCCGCAGAATTTTTAAACGCGCTTCGCTGGGCGGCGCAGATTGAGGATTATCCCGATAGGCAAACAGCGCTTTCTCTCCAGCGCGGTTCATGACTCGATTTTGCGCAGCAGTAATCTTGCGCCCCGCATCAGAGCCAAACCAGGTCAGCATCCCCGGCAATTGTGCCGGATCGACATGATCAACATAGCTTTTCCGGACAATGCGCTTCAAACGCTCTGGCGCGAAAGCAGTTTTTAGGGCTTCGTCCAGATAGGGCCATGAATCCTTGGAGATAGCGCCGTTCTTTTTGCCATCTTCCAACAGGCGTGCTTGGCCGTCATTGATAAAAGCAAGCGTGACATCAACATCCGTCAGTTCCAGTAACTTGTCGACGTCCCGTTCAATGTCCGCCTTGATGAAACCGTCACCAGAAGACGTCGAAGTGCCTTGCGCAACAGCGGTAAAAGCCTGGAAAGAACCCACAACGAGCATCGCCCCCAAAACCAAGAGCGACGCCAATGTCCTGAGATGCAGAATCTTCATTGCCCTCCCCAATTCCGGGGGCGACTACGCCGCCTTGGCTGCCGGTTCCCCACTGCTGGGACGCTTATCGACAACTTCGTCGATCAAACCGAACGCCTTCGCTTCTTCCGCCGACATGAAATTATCACGTTCAACGGAAGAGGTGATTTTATCCAGCGTCTGGCCGGTATGCTTGACATAAATCTGGTTCAAACGCTCACGCAGCTTGAGGATTTCGCGCGCCTGAATTTCGATGTCGGTCGCCTGCCCCTGCGCCCCGCCCGAAGGCTGATGGATCATGATCCGGCTGTTTGGCAGCGAGAAGCGCTTGCCCTTCGCGCCGGCGCACAGCAGTAGCGACCCCATGGAACAAGCCTGCCCGACGCAAACGGTCGAAACCGGAGAGCGTATATATTGCATGGTGTCATACATGGCCATGCCGCTGGTCACCACGCCCCCAGGCGAATTAATATAAAGCGAGATTTCCTTGCTCGGATTCTCGGCTTCAAGGAACAGCAACTGCGCGCAAACCAGGCCGGAAATGTGATCTTCAACCTGTCCTTGCAGGAACACGATCCGCTCTTTCAGCAGACGGGAATAAATATCAAAGGCTCGCTCACCCCGAGCGGTCTGTTCGACCACCATGGGAACCAATTGATTATAATACTGGGCAACGGGATCGCGCTCAAAACCGGACATGGGACAAACTCTCCTGATGAGTCAAAAATGATCGATGGGCAATCCCTTAATCTGGGATTGTAGCCAATCTATAACTGGTCAACAATCGTTAAAATTAAGTTAGGGCATTCGGTCGGTTAGTGACGCCTTTTCCCTGCATGGATTAAGCGCACCGAGTCGATCGTGAGCGCAGACCATATATTTTGGAAGCAAATTTCACTGCTACTCAATTAGCCTGGCACTCAATTTCTTCAACACTTCTGCAATTTATTGCCACGCGCATGGCCACAACCAACAACAGCACTCGAGCACCCAGACGTTCAGACTCCTAAGATGATTTTGCGTCGTGTTTTGCAAATTAAACATCCGTTAATTCTTTTTTGCTACTCGGAAAAATACGCTCTTTCCACTACGTATAAGTGCAGCGCCACCACCTTTAGTACCCCCCCCCCCAGGAGTAGGACTGGTATCATGAAAAACCCGCTGTCACGCTTTCCTGTACGCATTCGCTTACTGAGCATTCTCATCGCGTTCATGATGCCCGTCGGATTACTCAGTTATTTGCTCCATGTAGCATCAACCGCCCAGGTTGGCGTGGCACGCGACGAGATCGCCGGGGTGCGGTATATCACCCCTCTGGTTGCCCTGCTCCATGATGTTGGCGCCTATCAAATGACCTTGCTTACCGAAAGCCAGGGACGCAAATCGGAGAAATCTGCGAACACCATCGCACGTACCGTTGATGAGCGTTTAAGCGAATTTTCCAAACTTGATGCTGAGCTTGGCGCACAGCTTAAAATGACGGTGGAGGATTTGGCCAACGCGAAACGCCCCCCCATCAGCGCGGCAGCGCTGGCCAAGTCATGGCAATCCGCGAAAGAAGCTAAATATTCAGGCGCAATATTTAATCAGCTTTTAAGCGATATCGAAGGCATCATTTCCTATGTCGAAGGCACATCGCAGCTGGCACTCGACCCCGATATTGACAGCTATATGCTGATGGCAGCTACGATAGAGCTTCTGCCGCGAACACTTCACGCTCTGGCACACCTTGAGTCAGAAATCTTTAAAGAACTCTCGACCAATCAAAACAGCATCTCTGTCGCCAAGCGCCCCGACATCTTCTTTATCCAAAAAACCATTCAGGATTTCCTTCTGCCTTCGACTTTAGGTAACATCGAGAAAACCCTGGACACTGACGCGGAGACCAATGGCCCCAGCCCAACATTGAAGGCCACCATGACAGAGGCCGTTGCCTCCTATCAAAAAACGGCAGACACCCTTATGGAAGCGACCAAAGGTTTGCTTGCCGATGATAAAAAGGTCATGGCTCCGGAAGCTTTTGTCGGCATTGTGAGTGCCGTGCATGACACTTGTTACAACCTTTCCGCGAAAGGGTTGAACGAACTGAAGACCTTGCTTGAGATTCGCATTCAGGGAGTTTTACATCGCGAACTCGTCGTGTTTTCCTTCGTCATAGTCGGGATTGCGCTTTCTCTGCTCCTGTACTTTGTCGCAGTCGCCAGCATAATCGGCCCCGTGCAACGAGTTCAGGGGTCAATGGAACGCATTGTCGGCGGTGACACTGATTTCGAAATTGAAACCGATACGGCCAAGAACGAAACCAGCGCCCTGGGACGGGCGTTAGAAAGCCTGCGCGCAACGGTCGCCGAGGCATTCAAGCACAAGCAAATGATTGAAGACATGCCGATCAATGTCATGGTTATAGACCCCAAGAATGGTTCCAAGATTACTTATGCTAACAAAACAAGCGTAACCACACTGCGTTCTATGGAAACCCATCTTCCGGTCAAGGCCGATAATATTATCGGGAGTTCATTTGATGTCTTTCACAAAGTCTCGCCCCAGCAGCGCAATATGCTCGCGACCGGCGATAACCTACCAAGCAGTGACATCATCAAGATTGGTTCGGAAACGCTCCAGTTGAAAATTTCCGCTATTCGCAATGCCAAAGGTAATTATATCGGCCCGATGGTCGCCTGGACTGTCATTACCGGCCAGGAGAAACTGGCCGCCGACTTCGAAAAAAATGTCCTAGGCGTGGTCGATATCTTGAACAAATCCACGGCAGGTTTGAACAGTTCGGCTGAATCTCTTTCCAACACCGCCGAAAGCACATCCCGCCTGTCTACCGCTGTCGCTGGCGCCGCAACGCAAGCCTCCGCCAATGTTCAGACTGTCGCGGCAGCAACGGAAGAATTGACTGCATCCATCGGCGAGATTTCCCGCCAGGTCAAGGAAGCGAACCAGATTTCCAATTCGGCAGTTAAGGAAGCGGAGCAAACGAACCAGAGCATGCGGCAGCTTGCGGAGAACGCACAGAAGATCGGCGAGGTTATTACCCTGATCAACAACATCGCCGGGCAGACAAATCTGCTTGCCCTCAATGCCACGATTGAAGCTGCACGCGCCGGAGAAGCGGGCAAAGGCTTTGCCGTGGTTGCATCAGAGGTCAAAAATCTTGCGGCGCAGACCGCCAAGGCTACAGAAGAAATTTCTTCTCAGGTTCAATCAATACAGGCTTCAACGACCGCTGCCGTTGAAGCTATTGGCCGGATTGGCAATACAATCGAAAACATCAACAGAATCCAATCGACAATTGCAACAGCGGTCGAAGAACAGGGCGCGGCCACCGAGGAAATCTCGCGTAATGTAGCGGAAGCCTCCACTGGGACGTCTGATGTTTCCAAAAACATTGTTGATGTCACGCGCTCTTCTCAGGCCACAGGTCAATCGGCGACGGAAGTTTCTCGTTCGGCACAGGAGTTGTCCCAACAGTCTATCCGTCTGCACGCTGAAGTCGATAAGTTCATGAAAGCCGTCCGCAGCGCTTAAGCTTCGCCTGTCGCCCAACTGCTCTCCGGCGATCTGGTTAAAAAGCTGCTACGGCTTAATGATTACCAAACGACCGAGCGCTATATATCTGGCTGGCAGCTGGTGTGCGGCGTAAGGTAATGGACGTTGCCGGGGATTATCTGAACGTGGCGACCGGTTCGGGTCACATACAAGATTTACACACGGAAGTTAATGACGAGATTAACGTTCGTCCTAATTTATTGAAAAAAATGGTCGGAGTAGCCGGATTTGAACCGACGGCCCTCAGTCCCCCAGAACCCTGCGCCCCAAGTAACATATTGAAATTCAAGAAAAATAATAAGTCTGAAACGCAAGAATAATGATCGATTTTGCTGTCGAGTCCCAGACGGATTCACAGACAAGATTTTAAGCAGGCTGCTTACAAATAATCAGCTCCCGCGCCTCCGCTTGAGCATCGCCGCCCCCGACGGTGTAATTCAGCGTCACAGCATCGATTTTAGCCCAGCTGAATAGTTCGCGGATTTCCGGCACGTCCATTGATCGATAAAATCCAACGCCCCTCCACGGCCTTTAAAACGGCGGCAAGGCGGGTGAAGTCGTCGCGGCTGAAAACGCCTAGGCCGTAATAATTCTCGCTGCCCCAGTAAGGCGGGTCGAGATAGAACAGCGTCTCCGCTCGATCATACCGTGGGATGAAGTCATGCCAAGGCAGGCATTCGATAGTCACCCCGGCCAGCCGATCATGCAGCTCGTCGAGCAACGGCATGAGACGCGTCACGTTGAACGCACCTGGCGCCGTGGCATCAACGCCGAAATTACGACCGCGCACTTTGCCGCCGAAGCAGGTTCGCTGCAGATACAGGAATCGCGCAGCCCGCTCGAGATCCGTCAGCGTTGTCGGATCGATCGCGGTCAATCGTTCAAATTCGGCACGGCTGGTCAGCTGGAATTTTAGCAACTCCATAAAAGCGGCGTAGTGCCGCTGGAGGATGCGAAAGAACGTCGCCACGTCGCGGTTGATATCGTTGATGACTTCGGCAGGTGCAGCCTCGGTGCGGCGCAGGAAGACGCCGCCCATGCCCACAAAAGGCTCGGCATAGGTGCGATGCGGGATTTTGCTGATCCGCGTGACCAGCTCGGCCGCCAGCTGGCGCTTGCCGCCGACATAGGCGGCGACCGGGGAAAGAGCGCGCACCGCGCGCTGGCCGTCACGCATTAAGGGGAGCATAACCACACCATGATAGATTCCCCCTGCCCCGACGGGCGGGCGGGATAGCCTGCAATGCAGGCCGATTGCGGTTATGCGTGTTACAAGCACGCGGTCGGTGCGTTGGAGCGCACCAATCCCCGCCCCTTGCGGGGCGATGGATATTCATTCAATATGCTGATCAGCCCTTCAGTACTTCATCTTGGCGACCTCATGAACATAAGCAGCAATGGCCAAAACCTCAGAAAAAACATGGAGGCAGCCAACGAATTACGCGAACAATATAGAAAAGATGATGCTCAATTCGTAAGACCGTTTGAGGATTTTGCACAAGCAACAGACAAACTATCCATCGATGTTGCCCTGACTATTTTTAAAACCTGCTCATGGCTCAATGCTGGCGGGATCATTGCAATTCCAACCGTAAAAGGATTGTTTCAATTCCCAAGCACAGCGACACCTCAAGATTTACTGTACTCAGCAATATTCTTTATTCTTGGGCTGGTAGCATCAGCGTCCTCTGCAATTCTCGGATTTTTTGCATTGGTGGGCAGGGCGGATAGGTCTTTTGCTTCTGCTGAATCTTACAGAATGAAAAACAAAATGCACTACTACCCAGACCCCCTTACGGAAAAAGATCGATATGAATATATAAATTCACAGCACGTCCAAGAGAACAAGTGCCATGGCGTATTTTTACGGTTCAAAATAACCAGTATAATTGCGATCATTATTAGCCTTGTGTGTTTCATTGTTGGCAGCTGGGTTGGAGCGTCCACAATTTACACAGTCATAAAGAATAATGGAAATCAGCCTATCATCCTTAAAGATTTAACTGTACCCACTCCACTAGTTCCGTCGCCACCAACGCCGCAGCCTAGCACCAATGACACGCAGAGCGCTCCAGGCAGCAAGTGAATTAATCTCAACCATAAATTTCAAGATATCAGCCTCATGCGCCGTTATCGCTGCTGCCCGGCGGCGGCGAAGTCGTTGGTTGCGCAACGGCATCATTGGCGGCAACCGGCGGCGCGGGCGGATCGGTTTCAAGCGCTGCCGTGTCCTGCGCCAGCAGGCGATGCAGCTCGGCGCGCTCGGCATCGGTCGGGGCGCGGTTTTCGTCGATCAGCTGTTTGACCTTGGCATGGAACGCCTTGGTCGCGGCGATGATGTCAGCAGCTTTTGCGCCGAGTTGGATCAGTTCTTGAATGATCGTCACGCCGGTGGCGACGAAGGCAAGGATGGCGGTGGTGTTCATGTTAGCGCACTCCATATTGTTTCAGGGCTTCCCGATAGACTGTCACCGCGTTGACCGCCGACAGCGCCGTGGCGTCGAGAACGCTGCCGCTGAATTTGGGATTGAAGACGGTATCTTCGGCGGCGAAGAGCGCGGCCTGCGCCGTGCGGTTGGCTTTGCGCAGCTGGTCGACGACGGCAACATCGCTGCAAATCTTCGGCGCGTCGTCGCCACAGCGCGGGCGGCTGTTGTACTCGATCGCCAGCGCGATCAGCTGGTGATAGTCCCCCATCGCCAGATAAACCGCCTGCTGCGGCGTTTTCGGCTGCGGCGGCGCGATATTCTGCAAGGCCGGATTCGTGCAGGCCGACAGGCTCATGGTCAGCAAGGCCAGCACGACGATGCTTTTGATTTTGTTCGCCGCATCAGCGGCGGAGGCCGTTGCGGTGATCGCCTTGCTGGCCTTGATCCGGCCATAGATGGTCAGGCCGCCGCCGACGACATCGCCGATACTGGCGATATAATTTGTGATATCGGTCTGCAGCTGTGCGTCGATTTCATAGTGAAAAATATGCGCCAGCGACGCCACCATCATCACCACGACGCCCCAGATCGTGCGCGATAAATACCAAGGCTTTGATTCGTCCATGTGACCTCCAGACACAAAAAAGCCGCCTGGCGGGATGCCGGGCGGCGGTAGGGACAAGAGTAAGGTTTATTTCTGTGCGCTGCTAAAAACGCCTATGTTTTTGCGCCCGACAATAGAGTTGTGTTATATTCACCAAATGATCTGGCAATGACTAAAAACCCCCGAGGAAAAATGAGGTAATTTTACTAAAATTTTCCTTCTGTGCTGATTGGTTTATGATGGCAAACACTGAAGCAGACGTCACCCCTAAGTTACCGGATATCTTTAAACGGTTCGGCACTATTTCAGTGCCCACGATAATTTTTGGATACTGTTTCGTATTGGGGATTATGTATGAATGGGGTTATTGGCGGGTTTTTAATGTTGATATCTTAGAGTTCGCAGCACTTCAGGATATCATTAAACTTGCCGCTTACCCACTCCTTGGGGGTATTGTCCTCTTAATTACATCACTTGGTTGGATGAAACACACCCAACAGCAAGTGGATAAGTTAAAAAATACCAGTTTTGACAAATTCATGAAAAGATATTGGGGATTGAATCTGTTGTTCTTTGCAGCGGTGCTTTTTGTCCAACTTCACTTCATCCCTTATCCGTTTAATGTGCAGTTATTTTCACTAACCTTTTCGGCCTACCTTACGAGCATCATACTCTCAGGAAATTTTTTCTCAAATTTGGTTCCGAATTACAGGTTGCGTTCAGTAATTGTTTTTGGTGTGCTGATTGCACCGTCAGTGTTTTATGTGCACGGCGCGAATGACGCACAAAACATTTTAATTGGGAACGGATATCAATATACATTAGACCCGATGCAAAAGTAACGGGATAAAAGGCAGCAAAAGGCTGTTTCTCCCTGAAGGGGTTAAAAGCCGGAGGCGCGGTTGACGATGCCCGCGATGATGGCGAATTTGGTGGCGTAGGATG
>JBASFQ010000013.1:0-78860 GCA_049653105.1 Alphaproteobacteria bacterium
TTGGGATACGGTCGGGATTATTTCGGATGGCAGGGCTGGCCGTTCAACTTACACGGAAGACGTTTGCTTGCTCACCAGCCAACTGCGCCAGCTTATCCGTACTAGGCCGCAGGGCAAAGAGTTGCCACAAGACAGCTTGGGGGCGTGTTTTGAGCGGATCAGCCTCCAAAACATGCTTGAACGCGATGGGATGTTCTATCGGTTCGGTGAGGTCAACGCTGACAATACCAAGATGATGAAGACGCTTGGCGGCAACGGAGCCGCCATCGGCAGGGGTTCTGATAGTGCAGTACTGGAGATTAAAGAGCTTCCCAACGACCTGATGAATCGCTGGTTGGTAGATGTCAGGGTTATCCCCCTAAAAAGAAACGGCCTGCACGATCCCCATAACTTTGTCGTTCGCTGGAAAGATGGCCAACACGACATCCGCTTTATCACTACAAAGGGGCGAGCGACCGCTATTGGGCAACCTCGTGCCGATATCCGACCTTGGCATAACGGCAATCTGCCAGAATCACATATTCTTGAAAATGTGATTGCCACTTCAATGTTGGCCATTAAATACGAGGCTGAGACAAGAAAATGGGGAATGCAGATACCCATCCAGATACCTAGTAGCCCCGTTATTCCGTTGCTTGGTTCTAAGTCTGACGCATACACATCACTGTATGCCGCCTGCTGTGTGGAAATACTACCGGATGCCGCGAAGCGGCATACAACCATGCTTCCTATGTCAGACAACCACATCCACATACAGAATGATGAACCAATATTGAATGCATTTCAGTCGCTCGGAGCTAGACCACGTCTGTTTGGTGATAAACCGATGGCGCCTGGTGTGAACAAGCTAAGGGCAGCGCCGGCCTAGCATCACCTTACCCCCCTGATTTTATTGAGCATCTTGATTGTCACCCCCTGATTTCTGACTTAAGTTAAGATTCTTGATTCCTTGACTAGCCCAGAGGCTAGAGGCGTATCGTGGACATAATTGAAACTGACAATCCAATAAATGTCATGGCACGTGGGATGATGCAGACGACACGCAATCGGTTCAGCCCTGCGTTCAGAATGGCAATAGTCGCTGGCGCCGTCGAGTCAGTTCGGCTGCACCTCAATTCTGGAAACAATGCCGATGCCGCTGACGAAAAGGGCCGATCACCACTAATGATAGCAGCTTCCATCGGTCATCTTGCCATATGCCGATTGCTGCTCGAGTCAGGAGCTGATCCCTCCCTAAAGGACAGAGAAGGAAATGATGCTATTTCAATCGCAATTCTCCGCGGCAATGCGGAAGTTGCAGCCTTGCTGCGTACGACCTGGAATAAATCTATTCCGAACGTGCATAACAACGAAGAACAGGCAAGCGATTCAAATCTTTACAATCTAGGCATTGCGAGCCCTCGAGCCCCAATCGATGACCACATAACGCCCCTCAAGCAAACAGTCACAATAGTCAGCCATCACAATGATATTAACCGCGAAGAGCAAAAGGATGCCGTCGGTGCTTGGTCGGCTTCAGATGGAGAAACCACGTTTGATTTATCAATCTGGCAGGAAGTAGTAGCAACTCCCCCTCCACCCGACGATACAACATGCGCTGTCGAAGCAGGTGAACTGCAAAAAGCATTGGCGCGACACACACCAATAGACACTGATGCAAGCTGGGACGATGTCGAGATTGACTTGCCAGAGCTGAGCCACATTGCTCACCGTCGTCTCCAACTTGCGCCCGAGGTAAAATACGCGCTGGGCACCCTTATTATTCAATCATTTAGAGATGGGCGCATCAGGGCTGATATGATTGATAATGTGGTCGCCACTGAGGCCGGATTTAATGATCAGGAGCGCATGGAAGTTGCAGCTGCAGTGCGCCTTGCTCTCGGTGATCTCGGTGTTTTGATTGATGATGAAGTTATTCCTCCGGATAACTTATTTGATCCCTATGAAGATGATGAAGAGCAGTTAGGTGAAGTAGCAGTAGATGTATTGAATTTTATCGGACAGCTTTTGACGAATGATGCTGATCCCTTTTCGCTTTATGCAAAGACTCTTCCGACGATTCGGATGACGCGAGACGAAGAGATAATGCTTGGATCAATTATTATGGAAGCCCAGCTCGAGTTGCTAACCGCCGTCACTGCTAGCCCACTCGCCGTTGCAAAACTGCTCTTTGACTTAGAATCTGTTCTGAAAGGTGAATTATCCCCACGAACAATATTTGACTCGTCTTGGAGTGAATCAAGTGGAGAAAACACATCTTTGGATGAAGCAAGCGAAAATGAAAACAACTTGCAGCAAATAAGGGTGCAAGATAGTGCGCTTATAGAACTACCTAGTGAAATGATCTCGCATGTATTAGCTATCATTGACCTTTGTTATCAAGGAGCGGCAGCGCGTGACAAACTCCCCGAACGACTAATCGCCGCAGAATTGTCGCCGGAATACCTCGCAATGATACAAGACAAAGCCAGACAAAATGAAACTGCTATTAATATTAGAAAGCAGATCAACTCATGTCTTGCGAAGGCACAAAATGCGAAAAGGAAACTAGTTGAAGCCAACCTCCGTCTAGTAATTTGGACTGCAAAGAGATACGCAGGCCTGTCACTAATGGACAGAATACAGGAGGGAAATATTGGCCTTATGCGAGCAGCCGACCGCTTCAATCCAGGGATTGGTACAAAGTTCTCTACTTATGCAATTTGGTGGATCAGGCAAGGAATATCACGTGCGATAGCCGACATGGGTCGTACTATTCGCGTTCCAGTGCATGCAAACGAAACACTTCGTAAGATCGAAAAAGCCCGAATTCGAGCACAATGCGAATGTGGTTATGAGCCTAGTGCAGAGGGTATTGCATTAGCCAGCGGATTGCCGCTGGATGTAGTCTACAAACTTGCAAGGGTACCCGAAGAACCAACCTCTATGGACTCTGAGCCGGAAGTGACGGAATCTGTAGGCCTTATTGCTGATGAAGAAAAACCATCTCCAGAAGCAGAATTGATCTTATTGAACATGCAAGAGCTTGTAAGGGAGCAGCTTAACTGCCTGGAGCCAAGAGAGAAACGAATCGTTTGCCTACGCTTCGGCATTGGATGCAACGAACATACCCTCGAAGAAATTGGGAAATTGTACAATGTCACGCGCGAGAGGATACGACAGCTAGAATCCAAAGCTCTAAAAAAACTAGGCCATCCGGTTCGCACCAAACTTTTGCGAGATTGGCTGCGATGAATAGCGACTTTCCCAATGCCTCAGCTTCGTTTGCTTCGCGCCTAGCTCCACCGCGCGCATCGTCCCTGATCGAAGCTCTGCGGGGACTAGGATACTCGACCGCGACAGCGCTTGCGGATATCATTGATAATAGTATATCGGCACAAGCGGGGTCGGTATCTCTCCACTTTGCTTGGGCGGGCGATGCAAGCTATGTGACTATCCTAGATGATGGGGCTGGCATGGATGAAGAAGCCCTCGATGCCGCAATGCGACTTGGCGAGAGAAGTCCTCTTGATCAGCGTAACACAGATGACCTCGGGCGGTTTGGTCTTGGATTGAAAACTGCATCGTTCTCTCAATGCCGCAGACTAACACTCGCAAGTATGCGTAACGGGCGGGTTAATTGCCTCCGCTGGGATCTTGACATTCTTGCATCAAGTGCAGATCACGGTTGGCATCTTCTCGAAGGAGTTGCCCCAGAGTCCGAACACCTGCTTGAACCATTGCTTGCTGCTGGCCGGGGAACATTAGTACTATGGGAGCGACTTGATCGGGTCATTTCTACCGGGTTCTCAGAGCAGAATTTCCTCGATCTTGTGGATAATGTAGAACGCCATTTGGCGATGGTATTTCATCGTTATCTCGACAATAACACCATGAAACCTTCTCTAAACCTCTATATTAATGGGAAGCCAGTTGATTCATGGGATCCCTTTCTTCTATCACACCCGGCCACCTGGACTTCACCGGTAGCAAGAATTCCGTCGGTGGCTGGAACGATTGAGGTGCAATGTCATGTTTTGCCTCACCGAGATTACCTTAATTCACAGCAAGAGCTAGTAGCAGCAGGTCCACATGGTTGGACTGCACAACAAGGTTTCTATGTCTACAGAAACCGTAGAATGCTTCTCGCTGGTAGCTGGCTTGGGCTTGGCCAAGGGCGGTCGTGGACTAAAGAAGAGGCTCACCGGCTAGCGCGCATCAGACTGGACATCCCGAATTCAGCCGATGCTACCTGGAAAATTGACATCAGAAAATCTACAGCAAGCCCTCCAGTTGGAATATGTCAGGAATTAACAAGGCTTGCAGAAGATACTCGGGCAAGAGCGCGCAAAGTTTTTGCCCATCGAGGTCAACCAGTTTCCAGAAATCCTGGACGTGCAGTGGTTCAAGCATGGAGAGCCGAACATCGAACAAATGGTATTCGGTATCGCATTGATTGCCAACATCCAGTCGTTCGCGCGGTTCTTGACGATGCCGGAGTCTTTTCCCCACAAATCCAAGCTATGCTGAGGGTAATCGAAGAAACGGTCCCCATCCAGAGAATATGGCTCGACACGGCAGAAGCGAAAGAAACACCTCGCATTGGTTTTTCGGAGGAAGCTTTGCCAGAAGTGCGGTCACTCATTTTATTGATGTATCGCAGTTTTGTCTTGCGCAAGGGGATGTCGCCCCAGGCAGCGCGTGAAAGACTTCTTTATACCGAGCCCTTCAACAACTATCCAGATTTAGTGGCGGCTCTTCCCGATGATCCACATGCAGGAGACGATGATGGCATCCGCAACTGAAGAAAGGATCATTAAACTGGTTCAAGAATTTCTTCTTGACGAAGCGGATAAAACGGCAATCACGCCGACCATGATCGGTGAGAAGCTCGACCTCTTACTGACAATGAGTCCAAAATGGCGAGATGGTTTGGATCGTGAGAAGGTTACAGATGAACTAATTCGCCGTTTCAGTCTATGGATCGGCCAGGATGCAACACTTCAGAACAACGAAGGTCATAAAGATTGGTTCTCAGCATCGCGAAAGCAGGATTGGCGTTATTGGAAACGCTACAAAGCTTTGCTGGAACGTAAGCTCTCAATCAAAGCCATTGATGCACTAGACAGATCCACAGATTCTGTAATTAAACTTCTTGAAGACCCGAATCGAGAAGGTTCCTGGGATCGCCGGGGATTAGTAGTTGGTCATGTGCAGTCAGGTAAAACTAGTCATTACAGCGGTCTCATCTGCAAGGCAGCTGATGCAGGATACAAGATTATTATTGTTCTAGCAGGTCTGCACAACAATTTGCGAGCCCAGACTCAGATGAGGTTGGACGAGTCCTTTCTCGGGTACCGGACAAGCGCCATTGATGGAGATAATTTGTTACCCATTGGTGTTGGAGAAATAGATTCCGATTTAGGCATAAGACCAAATTACGCTACAAACCGCACCGAAAAGGGAGACTTCAGCACAAATATCGCACGAAATCTCGGCATATCACCTGAGCAGCGCCCCTGGCTCTTCGTAGTTAAAAAAAACAAAACAGTTTTAACGCGTCTTCTTGGGTGGATACGCAATCATGTGGCAACTGCACGAGACCAGCAGACAGGTCACCATATAGTGACTCACTTACCTCTCCTGCTCATCGACGACGAGGCGGATAACGCGAGTGTAGACACGAAAGAGATGTTGCTTGATGAGAACAGCAGGCCGGACGAGGAACATGAGCCAACGGCAATAAATCGACTTGTACGCACAATTCTCCGCAGCTTTTCGCAATCAGCTTATGTTGGCTACACAGCGACACCATTCGCAAATATCTTCATTCATGAACAAGGTCAAACGCGTGAAGAAGGCCCCGACTTATTTCCTGAGGCTTTTATTATCAACCTCGCCGCACCATCAAACTATGTAGGCCCGGCAAAAGTCTTTGGCTACCGAAACGAGAATGGACGTACTGCCGGTCTCCCACTCGTGCGCCCGATTGCCGATTCTGAGGCATGGATGCCAACAGGACACCGGAATGGTCACCAGCCTCTTTACGAAGGGCATGACGTAATTCCACCCTCGCTTGCAGAGGCAATTGATGCCTTCATACTTTCCTGCGCCATACGAGAGTTGCGAGGCCAAGGTTCTGAGCACTGCTCGATGCTCGTCCACGTCACTAGGTTCACATCAGTTCAGACAGCAGTACATGTGCAGGTTGAGGAACATATACGCCACTACAAACAGAGGCTGACGAGACGAATTGGTCATGAACCTATACTTGCTACCTTGAAAAACCTCTGGGATCGTGATTTTTCACCTACAACCGAATGTTTAGCGCAAGATTTTCCTGACCTTGATCGACACCGCAACATTCATTGGGAATCGATCGAGAAATCACTAATTAATGTTCTTGCAGACATCCAAGTAAGGATGATCAATGGCACGGCCAAGGATGCCCTCGATTATGCAGAAAACCAAGAGACTGGGTTAAAGGTGATTGCTATTGGTGGCGATAAGTTAGCGCGTGGCCTCACGCTCGAAGGACTAACTGTAAGTTATTTCCTACGTGCTTCAAGGATGTACGACACGCTAATGCAGATGGGTCGCTGGTTTGGATATCGCCCAGGATACATTGATCTTTGCCGACTCTATACTACGGCTGATCTTGTAGAATGGTTCGAGCATATTGCTGACGCATCCGAAGAACTGCGTGAGGAATTCGACTTCATGGCAGAAAGCGGTGCTACACCGCGAGACTATGGCCTTAAGGTACAATCTCATCCAGTTCTAATGGTGACGTCCCGGCTAAAAATGCGTACGGCCAGGGATCTTGACCTATCATTCAGCGGACATCTCCTAGAGACAGTTACTTTTCATCAGGATGCTGAAACTCTCCGAAAGAATCTCGATGCGACGGATAAACTTCTCTCATTGCTTGGGCGTCCCGAGTCTGATCCTAGGCAATTCCGTGGTGGATCGGAATACGTCTGGGAGGGGAGTTATCTTTGGAGGGATGTTTCCCCCGAAACCATTATAAATTTCCTTGAAGGTTATCGTACTCATCCGGAAGCACATAAGGTCAACAGTGCCTTGTTGACAGAATTCATCCGATCACTTGGCTCCGAAAATGAATTGGTCAATTGGACTATTGCATTGATCGGAGCGAGCCGAGGCGAGGGAGAGGTACATCGTTTCCATGAAGGGCTTGCCATAAAAATGCTGAAACGTTCCGCCCATGGACAGCACTCAGATCGTTATTCAATCGGACGTCTTATGTCGCCACGCGATGAGGCGATAGACCTCGACGATGAAGCATGGTTAGCTGCGCTTGCCGATACCCGTAAATCCTATCATGCAGATCCTGGTCGCGATACTGCTGCAGTGGAACCGGATACCCCTAATGGTCCAGCGATCAGACGGATTCGTCCAAAGGAGCGTGGCGTTCTTTTCCTGTATACAATAGATCCTGCACTGGCCGGAAATGAGGCAGGACTACCTGAAATAACGCCTCCTATTATTGGCTTTGCGATCAGCTTCCCCGCCAGTAATTCTGGAGCTAGAGTCAGATATAAAGTGAACAACATACTCTGGGGGCAGGAATATGGCGGCACCGAGTGACCGAGGAAGTCTTCTTGCGGTATGGCGTGCATTAGCCAATGATCAATATGGAGAGGGTTGGCGCACAATTCCCATCAGTATCAGAGCCCCATGCACTCTCTTCGCCGGAAGACGAATGCCCAACGGCGACGAAGCGGTGCTAATCGGCTTTCGCACTCATGTAACTATTTCTGATGCGCACTTACCACAAGGACAGGGATTTGAAGTTATTCGTCTCAAAATTGATCCGACAGGTGATGACCAACTGATCCTGGCATTAGCCAGGAGGACAGGAGCTAGCCTAGAGTTTTTTGGGATGATGGCTGACGATTTGGTCAATCTCGTAGATTGCTGGACAACGAATGAAGAGGTAGGACTTCTCCAACGCTTTCTTGGGCGCATCCGCGCTTGGCAAGACTTCATGGATCGCCGCAAGGAAGGTGTTCTCTCGGAGGAAGCAGAACAAGGGCTATTTGGAGAACTCGTTGAACTCAATCGCATGATCGAAACAGGTTTTCCCAAAAAAAGCGTCCTCGGTGCTTGGCAAGGTCCAGTCGACGGTTTGCATGATTTTACGCTTGGCGATGGTTCAATAGAGGTCAAGACAACTCTCTCCGTTGGAATATTTCCAGCGACAATATCCTCCCTCGAGCAACTGGATGAAAACCTACGGCAGCCACTTTTTATTGCGGCAGTTAGGCTCGCGCTTGATAGCTCAGGCATTACCTTGCCGAGCATGGCAAATATAATTCGAGAGAAGCTGCAAGATGACATGGCATCACTCGAACTGTTTGAGGTCTGCTTGATCCAAGCAGGCCTTCTTCCTACCGCTTTAACAAATTACACGCGACGGTTTTTGCACATAACGAGTTCCATTTTTGAGGTGCGCGGTGATTTTCCAAGGCTGACACACGCGAATGTCTGCCCAGCGATAAGGAGGGCTCACTATGAGGTCGATCTTAGCTTGGCGGGCGCAACAGATTTAGACCTAAATAATGTACTGAATTTACTGGGGGCATAAATGGAACTTGAAGAATTTCTCATGCAAACACGCGCAGAAGTTAAGGAAGAAATTGCAGACCGACTTACCGTTCCCGGAGGAGATTATCCGTACGAAGAGAAAGTTTTCACTGAAGTTGTAATGCAACACATGTCAGATATCGGCATGACATTCGAGCCAGAAGCCTGCCATTATGAAAGAACCATCGGTAATGCCAAACTTCGCCTAGGTGGTTACGCTGTTTCTGAGGATGCGGACCAGCTTGATCTATTCATCAGTTTATACGAAGGCACCGAAACCATCACGTCGATTCCTGATGCTGAAACCAAAACAGCAGCGGAGCAATGCTTAAGATTCTTGAAAAAATGTGCAGAGGGACGTCTAACATCAACGATGGATCAGTCAGACGATGCATACAGAGTTGCGCACACTATATATGAGACTTATGCATCCCTTGACCAGATACGTATCTACGTTTTGACCGATAGGTTAGCAAAAGCAAAAAATTTCCAATCTCGTGAAATTCAAGGAAAAACAATCAAGCTTGAGGTGATGGACATAGAGCGTCTCTGGCATCATTGGTCCGAAGGCAAGCCAAGAGACGAACTGGTTGTCAATTTTGAAGAAGTGTCAGGTGGCCCCCTGCCGTGCATTTATGTTCGTGGCGAGATGACGGATTATGACTACGTCTTGACCGCAGTTCCTGGCGAAGCGCTTCGTTTCATTTATGAGAAATATGGGGCGCGCCTTCTTGAAGCTAACGTCCGCTCTTTTTTGAGCGCGACAGGAAAAGTAAATCGAGGGATTCGTGATACTTTGCGAGAAAACCCAGAACGCTTTATGGCCTACAATAACGGCATTGTTCTCGTTGCTGATGAGATGCATCTTGGCAAGACAAGTGATGGTTCGCCCGGCGTCGTCTGGCTTAAAGGCATGCAAATCGTGAATGGTGGGCAAACAACTGCATCCCTCTATTTCACAAAGAAGAAAAATCCCGAAATCGATCTGAGTCGCATTCGAGTTGCTGCAAAAATAATACTTCTTCGCTCGGATGATCCGGTCGGAGAAGAGGGTTTAATTTCAGACATCTCGAAATATGCAAACAGTCAGAACTCGGTAAAGCTATCTGATCTTTCGGCTAACAAGCCATTCCATGTGAAAATCGAGCAGTTGTCGTTGACGACTTATTGTCCTGATGGCGTGGGTCGATGGTTCTATGAGCGTGCCGCAGGTAGCTATAACACGATGCTGGCGCGCGAGGGAACAACCCCAGCAAAACTCAAAAAGTTGAAGATTGACATCCCCTCTTCACGGAAAATTACCAAAACAGACCTTGCAAAGTACCTTAATGCCTGGGAGCGCAAGCCCCATCTCGTCAGCTTCGGTGCGCAGAAGAATTTTGAACGCTTCATGGAAGGTTTTACTTCTACGGATGATCAAGAAACATCGCTCCCCGACGTCACGACTTATAAGAAAATGATAGCCAAAGCGATCATTTTCAAAACAGTGAACAAACTAGTCCGGCCTATGTTTTCGGCTTTTCAGGCTAATGTTTCAGCATACACAGTATCAGTACTCTCTGAACGTATCGGCGATAAACTTGACCTAGACCGTATTTGGCTACAACAAAGCCTTTCAGCTAAACTGCAAGAGCAGGCGCAGGTTTGGGCCCGCGAAGTGAATAGCGCACTTCAAATAACTGCTAGCGGGCGCATGATCTCGGAATGGGCAAAGAAGGCTGAATGCTGGAGCACTGTACTCAATAGACAGTTATCTCCTCCACTCGCAGGAATACCTGAGTTGCGGTGAGTCCACATGAACAAAAACTTTCAACTTCATCAACTATCCAAAGCGGATCTCCACATTGACGCAACATATATTGGGGGTCGAAATGGGAATGCAGGTGACGATCCATTGCATGCATTGCTTGGTGTAAGTATTCAAGGAGGGTTTAGGATACTGGGCACCCGAGAACAACCGCGACTAGTGGTGCTCACGACGACGCTATCGGATTTGGAATGGCCAGACAATCTAGACCCAGAAACGGGTATTTTCACATATTACGGTGACAACAAGAAGCCCGGTCGTGAGCTTCATGATACACCTCGTTATGGCAACATCCTTCTTCGCAATATGTTCGATGCCTTGCATACCGGGAAGCGTCACTGTGTGCCACCTATCCTGATTTTCGCGAACACTGGGCAATACCGAGACATGACCTTTAAGGGGCTAGCTGTGCCAGGAGTTGTCGGCTTACCTATGCTCGATGATCTTGTCGCAGTATGGAAAACAACCGGCGACAAGCGATTTCAAAACTATCAAGCAAAATTTACAATCCTTGATGTAGCCCAACTTAACAGAGAATCTCTCAATTCCTTAGTTGCAAAGGGTGATTGGGGAAAAGACGCGCCGGCGGTTTGGCGTGAATGGATGTCAAAAGGAAATCCGCGTGCGCTCAAAGCGATACGCTCCCTCGAGATTCGCACAAAGGACGAACAACTTCCTTCAAGCGGTGAAGGCACACTTCTTCAGCTCATCCTAGACAGATTTTCAGATTCGCCCTGTGCATTCGAAGCATGTGCTGCCGAAATAATACGGTTATATTTTGGTGAAAATATATTGTCGATTGATTTAACCCGACCTGTTCGCGATGGAGGGCGAGATGCCATCGGAAAATATCTAATCGGTTATGGCAGGTCTTCCGTGACGGTCGATTTCTCAATGGAGGCGAAGTGTTACAGCGTCACCAATTCAGTTGGGGTGAAAGAACTCTCGAGACTGATCTCTAGACTACGCCACAGACAATTTGGAGTGCTAGTCACAACTTCGTGGGTAAATTCACAGGCATATAAAGAAATCAAGGAAGATGGACACCCGATTGTCATCATCTCGGGAGGCGACATCATAAGAATACTGAGAGAAAAAGGTATCAATTCACGACAATCTCTAACTACATGGCTCCAATCCATTGGAGAAGAATAATGAAGGATAACGATGCTAATAAATATGTATATCTGTGACGATTGCACCTGGTCGGAAGCAGGAAAACCTGGCAGGATCTTTCAATGAAACTGAAAGGCATAGATCTTTTCTGTGGCGGTGGCGGAAGTGGCTGGGGTACACGAAAGGCAGGGATAGATATTGTCTGCGCCGTAGATGCTTGGTCTGTAGCTGCAAAGACGTACAAGGCGAATTTTCCTGACACCAAGGTCATAAATTCCACACTCGACGGTGAGTCATGCGCCTCAATGCTTGGCAAAATAGGCGATATAGATTTGATACTTGCCTCGCCCGAGTGCACGAACCACACTTGCGCCAAAGGGAACCGCCCTCGTAACGAAGAAAGCAAGCGGACGGCCAACTACGTTATCAATTTTGCCCGCGTCCTTTTCCCCCGATGGATTGTTCTTGAGAATGTCGTTCAGATGCGTAACTGGCACGGCTATACACCACTTATCGATGCTTTGACTCATTTGGGATACAATGTCCTGACACAAGTGCTCGATTCAGCAGACTTTGGAGTTCCCCAAACACGCCGACGCCTGTTTCTACTATGTGATCGCGAAGTTGTTCCAGGCGAAGTTGTACCGATATCTAGAAGCCGTCAGCATAAGCGCACAGCTAAGGATATCATTCAATTTGACGGGCCGTGGGAGTCTCGTCCATTGTACTCGGAACGGCGCGCTCCTGACACCCTTGCAAGAGCAGAGCGTGCAATTGATGAGTTGGGTAAAGGCGAACCATTTCTTATCGTCTATTATGGCTCTGATGGGAGTGGCGGATGGCAAACGCTTGACCGCCCATTACGCACACTCACAACACTTGATCGTTTTGGTCTGGTTACATGGAAGGGGCGAACGCCGTTTCTCCGCATGCTGCAAGTACCAGAACTAAAACAAGCGATGGGATTTGATAGAAAATATACACTGCCTTATGGGTCAAGGCGCGACTGTATCAAATTGCTGGGAAACGGAGTTTGCCCACCGGTTATGGAATCTATAGTTCGTGGGTTGACCCAAACTGAGGCCCTGGAAGCTGCAGAATAAATTGCTCGGTCGGCTTTGCCCCCTCTCGGCTGTCCCAACACACGATTTCGGTAGCAAAAATAGCAGCCGTATAGGGCATCGCTCAAATGGACCGATGCTCTCAAAATTATCTGACGTAAAATACGCTCAAAAGGTATGCACGGTTCAAAAAAACGATGCTCCGGCATTTTGCTACCGAAATGCCAAAAACAGCACATACGTTGATGTGGAACCAGAATATCGTTATGGCCGTTTAAAATTGGACAAAACCATCACATAAAAAATTTGCAACTAAGAAAGGCTGTTACCGGCTTACGAGCGATTATGCCTATAGCCGGAGCCCATTGATAACAACCGCGCGGCGGCGTACTCTTATAATTCGGGGGATTCATGCGAAAGACGCTCGTCGTTCATAGTCGCCATGCATGGCGCAGCCACCGCACATGGGCCGCATTAGATGCTGCGCAAGGGCTCCAGCTCGTTACCATCGAACAGATGGCATCGCGTTTGGCAGGAGGCTTCCTGCAAGCGATTGACCAAGAGGATTTCAAAACGGCTATCGCCAACACGCTATCGGCAGCGCTCGGTGAAATTGAAGCCATAAAATCTCTGCCAGGATTTCAGCGCGCTGCGGCAGTCTCACTATCTAAGGCATGGTCGGCAGGTATCATGCTTACGGATGAGGCGAAAACAGCGAGCGAGCCAACAGCAAGGCTAAGGCTTGAGGCCTTGGCATTGCTGGAAACAGAGGTGATGGCTCGATTGCCGCGTAACCAGCGCCGGCCGGGCGACCTTGTCGCCGAAGCATTGCATCGCGTGAAATTCTCAAAAGCAGTATTTGGCAGTATAGAAATTCACGGGCGCACGGAGATGTCGCCTGTCTGGCGTCCACTGATAGCGTCAATGGCCGCAGAGACGGAAATCGTCTGGGTCGCGGAGTCACGACACATTCCGGACTGGCTGGCGGCCTCTGGGGTAAAGATCGAGACAAGTATTGCTGCGACCCCGCTAACTCGCGCTATTTCCTGCGCGAGCCCCCGCCATGAAATCCTCGAAGCCCTACGTTGGGTACGTCAGCATCTGGCGCATGGCGCAAAGCCTGAGCAGATCGCAATTGCCACCGCCTCTCCGGAAAACTGGGACGACCATGTGCTCGCGCTTAGCGAGGCTGGAAATCTGCCCATCCATTTTGTGCATGGTCGTGCTGCGCTCAGCACGTCGGAAGGGCAGATCGCCGCCGCGCTTGCGGAAATCTTGCTCCGCGGCTTATCGCGGTCGCGTGTGATGCGTCTACTGGCGCTCCTGCGGTCGAGAGTTGCCCGCTTCCAATCTTTGCCGGGAGATTGGTGGCACGCGCTTCCAGACGATGCACCATTACTAAATGCCGCTAGGTGGAGGCGTGCGATCGATGCTGTCGCGCCTGAAGGATTCTCGGACGGTGTGGATCATCGGCCTCTCCTTGCCGAAACTATTGACATTATTGGCAACGGGCTGAGCGCCGCAGTAGAGACCGGCGAACAATTGCTCGATGCGCGGACTCTCGCCATTTGGCGGAAAGCCCTGACCGAAGGACCGCCAGCCGCGCTTGACGTAACCCTCACAGGTCTGAGGGTTGACGATGGTGTCGAACCGGAGGCCGCCATCGTATGGGCACCAGCATCCGCAATTGCGGCCGTCCCCCGCCCGTTCACATGGCTGGTTGGACTTACGTCACGCTCATGGCCTCGCAGCGCCGGTGAAGACCCCCTATTGCCGGACCACATCATTGAGCCGGCGCGCATTGATCCTCTGCCGGTTCACCAAGCTGATCGGCGCGATTTTCATTCAATTTGTGATTTAACGGTTAACGAACTCGTCTGCTCACGCGCGCGGCGTGACAGCGGAGGCCGCCTTAACGGTGTATCGCCCTTATTTCCCCGCACTGTGCAAGAGGTTTATGTCGCCCAAAGCCGGGAGCCTGAACATGCCGCAAGTGCTAGCGACCGCTTGATGGCGCGCCCGGATGAGTTCGCCTTATTGCCAACCGCCCGTGCGGCGCTGACGGCATGGATTGACTGGCACACGGATGCCATTACTGCGCATGATGGTCTCGTACGTCACGACCATCCTTTGCTCCTGCGCGCTCTAAACCGGCGGCAATCAGCCTCATCGCTTGTAAAATTATTGCGTGATCCCATTGGATATCTGTGGACGTACGGCTTTGGTTGGAAGGAGCCGGAAGAAACCGACGAGCCGTTGAAGCTTGACCCGTTGGCCTTCGGAAACCTCCTGCACGAAGTCCTGCAGGAAACTGTGACCCGACTGGAGACATCACGGCCGGATGGATTTGTCGGCGCGGCGCCTGTGGAAATCAGTACGGCGATTGAGGCCGCGAAGACCACTATCGCCGCCCGATGGGCGGAGACGCTTCCCATCCCACCGCCAATCATCTGGCAGCGTAAATGTGCCGAGGTCGCGGAACTCGCTGAAACGGCGCTCTCGCACCGAGATGGACCGCTTGTAGGCCAGCGAAGCTGGGCTGAGATTTCATTCGGCGGCGATCGTCGGGCTGAGGCTCTTGATGCTGAAGCGCGCGCTGGGCTGCCTTGGGACCCTTTAACATCGGTTCAAATCCCTGGAACGGAGATTCAGATCGGCGGATCGATCGACCGGCTTGACCTTGCCGGCGACAGACGGGCGGCGCGAGTCACTGATTATAAGTCCGGGCGCCTGCGCGGCAGACCACCGCAGCTCAAGGGTGGTGCCGAGTTGCAACGCTGCCTTTATGCCTATGCTGTAAAAGCGCTCGTTGCCGAAGGGCCAGAGGTCGAAGCACAATTGCTCTATCCCCGCAGAGGCGGTCAGGGATTACCGCTCGAAAATCCCGAAGGGACACTCACCAAATTGACCGCCTTTCTGATTGCTGCGAGCGACTCATTCAGGGCCGGAAACGCATTGCCGGGTCCCTCCGCTGAGGAGGAATGGTACGACCTGTCCTTCGCCCTGCCGGGCGGCGCCAAGGAATCATATTTAGCGAAGATGAAGCCGCTTGTTGCGGAAAGACTAAGCGCGATTGCGCCGCTCTGGGATGAGGCGTAATATGCCCGAAACTGCCGCTATCCTGCGCTACCCCTCTATCGCACATCTACCGGACGCTGTGGCGCGCCTCGCTGCTCTGACGGAGCACGGACGTACGCTTCTCGTGGAAGCCGGCGCCGGCAGTGGTAAGACCGCCTTAATGGCTGGACGTGTCGCCCTTCTCATCGCGGCAGGAGTCGCGCCCCAAGGTATCGTCGCCATCACCTTTACCGAAGCGGCAGCAGCCGAGCTGCTTGAGCGCATCGAACGATTCGTGCAGTCACTACTTACTGGTGACGTTCCGGCTGAGTTGCGGGACGCGTTGCCAGATGGGTTGACCGCTGCTCAGCGGACTCAGGTCGAAGCAGGTGCACATGCACTCGACGAAATAACCTGCACAACGATTCACGGGTTTTGCCAGCAGCTCATTAAGCCGTACCCGGTAGAAGCGCGGATCGACCCGGGGGCGGCGATCATCGATCCGGCGGCTGCTGAAATTGCTTATCAGGATTTAATGGAAGCGTGGTTGTCTGCGCGCTTCGGTCGCGACCGCGGAGCTGAGGGTCTGGGACGAATACCGCCGATCGCCAATGCCGGCAGCGAAGAAGATTTCTTCACCGAACTTATTGTTAAAGCTCCGGACGCAACGCTGGACCTGATTGAAAAGACCGCGGCATTTCTGAAATACCATCGCACCGCTGGAACGAGGACTCAACCAGTAGACCCTGCGACGTTCTTAAATCTGGTGCGAGCCGTTGAAGCCATCGTGAGCTGGTACAATGGATGCGGTATTATCGAACCGACGACAGCCGAACTTGTCGACGACCTGCAACGGGTGGCGACTTTAGCTCGCGAAGCAGCGATCCAGCCCCTGACGGGGCGTCGTATCGCGGAGCTACTTTTTCATGTTGCGCCGCTAGCCTGTAAGAAAGATGATATTGCATTCAAGCAATGGGGCCGAAAGGGAAAGATAAAGGATGCGGCCAAGTCGGTAGGCCGCAGCACCGCGCAGGGCGAGCAACTCAGTGCCGCGGGTGAAACTCTCTATCATTCATGCGCTGCTTGCTATCAAGCCTTCTGCGCAGATATTGGCGCGCTGTCCTTTCAAAGTTTCGTGAAGGAATTCAGCGCGTTAAGGGACTTATACGCTGATTATAAGCGCAATGCGGCACTGCTAGACTTTGACGACCTGCTTCACCACGCGCGCGACTTGTTGATAAGCAATGACGCTGTACGACAAGCACTTGCGCGACGATACTCCCGAATCCTCGTTGACGAATTTCAGGATACCGATCCTTTGCAGGCAGAAATCCTTTGGAGGCTGGCCGGCGATGGCGAAGCCTCGGCGGCATGGCACGAGTGGGCCATTCGTCCGGGGGCACTCTTTCTCGTGGGCGATCCAAAGCAGGCTATTTATCGTTTTCGGGGTGCCGACGTAGAGACATATCTCACAGCCAAGCGGGCGCTCGCAGGGCGGGATTCAAAAGCCGTGCTGGAAATTACAGCGAACTTCCGCTCCCAGCCCGGCATTCTGGCCTTCGTCAA
Organism: Alphaproteobacteria bacterium; assembly: GCA_049653105.1. Lineage (GTDB taxonomy): Bacteria > Pseudomonadota > Alphaproteobacteria > UBA9219 > RFNS01 > JBASFQ01. The sequence continues at coordinate 17,197 of JBASFQ010000013.1, forward strand.
TCAACATTTCGCGCCTATGCTAGACGCTGCTCAAGGCCAGCCCGGTTTCACTGCATTGGTGTCTGTAAGAGTCTCGGCTGAGAGGCCGAGCGTCGCGGCGTTCGATATTGCCATCGGGGACCAGCATCGAAACCCAAGAGGCGAACTGGTCGTCGATCTCCTGCGGCGACAGGAAGCGGAGATCGTTGCCGACATTGTACGGCAGCTCATCGATAGTTACACTGTTTGGGACAAGAGACTGCAATCATTCCGGCCGGCGACCGCCGGAGACATTGCCCTGCTCGCGCCGGCAGGAACTAGCCTTTGGATTTATGAGCGGGCGCTTGAAGCACGTGAAATTCCGATAGCTACGCAGGCAGGGAAAGGCTTCTTCCGAAGACAGGAGGTTCAAGACCTCATTGCTGTAGCGCGCGCTGTGGCCGATCGACGGGACACACTTGCGCTTGGCACGCTGCTGCGGGGGCCGCTTGTAGGACTTACCGAGGAAGAAATTGCCGACGAAATTGAAGAGCTTGAATCGTCCGCTGGCGGCCCGCAGCGTCTGCATCTGTGGACGGACCTCTCGCAGATCAGAAACCCTGTCCTAAAGCAGGCGCTAACGGTGCTGCAAAATCTCACGCGCAAGGTGCGTCATATAACGCCATACCAGTTGCTTGCTGAAGCGGTGGAAGAGCTTCAAGTGCGCCCGATTCTCAAGGCCCGCTATCCCCGTGGGGCGGATCGTGCGCTGGCAAATGTCGAACTCGTGCTGGAAATGGCGCGAGCCTACGCGGCGCGGGGTATGGTAGATTTTTCCCGTGCGCTGTGGAAGCGGTGGGAAGATGGAGATGCGCAGGCTGAAGGCCGGCCGGATGCGGAATCCAATGCCGTGGCGATCACCACCATTCACTCTGCGAAGGGGCTTGAATGGCCCATCGTTATTCCGATCAATTTAACCACTGGTCTGCGGTCCGATACGAGTTTCCTTTACTGCCGCCGTGAAGATAGCGTGCATTTCCGCGTCTTCGGTTATCCTAGTGCCGAGTACGAGACGGTAGCTCAGGATGAGCAGGCCGAAATCGCACGCGAGCGGGTGCGTCTTTGGTATGTCGCCCTGACGCGCGCTCGTGACTTGCTGCTTCTGCCCCGCCAAAGCGAACGAATTAATGGGGACTGGCTCAGCCTCGTCACACTCGATATCGCCGGTCTACCAGCGCTGGACCTTGCTGGGCTCGTCAAGACACCACCTTCTACGGTAGCAGCTATCGGCAACGTCCAAGACATTCCGACTTGGCAGAGCGAGGCCGCCGCAATTGCTGCCTCGGCGCGAAAGATCGAATGGCACCAGCCCAGCCGTCATGAACAAAACGAGGTCCCGGAAACAGCTGCTGAAGAGGTTTTCGCTGGCATAGAGGCATTCGCTGGCCAGATGCCTGCCGTGGAGAAGCAAGAATCGATCCAGGGCGGAAGGGAACGTGGCCTCGTGCTCCATAAGTTGATGGAAGAGATTATCAACGGCGAGGTAAGCGATGACGCGCAGGCCCTCAAGGATCGAGCGAGTACCTTGATTGCGCAGCTCGGACTTGAAGATCACGAGGACGCGTCCGTGGGAACGTCCAGTTCGGAAATGGCGTCCCTCGTCCAGCGCACATTGCAGATCCCGGAAATCGCTGAGCTGCGCGACCGCCTCCAGCCCGAATATTACGTATATTCGGGCGCACAGGCCGAAAGAACTCTTACCCTCACAGCAGGTATCGCCGACGCAATCGCCTGCGATGCGCAAGGGCATATCGATGTCGTCCTTGACTGGAAAAGCGATGTCGATCCAAGCCCTGCCATTATCAGCCAATACCGAACCCAGGTAGGAGACTATCTTCGGGCATCGGGCGCATCCCTAGGACTGATCGTATTTATGACATCAGGCCGCATTGATCGCGTGCTGATTAGCAGCTTGGTGTAAGAGTCATATCAAAGCCTGTTACCTAAAGCGGTCCAAATCGCGATTGCGCTGGCGGTGCTTAGGCGCTGGATCATCTCCTGATCCGGCCGGTTGGATTTAGTGCTCCGCTCAGCCTCCTGAGACCGTTCCCTGTCCTTCAGCTCATAGAGCGTCAAGGCCCGCAGGGCTTGGGCTTGACGGCCAGGGGACCGCAGACCCCAATACGAAACGGAAGAAAGGAAGCCAGCCAATGGCCGAGCCCGGAGAAATCAAAACAGCCATACGCCCGATTATCGATTATCTGCAGTCCCCTCTCGCCAAGCATCACCGTGAAGCTTTGCGTGAGCGGGGACGCTGTTTGTGGTATGCGTATACGGTCGAGTACCAATCAAATCGAATGTAAAATAGTTTTCGGGTGTTTCACTGCAACACACTCCAAATAGAACGATGGAAAAAATGTTGTGGTGTGAATACCGGGTAGCACCTATTGCACTGAATGTGTTGATATTTGAAGCCTTCACACGGTAGGGGTCGTAGGTTCAATCCCTACTGCACCCACCATCGTCGCAATGGGCAGGATCGCCGGACAAGGTCGGCTGTCCCGACACGACCACATAAAAATCCGTTTATGATCTTGCCAGGTCGTGGCAGAAAATGAGATTTTCGCGAGTCGGTGCGTCGTTTACATTAAGGCAGGCGGGTCCCCGGAAACGTCTCCCCCCTTTGGCACCGCGGCCATCACAGGATTATGAGCAGACACGACCATGCATATCGCCTATGGCTATACCGCCGACCGCCCCGAAGCCGATGCCCCCTTGGGCGGAACAACCTCGGCGCTCTGCTTTCTGGCGCGCGCGTTGTGCATGGCGGGGCATGACTGCACCATCTTCAACAAGGTTGAAACTCCGGCTCGCGCACACGGCATCACGTCCTTGCCGCTTGAAGCCTTAACCGACGAACGCACGAACCCGGCTTATTCCGCCTTTATTTTTTGCGGCCGCTGGCCGGAATGGCTGGTGCAGCTTATTGCCGAAGGCACGCGCACGCCCCTGATCGCCTGGATGCATGAAAGCGCGTTCGGCAATAACCTCGTCCCGGCGTTGCCGCAGTTTCACGGCATCGCCTTTGTCAGCGCCTGGCAACACCGCGTCAATCAGGCCTTTCTGCTGCCGCATCAGCGCACGGCCATTCTCCGCAACGCGATGGGACCGTTCTACGAAACAATGTATGCGCCCGACGCCGCCGTAGCCGTGACCAAAAAACCGCATGCCGTCTATATCGGCGCCACGCCGCGCGGCTTGATCCATATTCCCGCCATCTGGCCGATGATCCATGCCACATGCCCGGAATTGACGCTTCAAATCTACGCCAACCCGGCGCTAAGCCACGACCCGACCATCAATGCTGCCTTCGCCGCACAGTTACGCACCATGAATGGCGTCACGCATGTCGGCATGGTCGGGCAGCCCCGATTGGCCGCGGCGCTGCACGAAGCCAGCTTTTACCTCGCGCCCAATCCCTACCCCGAGACATCCTGCATCGCGATGATCGAAAGCATGGCCGCCGGTCTGTGCTGCATCGCCACTGCGCGCGCCGCCCTGCCTGAGACAGCCCACGGCCATGCCACCTTGTTGCCGATAGCCGCCGCCGATGATCCTCATGTCTTTACGCAGGAGTTTGATGACCGCGCCTTTGCCGACACCGCCAGCGCCGTCATCCGCGACCGCCTGTCCCACCCGGAAGCATGGGATACGAAGTTGCGGCAACAAATCGCGTACTATCAGAAACATTATCTGTGGCGCGACCGCGCCGCGCCCTGGCTGGATTTCATTACGCAATTGGTTTCGGCTTAGAACAAACACGCCCCCCCACCAGGGTCAGGTGTCACACCAAAAAAACCAGCGTCATACCGGCGCAAGTTGGCGGGCGGTGAAGTCCGACTGATCCAGCACCAGAAAGTGCAGCAAGATCAAATGGCAGGAAATGGATTCCCACTGATACAGACCATAAAAAATAAGGGCATACAATGTGATGCACTCCCATGCCACACATCAAAGCTTCTACGATCAAAAATATACTGCAAATGAGCATGAGAATCTTTCGCAATATGATGTGCAGATTCTATCACAATTATTCTCAACAAAAACGCGCCCACTCTTAATCAATTCTCAATCAAAACTCGTTAGCTACAATACTAAGGACGATTTTGATTCGCGAGTCGCCGTACATTCCAACTATTCCACCGGAGCATGCGCCATGCGTATAAATGAACCTGTCACTCAGAATGAAGCCCACTTCAGAGATGATCAGATCATCTATTCCGAGACGGATGATAAGGGACGTATCACGCAGGTTAACCAGGCTTTCATCGACGTTTCCGGTTTTACCCGGGAAGAGCTGATCGGCCAGCCGCACAATATTGTACGCCATCCCGATATGCCGTCCGAGGCATTTGAAGATTTCTGGCGTGACCTGAAGGCTGGAAAATCCTGGTGCGGCTATGTCAAGAACCGTTGCAAGAACGGTGACTATTACTGGGTCTTCGCCTCCGCATCGCCGCTCATCGAGAATGGTCAGTTCAAGGGGTACAGCTCCGTCCGCACGAAACCATCCCGCGACGCCGTGGCACAGGTTAACGGGGTCTACCGGCTGTTCCGTGACGGCCATGCCGGGAATATGGCCATCCGACACGGTCGCGCCATCGACACTTCTATAAAGGGTAAACTCGCCCGCCCCTTTGCGTCGATGGGAAATAAAATCATCGCCGTCGCCGCAATCCTGTGTCTGGTTGTTACCTTCGTTGGTGGCGTGGGCATCTATCTAAACGACAGAACGAATGCCGCTTTTCTTTCCGTTTATGTTGACCGCGCTGTCCCTCTGGGTGACCTGTCGAAAATTTCAGAGTTCATGCATAAAAACGTCCTACTGATAGGAGAAATGGCCACCAATAATAAAGACGACCAGCAAGAAATTGCCGCCGTCAATGACAATATCGCCAAGATCACCAAGATTTGGGGCGCCTATTTGGAAACCACCCTGACCCCGGAAGAAAAAGTTCTTGCCGACCGTTATGGTGTCGAAAGAAAGAAATTTGTCGGCGAAGGCCTTAAACCAGCCATGGCAATGGCCGCCGTAGGCAAAGAAGCGGAATTACGCGCCTTTATTCCCGCAACCCTCACCCCTCTTTTCGAAACGTCGGTCGGCCTCAATTCCCAACTGATGCAACTGCAACTGGATGTGGCCAAGGCCGACTTCGAACGTTCCCAGGCAGAAGGAAGAACCGGCAGTATTGTCAGCATCGTGTCCATCGTGCTCGGCATTCTGTTTTCCATCGTCTGTGTCTGGTTCATCCGCAAAAACGTCGTAACACGTTTGGACTATGCCACGTCACGGCTTGACTCGGTTGCCAAGGGCAACCTCAATACCGAAGTCATCGCGAGTGACGACGAAACCGGCACTTTGCTCACGACCATTAAACTCATGCAGGCAAAGCTCGCTTACAGCAATTACGAACGCGTTGAACTCCAGCAGAAGAGCCAGGAACAACAGCGTACGGAAATGCACATGGTCGCCAACGAATTCGAACAAAGTGTCAAGGGCATCGTCGATACCGTGATCACCTCGGCCTCGGATCTGCAAAAAACCGCGTCCGACATGTCGGCCACGGCGCAACAGACGACGGCACAGTCCACCACCGTTGCCGCCGCGTCCGAAGAAGCCACCGCCAGCGTCCAGACTGTTTCGGCGGCCACCGAAGAACTCACCGCCTCAATTCGCGAGATTCAGCAGCGTGTGACCGAATCCAACCAGCGGGTCTTACAGGTTGTCGAACTTGCCAAATCCACCAACAGCAAAGTTCGCGGTCTCACCGAAGCCGCTGCCAAAATCGGCGACGTGGTCAAGTTGATCAGCGACATCGCGGCGCAAACCAACCTGTTGGCACTCAACGCCACCATCGAGGCTGCACGCGCCGGTGAGGCAGGAAAGGGCTTTGCCGTCGTCGCCAGCGAGGTCAAAGCTCTGGCCAGTCAGACCGCAACGGCGACCGAACAAATCGCCACGCATATTCGTGATATTCAGGTCGCCACGGAAGAGTCCGCCAGCGCGATTCAGAGCATCACCGGCGCCATCGATACCGTCAGCGAAATATCCTCGGCCATCGCCGCCGCTGTTGAAGAGCAAGGTGCTGCAACGCAGGAAATATCGCGCAACGCCGTCGAAGCTGCCCGCGGAACGCAGGAAGTGTCCGGCAATATCGGCGGCGTCAGCGAAGCGGCGCACAAAACCGGTGATTCAGCGGCGCATATCCTGACTTGCGCCAATGATCTCTCACAAAAAGGCACCAATCTCAAAACGCAGGTTGAAAAGTTCCTGAACAAGGTGCGCGCCTCCTAAAGACGTCCGCATACGTACCTACGGAAAGCCGGTTCATGCACAAGTGAACCGGCTCTTCTTATTCCGCCGCCGCCCGTGCTTCATACCGCCGGAACAAGGCATTGACCATCTGGTTACTAAATTTTTCCAGATCGGCACGCAAGCGCTCAAACCCCGCCGTCTTGACGCAACGAGTTTCGTCCAGATACAGAGCGCGGTTGATTTCCAGTTGCAAGGCATGCTGCCGCCGCGCCGGCTGGCCATAGCGCTGTAAAATCTCAACGCCCTTATAGGGATCGTTGATCGCCACGCTGTACCCCATGTCGCGCAGCAATCCCGCGGCCAACGTGGTGAACCCCGGATCGCACGTCGTGCCGTCGCGATCCCCCAGCACAAAATCGGCGCGCAGCCCACCCTCGTCAAACCCTCCCGAAGGCATGGAATGACAGTCAATCAGCCAAACCTCGTCAAACCGCCGCTGGAGCGTCGTAATCTGTGCAGCCATTGCCTGATGATAGGGGTGATAATATTGCCGTATCCTCTGGTCAACCTCGGCCAAAGACAAGGGTGCATCATACATCGGCACACCGCCCTTGCATAACCGCCGGATCAACCCCAACCCCTGCAAGGTGCGGATACTCGGCTGCAACGGCTCCGGCCAAATGCCGTCAACGACCGCCGGATCAAGATCGCTCAGCGCACGATTGACATCAATCAAAGCGCGCGGGAATAAGGCCGTCAGCACCGTCGCGCCGTGCCGCGCCGCATCAACCACCAGCTCGTCAACAAACGAATCCTCCGTCTGGCGCAGCAGTTCGACCGGACATGAAAATCTGAAATCCCCAGGATAAACCCGCCCTGCATGCGGCACACCAAGCAACAAAGGCGCACGCGGCCCAACCGGATCGGTGACACGAAATATTCCAGGAATTTCCATGAGGCGTCTCGTTAACAGAGGACAAAGGCAAAGTAGCCGATGAACGCGCAAGGTGCAAGAACAGGGTGCAAAAATATGAATGCGACGGACTAAAAATGATGTGTGTCATTCCGGCGCATTTGAATGCCGGGGAGGCATTCATGGGAATCCATCACCCACCGCCTGTTATACAGCAACGAAAGTTTATTTTCTGCCGCGTCTTTTTCCCTTGACCACCCGCGCCGCGCCACCCGCCATCGGTACACCAAGGTCGGCAATTTCCAACCGCCGGATTTCGTCACGCAGACGTGCTGCCTCTTCAAATTCCAAATCTCCCGCCGCCTGCCGCATGCGTTTATCAAGTTCGCGCAGATGCGTCTGTAAATCCTTACCGACCAGATGCGCGACGCCGTGATCCCCCGTCCCCACCGACACATAATCGCGTTCACAGACCGATCCCATAATGTCGCCGATGGACTTCTTGACGCTTTCCGGCGTAATGCCATGCGCCGTGTTATAAGCGACCTGCCGCGCCCGTCGCCGCGCAGTTTCGGCCAGAGCTGCCTTCATGCTGGCAGTTTCGCGGTCGGCATACAAAATCGCCCGCCCTTCAATATTGCGCGCCGCGCGGCCAATCGTCTGGATCAGCGACACGCGCGAACGCAAATACCCTTCCTTATCGGCATCAAGGATCGCCACCAGCCCGCATTCGGGAATATCCAGCCCTTCGCGCAGCAGGTTGATCCCGACCAGAACGTCATATACCCCCAGCCGCAAATCGCGAATAATCTCGATCCGCTCCAATGTTTCAACATCAGAGTGAATGTAGCGCACCTTCACGCCCGCTTCGGTCATATATTCGGTCAAGGCCTCGGCCATTTTCTTGGTGAGCGTCGTGACCAGAACCCGCAACCCACGAGCCACCACGCCACGCACTTCGGCCAAAAGATCATCAACCTGATGCTCGGTTGGCCGGATAATAACCTCCGGATCGATCAATCCGGTCGGGCGCACCACCTGCTCCACAAACACGCCGCCGCTCTGCTGCAATTCCCAATCGCTGGGCGTGGCGGAAACAAAAACCGTTTGCGGCCGCATCCCTTCCCATTCTGCGAATTTCAAAGGCCGGTTATCGACACAGGATGGCAGCCGGAATCCAAATTCAGCCAGCGTCGATTTGCGTTGAAAATCGCCCTTATACATGCCGTGCAATTGCGGAACCATGACATGGCTTTCATCCACGAACAGCAACGCGTTTTCGGGCAAATACTCAAACAAGGTCGGCGGCGGCGCGCCCGGCGCACGTCCGGTCAAAAAGCGGCTGTAATTCTCAATCCCGGAACAAAACCCCGCTGCGGTCAGCATTTCAACGTCAAACTGCACGCGTTCGCGCAACCGCTGCTCTTCCAGCAGCTTCCCCTGCTGCAAGAACTCCGCCAACCGTCCCTTAAGCTCCGCCTTGATATGCTCAACCGCCTGCGCCAAAGTCGGCTTGGGCGTCACATAATGGCTGTTGGCGTACAAATTTACCCCCGACAGCACCGCAATTTTCTCCCCGGTCAACGGATCGAATTCAATAATCTCCTCAACCGCGTCATCGAACAGATTGATGCGCCAGCCGCGATCCTCAAGATGCGCGGGATAAATCTCGACCGTATCGCCCCGCACGCGGAAATCACCGCGCGCAAAGGCCATATCGTTGCGGTGATATTGCAATTCAACCAGCTTGGTCAAAAATTCCTGCCGCGCCAGTTTCTGCCCCACCGCGATTTCCAACACCATCGCCGAATAAGTCTCGACCGACCCGATGCCATAGATGCACGACACCGAGGCCACGATAATCACGTCATCGCGTTCCAGCAGCGACCGCGTCGCCGCATGCCGCATGCGATCGATCTGCTCGTTGATCATCGCTTCTTTTTCGATAAAAGTATCGGTGCGCGGCACATAGGCTTCGGGCTGGTAATAATCATAATAACTGACAAAATATTCGACGGCATTGTCGGGGAAAAACGACTTCATCTCGCCGTAAAGCTGCGCCGCCAAAGTCTTGTTGGGCGCCAGAACAATGGCCGGACGCTGCAATTCCTGAATAATCTGCGCCATCGTAAAGGTCTTGCCGGAACCGGTGACGCCCAGCAGCACCTGATCCCGATCCCCGCGCCGCAACCCTTCAGCCAGCGCGGCAATCGCCTGCGGCTGATCTCCGGCGGGGCGATAATCGGATTTCAGGGCAAACTTCTTCCCCGCCTCCGGACGAAAAGCCGGACGTATCACATCGGCCATAGCGGGAAAAACAGCACTCATGAATGAACTATGAGCGGAGCATAAGCAAAAATCAATCCGGCCTACAAATCGCTAAGGCACATACCACGGGCACGCGACGCCCCGGCCTGCCGTGGATCAACAGGCAGTCCAAGTTTCCGCGATACCACCGCGAAAACATGGTTCATATCTGTTTTCAGAACAATTTCCGGAATCCTGAGGTTCTGCATGCCCGGCATAACCATCAACTGCTCTATCCCACCATTAACGAGTTCAGGAGAATTCGTCATGATGATGAGCGGCGTCTGCTCCATCATGTTATTCATATGCATATATCGCAGCAGGCTTATGCTACCGATTTGTGAAAATTCACCTTCACCGGGATAACGGCCGTCGGACAAGACCATCGAAATTTTCTGTCCAGACTCCAGAATTGCACGCGCTTGCCTGAAATCACCGCGCGAAAGAAAAGGAATACCCTTCGAACTGAGTCTATCTTCAAGCGTCATAATATGGTCTGGCTCATCCTCGACCATCAGCAAATGCGGTATGTCCTTGCTTGAATTCCCCATGACAATATCTCCTTATAGTTTATTATCCGGAGCTGGCCTCGCGCTCTGCCTCCAAGGTTTCTTGTGCCGATCCGGAAGCATCGGCGCGGCAGGAACACCGGCCAAATTCAAAGCCTCACTAATGACATGCCCGATATCACTCGGATAGACAGGCGGCAACTCAACCCCCGTCATACCGGAACCTTCCAAAGAATCTCTCAACGCAGATTTCAGAACCTCCGGTTCATGAGACATAAAAGCAATAAGCGTTGTCTTCAGAATACCTTCCTGATGCATGTCGTGGAACAGTTTTACACCGGACTTGGTGCGGGCATCCGCATGTGCCGGCACATCCGCAAGCACAACGGAAAATCCCGTCCCGCTGCGCAACATCTCCTCTGCCTTTACGCAACTATTACAGACGGCAAATCGGAATGAGTCACCACCGGACAACTGTTGCTGGATCAACTTCAGCCTTAATTCGATAAGCTGCCCCAAGTCCCTATCGCCCTCGATAACCAGCAGGCTCTTATCGTTCACCGATTCCATGTTTATATCTCCTTGACCATGCATCAATCACGGGGTCAGTTTTAATTTCGTGCTCAGTTTCTTGATCGCATCATTAAACTGCCCTGGCAGGTGACCTTTAACATATACTTCCGGCTTCGGCGTGATGTGCGCCCACGACTTAATGGCTCCGGCAGCTTCCTCGTCACTGCCAACCAGCAAATGCTGCGGCCTATGAGCCGGATTTTTATCTAAAAAATTCAACAAATTTGCGCCGCCGGATACAGCGTCCGCAACGCCGGACGCCACGTCCACGATACCGGGATAATTCCAATCCGTGACAATCGCGGCGAACGGACTCGTGCGTCCGCATAACGCCTGTTGCGCCTGAGTGAAATCTTCACACGGGGTCACGTTATGACCACCCAGCGTAAAAAGCTTGCCAAACAACATGCGGCTGCTGTCCGAATCTTCTACAACTAATATGTCTGCCATAGACTATCCCCTCGCCGTTCTTATCGTTTCAACATATCCAACACAGGCTTGTAGAGCGTTTTAAACAACTCGGACTTCGAGAAAACCTTGGGTAAAGGCTGTTCAAAACCCGACAATGTGACTCCAGTTTGCACTTTCGTGGTATCGTCACTCATCACGACGACATTTTTCGGCAACCGCTCGGGTTGCGTTGCCGCGACTGTTACGAGATGCCGCAACAATTCAAACCCACCCGCCCGCGAGTCGGCCTTCTGCCCGGGATAATTCCAATCGCTCAACAGCAAATCCACTGGCTTTTTCTGTTTTTCTAAGGCCTCGACTGCCGATTTAAAATCCCGGCATGCCGTAACTTGATGTCCGTTGCTCTTGAAAAGTAAAGCAATAGAAGCGCGTAAATTATCATGATCATCAACAAGCATCACCCTGGCCATAATCCCCACCTCACCAAGAACACCTTGCGCCCCCCACCGGCGCGCCAAGACCCATTATTATAAGTAAATCCACCTTTCACCAAGCGCCCAGTGGCAGGATTTACTTGCGCGGCATGGTGAATCCTGTAAAAACAAGGACATGAGTAAAGTTAACGTGCGCGTCGCGCCCTCGCCGACCGGCTTGCTCCATATCGGCAATGTCCGGGCGGCCTTGTTTAATTGGTTGTTCGCCCGCCACCACGGCGGCAGCTTCATGCTGCGCCTCGACGATACCGACCGCGAGCGTTCGAGCGAAGAACTGGCACGCCATATTGAACGCGACCTGCGCTGGCTGGGGCTGGAATGGGATCGCTTTGCCCGGCAATCCGACCGCATGGAGCGGTATCAGGTCGTTCTGGCGGAGCTGAAAGCCAAGGGCCGCGTCTATCCCTGTTATGAAACGCAGGAGGAATTGAGCCTCAAGCGCAAAACGCAACTCAACCGCGGTCTGCCGCCCATCTATGACCGCGCGGCCTTGAAACTTACCGAAGCCGAAAAACAAAAATACGCCACCGAAGGCCGCAGGCCTCATTGGCGCTTTTTGCTCAATAGCGAAGACGTCGTCTGGGACGATGCCGTACAAGGGCGCAAAAGCTTCACCGCCGCCGCGTTGTCCGATCCCGTTCTGGTGCGTGAAGACGGCGTACCGCTTTATACGTTCTGCTCGGTCGTTGACGATGCCGACTTCGCCATCTCGCACATCATCCGAGGCGAAGACCATGTCACCAACACGGCGGCGCAAATTCAAATCTGGCAGGCCGTCACTCCCCTGCCCCCGCCTGCCTTCGCGCATTTCCCGCTGTTGGTCAGCGGCGACGGCATTGAAATGAGCAAACGCCTCGGCACGCTTTCAATCGCCAGCATGCGCGACGATATGGGCATCGAAGCGATGGCGATCAACGCCCTTGTTGCCCGCATCGGCACGTCCGATCCGGTCATCCCCGCCACCGCTCTCAACGAACTGGTCGCGGATTTTGCGCTGGAAAAAATTTCCCACGGCACGCCAAAATTCGAAGTGGCGGAGTTACAGCATCTCTCGGCACGTATCCTGCACCACACTCCCTATGCCGACATCACCGCGCGGCTGCGCGCGCTTGGCCTGACGGAAATCGACGAAAATTTCTGGAACACCATCCGCCCCAACCTGACCAAATTCGCCGACATCAAGGAATGGTGGCAGGTCGCGCGCGGCCCCGTCGCGCCGCAAATCGACGACCCCGCTTTCGCCGCCACGGCGCTCAGCGTCCTTCCTGCCGAGCCGTGGGACACCGGCACATGGTCGGCATGGACGAACGCGGTCAAAGCCAAAACCGGCAAGAGCGGCAAGGATTTATTTATGCCGCTCCGCCTCGCCCTCACCGGCCACCCGCACGGCCCTGAACTGAAACTCCTGCTCCCCCAAATCGGCGCCGCCCGTGTCAAAGCCCGCCTGATGGGGCAAGCTGCTTGATATAAACGCGCCACGCCATTCAGCGCTGCGCCTTGACCGACGCCTGCTTCATTTCCCGTGAATCGCCATACTGCGCCAACCATGCCGCAACGGCTTTGGAAGGAACGGCCAGCGGCTTGCTCAACGTCCAAACCGCCTGATGCTGAACCCGTAGCATGTTGGAAAATTCCCGGCTTTCCAGCACAAAGCCAAAACATTCTTCCATCGAGGACAGCACGGCAACCTGCGTCCCGAATATCCAATACCCCATGGTAAAATCCATCTCCGGTGGCGCAATACGAATTTCCCGATGAAATCCTGGCCCCGCCCCCAGATAGGGATGCCGCGCAATATCCACCACATGCGCCGCCGGCCAGATCGCCCGCGTATAAAGCCGATTACGAATCCGGGCAATGTTGTGCTGCTGGAAATACTCCGCGCCAAGAATCTCCACCATTTTCTTGATCGGCCAAAGCGAAAAAGTCTCCGCATCACGATACGTGAACATGTCGCTTAAAATATTCTGCAATTGCGCCTTGCCCTGATAAACCGTCAAACGTGGTGCGGCAGCATCCGACTTGGCCTTTTGATAAAGCTGCGGCAGGAAATTGTTAAACTGGTTCTGCGCGGCCTCAAGCTCCTGACGTCGCATGGAGAAAATTTCTTTAATCGCGCCGGGCTGCTCCGCGCGATAGCGCCGGACGCTTCCCCCGCCAGCCTCATATTTCACGATCCCCTTCTGCACCAAACGATCAAGCACGCCGTAAAGCGATGATCTTGTCACCCCCTGTTTTTGCGCCATGCGCCCCGCCGTCATCGGCCCGCTTTCCCATAAGGCAAGGTACAACCGCGCTTCCTCTTTAGAGAAACCAAGAGTTTGCAAAAGTTTTTCAATCATCTGGGCTCCACAAATTCTGTCGTCGCCCGCCGACAACAACGCTGAAAGCATTCAAATCACGCATAGACTGACCTGAGGTGAAAAGCACGTCAACTTAAGAAGAAAGGTCGTGAAAATGCGGAACCCGTGGAAGAATAAATACCAAATGCTGAAAATGGACGAAAACGCGCGCCACATGGCACAGACCGGAGACGCCGCCCAGGTCGTTGAGATATTAAAAACCTTAACGCCAAGACAACGCCTGAAAATATTGAAAATAGAAGGTCTCACCGACGATTTGATCAAGGCCGGCTACGAACCGTTCGATCTTCGCATGCGGGGAATTCCCGAAGCTGGTATGCTGATGAAGAAAGCCCGGGAAAGGCAAGAATGCGTTTCTTGCAGAATCTTCCGTGGACATACGATCAATCTCATGAACCTTACCAGCGCTCTGGATCGGATGATTTTAACCCTCGCCAAGAAATACCCGCAACTTCCAATCAAAGAACTGGCCGAAATGGAGCCGTTGTTGGCAAAAAGGCTGTCGCTCAAGATAACAAAGAAAAGAATGTCGAGGATTGCACCCCCGTCACCTGGCCAATGACCGTTTTCTCCCTCCCCCGCGCGGGGAGGGTTGAATGCTGGAGCGGAAATAAACCCCGTCATTCCCGCGAAGGTTGGCGGACGGTGAAGTCCGCCTGTATTCAGTCCTGCGTCCGCGTCTGCGGCGCAGAAACACCCCCGATACCCCCCGCCATCACTTCCCGCATCTGTCCGTCATCGTCGGCGGTGTCGCGGCTTTCAGATCAAAATCCGCCTCCTCCACACCGCCACGTGTCAGGGATACCCAGTGCAGGCTATCGGCATTCCGCACCAGCCCCAAGCTACCGATGTACGACCATGCCAACGGCGACGCCTGCACCCCCTGCAGCGTCACGCTCTGCGGCGTGAGCGCCAGATGCAACAACCGCCGGTCAGCAGCGGGCGTATAGGCCATCGCACCCTGCACCGCGATTCCCGCCTCGCGCACAGTCGCGGGCATACACGGCAAAGTCGCCGTCACCTGCCCGGCATTGTCCACCAGAAAAGCAAATCCGCGCCCCGCAACCGTCGTGCCGGTAAGCAGAAAACGATCAAGCGCCGGAACATACACGGCCTTATAGGTGTAATACTGCAAATCATTCCGCAACGTGACCGCCTTGCCCAATGCCCCGGTCGCCGGATCAAGCAGCGCGATTTTAAGATTGGCATAAGTCTTTTTCGGCACGAATTGCTGCCATACCAGCAGCGCCTTGGTCGGCGACCCCGCCAGCATCGGCCACCATTCGCGCTTCTTCGCCGCCACCTTGACCAAACGCCGGAAATTCCCCTCGCTGTCATAAATCTTGGCATAAACGCCGTTGCCGGTGCCGAGATTATCAACCCCGCCGCCATTGACCCAACCTTCGGAATAAAAGGCGACAAAGAAGTCGTCAACAGAGGTCACATGCCCCGAATGCCCCCCGGTCGCAACATTATTGGGATAAGGTTTAATTGGATCAAGATTTTTATCATAAACGCCGAAACGCTGATTAACCTCGGCCTCGGTATTCCACCCATCTTCGAACGACACCATGATATTGCCGTCCGGCGTCTGCGCTACGGAAACCGGCTCCTGCGCTTCGGGATTCTGGATAAACACCCGCGCATCGCTGATCTTTGGCTGCGATGCATCCCACGACGCCACATAAACATCATGCGTCCAGTTGCGATCCTTGTCACGCCCAACGGGCGGAATTCCCGAGCTGCTGAAAAACACATGATACCCACCATCGGCATCCGCCACAGCCTCAATCCCGTGCATCCAGGCGCGCAAATCGGCATCACGATTGGTCTGCGCCGCCATAACGGAAAAGCTGCACATCACCACAACTCCAAAACAAAACAATCCCCGCAACATCGCTACACCTCTTAAAAATCATGTCACTGAAATCTATTCTCCACCATCACCGCAACCGGCGACGCAGCATAATTGATCAGAACGCCGGAATTCAAGTATCCATGCTTATGAAATAATTGCGCGACATTATGGGCATATTTCGGTCCAACCTGAAACAGGCCATAGCCCCCAGGTTTGGCCAATTCCGGCAGTTTATTGACACTCCTCCGGTAAAACTTAATGCCATCCATGCCGCCATCCAGTGACAGCGGCGGGTCATACAAACGCATTTCCGGCATAAGGAGATCAAGATTCTCCGTCGCCACACGCGGCGGATTGGACAGGACAAGATCAAACTTCTCGGTAATCCCATCACCCCAGTCACTCATGGCAAAGGCCGCGCGCGCCTCCAGTCCCGTCAAACGTGCATTCGCCTGCGCCCTTTCAACAACCTGGGGATCAATATCCACCCCGACGCCGCTGACATGCGGCATGGCCTTGAGTATGGCCAGCAAGATACAGCCGGTTCCCGTGCCCAGATCAAGAATACGGGGATTTCCGGGCATCTTTTCCAAAAGCAAGCATGCATGCTCAATAAAAGCCTCGGTTTCCGGATAGGGCTTAAAAACGCCGTCAAAGGTTTGCAGTGTCAACCCGAATAACGTTGCCGTGCCAAGAATACGCTCAATCGGCCTACGTTTTTCACGTTCCCCAACGGCCTGCTCAACCCGCGCCAGCTCAGCCTCCGACGCACGCGCCAGCAATGGCACAGCCGAACCTTCCACCACGCCCATGACGGCACAGACAAGCCTGTCAATCTCCCGCTCCGGATTCTGAATCCCCGCCTGCTCCAAACGCCGGGCATAGGCATCAAGTTTTTGGCGCAACCCGGTCACAAGATTCCTTCAAACTGAGGGTGTAACGCATTATAAATGCCTGCCAACAAAAATAGACAAGCGTCATTCCGGCGAAGGCCGGAATCCAACACCCTAAAGCGCAACAAGAACAGCAATGGGAGATGGTTTTCTGATTTAAACTGAGGCACTACCAACGCTCCCTTGCCCAACCGGGAAAAATCGGCTTATCTGGCAAAATATATAACCCCGGCACTGGTTTATGGTCAAACTCGAACTCTATAATTCCCTTACCCGGCGGCAAGAGGTTTTCCAGCCCCGCAATCCGCTCAATGTCGGCATGTATGTCTGCGGCCCCACGGTCTATGACTTCGCTCATCTGGGCAATGCCCGCCCCGTGGTCGTGTTTGACGTGCTGTACCGCCTGTTGCAACGCCATTACCCGCGCGTGACCTATGTCCGCAACATCACCGATGTTGACGATAAAATCATGGCACGTGCCAAAGAAACCGGTGAACCGATTGACGACATCACGACGCGCACAACGCAAGCCTATCACGACGATATGGCGGCGCTGAACGCCCGCTCCCCCACGCATGAACCGCGCGCCACCGCCCATATCCCGCAGATGCAGGCACTGATCGCCACGCTGATCGCCAAAGGTCACGCCTACACCGCCGACGGCCACGTGCTGTTCAACGTGCCGAGCATGGCGGACTACGGCCAACTCTCGCGCCGCAACCGCGACGAACTCATCGCCGGCGCGCGCGTCGAGGTCGCCCCCTATAAAAAAGACCCCGCCGATTTCGTCCTGTGGAAGCCCAGCGCGCCGGATCAACCCGGCTGGGACAGCCCATGGGGCTATGGCCGCCCCGGCTGGCACATCGAATGTTCGGCGATGGCAAAGGAATATCTGGGCGAAACCTTCGACATCCATGGCGGCGGTCTCGATTTAATCTTCCCGCACCACGAAAACGAAATCGCCCAGAGCTGCTGCGCCCATAACGGCGCACCGCTGGCCAATATCTGGATGCATAACGGCTTCCTGTCCGTCAACGGCGAGAAAATGTCAAAGTCTCTGGGCAATTTCTTCACCGTACGGGAGTTATTACAAAACCATCACGGCGAAACCATTCGTCTAGCACTGCTTTCGGCGCATTATCGCCAACCGCTGGATTTTTCAGAAGACGGCCTGCGTCAGGCCAAATCCACCCTCGACCGCTGGTATGGCGCGCTGCGGCAAACTGGGGATGTTCAAACCGTGGCGGCCACTGCGCCGCAAACATTCGAATCCGCTTTGCTTGACGATCTCAACATGCCGCAAGCCATCGCCGCGCTGCACGAAATCGCCAATAAACTTTACACCCCCATCTCATCGCACGAACAGGCGCAATCCCGCGCCGAACTTCTGGCCTGCGGCCACGCCATCGGCCTTCTCCACGAAGACCCTGAGGCATGGTTCCGCTGGCAGCCTGCAGGGCAAACGGGGTTAAGTGACGCAGTAATCCAGACGCAAATTGCCGCCCGTCTTGCCGCCCGCAAAGCCAAAAATTTTGCCGAAGCCGACCGCATCCGCAAGGAACTCGACGCCCAGGGCATCGCCCTTGAAGACAAACCCGACGGCACGACCGAATGGCGGCGCAAATAAAATTCCGCGTCATACCGGCGCAGGCCGGTATCCAGCACCGGAAAGGGCAGCAAGAACAATCCAGCCGGGGATGGGTTCTAGGCTGCGGCAGAATGAGGAAAAAACCAGCATGACTCTTTCGCCCATCATCATCCTTGTCCGCCCGCAACTGGTCGAAAATATCGGCACAACTGCCCGCGCCATGCTGAATTGTGCGCTGGCCGACCTCCGCCTTGTCGCCCCGCGCGACCCGTGGCCGTCACAAACCGGCGAACCGATGGAGCCGTGGATCAAGGAACGCCTCTACGCCGCCGCCTCGGGCGCCGATGCGATCCTCGACCAAGCGCAAGTCTTTCCGGATCTCCGCAGCGCGCTGGCGGACATCAATCATGTGTATGCAACAACCGCCCGCGATCATGACATGATCAAGCAATGGCATACACCTCACGCCGCCGTGGCGCAGATGCGGGAACGGATCACGGCGGGAGAAAAAGTCGGCATCCTGTTCGGCCCCGAACGCACCGGCCTGATCCACGAAGACATGACCTGCGCCAACGAAGTCATCTGCGTCCCGACCAATCCGAAGTTTTCTTCGCTAAATCTGGCACAGGCCGTCCTGATCCTCGGTTATGAGTGGTATCAGGCGGCGGACAGCCCTGCCCCCACCTCCACCCGCCGCGAACAAAACCGCAGCGCCACCAAGGTGGAACTGCATCATTTGTTTGACCGTCTGGAAACGGAACTCGACCAGGCCGGATTTTTCACGACGCCGGAAATCCGCCCGACCATGATCCGCAACATCCGCAACGCGCTGCAACGTGCGGAAATGACTGAACAGGAGGTTCGTACCTGGCACGGTATCGTCACGGCCTTGTCCGATGGCCCCAAGCGCAAAAAAAATTAACGGCCCGGCATTTTGACGCTTGACTCCCACCCCAACCAGGCCTAGCGGCGTCCCCAGTTACGCACACAAACACGTTAAATCATGGGTTTGCCAATTTTGTGCAATCGCACCACGGGTATGATCGCCCAGACCGCCACTGCCGCCACAATTACCTCATAAATATCAATTGGATACCGAATATGCCTCTTTTTTAGGCACAGCGTTCGGAACCCAAGCAATTCCAGCATCCGGTCTTGTGTCCACCGGTCTTGCCAACAGACTTATCCACAGGTTTTGGGGGTAAGAATTCGGTGCAGCGTCAAAGCCAAAATTCTTCTAATTTCCTCCCCATGAGCGGTAAGAAAACTGCCACCAGCTTTGCCCAAGGCGCGGCAATCATCCGCACCCAGCTCCTGACAACGCCCGACCAACCGGGCGTCTATCGGATGCTGGCGGCGGACGGAACTGTGCTTTATGTCGGCAAGGCCAAAAACCTGAAAAAGCGCGTGACCAGTTATACGCAGGCCGCGCGCCTGCCGCTGCGGCTGCGGCGCATGGTGGCACTGACGACAAGCATGGAACTGGTTGTCACGCATACCGAAGTCGAAGCCTTGCTGCTTGAAGCCAATTTGGTACTGCAGTTACAGCCGCGTTATAATATTCTGCTACGCGACGACAAAAGCTTTCCCTACATCCTCATCACCCGCGATCACCCCTATCCCGCGCTGGCCAAACATCGCGGCTCTCGCACGCGCAAAGGCTGGTATTTCGGTCCCTTTGCCTCAGGACAAGCGGTGACGGAAACGCTGCTGCTGCTGCAACGCGGCTTCATGCTCCGCAATTGCAGCGACGCGGTTTTTAAAGCGCGCACCCGTCCCTGCCTGCAATATCACATCAAACGCTGCACCGCCCCCTGCGTCGGCAAGGTGACGGCGGCGCATTACACCACACAGGTCGATGAGGCTCATGATTTTCTCAGCGGCAAGAACAGCGCGATTCAGGAAAAACTGGCGCAACAGATGCAGAGCGCCAGCGACGCGCTGGATTATGAAAATGCCGCGCGCATCCGCGACCGCATAAAAGTTTTAACCGCCATCCAGTCGCGGCAGGATATCAATGTCGCGGGCATCGGCGATGCCGACATCGTCGCCGCGCACCGCGCCGCCGGTCACATCGCTTTACAGCTTTTTTTCTTCCGCAACGACCGCAACTTCGGCACGCGCAGTTATTTCCCGGCGCATGATCCGACGGCAACAATCGGCGAGGTTATGGCCGCGTTTTTGGCGCAGTTTTATCATGACAAACCCGCGCCCCCCGCACTTCTGCTCTCCCACATGCCGGACGAAGCGCCGCTTCTGGCCGAAGCGCTGGCGCAAAAAAGCGCGCATGCCGTGGATATTCAACTCCCGCAACGCGGCGCGAAAAAACGTCTCGTCGCGCTTGCCGCCGCCAATGCCAAAGCCGCCCTCGCCCGCCGCATGGCCGAGAGCGCGACCCAGCGCCAGCTGTTGCAAGGTGTGGCCGAACTTTTCAACCTGCCCGAACCGCCGCGCCGGATCGAAGTCTATGACAATTCGCATATTCAGGGCAGCAACGCCGTCGGCGCCATGATCGTCGCCGGCTCTGACGGCTTCGATAAAAAATCCTACCGCAAATTTACCATCAAAGGCGCCACCAATTCCCCCCGTGGTTTCCGCGCGAGCGAAGATCCGGATTCTTCACCTTCCGCCCCCCCCCGCTACACGCCGGGCGACGACACTGCGATGATGCGCGAAATGCTGACGCGCCGTCTGCAACGTTTGCTGGATGAAGACCCGGAACGCAAAAGCGCGCAATGGCCGGATTTGCTGCTGATCGACGGCGGCGCGGGACAGTTACACAGCGTGCAAAATGTTCTGGACGAACTCGGCCTGACCGACATCGCCGTGGTGGGCATTGCCAAAGGCCCCGACCGCGACGCCGGACGCGAAAAATTTTTCCTGCCCGGCCAGGATAGTTTTACGCTGCCGCCCAACGACCCGGTGCTTTATTACCTGCAACGTCTCCGCGACGAAGCCCACCGCTTCGTCATCGGCGCTCACCGCGCCAAACGCACCAAAGCCATTGGTGCAACGCCACTGGACGAAGTTCCCGGCATCGGCGCGGCGCGCAAACGCGCGCTCCTGCACCATTTCGGCTCCGCCCGCGCCGTGGCCGAAGCCGGTATCGATGATTTACGCAAAGTCACGGGCGTCAGCGCCGCCCTGGCACAAAAAATCTATACGCATTTTCATTGATACCACGCGCGCGTCTGCCCGGAAGCGCGCCCCAGCAGCATAAGATCATGAGCAAACGTTAGGGCTTCGCGGCATCTTCGGAGATAATCGGCGTGTAATTAATCCGGCAGCCTTCGTCGCTCTGGGTTTGGTTGGGGTAAACGAAATAAACGCGGTAGGCGGCGCGCCCAAACATAAGCGCAAGGATCAGGAACAAGGAAATAACTGCGGCGATGCAGAAATCTTTCATTTCTTTGTGCTGAGTTGTTGTCTCTTGCCGCGCGCCTCGGCAAGAATAGTCTCCATACCATCCAGTTCCAGCAGCGTGGCGTTGGCGCCTTGCCAGTTCTGCTGCCGCAACGATTGCATCAAACGCATCAACCCATCCTCGAACGCCATCGTGGCCTTTTGCGCGATGCGGTCAATATCCTGAGGCGACGTCGCCTGTTCATAGGCCACCCGCATCTCCTGCACCGCCGGAACTTGAGCCAGGTTTTCGTCGAATTCAAGATGATGCAGGTCAAGCCAGTAACGGCCGCGCCGCACGGGATCACGCAAGGTCTCATAGGCCTCGACCAGCGCGTCCAGTTGCCTGGCGGCATAATTGCGCTCGGTGGCAGTGCGAATAGCAAAACGGTCGGGATCAAGCGTCTTCTGATAGGCCGTGAACTGCCGGTCGAGCGTGGTCTGGTCAATATCGACGCGACGCTCCATGCCCAGACGGGAAAAATGGTCAAGCGCCCGCACCGGCTGGATCGCGCCACAATGCGTGCAGAACAAAGCCCGGGGCGACAATTGTTTCTGACAGAACCAGCAAACAATATCTGAATGCAATTTATCCTTGGCTTCGCCGATACCGACCACTTTGCTCATAATCGACCGAATCCCCCTCAGAAACTTCTATGCCGCACGGCGCCCGGCGCGTTCATACAGCATTTGCCAATTTTGCACCACTGCGATGACATCATCCGGGTGACTATCCCATCCGAATGAAATCCGCAGCGCGGCGCGCGCCGATTCGGTATTGTACCCCATCGCCTGCAGGACATGCGAGGGCGTAACCTTGCCGCTGGAACAGGCCGCGCCACTGCCGACGGCGATTCCCGAGAGATCGAAGCCTATCAACTGTGTCGCGCCGGGCACACCCGGCATGATGATACAACTGGTATTGGCGACGCGCCGTGCATCCGCTCCCGCAATCATCACGTCCGGCGCAATACCGCGAATGCGTGTCTCGACAGCATCGCGCCACAGCGCCAGCTGCTCCTGCTGCACCAGATCCTCCTGCACCAGTACGGCGGCCTGACCGAACCCGGCCAGCCCGGCGACATTCTCCGTCCCGGCGCGGCGTCGTTTTTCCTGACCGCCACCACGCAACAAAGGCTCGAGATTCAAATTATCAGCGACCACCAGCGCCCCGACGCCTTGCGGCCCGCCCAGTTTATGCGCCGAAAGGCTCAACATATCCGCGCCCAGTGCCGCAATATCCAGCGGCATTTTTCCCGCAGCCTGCACGGCATCGCAATGAATGCGCGCCAGATATTTCCGCGCCAGCGCCACCACCGGCGCCATCGGCTGGATCACGCCGGTTTCGTTATTGACCAGAATAAGGGATATCAACGCCGGCTGCCCCAAAGCCTCCAACCGCTGCTCCAAAGCTGCCAGATCGATCAGGCCGTCCTGATCCACCGGAACCGCGGGCGCCATAAGGCAAGCCAGAACTGAATCATGGGCGGCGGCGCTGGCCAGCACCGGCCCCTGCCACCCGCGAAGCGCCAGATTATTCGCCTCGGTGCCGCCGCCGGTAAAAATCACCTGCTCGGGACGCGCCGCGACCATAGCCGCAACCTGCGCGCGCGCGCCCTCGACGACCGCCCGCGCCGCCCGCCCGGCGCTATGCACGGACGAAGCATTGCCGCACAGGGTCATGGCACGCACAATCGTCTCGCGCACCGCGCGTTTCATAGGCGCGGTGGCGTTATAATCAAGATATCGGGTCTTCATCCGCACAGCCGTCATCTGCGATCAGACGTCACAAAGGGAGCTTATCAGCGGAAGCCTATCAGCCCCGCCACGCGCCTGTGACGCTACACAGTCCCTATACCACAATATTGGGCGATCAGATAGTTGCGTATAAATCTTAACCTGATTTTTTGCTCCAATCTGCCGATTTTCTGGTTTTTCTGTATAAGACGCTTGAATTTGCCTCCCCCAACTATGCTATAAACACGGCCTGGAAACAAAATTCTATGTTTCTCAATCACCTAGAGGAAGATTAAGGGGAGAAGATCAAGATGCCTGAGATTCTGTTCACCGGCCCGGCCGGGCGTCTTGATGGCCGCTACAGCCCCGGAAAGTCTCCGACGGCACCGATTGCCCTGATTTTGCACCCCCACCCCCAACATGGCGGGACGATGAATAACAAAGTCGTCTATGCCACCTATAACGCCTTCGCGCAGCGCGATTTCGCCACCATGCGCTTTAATTTCCGGGGCGTCGGCCGCAGCCAGGGCACTTATGACCGGGGTGAAGGCGAATTGGCGGATGCGGCGGCCGCGCTGGACTGGTTGCAGAGCTATAACCTGAATTGCCGTTCGGTCTGGGTAGCAGGGTTCTCCTTTGGCGCCTGGATCGGCATGCAGTTGCTGATGCGCCGCCCGGAAATCGATACGTTTATCTCGATTGCCCCGCCCGCGAACCTGCTCGACTTTAATTTCCTCGCCCCCTGCCCAACCTCGGGCATGATCGTGCATGGTGAAGCCGACGAACTGGTTCCCGAAGCCTCGGTGGCCAAGCTGGTGCATAAATTATCGCATCAACGCGGCATCACCATCGATTACCGCATCGTGCCGGGCGCGAGCCACTTCTTCAACAGCCACCTGCCGCAACTCACGGCGCATGTTGAAAATTACCTCGACCAGGCATTGCATCAGGCGCCATCCTTGGCCTCTGCTGCGGCTTAAGACGGCTCACACATCATACCGCCGCCCGCCCGGCATCGGCTCCGGCACGCCCGTCGTGGTGGGCAGGCTGAGCGATAGCCCCAACGCATGCCGCGCCGCCAAATAGGCGAAAGCCTCGGCCTCCAGCGCATCACCATTCCATCCGACGGATTCGACCGGCTCGACCGGACAGCCGATCATCTGCGCCAGCCATTGCATCATCACCGGATGATGCCGCCCGCCGCCGGTGACCAGCAGCAAGCGCGGCTTCTGCCCCAGCAGTTGGAACGCCCGCGCCACCGTTGCCACCGTGACCATCGCCAGAGTTGCCGCACCGTCGGGAACATTCAGATGATCGAGCTTCAAATCCACAAACGCATTCCGATCCAGAGATTTCGGCGCCGGTAGCGCAAAATAATCATAAGCCAGCACATGATTGACGACCGTCCAGTCCACGGTTCCCCGCGCCGCCGTCGCACCATCGGCGTCATAGGCCGTGCCGGTATGACGCAGCATCCAGTCATCAAGCAACGCATTGCCCGGTCCGGTATCAAAGGCGATAATCTTGTCGCCCGGCTCCATCCAGGTGACATTCGCCACCCCACCGATATTCAGGACTGCCAAAGGCCGTGGCATCGTCGCGGCGCGCGCGGCATGATAGAGGGGAACCAAAGGCGCGCCCTGCCCGCCCGCAGCAACATCGGCGCCGCGAAAATCATTGATGACCGGAATATGCGTCAGTTTGGCCAGCAGCGCGCCATCGCCGATCTGACAGGTGCGGCGCTCCCGTGGCCGATGCCAGATTGTCTGACCATGAAACCCGATAAAATCAATGCCGCCCGGCGCATCGCGCATCCGCTTCAGCAGCAAGGCAACGGCATCCGCATGCAGCTGCGTCAATTCGACTTCCGTCGCCGCGACATGAGCGTCGCTCGTTCCGGCCAGATTGCCGAAACACGCGCGCAGCCGCTGCCGAAACTCCACCCGGTACGGCACGGTGACAAAGCCCAGCGGCTTCACCAGATTCTGCCCGTCGGTCATGATCAAGGCCGCATCGATTCCGTCCAGCGACGTACCGCTCATCAAACCAATGGCATGAAAAACCTGGTCAGGCATGCAAACACCGCGCGCATGGAGAAGCCTTCATCAAGACGGATATGAACGCACCCGCTCCAGGAAAGCAACAGGCGAATAGACAGAGCAGGCGTCATTCCGGCGCAAGCCGGGATCAATTTCCCGCCGCTTATTTTCCGCGCACCTTTAGATTTTGAAACGAGCTATCGGCCGCTCAGCTTTTGGCAAAACTCTTCAGGGCGTGTTTTACCATATTCCGGATCGTCCCCGTCGGTGCATCGCCTGTCACAGCATCAGGTTCAGACATAGCATTTGCCCTAGCATTGGCGTTAGCCTTGGCGGAAGTAACAAGCTCACGCCAGCGTTCCCCAACTGGTTCCAGAACTTCCCGCATGGCATGATAAAAAGACTCCTGTGCAGGGGAATGCTTCTTGACACAGCTTCTTGCATGGCGCCGCAGCTTTGCGTCCGGATCGTTTTTCGCAACTTGCTTAAGCCCTGCGATCAAGGCTGGGGCTGGTTCAGTCCACTCCGAACGCATCTCCCCGATCAAAGTGATCGCATCATAGCGCACATTACTGTTCGGGTCGGCCTTGGCAATCTGAACAATCTTGTCGATCCTGTCGGTATCATGAAGCTTCGACCGCACAACAACAACTGTTCTCACAAGCATTAATGCGTCGCGACGAAGCACAAAGTCTGGATCTTCGCTAGCAACCTTGATGACACGATCAACCAGTTGGGGATCAGCATACTCTAACCCCGCTATAAAAGTCGTCGTGATGAGCTCAAGCCCGGAAGAACGCACGCCGGGATCGGGATTATCGAGCGCCTTTATGGCGACTTGCTGGAAACGGTCACTATACGCGCGCGCAGCACGCAGCGTACTGTCAACCACACCTGCCGCAGCGTCCACAATAGCTATGTTTTCTTTATTGACAAAGAAATTGGCAACTTTATCAACCAGAATATTATCAATAAGAGCCGTATTATGCCTGACAAGGCCAGCAGTCACCAACATAGCGTGGGCGCGAATATCTTCATCGCTGTGATCATAATATGCCTGAGCAATCTCGATCTGACGTATGGCGCGCCCCGGTTCATTTCCGACAAAATTGCCCAGATTTATCCGCGCAGCTTGGCTGGACTCTCTAATGGGATCAGTAATGGCATGGATCGCCACATCATTGACTAAAGCCTCGGTAACAAGATAAGGACGCGCTTTGGTCGCGGCCTCGATGATCTTGTGCCCCGCATAACGGAGCTGGGAATCCTGCCCACCTAGATCCGGAGCCTTTATAAGGGAGAGCGCCTTCACCACAGCGACTTCGGCGAAGTCATGCGATTTATACGCGGCACGTTCAATCACAGGAAGAATTTTGGCGCGATCAAGCTCACCAGCCTCCTGATACATCGTGAAAAGAAGCTCGCCACCAGGATAATTTGCGTCGCTTGACGTTGCCCCAGTCATTTTATATTTCCCCTTATGCATTAAAAAATTCAACCAGACCCTAAACTACAAGAAAAACCATGAAACTAAATACACATTCTCATGAAGGTCGTGGCTCATTTTGAAGGAGAGTCGCTATTTTTAGGCGTCATACCGGCGCAAGCCGGTATCCAACATCCGGAAGAGCAACAAAAACAAATGGCAGGAAATAAACCAATCCTAAGTGGGGGTGACGCTTACCTGTTTTAGTCAGGCCGCGTCCAATATGCGTCACCACCCTCATGAACCAATATGAAAGCAACCAAGCGTTTCCAGATTTTCCAAGGCACCACAAGACTCACACCATGATTAATGGTCACGGCGCCACCCACATCAACGCACTGATAATGTTCCGATATTTTCCAATCACTGCCCCACCCCGCCGTTTATCCTTGCATGACGCGGGATAAACCTGTACACACCGCCCTGAGTTTAACTCTTCGCTTCTGCCTTGTGCTGTAATACAGCATACGCACCGCGGCGCTTACGAAAGCCCCGATGTCGTGAAAAGTGGCCTGGCCACCCTTTCCCCAGCGTTTGTCAAAGAGTTTCGACGATGGCCACGCCCGTAAAGGGTTTGCCGCCGGTTGTCATGCTCATCGCCCGCCATGTGGTCGGCGATCAACGCTTATTATTGGAAAAAACATGACCATGAATTTTGAATCTCTCGGCCTTCCGGCCAAGCTGCTGCAATCCCTGAACCGCATGAAGTTCACCACCCCAACGCCAATTCAGGCTCAGGCCATCCCGCTGGCGCTGGCCGGTCGCGACATTCTGGGTTCCGCCCAAACCGGCACCGGCAAGACCGGCGCTTTCGGCATTCCGCTGATCGTCAAATTGATGGAAGACCCCACGGCGGGCGCCATCGTCATGACCCCGACGCGCGAGTTGGCTACGCAAGTGGCCGCCATGCTGCAACAACTAATCCCGATTGCGTCGATTAAAACCGCCCTGCTCATCGGGGGTGAATCCCTGCCCAAGCAATTCCGGCAACTCGCGGTCAACCCGCAAATCATCGTCGGCACGCCGGGACGCATCAACGACCATTTGGTTCGCGGCACCCTGAAACTGGCGCGCACGCGCTTTCTGGTTCTGGATGAAACCGACCGCATGCTGGATATGGGCTTCGGCGTACAAATCGACAAAATCGTCGCGCATCTGCCCAAAGAGCGCCAGACGATGCTGTTCTCGGCCACACTGCCGCCGGAAATCGTCCGGCTGTCGGGAAAGTATCTGCGCCAACCGGAACGCATCGCCGTCGGCTCGACCATCACGCCATCGGCACAGATTAAGCAGGAAATGATCCAGCTCAGCGAAACCGAGAAATATCCGCGCCTGCTGGCCGAACTGGAGCAACGCAGCGGCTCGATCATTGTCTTCGTGAAAACCAAGCATGGCAGCAAGCGTCTGGCCGAAAAACTGAACACCACCGCGCACCGCGCCGATGCCATCCACGGCAATCTGCAGCAAAACAAGCGCGACCGCGTGATCCAGAATTTTCGCGACAAGCAATACCGAATTCTGGTGGCAACGGACGTTGCCGCGCGCGGGCTGGACATCCCCCATATCGAACACGTCATCAATTTCGATCTGCCGCAATGCCCGGAGGATTACATCCACCGCATCGGCCGCACGGCGCGCGCCGGCGCGGCGGGTTCTGCCATCAATCTGGTGACGCCCGACGATCACGATAAGTGGAATGCAATCCACCGGCTCATGAACCCCAACACCAAAACCGCGCCTTTGCCGCGCAGTTTGAGCAAACCCAAACCCAGCAACAGCAACAAATCGCGTGGCCGTAACCGGCGTCCTTTCGGCAAAAGCAGCCACCGCCGCGACGGCGGCCGCCATGCCAGCACCGGTCAGCGTAGCGCCGGATAAACGCGCCCGTCCCCGCGCTCCGTCATCGCGGAGCGCGGTCAGATCAGACATACGTCGGATTTTACCCAACAAAAAAGCGCGTCCTGTGAAGGGCGCGCTTTTAACACCTTGTGGCGGCAACCTTACGCCGCAACGGTCTCGCGCAGACGATTGGATCCGATCGGCGCAATCTTAGTATCGACGCCAGTCAACATGCCGCGCTTGTCATGATGCATGACCAGAATACGCGCCGAACGCCAGCGGGTAATATCATCCTGGCTGACATTGTAAAACCGCGCCATATCCTCGGCCGTCACAACCGGTGCCGCACGGCGGCGGTCATTGCCGCGGAAACGTGCCTGATTATAGATCGCCCAGCTAATCAATAAGCAGCCCAGCGAAACGATAATCAGCGCATAGTTTTTCATGGTCTCGAGAATGGCCAGCGCCGCCTCAAGCCCCGGACGTTCGGCACCAAAGACCTTCCAGGCCATGATGGTCGAAACAAACTCGAAGAAATCCTGCATCAGGATGTAGTAAACATACCACAACCCCATGCACAGGATTACGTCGCGCGCCCGCACCCAAAAGCTCTTCGTCGAAGACGCAAAAATAATAATGTCAGATGATAATGTCATTATAATATGCCTTTTACTTCAGTCCCCTGTCAGTTGTAACCCATACCCCACGTTTATCGTGGTGTTTAAGAAACGCCTTCGGGAAACCGACTAAAGTGGTTAATACAGCTATAACCCAAAATACCAACGGATACCAAATGGTCCATCCGATGGATTTAAGCAGATCAGGCTCGTAACGCGACTCAATCAACAACGCTAGCGAGAACTGAACTATACATACCGTGGCGAGTAAAATTCCCCAGAATTCCGGCGGATAAATCGTCGGAACATTAAGCCCCTCGGGCATCGGCACGAACTTACCTATACTCCAAAGTGCGATTGAAAGCAAAAAGGAATACGACCATGCCGCGCATAAACAGTAATCAAGGATGAGAACCCACATCCGGTGATTACTCCACTGCCAGATTTTCTGGATATTCTTAAAGTAAACTTCCGCCCCGCCCTGAGCCCAGCGCAACCGCTGTTTCCACAGCCCTTTGAAGGTTTCAGGCATAAGAATCCAGCATAAAGCACATGGTTCATATTGAATTTGCCAGTGTTTCATCTGCTGCATCCAGCTGACGTCAATATCTTCGGTAATCATATTCAGGCTCCAATACCCCGTATTATGGAGCGCGGCGCGCCTGAATCCGACGATGACCCCGGATATGGTAAATATGTTGCCGTAAATCCTTTGGGCGCGTTTAATTAACCCAATAATTGAAGAAAACTCGCCGACCTGCACCTTACCCAGCATGGTCGACCGGGTACGGATGCGCGGATTGCCGGTGACGGCGCCGACGCGCGGATTATCGACCAGGGGCTTCACCAGATAAGCCACAGCATTTTTGTCCAGCAAAGCGTCGCCGTCAATGCAAACCAGATACTCGCTGCGCGCCGCGAGCGTGCCCATCCGCAAAGCCATGGCCTTGCCCTGATTTTCCGCCAGATGCACGACGCGCAGGCGCGGAAATTCCGTCGTCAGACGGTCAAGGATCGCGCCGGTATTATCACGCGACCCGTCATTGATGGCGATAACTTCGAAATCGGGATAATTCGAGGCGCAGGCCGCCGCGATTGTCTCCGAGACATTTTCGCCCTCGTTATAGCAGGGAATAAGGATGGAAACGAAAGGCGCGTTCGGTATATGCGGCAGTTCTTTGGGATTCCCGCCACGCCGCTCCCAATGGTAATAAAAATAGACTCCGCCAATCATCCAGATGAACGACATAAAGAGCGGATAGAAGAACACGAAGTCCAGCATCACCCCGCTCATCAGCCCAAGGCTGACCAGAGCAAGCACCAGAAGTAGTCCGAGAAGTTTTTCTGTCATGGCCGATACGGATATGTTTGTAAGGAAAAATCGCCATGCAACGCGCTTTCCCTGGGTTGATCCCGTACAAAATCATCGGGTGTAAAGCTGAAATTCATTGCCCCCTTGCGCGCCAGTTGCCGCATCTGGGCAGAGATGGCCGCATCGGGAATGAAACGCTCGGGAGAATTTTTCGGCTGCCGCAAGTCCACAGTCTCCAGCATGAAAATGCTGCGCGGCACGGCATTCGGATACTCCTTG
This sequence comes from Alphaproteobacteria bacterium, assembly GCA_049653105.1. Taxonomy (GTDB): domain Bacteria; phylum Pseudomonadota; class Alphaproteobacteria; order UBA9219; family RFNS01; genus JBASFQ01. Next base: position 48,091 of record JBASFQ010000013.1, read on the forward strand.
ATCTCATCAACGAGATTCCCCAGCCAGCGCACGGCATCGTCGCGCGCCACATTTTCCATCGATGGCATCGCCAGAACAGCCGTATAGTCATAGTTTTTCTGGAACAGCTCAAATTCCTGCGCGAATTTCTCTTCTTTGGACGGATCGAAAATCGGCGCACTGGACATGTGCCGCACGGTCATCAACGGCGCGCGGAAAGTCCGCGTCGCATTCACCAAATCGCGCGTGAAGGAAATCACCGTCTCGGTTTTCAACCGCGTCCACTGCTGCCGCAAATCGCTGTTGGCGCGGATATCGGCCACCGAAGGGGGCAATCCTGCCGCAGCATAGGCCGCGCGCGCGGGAGCGCTGGCATCTTCAAACTCCGACAAAGCCGCATCCGGCGCGAACACCACGCCATCCAACGGCACAGCACGCCCCATATCCTCATAAATCTCACGGATGATACGCCGTCCCTCCGGGTCGAAAGGCGAGATACGCCGTGGCGCCGCCAGCTCGGCACGTTTCTGCGCGTCGTTCCATGCCAGTACCGGCGCCCCCTTAGCCCCAAGATCAAAGGCCAGAACCGGCATGACTCCATAGGCCTTGACGCCCGTGCGCGTCGCCAGCTGCCAGGCGACGCGATTCATCAAATCGGCGCGCATCGGCAAGTGACGGTTGGGAAAATACACTTCGCGCGTCACGCCGGTATTGTCATCGCTGGCATAGCCTTTGACAAAAACCGTACCAACTTTCATCGCATAGACCCGCGCGATGAGCGCATCCAGGTTTTTAAGAAGCTGTTCGTGATCCGGTGAATAAACCAGATCAATATCGACCATCGCCGCGCGCATTGGCGGGATCCGCCGCAAATCGCGCATCTCTATGACAAACCCCTGCAAATCCGGATCCGCGTTGATCAGATAGCGCGGAATTGCTGTCAGATCACCCACCGTGCCGAATCCGTCATCAAGCGTCATGGTGATCGGCATCCCGACCGCGCGGGCGGCATCAATTGCGAACTGGTTATACTGCCCATAAGGCCAAACCATCACGCGCGGCGCGCGCCCGGTCTCATGCGTAATTTTACGCGCGGCAGCGGTGAAATCGTGCCGCAATCTGCGGGAATATTCCTCGTCGGTCTCATAGGCTTTCGTATTTTTGTTATAGATGCGGGAAACAATTGCCGGTTCCAGATTCCCCTGAGGATTGGCAACAATCCCCTTGTGCGACGCGTGCGTATGCGACGCCACTTCAACCAGTCCGGATTTGACCATTTCCCGAATCTGATCCCACTTCAGGAAAGCGCTGGCCGGCATCTTGACGCCGGCATAATCCACCATGCCGTCACCGGCGCTGCCGCCGCCATCAATCCATGAATCAACCACGGCCAGAACAGCGGGATAATTATAAGATTTAAGCAACGGATATACGCGGGTATAAAAACTCACATACCCGTCGTCGAACGTTAACAAAATGGCTTTCTCCGGCAAAGGCTTGCCACCGGCGCGCGCCATAAGAATGTCATCAACAGAAACCGGGATAAACCCGTTATCGCGAAACCAGGCAAATTGTTCGACCAGCTTCGCGGTCGTGACCCCGACATAAGTCTGATCCGGATCGGCATCTTCTACGTCATGATAACAGAGACCCAGAAAAGTCGTCCCAGTCTGCGCGTGCGGCACAGCCGTCCGCGGAATGCTGACCTGCGGCATCAAATTGGCCGGATTGGGCACAATCGTCACCGCTGCCGGGTCAAGTTCTGCCAGTTGTGTCGCCGCAGGTGCCGCGACGCGCGGCGCAGCCACAGGAACAGGCTCCGGCGCAATAGCAGCAGCCACTGACCGCACAGGTGCCGTGCCTGAAATCTGCTCCGAACCGGCCTGAATCTTAGTCTGTGGTTTTTGTCTAACCTGGCCAGCGGCGGCAGCTTGCCCCTCGATATTACGCGCGGCCCTCGTGGGCTGATGCAACGGTATCGGGGAAGATTCAGCTTGCGGAGTCGGCGCAACCGTCGTCGAGGTCTCCCGCGTTTCCAGTACTTTTGCCCACGCGCAAGTGCCACCGATGGCGAACATCAGCGCAAACGCCGCCGGCAGCAGAAAGTATTTATGTCTCATTTTATTCCTAGAACCGGTACAGCATATTCAATAATACGCTCACATTATCTTCAACCTTGCCGTCATAATCCTGGCGCGTGAACGTCGCTCCGACCTTCGCCGCCAGAATATCATTCTGTACGCTATGCTCATAACGCAGCAGCACGGCTGGGTCGCTGCCAAAATCCTTCTGCCAGTAAGCCCCGCCCTTGGCCGTCAGGTTATGGGAATATTCAAAATCATAACGCCGGTAAATCGTGTGGTTGGCGATCAATCCTCCTAAGGCAAGAATATCCTGCTTGGGGTTAAAATAGGGTCGATTGCGGTCAAGCGTGTTATGCGATTCCGCCAGATTGACAATGCCGTCAAGCTTGAAGTGCGGCCGCGTCCAAAGGCGCTCGACATATTCTCCGGCCACCCCGGTGTGCCAGTTCCGGTCATGGAAATACATGGCATCAATATCAAGCCTGATCCGACGGCGCTCACTGGCACGATAAGTGGCATTGATGTTGCCGCCATCAGCCGTAATGCCGGAATTGATCGCGCGCAACGGGGTGTCCCGCGAGAACATTTCGCCATGCCCGGAGATATTCCAACGATCATTAATATCCCACGACGCCTCGCCGCGTACGCCCACGCGTTCCACATTCTTGGTTCGCACATCGTCATAACGCGTATAGGTCGGCGCCACGCTCAACCGCACAGCATTACGGCGGAATTCGATACCGGCCATCGTGCGTGAAATATCCAGCGTCCCTTCGGCATTCGGCTCTTCTTCCTCGGCAAAAATTTGCCCGGCAAACAAGCGCCAGTTATTGTAGATCGGTGGCGAATACAACACGCCTTCAACCGCAGTCCCCGAACCGCCCGAAGCCGCCGTGGACGAACGGAACGCGTGATCGGCGTTCACCTGAAGCTCGAACATATTGTGAATCTTGCGCGCCCGCGCCAAACGCTGCACTTCCTCATTCTCGGGGAAACGCGCCACCAGATCCTTGGTTGCCGTCTCGGCGTCCCTAAAGCGATAGAGGTCAAAATTCGTCCGGGCTTCACCGGCTTCATTCGCCCGATCCTGCCCGTGCATCACGGCCTTACCGACCTGGAACTGCTCCTGCGCCGCACGCGGCCAACCGCGCGCTTCGTACAACGTGCCCAGGGCGGCGCGATAACGCGGGTTGTTCGGCGCTGAATCGGCCATTTTTCCGATACGCTTGTTGGCCTCAACATAATCCCCGGCATAAATACGCGCATAACCGGCGGCCAGCTCAGAGCTTTCCCGCGTCGGGTTCGGCAACGGCTCCGGCATCCCCTTCAGATGAATCCATGTCGCCTGATCCGCGACCACACCATCGATCTGCTTATAGGCAGCATCGAAATCTTCCAGTTCGGAGTGGGCATAAGACAACTGCACCCGTGTATTAAAGTCATTGGGCTGCGCCGCCAGAACCTGCTGATAGACGTCGCGCGCCTGACGCGGCTGACGCTTGCTCAACAACGCATCGCCAACGGCGGCCATGGCATAGGGCGGAATCGTCACGCCTTCGGTCTTCAACCGATCATGCTCGTCCAGAACATCCTGCATCCGGTGACGGTCGCGATAGGCCACCATCCGGTCAAAACGCGCGCGGTTCAGATCGGCCTGCGCCGTCTTACCCTTACCGCTCCAGTTATTGATCATCTTGTCGAGCTTGGCGATGGTGCGATCCGTCGCCACAAAGCGGTCAGCCTCACTGGCGGGCTCATGCGGGCTCCAGCGCACAGCGGCGGCGGCCTTGTCGCCTTCAATCCGGCGATACTCTGCCGGAGACAAGACACCGGGATGCGCATCGGCCATGGCTTGCGCCACTTGCGGCGACCCCATATCAGCAATGGCCAAAATCAGATCATGCCGCGCCATCTTGTTGTTCGGGCTTAAATGCACCGCGCGTTCACAATAACGCACGGACTCGACCGGAGCCTTCTTAACCTTGGCGGCATAGGCGGCAGCCAGCAGGGTTTCCACCCGCTCACCGCGTTTCTTCATATCTTCCTCGGCGCGCACCACAGCCTTCTTCGGCTCCCCGGCATCGGCCAGACTGCGAATTTCTCCGGCGATGAGGTTCAGGTTGTTCGGCTCACGCTGCAAAGCTTCACGATAGATCGCCAGCGCTTCTTTCGGATTCTTCAGATTCCGGTATGACCGCGCCACGGATTCCAGCACGTAATCCGGTTGCTTCCCTGCACCCAGAGCGCGATAAACCTTGACCGATTCTTTATCCTTGCCGGCCCAGCCCAGCACCACGAGGTAATCGCGGGCAAGACCAATATCGTCGGGATGCGCGTTATAAAGCCGTTCCAGCGTCGCAAGCCCGGATTCAACGTCGCCCTCGCGCGCGCTCTTCACCGCGCCATCACGCTCCGCATCCCACGGCTGCTGCCGGGTGTAATGAACCGCCATCCCCTTCTGGTAGGCAACCGGCGCGGCATTTTGCGCGGACACGGCTTCGTTTGCCGCCGCCGCCACATCGGCAGCACCAGCCGCCTGCATGCCCAAAACGCATCCCAAAACCAAGCCAGGGGCTGTTAACCGGGTGTGTCTCAAAAGGCTGCTTCTTTTAATTAAAGTCAACTTTTCCGCCATGACTCCACCCTTTTAAACACGCCCAACCTTGTCGCTGTTGGCTTAAAAACTGACGGCATGCAGGAATCGCACACCCGATAGCAAGATCCTGTAGTGATTCCTGCAAGTTATGTCAATGTTGAAATCACTATTTTTGCACAAAATCACAGGATTTCCCGATACGATTATCGCCACCGACCGGTTTATTTCCTTACATTTACGATGCCAAAATTTTACCGTGTGCAATTGTCACACCCGTGAACATTTTGCCACAATGCGGGACGCAGAGATGCTCCCGTCACTGCATCTGCAAAGTGGCATTCGGCAGCACCGTGGTCGATGGGCGCACGGAATTGTTCGCCCTGCGGACAACTGCCGCAATCCCGTTCGGCGCGTCACGCCCCTCGATGCTTTCGGCGATGCTAAGCGCACTGACGCCCTTGCGGTTGGCCTGCATGATATCGGCATCCATATCGACAAGATACTGGACGACATCTTTTTGTCCCAAAAGCATCGCCAGGATCAGGGGACTATTCCCGTCATGATTGGCCTGGTTGATCTTTGCGCCACGGGCGACAAGAAGTTCCACAACATTCTTGTGTCCACGATGCGCCGCCCAATGCAGCGGTGTATTCCCTTCATGATCAGGAATGCCAACCTGCGCCTGGGCGCCAAGCAACATCTGCACAAGTTTCATGTCACCATTATGCGCTGCAATGCCCAGAGGGGTCTTACCGCGATCATCGGTTGCGTTAACATTCGCCTGCCGATCAAGCAGATATTGCACGAAATTCTTCTCGCCCGCGCGCGCCGCTTCGATCAGAAAGCGGCCGTCACCCAGGCCGATCTCCTGGCTGACATCCTTGACCGGCGCCAATGCCGTTTTGCTTTGTCTAAATAACCCCATGATCGACCAGCGCATGATCCGCCTCCTTTATCTTTTTTATTTTTCGGAATAATGCCCGGCAAAGCTATACAACAAAACCCGGGAAACTAAAAACCCCACCCGTGGTCAGTCGTGACGCATTTTGAATGCAGCCTCCCCAAAACAGATAAGCGTCACTCCAGCGCAAGCCGGAATCCATCTCCTGTTGCGTGTTCTCATGGCCTAAAAATAGCAACTCTGCTTCAAAATGAGCCGCGACCCCGTGGTCATTGCTGGGCAACGTCCCTTCCCTAACCTACCGCAACCAACATCTTGGCCGACAAGGATATTGACCCGGAGGCGGCATATTGACTAACACTATACTGATCAACGATTACTCCTCATATTAACGACCCGGAATATTAGGCGCACAATGAAAAAACCTCATATTAAAGCTGAAGAAGAACCGCAGCGCCCTCTCAAAGCGCACGAGATATGCAAAGCGTTCGACATTTCAAAGGCCACACTGTTTCGCTGGGAACGTGAAGGCACCATCTCCCCGCCCGGACGCGACTGGCGCAACTGGAGACTCTATTCTTCGGAAAATGTCGCGCAAATCAGGAAGGTCATTGGCACGCGCCACAGGGATATCCCGAACATCTGATCCCTCCGCGTTCTGAACTTCATGAACGCCGCGCACCGCCGTAAAAGGCCGGATCGCTCTTTGGTGCCCCAGGAGGGACTTGAACCCCCACGTCCGTGAGAACAACAGATTTTGAGTCTGCCGCGTCTACCAATTCCGCCACTAGGGCGCACCACAAACCAGCTCTGAACTCAGGCTGGCACCGGACAGGCGGGCATCATAGCGGCATAAACCCGCCGGTCAACCATTCTTCGCCCATAAATTTTTCAAGTGCCATACCCGGAGAATATGCTACATCATCAAGCCCCGCCCCCGAACGCGTGAAGGCAAAGGACGCGCCGTAAATTCATGAAACCCGGACTCGACGAACGCACCATCAATGCCGGACGCGCCGTACTGGCCGGACGTCGGCGTGGCCTCGGCGCCTTTTTTCCCTTTGCCGGCCCGGCCATCATCGCGTCGATTGCCTATATGGACCCCGGCAACTTCGCCACCAATATCCAGTCGGGCGCGGAATATGGCTATACCCTGCTCTGGGTCGTGCTGCTGGCCAATATCGTGGCCATGCTGTTCCAGTCGCTGTCCGCCAAACTTGGCATCATCACCGGACGCAACCTCGCCGAGCAATGCCGCGATCATTATCCCAAACCGCTGGTCATCTTCATGTGGATCGCCAGTGAACTGGCGGCCATGGCCACCGATCTGGCCGAATTTCTGGGCGCGGCCATCGGCCTCAGCCTGCTGTTCAACCTCCCGCTCCTCGTCGGCCTGTCGATCACCGCAGTGGCCACCTTCGCTTTCCTCGGCTTTACCAACTCGGGATTCCGCGCGATTGAGGTCGTCATCGCCATCTTTGTCGTCACCATCGGTGTCTGTTATCTGATGGAACTGCTGCTGGCGACGCCGGACTGGGGCGCGCTGCTGCATCATAGCGTAACACCCAGCCTGCCCGACGCGGGCAGCGTGACGCTGGCAGTCGGCATCGTCGGCGCGACAGTGATGCCGCACGCGATCTATCTGCATTCCAGCCTGACGCAAAACCGCATCCCCACCACCACCGACGCCGAGCGCCGCCAGGTTCTGCGTTATTCCAATCGCGAAGTGCTGGTCGCACTGGGCTTCGCCGGTCTGGTGAATATGGCGATGGTGACTATGGCGGCGGTCGTTTTTCATTCCACCGGCAACAGCGACGTCGCCTCAATAGAAACCGCTTATCATACCCTGATCCCGCTGATGGGCATCGGCGCGGCAGGCATCTTCATGCTGTCGCTGCTGGTGTCTGGATTCTCCAGCTCCATCGTCGGCACAATGGCCGGACAAGTCATCATGCAGGGTTTCGTAAATTTCAGCATCCCGCTGTGGTTCCGCCGCGCCGTCACCATGGCACCGGCCTTCGTGGTCGTGGCGATGGGTGTCGATACCACCCGCGCGCTGGTGCTGAGTCAGGTGGTCTTAAGCCTCACCCTGCCGATACCGATGTTCGCCCTGCTGCTGTTGACCTCACGCCGCGACGTGATGGGTGCTTTCGTCAACACCCGTCTTGTCATCGCCGCCGCCACGCTGGCGGCGGCCGGTGTCTTCATCTTGAACGTTATCCTGCTGCTTCAGTTCGCAGAAATCGACGTGCTGTCCTTCTTCTCTGGCAATCAACCCCCGGTAGCCACCCCATAGCTCCTTGAGGGCTGACCAATCCCACCAAACCGGGACACACCGTTTTCAAGATGCTTTATAATGACCGCACAACCGCCGCACGCGCAAACTCACCCCCGTCTGCACTGGACAAAAACTCGATTATTATGCATAATCAAGATCATAATGAGTCATCAAGGTCAGGGAGGCCGCCGATGCCCGTCACCATAAAATCTCTTGCGGCATCCCACTTTCTTCTTCCCGCCCTGCTCGCGGTTTTCACTCCCGGCACAGCGGCGGCACAACCAGCCGAATATCCGGACGTCCTCGTCGCGCCCTATAGCCCCGCCCCCGGCGGTAGCAGCGATGTTATGGTCATGCCGGGCTCGGTGGATCATAATCCTCCCCGTGGTCTGGCTCTGCCACGCAACCGGAGACCTCCAACGCTGGGGAGTATAATCACGACGATGGATAACCCCGCCTCGGCCAAAACCAACCCGACTCCGGTCGTGCCGCCGACCGCTCCAGCCGACACCGTGATCACTCCGGGCGCAGTGCAAACTCTGCCCGCCCAGGTCGACCCGCGTGAGGTTCCACCGCTCGAACGTCCGTCACCTGGCGAAGCTCAATCCCATGCCTACCCGCCGGAGGCTCCGCCTGTCGATCCTTATCAACCCGGCGTTGGTAAAATCGTCAGCCCGCCCGCCCAGGGTATGCCGTCCGTCCCCGGCGTAGAACCGGGACAAGATTCCGGAATGCCATCCAGCAATGAGGCTCAGCAGCCCCGCACGGCAAAACCGCCGCCGCTCCCCAAAATGTCCCCCAGAGATCTGCTGCCCGTGCCGAAAGAATAGGCTCTGGCGACGGGAATTGACGGCGCTTCTTTACGATTTCTTTACCCATGCCGGCCGGCGTCATAACAGGCTGACAAAGTAACGATAATTTCATCGCCATGCCCCGATAATGGGCGTGTTGCCCCAATGCATCCGCTTGTCCATCAACTCCCGTGCCCGAGGATAACGTCATGAACGGTATCGATATTCTCAACGCCATGCTGACGCACATGTGGACGCACTACAAAACCCGCGTCCCTTACGCATCCACTTATGAAACAATGGTCGAAGTGCGCGGCGGCAAGGTACAGAACGATCACCTCGCCTTCCGCACATTCAACTGCCCCGTCGGCGCGCAACCCAAAGGCGTTCTCGGCATCTCCCGGATTTTCACGGCGCTGGGCTATGTCCAGAAAGATTGTTACATCTTTACCGACAAAAAACTCACCGCATGGCATTACGAACACCAGCTCGACCCGCGCCAGCCGAAAATTTTCATCAGCCAGTTGGAAGTCGATGCCTTGACGCCGCCGACCGCCGCCGCGATCAAGCAGGCAACAGCAAACGGCCGCGATGCGCTGACGCTGGCGCAGCAAAACGCACTGGCTGAACTCGCCGAGGGAAACTCCATCAGCCCGACAATCGGCAAGAATCTGGCGCTCGACCTGGCGCAATTCTTCACCCGCCCCTGGACACCGCCGCCGCGCGCCATAGTCGAAGCCGTGGACAAGGAATCGCAATATGCGGCATGGACGTTGCTGCACGGCAATTCGGTCAACCATTTCACCGCCTACATCAATTTCCAGAATGTGCGCGAATGGCCGGACCTCGAAGCCACCGCCCGCGGACTGAGTGCCGTCGGCGTGCCGATGAAAACCGAATATGAAGGTGAACGCGGCAGCAAACTGCGCCAGACCTCAACCAAAGCGGCGATGGAAGATTGCGCCGTCACCGAAGCCGATGGCACGCCGGGGACAATCAACTGGAGCTACGCTTATTACGAGCTGGCCGAACGCGGCAGAGTGCGCGGACAGGACGGCGAGCCAGAATTGTTTCAAGGCTTCCTGGGCGAACAGGCGACGAACCTGTTTGAAATGACCAAAACAGCGCCGAAAAGGTAACGCGCATGAGCATCACCAGCCCCCTCATTATCGGCCTCGGCGGCGTCGGCACGCTGCTCGCGCTGCTGCTGCGCGACGCCGGAATGCAGGTCACGGCGATGGATCGGCAGCAGGGCGCGGCGCTGCCGGACGGCATCACCTTCATCACCGGCGATGTCCGCGATGCCGCAGCGCTGGCAAAAACCCTGAAAAATCACGACGCCGTTATTTCCTGCCTGCCCTTCCACCTCACGCTGGGCGTGGCGCATGCGGCGCATGCGGCGCAAATCCCCTATTTCGATCCAACCGAAGATGTGGCGACCACCGCCGAAGTTCTCAAACTGGCGCAAAGCGCGCGCGCCTCCATGATCCCGCAATGCGGCCTCGCCCCCGGCGTCGTTGGCATCATCGGCGCGCATATCGCCCGCAAGTTCGATCCCGGCACGCTGCGCGCGATCCGGTTGCGCTGCGGCGCGTTACCGCAAAGCCCGACAGGTCAGCTCGGCTATGCGGGCAACTGGTCTATCGAAGGATTAATCCACGAATATATCGCCGATTGCGACATCATCGCCGACGGCACGCGCCAGAAAATCCCGGCGCTCCGCAACGAAGAAGTTCTCCGCATCAACGGCATGACCTATGAAGCTTTCACCACCTCCGGCGGGCTTGGAACCATGACCGAGACTTTCGCCGGACAGGTCGAAACGCTGGATTATAAAAGCATCCGCTATCCCGGACACCTGACCGGCATGCGGCTACTGCTCGAAGATTTGCGCTTCCGGCACGACCCTGACGCCCTGATCAAGTATATCCGCCATGCCCTGCCGCCGGATGACGAAGACCGCGTGCTGATCCACGTCTCGGTGCAAGGCGCGATCAAGGGGCGGATGCAAACCCGCACGCTGGTGGCCCAGTACGACCCGGTCACAATCGGCGGCCAAAATCGTCCGGCCATCCTCTGGACGACAGCGACCTCCATCGCCGCCGTGATCGAGATGGTCAGTCAGGGCGCGCTGCCGCAAAGCGGTTTCGTCAAACAGGAAGACATCCCCCTGCCCCGCTTTCTGCAAACCACCGGCGGCGCATACTACGCACAACACTGCCCCAAACTCGCCGGGTTATAGACAATGAACATCGCCCCGCTGCTGCGTGACCTGCATGTCGATCTTAAACCTTATCGCGGCAAAGATCTGACCGCACGCAGCCCCATCGACGGCAGCATCCTCGCCACGCTTAAGGCCGACGGCAAAGCCGATGTGCTGCACAAGGTCAAGCAGGCAACCGCCGCCTTCGCTGCCTGGCGTACTGTCCCGGCGCCGCGCCGGGGAGAGCTGGTGCGCCTGTTCGGCGAAGTCTTGCGCGATAACAAAGAAACTCTGGCGCACCTCGTCACCACGGAATGCGGCAAGATCATTGCCGAAGGCCGTGGCGAAGTGCAGGAAATGATCGACATCTGCGACTTCGCGGTCGGTATTTCCCGGCAGTTGCACGGCCTGACCATCGCTTCGGAACGCCCGCGCCATGTGATGCAGGAAAGTTGGCATCCGATCGGCCCCGTGGCGGTGATCAGCGCCTTCAACTTTCCCGTCGCGGTCTGGGCGTGGAATTTCGCGCTGGCCATCGTCTGCGGCGATTCCGTCATCTGGAAACCGTCCGAGAAAACCCCGCTCTGCGCGCTGGCCTGTCAGGCGCTGTTCGAGGAAGCCGTCGCCCGCTACACGCGTCAGGGTTACACGGCTCCCCCGCATCTCAGCCAGTTGACGCTGGGTAATGGCGCCATCGGCGCACAGCTGGTTGATCATCCCGCCATCGCGTTGGTCAGCGCCACCGGCAGCTCGCATATGGGGCAGAAAGTCGGCGTCGCTCTGGCGCAACGCTTCGGCAAGGCGCTGCTTGAACTCGGCGGCAACAACGCCATCATCGTCACACCGGCGGCGGATATACGCACCGCGCTTGGCGCCATTGCCTTTGGCGCCATCGGCACGGCGGGGCAACGTTGCACCACCACGCGCCGCGCTTTTGTGCATCAATCAATTTTCGATCATGTTTTCACTGCGCTGAAAAAAAGCTACGCGCAAATCTGCGCCAATAATATCGGCGCTCCGATGGCAAAAAAGACTTTGGTCGGCCCCCTGATCGATCAGCAATCCTATGCCGCCATGCAGAAAGCCCTGCAAGCGGCCAAAAAACAGGGCGGCACAATCCATTTCGGCAATCGCGTCCTGGCCGAAAAATATCCCGACGCCTATTATGCCGAACCCGCTCTGGTGCAGATGCCCAAACAGACCGCGATTGTTCGCGACGAAACTTTCGCGCCGATCCTCTACGTGATGCCTTATACAAACCTTGAAACGGCGCTCCGTGACCATAACGACGTGCCGCAAGGATTATCCTCCGCCATCTTCACCACCGACATCCGCGAGGCGGAATATTTCCGCGCCACCAGCGATTGCGGCATCGCCAACGTCAATATCGGAACCAGCGGCGCAGAAATCGGCGGCGCATTCGGCGGCGAGAAAGCGACCGGCGGCGGCCGCGAATCCGGCTCCGACGCCTGGAAAAATTACATGCGCCGCCAGACCAGCACCGTCTATTACGGCACCGAGCCGCCCGCGCTGGCGCAAGGAGTGCGCTTTGACATCGGCTGACGCCATCACTGCACTCAAAGCCGCGCTTGGCTCCGGCGGTTATTGCGACACGCCGGATATGCTGCCGCCCTATACCACCTCATGGCGCAATAAATGGGTCGGTGCGACACCTCTCGTCGCCTTGCCCGCAACAACAGAACAGGTTGCTTCCGTCGTCAGAATCTGCGCCGCGCACAACATCCCCATCGTCCCGCAAGGCGGCAATACCGGCCTCGTCGATGGCGGCGTACCCACACAGAAAGGCAACGAGCTTCTGCTCAGCCTGAAACGCATGAATAAAATCCGCGCCTTCGACCCCATCGGCTCCACCGTCACGGCCGAGGCCGGATGCATCCTGAAAAACCTGCAAGACAGCGCCACAGAGCAAGGCTTTCTATTTCCGCTCAGCATGGCCTCGGAAGGCAGTGCCACCGTCGGCGGCGCTATTGCGACCAACGCCGGAGGCACGGCGGTGCTGCGCTACGGCAACATGCGCGATCTGGTGCTGGGGCTTGAAGTTGTGCTGGCTGACGGCACGATCTATACCGATCTCAAAGGCCTCCGCAAAGACAATGCTGGCTATAACCTGAACCATTATTTCATTGGCGCCGAAGGCACGCTGGGCATCGTCACGGCGGCTGTGCTGAAACTTTATCCCGCGCCGCGCCAGACGGTTACCGCGATTGCCGCCATACCCGACGCCACGGCGGCGCTGGCTCTGCTTGGCGCGTTCCGTGCCGCATGCGGCGAGCATGTCACCGCTTTTGAAATCATGGCCCATGGCGCGCTTGAACTGGTGACGCGGCATTTTCCCGCAATGCGCCTGCCCTGCGCCACCACCACGCCCTTCTATCTTTTAATCGAACTGACCAGCGCCAATGCCGCTATCCCGCTCCGCGCCATGTTTGAAACCGCCGCCGCGCAGGCGCTTGACACAGGAACCATGCGTGACGCCGTCCTGGCAGAATCTGGCGCGCAGACCGAACAATTCTGGAGTCTGCGCGAACACGTCCCGCACGCCTTACGGCAGGAAGGACGCAGCATCCATTTCGATATTTCCCTTCCGCTCGATCAGATCGCCGATTTTCTGGACAAGACAACACAGAAAATCACCGCCGCCGTTCCCGGCACAACGGTCATTCCTTTCGGTCATATCGGCGACGGCAACCTACATTACAACATGTATCTGCCGCGCAGCATGGACGACGCCACGCAACGAGTCAGCAAACGTCGTATCCAGGATATCGTTTTTCACGACGTTACCGCACGGCACGGCAGCATCAGCGCCGAACACGGCATCGGCATGGAACGCAAACGAGAACTGGCCGAACACCGCCCCGCCCACGATCTCGACCTGATGCGCCGCATCAAACGCGCCTTCGATCCCCAGAATATTCTCAATCCTGGCCGTATCTTCGACGCGCAATAACGCGTCGCGCTTACTTGCCCACCTGCGTCTTGGCGGCGCCATAACGTTTCATGCCGTTCAAAATCTCCTGCCGCGCCGACTCCGGCCCCGCCCAGCCTTCAATCTTGACCCACTTTCCCGGCTCAAGATCCTTGTAATGCTGAAAGAAATGTTCAATCGCGGCGATGCGCCCTTCGGCCAGATCCTCCGGCTTCTTGATATGGCGATAAAGCGTGCAAATCTTGTCAATTGGAACCATGAGCAACTTTTCGTCGCCGCCCGCTTCATCGGTCATCTTTAACACGCCGACCGGGCGGCAACGCAGCACAATGCCGGTGATGAGTGGAACCGGCGTGATGACCAGAACATCAACGGGATCGCCATCGCCCGACAAAGTCTGCGGGATATAACCGTAATTGCACGGATAGTGCATCGAGGTTGACATGAAACGGTCAACGAACATCGCCCCCGTCTCTTTGTCGAGCTCATATTTGATCGGATCGCTGTTCATCGGAATTTCGATGATAACATTCACATCTTCGGGAACGTCACGCCCAGAGGAAACACGGTCAAGATTCATAATTCATATCCTTGATCAAAAATACGCGATGATTCTATCGCTTAACACACATCCTGCGTCTTTCACAACGCCCCCGCCGCGCGGGTGATGACTCATTTTGAAATATGACTACCATTTTCGGGCGTCATACCGGCGCAAGCCGGTATCCAGCACCAGAAAGCGCAACAAGATCAGATGGTGGGAGATGGGTTCCCATGCACGTCTTCCTGGCACTCAAATATTCCGGACTAACGCCAGTCTTCTATTGTTAACCAATATCCAAAATGAAGCACGACCGCCGCACACCGATGAAACAGATCCCCTCTCCACCAGAAAGAAAAGCGCGGTGTCACCACCGCGCCATTCATCAATTTCATGAGCCCTGATCCTAGTTCCGCATCAGAGAGAAACTACGGATGATGCGCCGCCCTACTCTTTCGGCGCAGGCACGTATGATCGCAGATGTGCCTCATTTTCAAAATAAAAAACCCGCCCATCAACGGCCTTGCCAATAACGGCACTGGCTTTATCAACTTTCTTGCCGCTCACGGGGTCGGTCGTCGTTCGCATGCTGGCGTCTTGTGCCAGACGCTCTTTGCACATGGGGCAGCACCCGTAATAAGTCTTGCCATCAACATCAACAGCAATTTGCAGCTTGTCAAAAGCGGTGTTGTTCATCATGCAGACATATTCCGGCTTGACGGGTGTCAGCGCGGTCGATGCCTTGCCTTCTCCCTGTGCAACGCAAGGAAAGGCAAAAAACAACATGGCAACAGTCATAAGTATCTTTCTCATCTTGGCCTCCTCTGGGTTAAAATTAAAGAACGGGTCACTTCCGCACTGGCGGAGATATTTTTATGAGTCCGGCTCCTAGTTCGCTTTGTTGATCTTGATTACAACATAGGTGTCTTCCCCTTCGGGCTTGAGCGTGAAACTCACGGCATCGCCCTCTTTGACGCCGGAAAGATCGACGCCTTTTGCGACCGGAAATTCCATCTTCATTTTCGGCCAGCTCAAAGCCTTGATCGGATCGTGCGTCACATTGACCGTTCCCTTGGCGGTATCGACGCTGTTAAGTTTTCCAGTTCCGGGAATGGTGTTCGCATTTGCCGCCTTCGGATCACTCTGGCTGCCCTGCGCGCTTTTTTTAGTGCCAGCGTCCTGAGCTTTACCCATTTTGTGGTGATCCATTTTCACGATGTCGCCGGGCTTGGACGCTTTCCCGACGATCAAAGTCCCCTTCATGCCAAGCGCTTCATGCGGGTGGCAGTGATATTCGTATGTGCCGGGAACCGTGAAGGTGTAGGAGAATTTGTCACCCTCTTTCTCGTGCATTTTGCTCATGATCATTTCATCAACGCCCTTGGGAACCGCAACGAACATGACATCGTGCATGTCATCCTGAGCATTCACGAATGTCACGGTATCACCGGGCTGAATCGTCAGTTTCTTCGGCGCGTAGTAATAGGGTCGCTTTCCGGCAGGATCACTCACCTCCTTGATCGTGTATTCTTTGGCAAAAGCCGAACTTGTCATCATGGCAAGCGCCACAACCGTCATCGCCACAACTTGCTGCTTCATAGTTTCCTCCCAGGGATTAAGAAAAGCGTCATCAGAACATCAGGCGCAAACCAATCGCGCCCACAAATTCGTCGTTGTCCGCGCCATTGCTTTTTGCAAGTGACGATGTCGCACCGAATTTCCGACCATAATGGAAATCAAGATACGGCGCGAATTTCCGGATAAACTCATAACGCGTTTGCAACCCGATCTTGCCGTCGGCCAGACCGGCACCAATCTCACGCTCGGGCACGTCCTGTGCGTAAAGATTGATCTCCGCATAGGGCTGCAAAATTAACTTCTGGGTCAGAAGCAGATCGTTCTCCCCGCGCAATCTTGCGCTGACGCGCCCCTTCTCGCTGATGAAAAGATGCGCCTCGGCCTCAAAGAACTGCGGCGCAAGCCCGTTGAAACCAAGAACGGCGTAAGCGGTGGATTGCGGATTGGAATCATAACGAACCCCAAGCTGAGCATCCCAGAAAGTCGTAATGTTACGACTGTAAAGCGCCCAGAATTCGGCGTCTTCCAGCTTGTCATCCGCGCGTTCCCCTTCACTTTTCAGCCAAAGCTTGTTTTCATCAGTTCCAACCCAGCCATCAAGATCCCAGGAAAAGATGGTGTGATCCTTCGTCCCGCCATAATCCGCCTCCAGACGGAACATATGGAATATCCGACCGCCATGATCCTTCATCATGTCATGCCCCATACCCTCGGCCAGAGCCGGTGTCACGAATGCCGCCCCGCACAGCATCGCTGCGGCAAGAATTTTACTGGTGTGCATGCGCGCCTCCATGATTCACGGATTTCACCGGCACGTCGCTGGCATCAAGTTTTGCCACCACAGCTTTGGTCATCATGCCCGATGCCATGTGATAGAGCAGATGGCAGTGAAACGCCCATTCCCCCACTTCATCCGCCGTTACCAGCACGGAATAGGATTGCCCCGGCGGCACGATCACGGTGTGTTTGTTGGGCAGTTTCTCTGCGGGCTGACCGTTTTCTAGCTGCACGAACATGCCATGCAGGTGCATGGGATGCGCCATCATGGTCTCGTTCACGAAATTCAGCCGCACCCTTTCGCCATATTTCAGCCGAATGGGTTCCGGATGTTCCGAGAATTTCTTGCCGTTGAGCGTCCATATATAGCGCTCCATATTGCCACCGAGACGAACATCAATACTGCGCTCCGGCTGACGCGTATCTTTTTGTATCCCCGCATAACGAAGATCCGCGTAATCCAGCATCTTATGTCCCTGGGGCGTCCCGGCCTTTTTCCAGCCGCTGATCATGTCTTCGGGCGTCATGACCATGTCCTCCATGCCTTCCATGCCCATATCCCCCATGGTCAGCAAGGCGCGTGGCCGTGGCGCGGGCACGTCGCCTTTCATCCCCGCGCGCGGCGCCAAAGTGCCAAGCGCAAAGCCGGTACGGTCAATCGGCTCGGCAACGATGGTATAGGCTTTATCTTCCTGCGGCGTGACAACGACGTCATAGGTTTCCGCCGGAGCAAAACGAAATTCATCAACCCGCAATGGCTCGATATTCTGCCCGTCCGCCTGAACTACATTCAGCTTCAGTCCGGGAATCCGCACGTCAAAGAAGGACATGGCCGAAGCATTAACAAAGCGCAGACGCACGCGCGCGCCGGGCTTGAAGATTCCCGTCCAGTTTTGATCCGGAGATTTGCCATTGATCAAGAATGTGTAGCCCGTAACATCGGCCAGATCGGTACGCATCATCCGCATATTGCCCCAGTCCACGGCATCTTTTCCTGCCTTGGCGAGGCCGCGTTTGTGGATGTCTTTAAAGAAATCCCCAAGCGTCAGCCGCGTCGTGGCATAATAATCCGATGACATTTTCAGGTTGCCCAAAATGACGTCCGATTCCTCCACGGTAAAATCCGAAAGGACAATCACGTATTCGTGATCCGTACGGATCGGATCCGTTCCCGCCGGATCGACGATCAACGCCCCATAAAGCCCGTCCTGTTCCTGACCGCCGGAGTGCGCGTGATACCAGTAGGTTCCGGTCTGACGCAGCGGGAAACGATAAGTAAAGGTTTCGCCGGAGGGAATCCCGTGAAAGCCATTCATCCCCGGAACCCCATCCATCGCACCGGGGAGAAGCAGCCCGTGCCAATGGATGGAACTGTCCTCGCCCAGTTTGTTGGTGACACGGATGACGGCCTCGTCACCGGCTTTAAAACGCAGCACCGGAGCCGGAATACTGCCGTTGACGGTGATTTTCTCGACGCGCTCTTCCGTGAAGTTCACGGCCTGGCGTTCGATCACCAGATGATATTCGGATTCCTTGGCCTGTGCAGGTGGTGCAAGCACCACTCCTCCCGCCAGCGCCAATATCCACAGATAACGTGTTTGCATGACCTGATCCTTCAAAGCTGGATGAAAAACACCCCTACCCGACACGGACAGAAGAGTGCGTTTACAGCAGAAGATCAGGAACGTGGCGGACGCTTGATGCGGGAATAATGATGCGTGGCGGCGGCCACATCATCAATCAGGAAACGCGCTTTGGTCGCACGGGATGGAATCAGTTCGAAGCCACCACTCGTACCGAACAGCTTGGCGACTCCGGAACAGACGCCTCCCATGCATTGGCAGACGCGGTCATCACAGCAGGTGGATTTTTCAGACTTCTCCTGCTTGACGACGGTCTTTTGCCCATCCTGGCCATGCTGCGATACGCACCCTGTATGAGCGCGCGCGCTGCTCTGGTCTGACGTCACGGCAGAATCCCCGCGCGCCACATTCCCGTGATTCTGGGAGCTTGCGGCATGGGAAAGGGTCGGCATTGTCGCAAGGACAACCGCCAAAATGACGACGAAGCAGATCCATCTCTTCAGGCGCATGATGCCGCAGTGTATCAAACTGTCCGCAATAAATAAAGCTTAATAAAAAAACGGTCGTGACGCATTTTGAATGCAGCCTACCCAAACAGACAAGCGTCATTCCGGCGCAAGCCGGAATCCATCTCCTGTTGCGTGTTCTCATGGTGCTTTCGGGTACTGGATCAGTCGGACTTCACCGTCCGCCAACTTGCGCCGGTATGACCCCTAAAAATAGCAACGCTGCTTTAAAATGCGCCACGACCGAAAAAACAGCTTGCGTTACGCAACCAACCCCCGGCCACGCTACGTCCATCCGGCACCTGTTCTATGCCCCTGATGCACGGCAAAGTCGCCTGAGATCACAGGCCATTGCCGTACATTTTGCGCCTGCATATTTCTCTGATAGATTGCCCCGCTGATAGCTAAAACGGATTAACCATGCCCCAGGAAAATTTTTCCGAATACTGGCCGCGCCTGCGTCAGGAAGCGGAACAGGCCGCGCGCGCCGAACCCGCAATGCGCGCGTTGTTCCACGATCATATTCTGGCGCATCAAACTCTGCCCGATGGGCTGGCACATTTTCTTGATCGTAAACTCACCGGCCCCGGCGTCGCCCCGGACACGATCAAGGCCGCCGTTCAGGATGCTTTCCGCGCCACGCCCACATTGGAACAAACGTTGCTGCACGACCTCAACGCGGTCACCATGCGCGACCCCGCCTGCCAGACTTTGCTGCAACCCTTTTTATTCTTTAAAGGCTTCGCCGCCCTGCAAGCACATCGCACCGCGCACTGGCTGTGGAATCAGGATCGCGCCGTCCTGGCTTATTATATTCAAAGTCGCTGCTCCGAATTGTTTCAGGTTGATATCCACCCGGCGGCACGTCTGGGCCATGGCCTCTTCTTGGATCACGCCACCGACATCGTCATCGGCGAAACCAGTGTCATTGGTAACAATGTCTCGATCCTTCAGGGCGTGACGCTGGGCGGCAACGGCAAGGATCGCGGCGACCGTCACCCCAAGATCAAGGACGGGGTGCTGATCGGCGCGGGCGCCAAAGTTCTGGGCAACATCACCATCGGCGAAGAAGTTCTGATCGCCGCCGGTTCCGTTGTTCTGAAAAACGTGCCGCCTCACGTAACCGTCGCGGGAGTTCCGGCCAAACCGCTTCGCGGCACCGCCCCGGTACATCCGGCGGAACGCATGACGCACGATATTCAGGTGTAAAACCTCTACTTTTCCGGGAGCGCGAAACATGAAAATTGCCAACAGCATCACTGATCTGATCGGCAATACCCCGTTGGTGCGGATCAACACCCTCGGTGCAGGTTTAAGAACCACGATCCTTGCCAAGCTGGAATTTTTCAGCCCAAGCCACAGCGTAAAAGATCGCATCGGGCTCGCCATGATCGAAGATGGAGAACGCTCCGGGCTGATCAATCGCAACTCCGTCATTGTCGAACCGACCAGCGGCAATACCGGCATCGCGCTGGCAATGGTCTGCGCCACGCGCGGTTATCGCTGCATCCTGACCATCCCGGACACGATGAGTCACGAACGCCGTGTGCTGTTGCAAGCTTATGGCGCCGATCTGGTGCTGACCCCCGGCGCGGACGGCATCTCGGGCGCAATCCGACGGGCGGAAGAAATCGCCGCCGCCACCCCCAACTCCTTCATGCCGCAACAGTTCCGCAACCCGGCCAACCCGGAAATTCATCGCCGCACCACCGCCGAAGAAATCTGGCGCGACACCGACGGCAATGTTGACATCCTCGTCGCGGGCGTCGGCACGGGCGGCACGATCACGGGTGTCGGAGAAGTCCTGAAAGAACGCCGCCCCGGCTTTCATGTCGTGGCGGTCGAACCCGACGCCTCGCCGGTTTTATCGGGAGGCTCCAAAGGCCCGCACCCGATTCAGGGCATCGGCGCCGGTTTCATCCCCGAAGCGCTGAACACAGAAATTTATGACGAAGTCATCCGCGTCACGGGGCACGACGCCATGCTCCTGGCACGGCGCGCCGCGCGCGAAGAAGGCATTCTCGTCGGTATTTCGGCGGGAGCAGCCCTGTGGGCCGCCTTAAAGGTCGCGCAACGGAAAGAAAACGCCGACAAAACCATCGTCGTCATCATCCCGTCCTTCGGCGAACGCTATCTCAGCACGCAGCTCTACGCCGACCTGCTGCCTTAAGAGCATCCCACGATCACTAAATGATGTACGGCATTAGACTCCAGGCGCCGCACCCGGAGTCGGAGTCTTGCGCGGCCTTCCGGGTCCGCGCCGTGGCTTGGAAGCCTCTGCCTGCTGCGCTGGCGCCGGGGGCTTCGCCTGATAGCTCGGATGTGCCGCGATCAACGCCATGATATCTTTGTCAACTTGCGCCTTCTTCCTAAACTTTGTGGCAATCGACCGCGCGCTCTCGTCATCAGTGTTCTTTGCCTCAACATCGACTTCCTTGCGTTGCAAAATGAGCCGCACAAGCTCAAGATCTTTGTTGCTAACCGCAAGAATGATGGCCGTATCGCCATCCCTATCTTTTAACGTCACATCAAGATCAGCCCGCCTTTCAAAAATTGCCTTGGCAAGGCCGGTATACCCCTGATCGCACGCATGCATAAATCCCGTCATGCCGTCATTGCCCTGCGCATTGATCGCGATTTTCGGTTGCTCAAGCAGCATAGTGACGATTTTTTTATGCCCCATATTGCTCGCAAGAATGAACGGCGTGTCCTTATCGTGATCTTTGGCATTAATCTGGTCTGGAAATTTTTCAATCAGCAAACGCACCACATGGACGTCGCCCTTGTCAGAAGCGTTGCACAACATCGCGCCAGCTTCCTTCTCCAACGCTTGATTCAGACGCACGTTTATCTCGCGCGCAGCAACAAGAAATTCCGAAGAAATCTCGCCAAATATTTCATACCCCGACACATCAACCCCCTCTAAAATATAATACCCGCGATAAAATATGCAGCAGCGTCACTGATCGTCCTGCATCCACCAGAAGACATGTAATCTAGTGACATATTTTCGTATTGATTTCAAATACGCGCCATCGGTAGTGTCCCAGTTTGAATATAGCTTAACCAAAATAACTAAGCGTCATTCCGGCGAAAGCCGGTATGACGCCATATAATAGTAAGCTATATTCAAACTGAGGCATCATTGCGCCATTCCTTCATTAGTACCCGCATTCCTTGGGCGTCAGTTCTATCGGCTCAGCCATCGGGCCATTGTGCAGGGTATAGCGATATTCCAGTGCAATTCCGGCCATCAGCATCTGCTTGTTGCTCACAGTATGACAGCCATCCTTTTTCAGAAAGTCCTGCGCCTTCTCGATCAACGACTTGAACTGCTCCATGCTCGATGCCGTGACCGTATAGAAAAAGATCACGCGCCCGTCTCCGGCCTCAAGCGCGTCAAGCCGGGTCATATGATCGATCACCATGGGAATCTGCATCTCTGCCTTGACCTTGGCGACGATCTCTTTCGGCGTCATCCCCAAAGGAATACTCTGAAGGTTGCTCCTGAGCGCCAACAACGCTATCCCACCGATCATGATCGCCAGTCCAAGCGCCACGAAAATCTTCTTGCCGCGCAACGCCTCCGGACGCACCTTGAAGCCGAGCCCCAGCGCAACGAAATATCCGCCGACCATTATGCCGACGATCATGTCAAACCAGTTATCCATTGCCTGATCCTCCTTCGCACAAACCGGCATAATCTGGCACAGAACACTCTTCCCGGCCAGAGGCGGATTTGTTAATCTTCCCCCCACGACATCGGAAACGACATCGGCAGTAACATCGGGAGCGGCATCGCATGGATCAATTGAACCTATGGCTGGGATTACTGTTTTCCGTCACGCTGGCCGCCATCATCATGCCCAGCGTCATCGCGATGAATCACGGACGCATCCTCCGTAATGTTGCCCTCTGGCTGGGAATATTCCTGGCGCTGGCGCTGATTTACAAAAATTTCGGGCCTTTTGGAACCGTCAGCGCCACGCTTCCCCCTACGATGGAGTCCGCACAGGAAGACGAATCCCCCCGCGCGCCGCAAGACCACATCGAACTCGGCAAATGACGCTTAATCATTGATGCGTTGCGCCTCGGCATCAAAGACCCGCACGATGGCAAGGATTCTTTCCGCAATCAGATCCAGCCTGGCTGGATCCGTTCCCCGTGCAACCAGAGCTACCCCGTATTTTCCTTGCCGGAACCAGGGATAAGACCCGATATCGCAATCGTCATAGGCGGCGGCCAGATCCGCCAGCTCATCCGCGATCAGGCTTTCGGCCACCACACATTGCACCGTGCGGCTCAGGAAAGCCGGCCCCGTCCGCAATCGTGCCGCCACCTCGTCCAGCATAGCTCTCATCACTTCCGGCACACCGGCCATGACATAGACATTCGCGATCTGGAACCCCGGCGCGGCGCTGATCGGATTGGTAATAAGCGTTGCCCCTTCGGGCACACGCGCCATCCGCAGGCGCGCCGTGTTGATTTTCTCTGTCCCATAATAGGCCAGCAACCTTTCCCGCGCGACCGGATCGACGATCACGGGCTTCCCGAACGCCGCCGCCACCGACGTCGCCGTAATATCATCATGAGTCGGGCCAATACCGCCGGTGGTGAACAGATAGTCATAACGCGCCCGCAGCGCATTGACGGCGGCGACAATTTCCGCCTCGATATCCGGCACAACGCGCACCTCCGCCAGCCGGATGCCCAGCGGCAGCAACCGGACGGCGATAGCGTTTATATTCGCGTCCTGAGTACGCCCGGACAGAATTTCATTGCCGATGATCAGAATGGCCGCAGTTGGATTGGTCATAAGTGTATTCTACCCCGTCGCGCCAAAAATCAAAACCCCGCCGGAATGCTCCGGCGGGGCTTTTTTCTTCAGATCGTCAAGATCGCTTACGCGCCGACATTCATGCTGGCAAGAATGGCCAGCAGCAAAATGGCGACAATATTGATAATCTTGATCATCGGGTTAACAGCAGGACCCGCGGTATCCTTGTACGGATCGCCGACAGTATCCCCCGTGACGGCGGCCTTGTGCGCGTCGGAACCTTTGCCGCCATGATTGCCTTCTTCGATATACTTCTTGGCATTGTCCCAGGCACCGCCCCCAGAAGTCATCGAAATGGCAACGAACAGCCCGGTGACAATCGTCCCCAGCAACATCGCCCCCAAAGCGGTAAAGGCCTGCGGCAGACTGACGCACTGCCAGACCACAACGAACAGCACAATCGGCGACACAACCGGCAGCATGGACGGAACGATCATTTCCTTGATCGCCGCCTTGGTCAGCATGTCAACCGCCACGCCATATTGCGGCTTGGCTGTCCCCTGCATGATGCCGGGAATTTCACGGAACTGTCGCCGCACTTCCTGCACCACCGTACCGGCGGCACGTCCGACCGCCGTCATGCCCATCGCGCCGAACAGATAGGGCAAAGCGCCCCCGATGAACAGGCCGACAACCACGAATGGATTTTGCAAATCGAACTGCACGTCCACATTCGGGAAATAGTGCTTCAGATCCTGAATGTAAGCCGCGAACAGCACCAATGACGCCAACCCGGCCGATGCGATGGCATAGCCCTTCGTCACCGCCTTGGTGGTGTTGCCAACGGCATCCAGCGCATCGGTGGTCACGCGAATATCCTTCGGCATGTCGGACATTTCGGCAATACCGCCCGCATTGTCCGTCACGGGACCATAGGCGTCGAGCGCAACGATCATCCCGGCCAGCGCCAGCATGGTTGTCGCCGCAATGCTGATCCCGAACAGCCCTGCGGTCATGAAGGAGGTCACGATCCCCAGGCTGATGACCACGACCGGCATGGCCGTCGATTCCATCGAAACCGCCAACCCTTGAATGACATTCGTGCCGTGGCCGTTGACGGACGCCGCCGCCACGCTCCGCACGGGCTTGAACGCCGTCGAGGTGTAATATTCAGTGATCCAGACCATCAAGGCCGTGACCACCAAGCCGATCATGGCGCAAGCCACCAGATCGCAACCCGTAATTGTCTGACCGGCCACTTCGCCAATGGTAGTATCCATCCCGACAAAATACTGCGTGACGCCGAAAATGGCCGCCGCCGAAAAAACACCGGTCGCGATCAGCCCCTTATACAACGCACCCATGATATTCTTGCCCCCACCCAGCCGCACAAAGAACGTGCCGATGATCGAGGTCACGATGCACACGGCACCGATCAACAACGGATAGACCATCATGGCTTGCTGCATGGCGCCGGTGAAGAACATCGCGGCCAGCAACATGGTGGCAACAATCGTCACCGCATAGGTCTCGAACAAATCTGCCGCCATCCCGGCGCAGTCGCCAACATTGTCACCGACATTGTCCGCAATCACAGCGGGATTGCGCGGATCATCTTCCGGGATCCCGGCTTCGACCTTGCCGACCAGATCAGCCCCGACATCCGCACCCTTGGTGAAAATGCCGCCGCCAAGGCGCGCGAAAATGGAAATCAGCGATGCGCCAAAGCTCAACCCGACGAGCGCTTCGATCACGGCGCGGATTTCATCACCCTTCCATGCCAGCAAAACTTCGTAATAACCGGCCACGCCCAGCAAACCAAGCCCGACCACAAGCAACCCGGTGACCGCGCCCGACTTAAAGGAAATATCCAACGCCGCCGCCAGACCACGCTGCGCCGCCGCTGCTGTTCGCACATTGGCGCGCACCGAAACATTCATGCCGATAAAACCGGCAAGACCCGACAACACCGCGCCGACAATAAAACCTCCGGCGACATGTAGCCCTAGAAATGCGGCGAGAATGGCGCAGATCACCACACCGACAACACCAATGGTCATATATTGGCGGCTCAGATAAGCCTGCGCGCCTTCCTGGATCGCTGCGGCGATCTCGCGCATCCGGGCATTCCCGGCATCGGCGGAAAGAATCTGTTTGGCGACAACAAAGCCATAAAGCAGCGCCAACACCCCGCAACCAAAAACAATCACCATCTCAGTGCTTTGCATGAAACATTCTCCGGACCTGATGAGGTTATACCACGGCGCGCACCCGACAGCCGCCGGGAACTCCGTAAGAGAGGCCGAAGAATGCCGAAAAAGCCCTCTGAACGCAAGACGCTCTGCACAAAACCTAAAGCGTCACATGACTTTGCGCGAACAGGTGCTTAATTTTTCATATATTTTAATGGGTTACAGGGCGTTTCCCTGCGCGCCTCTCATTTTCCCCAGCCCAAAGACGCGGCAGGATGGAAAATAACGACGATGTACGTTTGAAAGGCGGGTCTAGACTGGCCGCTGGGCAATGGCCTGGATCAAAACATCCTCGACAATTCCCTTGCCGAGAATTTCGTCGGTCGCGCGCCCGACCATGCGCTTGATGAAATCGATATTGACGATGCGGCCATGATGCATCGTGTTGCGGTCAAGACGCCCATACAAAGCGCGCATATAAGCATCGACCAGCCGGGGCAGTTGTTGCCGCACCTTGTCCGATCCTTCGATATCCTCGACCTGCAAGGAAACAATCATGGTGATAATCTGCTGCGGCCCATCATCGGTGACCACCGGCAAGATGATCGGCCCGATGCTGACATAAACCTTATCGCCGCCGTCGGTCTCGCGCGCCTTGGGCGCGCCTTCATTGGGCGGATGCGTGACAGGCTTCTTCTCTTTCGCCTTCTTGGGCTCTTCGCCCTCTTTTTTTTCGGCATGTGCCGGCGGGGCGGCAAGGCACATGATAAGCGCGCAACACCCTAATATTTTAAGAAAAAACCTTATTGTCATAGACGCAACCCGAAGTGCCATACCATCAGGTACTATAGCCCGCGCGGTTGAAAGAATGCTTAATACCCCTGGACAATCCCAGGGCATCGCCAGGCAATATCCACCTGGAATTACTGCGTTTTCACCGCTTAATCGCCGTTTATACCTTGTTCATCATCTGGTCAGGCCACGGCGAAAATGCAGTTTTTCGCGCAATGGCGCGCCTTAACCGCGCACCAGCTTGGCAATCCGATCCAGCACGGCATTGACCAGCCCCGGTTCTTTCCCGGCAAAGAAAGCATGCGCGACATCAACATAATCGGTGATCAGGAACGCCGTCGGCACGTGCGGGTTTTCCAGAATTTCTCCTGCGCCCGCGCGCAAAATCGCCCGCAGCACAAGTTCCAGCCGCGCGATCGGCCAAGCCGGGTCGAGCGACTTAACGAGAATAGCATCAATGTCGTCGCGCCGCTGTGTCGCCGTCTGAATAATCTTCTGCATCAGGACAACATCCGGATCGGCCATCGCATGACCTTCGTCAAGATGCAACCCGACCTTCAATTCCTGCCCATATTCCTGCTGATACAAAGTCTGCACGGCGGCCAGCCGCGCGGCGCGGCGTGCGCCGCTTTGTGACGGCGCAGAAGTTGTTTCCACCTGTGTCATGTCCGGGCAACCCAGCGCCGCTTGGAAGCCAACCGGTAATGTTGCTTGATCTCCAGCATCCGCAAACAGGCCTCGGCTGCATGCCCGCCGCGATTCTGCCCGTCAACACGCGCACGCGCCACCGCCTGCTCATAATTATTGACCGTCAGAATGCCGTTGCCGATGGCAAGAACATAGCGCGTCGCCAGATCCTGCAATCCGCGTGCGCTTTCGTTGCCGATAATTTCGTCATGCCTGGTCTCGCCGCGGATCACGCACCCAAGCGCGATATAACCTTCATAACGCCGCCGCACCGGATCATAATCCAGCGACTTGACGGCGTAAGTAATCGCGGCGGGAATCTCGAACGTTCCCGGCACAACCAGCCGGTCATAACTCGCCCCGTTAAGGTCAAGCACCGTCTGCACCCCGGCAAACAGATGATCCGAAACTTCTTCGTAATAACGCGCCTCAACCACCAGCAGATGCGGCTTGGCCTCGAAGCTGAATTTCTTGGGCGGTGCGGAATGATTATGCATAGTCTCTCGGATCATAGAGTTGGAATCGGTTGCTGCGCGACGATGTTAAGCCCAAAAGCCTCCAGCCCCACAATCGTCTTCGCCGTATTGGACAGCAGGATCATATCGCGCACCCCAAGATCAAGCAAAATCTGCGCCCCAACCCCATAATCGCGCAAAGCCGCAGAAACCGGCGCATCGCCCTGCAATCTTTGTTCCAACCGTACGGACAGGCTGGTCGGCTGCGCTTCGCGCAACACGACAATCACGCCGCGCCCGGCCTTGCCGATCATCCGCATCGCCGCCTGCAGTTCCCCGCCGCGCCCGTGGCTGTGATCGCCCAGTACATCGTCAATGACGTTCAGCGCATGCATCCGCACCAGCACCGGCTCCGGCGCGGTCAGATCGCCGCAGACCAGGGCAATATGCTCGGCATAGGCGGCCTTGTTGACATAGACGTGCAACGTGAAATCGCCGCCATGCACGCTGTGCAGGCTTGTGGTCAGCTTGCGCTCGACAATCGTTTCGGTACGGCGTCGCCAGGCGATCAGATCCGAAACCGTCCCCAGCTTCAACCCATGATGCTGCGCCATCCGCACCAGATCGGGCAACCGCGCCATGGTGCCGTCGTCATTCATGATTTCACAAATCACCCCCGCCGGAATCAACCCGGCGCGACGCGCGATATCAACGGCGGCCTCGGTATGTCCGGCGCGCGCCAGAACGCCGCCGTCACGCGCCAGCAGGGGGAATATATGGCCGGGCGTGACGATATTCTGCGGCCCCGCATGGGGCGCGATGGCGATCTGGATCGTATGGGCGCGGTCGGCGGCGGAAATACCGGTCGTGACCCCTTCCCGCGCCTCGATAGAAACCGTAAAGGCCGTTTGGAACCGCGTCGCATTCTGCTGCGCCATCAACGGCAGCCCCAGACGCTCCACTTGCTGCCGCTCAAGCGCCAGGCAAATTAACCCGCGGCCATATTTGGCCATGAAATTCACCGCTTCCGGCGTCACGAATTGTGCGGGAATGACCAGATCGCCTTCATTCTCGCGATCCTCATCATCGGCCAGAACAAACATCCGCCCGGCCTGCGCCTCGGCGACAATGTCTTCGGCCGAAGCAATATACGGGCGCAAGTCCGCGCTCAGCTCCGACGCTGATCCAGCAGCCGCGCCAGATAACGCGCCAGCATGTCCCCTTCGAGATTCATCTGTGCGCCGACGGGCAGTTTGCCGAGATTGGTCCATGTTTGCGTGTGCGGTATGATGTTGACGGTAAAAAAGCCTTCTACCACGGCATTGACGGTCAGCGATACCCCATCCAGCGCCACCGAGCCTTTGGGCGCGATCAACGGCAAAAGCTCCGGCGGCGGCCTGACCGTGAGCCGCAACGACCCCCCGTCCGGAACCCTATCGACAAGAGCGGCAATGCCGTCAACGTGGCCGGACACAAGATGCCCGCCCAGTTCGTCCCCCGCCCGCAAAGGCCGCTCCAGATTGACCGGCGTTCCAACCCGCCAACCGCCCAGCGTGGTCTTGGACAAAGTCTCCGCCGACACCAGCGCCTCGAACCGATCCGCTCCGACCGCCACGGCGGTCAAACAGACCCCGTTACACGCCACGGAAGCTCCCACCGCCATATCCGTCAGCGGCAACCGCGTTCCGATGGTCACCCCCAGCTCAACGCCCGGCGTAACTTCCAGAACCGTGCCAAGATCGGTGATAATCCCGGTGAACATAGTACGATTCCTGAATCCCGTATTGCACAAACATAAATCGTCATACCGGCGCAGGCCGGTATCCAGTCCTTTACGCGCGGATGCGCGGAAAAAACCTAATCCCCCCTCACACCTTCTCGATCCGCAAGGTATCAACAAACTCATTAAAATCGCCCGGCGAGCGAAAATCACGATACACCGAGGCATAACGCACATAGGCCACATGATCGAGCGCCAGCAGCGTTTCCATCACGAACGCGCCGATTTTCTTGGTCGGCACTTCGCTTTCTCCCAAAGACTCCAATTGCCGCACCACGCTGTTGACCACGCGATCCAGCCGTTCTTCATCGACCGGACGCTTGCGGAGCGCAATCTTCATCGAGCGGATCAGCTTGTCGCGCTCAAAAGGCTCCTTCGTGCCGTTGCTCTTGACGACGGTCAATTCGCGCAACTGCACCCGTTCAAATGTCGTAAACCGCGCGCCGCAGTTGACGCAGAAACGCCGCCGCCGGATGGCCGAACCATCATCGGTCGGACGGCTGTCCTTAACCTGAGTATCTTCAAATCCGCAGAATGGGCAATGCATGGAACCTTACATGCCTTGATAAATCGGATAGGCGCGGCACAGCTCCCGCACTTGAGCCAGAACTTCCTTTTCCACCGCGCTATTGTCGGAAGGATTGACCGCGAGCCCGTCCAGCACTTCGGCAATCAGGTTGCCGATCTTGGTGAACTCCTCCAAACCGAAACCGCGCGCGGTTCCGGCGGGACTGCCCACCCGGATACCCGATGTGGTGGCAGGCGGCAAAGGATCAAACGGAATGCCGTTCTTGTTGCAAGTCATTCCGGCATGTTCCAGCGACGTGGTGCTGCTCTTGCCGTTGATATTCTTGCGCCGCAGATCAACGAGCAGCAAATGGCTGTCCGTGCCCCCGGAAACCAGATCGAGCCCATGGCTGATCAAAGCCGCTCCCATCGCTTGCGCGTTGGCCACGACATTCTTGGCATATTCCTTAAAGGCCGGTTGCAACACTTCGCCCAGCATCACGGCTTTGGCGGCGATGACATGCATCAGCGGCCCGCCCTGCAAACCGGGGAACACGGCGGAATTGATCTTTTTGCCCAGCTCCGGGTCGGTCGACAGCACCATGCCGCCGCGCGGCCCACGCAAGGTTTTATGCGTCGTCGTGGTGACGACATGCGCATACATCAACGGGTTGGGATAAACCCCGCCCGCAACCAGTCCGGCGAAATGCGCCATATCAACCATGAACAGCGCCCCAACTTCATCGGCGATCTGACGGAACGCCGCGAAGTCGATCACACGCGGATAGGCAGACCCGCCCGCGATGATAAGCT